>NZ_JBIAJC010000012.1:209722-291998 GCF_042871745.1 Streptomyces sp. NPDC005576 | reverse complement strand
CTTCGAACTCGTCGACTACGGCGTCGTCGGCGACCTCTTCGCCGTGGTGCCCCAGCTCACCGAAGAGATCAACGCCCGCAAGGGCTGAACACACCCGAGCTGCATACGCCCCTCCCCGCGACAGGTTCGCGAACGGGCCGACGGCCACGGGCCGGGACCACGCGGACGCTCGCACCGAGAGCCCCCGCAGGGCCCCGGCCCGTGGCCGTACGTCGTTGACGCGAATCCGGCGGCCTTATAGCTTCGCCGTGCGGATCATCGATTCCGGTACGCGGAAGTATCGCGAGCGGGGAGGTACGGTCATGGCCCGACGGGCCGAAGTGGCGACGAGCCTCGACGACGCGGTGGGCGAGGAGATCGGCGCCTCGCTCGCCGCGGTGGACGCGGAACTCGCGCGCCGCTACCCGGGCGACCCCGGCACCCGCCAGCCCGTGCACACGGTCTACGTACCGGCCGACATCGTCGATGCCGCGACGCCGCGCTCCTGGGGGGACCGGGCGCTGGCCGCGCTCGACGAACACGCCCCGGACGCGGCGTCCTTCGCCTCCGCGCTCGGCCTCCCGGAGGAACTCGCCGTACCCGTCCACGACCGCGTACGCGCCAAGCTGGAGCGCGAGCCCGTGGAGGACCTGCGGGTGGATTTCGAGGACGGCTACGGAAGACGCCCCGGCGCCGAGGAGGACCAGGACGCCGCCCGCGCCGCCCTGCTCATCCAGCAGGCGAACGCGGAGGGCTGTGCGCCCCCGTACACGGGAATCCGGATGAAGTGCATGGAGGCGCCCGTGCGCGCCCGGGGCATCCGTACCACCGACGTGTTCCTCACCGGGCTCGTCCGCTCCGGCGGGCTGCCGGACGGGCTGGTGCTCACGCTGCCCAAGGTCACCCACCCGCTGCAGGTCACCGCCTTCGTCCGGCTGCTCGACGCGTTCGAGCGGACGCACGGCCTGGACGAGGGGCGGCTGCGCTTCGAGATCCAGATCGAGACCAGCCAGTCGATCCTCGCGGCGGACGGAACGGCAGCCGTCGCGCGGATGATCGACGCCGCGCGCGGCCGGGTCACCGGACTGCACTACGGCACCTTCGACTACAGCGCGAGCGTGGGTGTCAGCCCCGCCCACCAGGCGAGCGACCACCCCGCCGCGGACCACGCCAAGGCGGTCATGCAGGTCGCCGCGGCCGGTACCGGCGTACGGGTCTCGGACGGCTCCACCAACGTGCTGCCGGTCGGCCCCACCGACCGCGTGCACCGGGCGTGGCGCCTCCACTACGCCCTCACCCGCCGCGCTCTGGCCCGCGCCTACTACCAGGGCTGGGACATGCACCCGGGCCATCTGCCGACCCGTTACGCGGCCGTGTACGCCTTCTACCGCGAGGGGCTGGACCAGGCGGCGGCCCGCCTCGCGGGGTACGTCGCCAAGTCCGCCGGGGACGTCATGGACGAGCCCGCCACCGCCAAGGCGCTCAGCGGCCACCTGCTGCGCGGAATCGACTGCGGGGCCCTGGACACCGCGGAGGTCACCCGGCTGACGGGAATCGGCCGCCATGAGCTGGACGCGTACGCGCGAACCGGCCACGGTCCGGCGGGCGGCTGAGGCCGGGCGCGTCCCGAGGCCGAGCGGGCGATCCGCCCTCCCCTCTCAGGCCGGGGGCAACTCGCCGGAGCCGCGGGGCACCAGGGTCGTCGGCAGCTCCACCCGGGCGGTGGCGTGGCCCGCGCCCTCCAGGCGGCGGAAGAGATGCTCCGCCGCGGTGCGCCCCACGGCCGCCGCGTCCTGCGCGATCACCGTGATGCCGAGCAGGTCGGCCAGTTCGATGTCGTCGAACCCGACCAGTGCGACCGGCCGTTCGCGACCGGCGAGCACCCGCACGGCGGTCACGGTCACGCGGTTGTTGCCCGCGAAGATCGCGGTCACCGGTTCGGGGCCCGACAGCATCTCCTCGGCGGCCGCGCGCACCCGCTCCGGGGCGGTGATCCCGAGGGAGACCCACCGCTCGTCCACGGTGATGCCCGCGTCCGTCATCGCCGCGTGGTAGCCGCGCAGCCGCTCCGTCGTCGTGTGGATGCGCGGCTGGTCCCCGATGAAACCGATCCGGCGGTGGCCGTGCGCGATCAGGTGGGCCACACCCTGCCGGGCGCCGCCGAAACTGTCGGAGAGGATCGTGTCGGCGTCCACCAGCCCGGCCGGCCGGTCCACGAAGACGGTGGCCACGCCGGCCCTGATCTCCGGCTCCAGGTAGCGGTGGTCGTCACCCGCCGGGATCACGATCAGCCCGTCCACCCGGCGCGCGCAGAGCGCGAGCACCAACTCCTGTTCGCGCACCGGGTCCTCGGCGCTGGAGCCGTTGATCAGCAGCGCTCCGTGGGAACGGGCGACCTCCTCCACGGCGCGGCTCAGCGGGCCGTAGAACGGGTCCGCCAGATCCTCCAGGACCAGACCGATGGATGCCGTACGGCCCTTACGCAGAACGCGGGCACTGTCGTTGCGGCGGAACCCGAGCGCGTCGATCGCCTCCTGCACCCGGCGCTCGGTGTCGGGCGTGACGCCGGCCTCGGCGTTCACCACCCGGGAGACCGTCTTGAGACCGACTCCGGCCCGGGCGGCCACGTCTTTCATGGTGGGCCGGTTGCCGTAGCGGGGCTCGGAATGACGGGCGGTCTCGGCCACAGTGCGCTGTCCTGTCGTAGGGTGCGGCGACGCCGGTGTCGACGCCACGGGGTGTCGGGGCTGTGGCGTCGAGCATAGGCCCTGGACAACGTTGTCATGGCAATACAGACTAAGCAGACCGCAGGGACGGAACCAGCAGGTCCGCCCTCTACCCCTCCGGAGAGCCCAAGCCCATGCATACCCACCTCGTCGCCGCCCTCGATATCGGCGGCACCAAGATCGCCGGCGCGTTGGTGGGCGACGACGGCACGCTGCTGGTGCGGGCGCAGCGCCCGACACCCGCCAGGGAGTCCGGCGAGTCGGTGATGGGGACGGTGGACGGCGTCCTGTCCGAGCTGATGGCATCCCCCCTGTGGGAGCGCGCCTCGGCGCTGGGCATCGGCAGTGCCGGTCCGGTGGACGCCTCGGCGGGCACGGTCAGCCCGGTCAACGTTCCCGGCTGGCGCGACTTCCCTCTGGTCGAGCGGGTCGGGAAGACGATCGGTGGACTGCCGGTGACCCTCGTCGGTGACGGCGTGGCGATGACGGCGGCCGAGCACTGGCAGGGAGCGGCCCGCGGGCACGACAACGCGCTCTGCATGGTGGTGTCGACCGGTGTAGGCGGTGGACTCGTCCTCGGTGGCAGACTCCACCCCGGACCCACCGGCAACTCGGGCCACATCGGCCACATCAGCGTCGATCTGGACGGCGACTCCTGCCCCTGCGGGGCGCGCGGTTGTGTCGAGCGGATCGCCAGCGGCCCCAACATCGCGCGCCGGGCCCTGGACAACGGCTGGCTGCCCGGAGCGGACGGGGACGTCACGGCGCGCGCCGTGGCCGCCGCCGCGCGGGCCGGAGACCCCGTGGCCCAGTCCTCCTTCGACCGTGCGGCGCAGGCGCTCGCCGCCGGGATCGCTGCCACGGCCACCCTGGTCGAGATCGACATCGCGGTGATCGGCGGCGGTGTGGCCGGCGCGGGCGACGTGCTCTTCGCGCCGCTGCGACGGGCCCTGGCCGACTACGCGACGCTCTCCTTCGTACGCAACCTCACGGTGACACCCGCGGTGATGGGCAACGACGCCGGTCTGGTGGGGGCGGCCGCCGCGGCCACCGCGCGCTGACGACGCGTCCGGGGCCGCCGGGCCGGGTGCGCGACCGGCCCGCCGACGCGGCGATGTCCTGCCGCGGGCGCGGTGGGCCGGCGGTTCGCCGGCTCAGCCGGCGCGGTCGGCCGGGTGCCGGGCGACCACCACGAGGAAGGCGTCCCGGCCCAGGTCCCTCACGACCTCCACCGCGAGCCCCTCGCCACGGCGCGCGGCGGCGAACTCCTCCGCGGGCCAGCTGCCGCGCGGGCCGTCGGCGGGGAACTGCTCGAGCACCGTCTGACGCATGGTGTACTCCGCTGCCGCTGCCGCTGCCGCGGTCTCGCCCGACCGCGGGTTGCCGGTGACGGCCCGGCGCAGTTGACCCGGGCCACCGGTCCCGGTGTGGCCGGTACGTCAGGAAGTCTGCCGACGGGTACCCCGTCCTCGCCCCGTGCAACAGGTTCGTCGCGCCGGGTTTTCCCCCGGGGTGTTCAGGGCAAGCCAGATGGGTCTGGGCCGCTCCGGGTGACCGGGCCGCGCCGAGGGCCGGGACCCGCGTCGCGGCCCGCGGGCGGGGCGGCCGGTAGGGCGCGGGCCGGTCTCGGCGCCGTGCCGGTACGGCGGCGGGGCGCGAGCGCGGCACGGACCGGACGAGATGCCTGCTGAAGGCGGAGCCGTGATCGTCCGGATCAACGGTCGCGGGGACATATGGCCAGACCGGCGTCCTGGCCTGCTTCCATTCCCCCGAAACCCCGGTTCTACTCAGACTCTGCGGGCGGCCGGAGACTCCGAAGTGGACTTCTTGACGAAGTCCAGTTCCACAACCCCGTACCGACCAGTCCGAGGCCGGCGAGGGGGCGGCGGAGGGGCAAGGCCCTGACCAGCGCGTTCATTTGTTTCAGCGCTGTCAGTGCCTTGCCCCGCCTGCCGGCCTGGGACGGTCAGGGTACGAGGAGGATCTGGGCGAGGGCCGTTCCGCTCTGACTGGTGATCCCGGTGGTCAGGCAGAGCAGGGGGTTGGGAACCAGGTAGACCCACACGACCGTGGCCGTGCCGCCGGTGAACTGCCCCGAGGTCACGGTGCCCACCCCGGTCACCGTCTCGATGCCGGAAGCGGTCACGTCGGTGAAGGTCCCCGTCATGGTGCTGGACTGTCCGTTGTTCCAGTTGATCGTGTACGTCGTGGACGAGGGATACACGCCTCCGCCGATGCACGAGGCGCCGGGGAGAGTGGCGTTCACCGTGGAACTGCCCGATGTCAGGGTGGGGTCGGTGGACGTGCACGCGTAGGTGTCGTTCTCGGTCCAGCTGACCGTCTGCGGGGTCTTCTTCAGTGCCGGCGAATACGTGACTGCCGAAGTGCCGGTGCACGTCGTGGAGGAGGCGGCCTGGGCCGACGACGCCGAAACGCCGACGCCCGCCACCACCAGCGCTGCCACGGCCAGCCACCGCGCCACGGGGCGCACGCGCGTCTTCCTGGAGAACACCTTCACGATCCGCTGCCTGATCCGACTCATGATCTGCCTCACTTCGCTCAGGGCGCCGCCGGTGTGGCGGGCCTTTTGCCGCACAAGGGCCTGCTTCTACGGGCAGGCGGGGCGTCCATGCCGCGCTGTTGAAGGCGCGGCATGGACGGCAGTTCTGGCCGCTGTCGGGAGCAGCGTGTCGCCGCTCCCGCCCCGAGGTCACGGACCGGGCTGATCCAGCAGTTGGTGGTGATGTCGCCCGTGTCGGCGGCGCAGGTGTCGCTGGCTGAGAACCCGGTTGTGCGCCGCGTCCGGCCGGTCACCCAGAGGGGACCGGCCGGACCGGTTTCACGGGTCAGGGGCAGGTGGCCAGGATGATGGAGACGACGGTGCAGGTGGCGGAGTCGCCGTCGTTGGCCGCGTTCGGGTCGGTGGGCGCGGAGGTGGCCCGGGTGGCGGTCACGGTGACGTGGCCGATGCTGAGGAGTCCGATCGGCAGCCGGAACGTGGAAGTGGCACTGGCGCCGTTGGCGATGGATCCGTACGTGCAGGTGACCGTTCCGGGGCTGGACGTGCAGCCGGCTGACAGGTTCGTGGCGGTCTTCCCGGCAGGCAGCGTTGCGGTCAGCGTGGCGGAGGTGACCGCGCCGGGGCCGGTGTTGTGGGAGGTGAGGGTGTAGGAGAGGTAGGGCACCAGGATTCCCAGGTGCGGTGCGGCGGTCAGATCGACGGCGATGTCGGCGGGCGGGGCCACGTACGTGTACTGGTCGCCGGGTGAGGTCGCACTGGTGCCGGCGGGGGTGGTGGCGGTGATGTCCACGGTGCCCGCGGCGTGGGCGGGGATGGTCGCGGTGACGGTGAAGTCGTTGACGACGGTGACCGCGGTGGCGGGGATGCCGCCGAAGGACACGGCGCCGGTGCCGGACAGGCCGGTGCCGGTGATGGTGACGGTGCCGCCGCCGGCGGCCGGGCCGCTGGTGGGGCTGATCGAGGTCACGGCCGGCGGTGCGGGCGCGGTGGTCAGTGCGTAGGGCCCGGCACTGAGGGCGCCGGTGGCGGTGACGGCGTTGGTGGCCGGGTCGATCACCGAGATGGACTTGCCACCGAAGTTCGCGACGTACACCGCGGTTCCGGCCGGGTCGGCCAGGACGTCCACCGGGGCGGCGCCGACCGCGACGGTGGCGCTGACGGTGTTGCTGGCGGTGTCGATCACCGCGAGGGAGTTCGTTGCCGGCAGGGCCGTGTATGCCTTCGTGCCGTCGGGGGAGATGGACATGCCTTGCGGGTTGGTGCCGGTGCTGATCGTTGCGGTGACCGTGTTGGTGGCCGTCGAGATGACGAGGACGTTGTTGGAGTTGTACGCGGGCGCGTACACGGCCGTGCCGTCCGGGGTGACCGCGAGGGAGCTGGGGGTGCTGGAGGCGGGCAGGACGGTGGTGGCGGTCACGGTCTGGGTCGCGGTGTTGATCACCGAAACCGAGTGGTCCTGGAAGTTGGCCACGTACGCGCGGCTGCCGTCCGGGGTGAAGGCGATGCCGTCAGCCCCGTTGCCCAGCGTAATGTCCGCCGTGACGGTGTTGGTCACGGGCGAGATCACCGCGATCGCGGAGACCCCCGGCGAGACGAAGTGCCCGGCGTAGACCTGGGTTCCGTCCGGGGACACCGCGACCGACCTCGGCAACTGGACGGCGACGGTGGCCGTGACCGTGCCGGTCGTGGTGGAGGCCACCGAGATGATGTTGCTGCCCTGGTCTGCGCTGTAGAGGGTCGCCCCGTCCGGGCTCACCGCCACGTCGACGGGCGCGACCCCGACCGGGATCGTCGAGGTGGGCGCTCCGGTGACCGGGTCCAGGACGCCGACCGCGTTGGCCCGCAACTCCGCGGCGTACACCGGCTGGCTCGTGCCGGCCGCGTGCGCGGGAACAGCCGTGACAGCCGTGACCGCGACAAGTCCGGTACCGGTCAGCAGGCAGGCCGTCAACGCCGCCCGGGTCCTGAGCAGGAAGTGGCGGGTCATCGCGCCGACGGGATGGGAACGTAACAAAGCAAACCCCCAGGCACCGGTACGCCCCGCCCGGCGGCCACGGGACCGCAGCACGTCAGCACGGCCTCGCGACCCCCCGGGCGGCTCCCGGCAGCCCGGCCGGATCCCGGCACCCCTGAAACCTACCGACCGTGAAAGGTCATGTACACGGCGCAACCAACCGGCGCACCTGCCACCCGTACGCCCCCCACTGCGCTCCCTGCCTCGCCCACACCGCCACGGTCGCCGTCCACGCGGGCGGCGGGAGATCCGTCAGCGCGTTTTTCCGCCGGTAGCGACCCACGCCGCACCGCTGCGGCTCTCCGTCGTTGAACGGTGCGCCCCCAGGAGCCCGACTCCGGGAAGATCAGGGATGTGGAGGTATCGGCGTTGCCCGGTCTGCTCCGTCGGCCCGAGCCACTGGTGAAAGGGCCCGGTGCGGCGGGAGCGCCCACTCGCGCACCGGTTCCGGTGCTCGCGGGTCAACATCATGCGCGCCGTGCCGTCGGCGGTGAGTAGGAAGGCCGCGTAGGTCCCGCACCTCCCCTGCGCGGCGAGCACGTGCTCCGGGGTATCCCAGGTGTCCCAGGTGTCCTGGACGGACCGTCCGATGACGGCGGGGTTCGGGGCCGGGTAACTGCTCCCTGGGCACGGGCCCGCAGCGCGGCGCGGAAGGACGGTCCCTGCGGGCGACGCGCCGGGCGCGGAGTAGCGGTCGTGCAGGGGGAGCAGCGGCGAGGGCCGAGCCCTCCCTGATGGACGGACCGCGGTCCTCGCCCGGAGAGTGGGAGACTGGGCAGACCATTGCCCTGGTGGCTCCCGCCGGGGGCCCGTCGCACCGGTACCGCTCCTTCGGACTGAGCCCCGTGTGATCTCTGCGGCACATGCGTTCGTCGATTCGCGGGCCCTCGCGATCGTGCACTTGTGGGGATAGGTCATGTCAGAAGAGTGGAATGTGGCGCGGTCGCTGACCGGGCTGCTGGAGGCCAGTCACACGGCCCCCTTCGAGAGGTTGCCCCGCTTGCTCGAAACCGCAGCGAAGGAAGCCGGTGCGGGAGGGGCACGGTTGTTCGTGGCAGATCTCCAGGAGGAGGTACTGCGCGAAGTCACCGGCATCGGTCTGAGCGCCGGCGAGGAGGGCGAGGAGTTCCGGATCGAGGGCACGCTGCCGGGCCGTGCCTACCAGATCGCCGAAATCACCGCGCCTGCGCGCGGCGGAGCATGCTGGGTTCCGGTGCGCGACGGCACCGAACGCCTGGGGGTCCTGCAGGTCACGCCCGGCCCCCGCGACGGGGGCAGGCCCGACGAGGGGGTGATGCGGGCGCTGGCGTCGATGGCCGGACTGCTGCTGGTCTCCAAGCGGGCCCACAGCGACTCCCACGCCCGGCTGATCCGCACCCGGCCGATGGGGATACCGGCGGAACTGCAGTGGAGCATGATGCCGCCGCGCACCTTCTCCGACCGGCGGGTCACGGTCAGCGCCTTCATGGAACCGGCCTACCAGGTGGCCGGGGACGCCTACGAGTACGCGCTGGCCGATGACGTCCTGCACCTGGCGGTCTTCGACGCGATGGGCCACGACACCGCCGCCGGCCTGACCGCGGCCCTGGCGATGGCCACCTGCCGCAGCCACCGCCGTGCCGGGGCGACCATCCCCGACGCCAGCGCAGCCATCGAGGACACCCTGGTCGAGCAGTTCGGGCACAGCCGCTACGCCACTGGCATCCTCGCCGACCTGGAGCTGGACACCGGCAAGTTCAGCTGGGTCAACCGCGGTCACCTGCCGCCGGTACTGATCCGCGGCGGCCGCTGGGCCAGTACGCTCCGCTGTCCGCCGGCCGGACCGATGGGCAGCGGGTTCAACCTGCCCATCAAGCAGTGCACCGAACAGCTGGAGCCCGGCGACCGGCTGCTGCTGTTCACCGACGGCATCACCGAAGCCCGCGACACGGACGGTCGTGAGTTCGGCGTGGAGCGCTTCACCGACTTCATCATCCGCCACCACGCCGACAGCCTGCCGGTCGACGAAACCCTGCGCCGTCTCATGCACGCCGTCATGGAGTACCACCAGGGACAGCTGGAGGACGACGCCACCGTCCTGTTCTGCGAATGGAACGGCGCGGACATCTCAGCAGACTGAAGCAGCAGGACCGCCTGTGTGGCTTCACGTCCGGAGGGCGGCTTCCAGGGTGGGGTACACGTCGATGACGTGGTCCAGCCCGACCATGCGCATGACGCGCAGGGGAGCATCGGGAACGCTGCTGAGGCGCAGCCAGCCGCCTGCGGCCCGGAGGGTGCCGCTGGCACGGAGCAGGGCGTTGATCCCGGTGGAATCGGTGAAGGTGACGTGGGAGAAGTCCACCACGGCGCAGGGCAGGCGCCCCGTCGCGGTGATGGCCGTCTCAAGAGCGACGACGCTGTCGTAGTCCAGTTCCCCCGCAGGGGCGAGGACCGTGACGCCGCGCGGGGTGACGGACGTGCGGATCTGCGTGCGTTCACTGGGCAAGGTGCCACCTTTCCGGGCGGCTTCGGACCGCCGGCCGTGAGCGCGGCCTGATCATCAGACCGGCGCGGTCGTCCTGTCGGTGTCAACTTCCGCGAGGCTCCGCCCGGGCGGGGACGAGCTCAGACGACCGTAATCTGTGCGCAAACGATCTTTCCACGAGCGGTGCTCACGCTGTCAACCCGGTCGCACAAGGCCACAACAATCTCCAGTCCGTGCTGCCCGATGCGCCAGGGCTCGAAGGCCTGCGCCTGGGGAGAGCGCTTCGACGTGTCCGACACCGCGATCTTCAGCAGACCCTCGTCCAGGTCCAGGGCGAGAGAGCACGGACCGGGTGCGTGCCGTACGGCGTTGGTCACCAGCTCACTGACCACCAGCAGCGCATCCCCCCGCTTCATGGGCACCACCGCCACACCCCGCACGACGGCCCGGTCCAGGAACGCGCCGGCGAAACTGCGCGCTTCCGCGATCACGGGCGACCTGTCGTACGAAACCGCTGCCCCCAAATGGGCCGCCTGCCGGGACATCGTCCTCCCGTTCCGTGGCAACTCCTGCATCACAGACCCCCAATCCCCTCACCGGGCTGCAGGCCTCCCGCATCCTCTCCGGAGGATAAAACACCCACGACACGGCACACACCACGGTGTCCACGCCCGGCCCGCACCCCTGGTCTCCCTCCGTCACGTGTGCCCGCCGAGCAGACTGTCATGTGCAGCGGCCCCCTGCCGCCCTGACGTATCCGCTCCATGACCGCCCCGAAACCCGGATCTCTCTGCCGCCGAACCGACCTCCTGATCCTCGCCCCACCTCGCGGCCGCGGCGTCGGAAGCGAGCTCGGCCTGGACGACGTCGTCGGTGTCCGGGTCATGGACGGTGCCGGGGACGGCGTCGGCGAGCAGCCGGTCGATGCGTTTCCATTCCGAGAGTTCCGCCGAGCCGCGGATGTCGTCGGCCTGCCCCATACCCACCGGGCAAGAAACCGGACCGAACTCGCCGCCGAGACCCGCAGGTTCCTCCACCGCCGACAACGCCAACCCCACATCATCACCGGCTGCTTCAAAGCCCCGCACGTCCGCCACACCCACGACGAGTGAACCCCATGAGTTTCTGATCAATGACGCCCACTCAGAGCCGGTCACACCGCGCCAAGGGCTGTCCCGCAATGCGTGGTGGATCAGTGCGCGGCGTCGGATGCGGTGCATCGCAAGGCGGAGAGGTGTCCGCATACTGGATGTATGGGGACGTTCCGACAGCGCGGCGAGGTGCTGTAGCTGTCGTCGCGCACCCGCCAGGAATTGCGGGACACCCCTTGGCCAGGCCGTAGCCCGGAGATGTCCCGCGTGTTGCGGTGGAGGGTCGCATGGGGCATGAGCTGCTCGGCAGGGAGGGAACGTACAGCGAGGTGACGATCGCGATGGAGGAGCAGATTGTTGGGTATCTCCAGGGAGTCTGGGAGGAAAGGGTGGGGGGAGCCGGGCCATGGACGCCGACTTTCCCATACATCTCCCAGGAAATCCCGCGAAACCCGCTCCGCTGCTGGTCAGTGGCCTTCCCGCCCGGGAGTACTAGTGATTGTTGTCTGGGTCAACGGTGCGTTCGGTGCGGGCAAGACCAGTGCGGCCTGCGAACTGCTCGACCTGGTCCCGGACAGCACGCTGTACGACCCCGGGCTGACCGGCGCGGCGTTGCGTGGGCTGCTGCCGCGCAAACGTCTCGCGGAGGTGACCGACTTCCAGGACCTGCCCATCTGGCGACGCCTGGTCGTGGACACCGCGGCGGCCCTGCTCGCCGAGGTGCCCGGCACGCTCGTGGTGCCGATGACGCTGCTGCGGCAGGAGTACCGCGACGAGATCTTCGGCGGGCTGGCCGCCCGCCGCATCCCCGTCCACCATGTGCTGCTCCTCCCAGGGGAAACGATCCTGCGCCGGCGGATCGCGGCACGGCACGAGCTCTCGGGAGACGCCGAGCGGGACCGGGCCACCCGCCGCTGGTGCCTCGAACACATCGAGCCCCACCGTGCGGCCCTCCCGTGGCTCACCGCCGACGCCCACGTCATCGACAACGGCGCCCTCACCCCGCGTGAGACCGCACTGCGGATCGAGGAGGCGGTACGCACCGGCGCCGCGCGGGAGTGCGGGATCGTCCAGAACCCGCCCCCGACCGCCGAGACGGTCGCGGCCGGTGTCCTCCTCTTCGACGAACGCGGCCGGGTCCTCCTCGTCGACCCCACCTACAAGGCGGGCTGGGAGTTCCCCGGCGGGATAGTCGAGACGGGCGAGGCGCCGGCCGGGGCGGGAGTCCGGGAGGTGGCCGAGGAGATCGGCCTGGTCCTGACCACCGAGCCCAGGCTGCTCGTGGTCGACTGGGAAGCGCCGAGACCGCCCGGCTACGGTGGCCTGCGGTTCCTCTTCGACGGCGGTGTGCTGCGGGACGAGGACGCGGAGGGGCTCCGGCTCCAGAACTCCGAACTGCGGGAGTGGCGCTTCGTCACCGAGGAAGAGGCCGCCGCCCTCCTCCCGCCGACCCGCCACACCCGGCTGCGCTGGGCGCTCAGGGCCCGCGAGCGCTCCACCGTACTCAACCTGGAGGCCGGGGTGCCGGTCGGCGGCGCGGAGTAGTGCCGCCGACCGGCGCCCGTCCGTCGGGGAGCGGCATCAGCGTCGGGCAGGTGCCCCCGGCGAGCGGGCCGGGATGCCTCGTACCCGGCGTACGACCCGCCCGGGGACGCGGCGGGGGAGCAGCGCGCTCCCCACCGCGTACCTGCTACTGCCCCTGCTGGATCCGGGGCTGGTTGGAGCCGTTGCGGTAGAGGTACGCCCACGCCGCGCCGGTGGCGGTCGTGTAGGCGAAGGCCGCGGGGTCGGTGGCGGAAACCTCCGCCGAGACCTGGGTCCAGGGGTTCCAGGTGCCGTAGGCGCCCTTCACCGCCTCCTCGGTCTGGTGGATCGTCCCGTCGGCGGAGCGTGCCACGACCTGGGTGAACCCGGTCGCCGGGTTCACCACCGCCGACGGCGCGCCCGCCGCCGTCAGGTCGCCGACCGGGGTCCAGGCGGCCGCGAACTCTCCGCCCGCGGCGGACTGTTCCGCGGTCACGACCTTGCCGTCGGCGACGCGGGCGAAGACGCCCAGCCGCCCGTCACCGCGGACGACCACCGACGGGGCGTCGCTGACCGCCCTGTTCCCGACGTCGCTCCAAGTGCCCAGAGCGCCGTTGGTGAAGGTGGCCGTACGCAGTTGCCCGGCGGTGTCGGTGGCGAACAGCTGGACGGAGGTGCCGGTGGTCACCGCGGTCAGCTGACCGCTCAGGCCCGACCCGGTGAGCCTGCTCCACCCCAGGAAGTCGACGTTGGGCCGCTGCTGGGCCCGGTACCAGGGCACCCCCGCGGCATCCGCGGAGAACTCGACCAGGACGCCGTCCGCGCGCTCGGCGGTGACCGGGTGGCCCTTCATCGAGCCGTGGAGATCGGTCCAGGAGGGGGTGTCGGCGGCGCCCTGGACGTGGCGGCGCCACACCACGTCGCTGTCGGTCTGCTGGGCGACCAGCGCGACCTTGGTGTCGGGCTGTTCGGCGAGCTGGGGCCGACCGGTGTAGGTCTCGCCGGCGGCGCCGGTCGTCCACTGGACGGCGGAGAGGTCGGCGCCCTTGGCCTGACGGCCGTGGACGAGACGGCCGTCGGCGTCGACGTAGGCGTACTGGATCTCACCGGTGGACGCCTGCAGGACGCTTCCGGCCGCGTCCGGAGTCCGCTCCACCGAGGGGAGGGCGGGGGACCGGTCGCCGCGCAGGTAGCAGTTGTCCGGCGCGGTGCTGATGCTGGTGTAGAGGGTCCAGTTGGTGCCGGAGCCGACCAGCTTGTTCCAGCTGTCGAAGACGCCGGTGCCCTCGTTGTACCGGTACTGACGCATCTCCCCCGTGGTCTTGACGCGCAGGATCGTGTCACCGCCGAAGGAGGTGATCTCCTTCGTGTCCCGCCAGTCGGCGGTGTTCACCGTCGCCTGGTGCTGGATCCAGCGCTGGCTGGTGAAGTCGTAGCGGGACCGGATCAGGTGCCCCGTAGCGGAGTCGATGCCGTAGAGCACGCCGTCGTCGGCGGCGAAGACGTGGGTGTAGGCGTTCCAGCCCGTGTCGACCTTCTTGTCGCCCTGGCTGTTCCAGGTGCCGGCGACGGTGTCGTACTGTGCCCAGCGGAGATCGCCGTCGGTGTCGACGTACCAGATGTGCCCGGTCCGGTCGACGGTGATCTTGCTGTGGTTCGTGGCCTGTGCGTACGCGGTGAACGCCGAGCTGATCTTCTTGTGGTGCACGTCCCAGGTAGCGGTCGCGGCGACCCGGTGGCTGAGGTAGATGCCGTCGGACTTGATGCCGTAGAACGTCGCCGAGGTGCCGGCCAGGACGCGTCCGTAGGACTGCCAGCCGGTGTCGATGGTGCTGGCCTCGGGCACCGTCCCGGTGCCGTTCATCGGGTCGTCGAGGTTGCGGCGCAGCAGCGAGCCGTCGCTCACCACCGAGTACAGCGCGCCCTGGGGGTTGCACACCGGCTCGACGTTGGCGCCCACCCAGGCCCGCAGCTGATCCAGTCGCGTCGCGATCGCGCCGGTGGGCGTCTCGTCGGCGCCGACAGCCGTTCCGAAGCAGCCCCCCTGCCAGGAACGGCTGTTGACGCCGACGAGACGGACCGACCCGGCCGCTTCACGCAGCAGCGGACCGCCCGCGTCACCCTTGCAGACGGCGGCGCCGTCCTTGCCGGTGATGTTCACCTCGTCCCCCGTGGCGGAGGCCACGGTGAACGCACCGGTGTGCATCTTCACCGGCGTCCACTCGTCCTTGGTACGGCCGTAGCCGGTGACCCGCAGCTCCTCCCCGGCGACGGGCGCGGTGGTGGCCAGGCTGACGGGGGTGATGTCGGTGACCGGGAGGGCGAGCTTGGCGAGCACCAGGTCCTGGCCGGGGTACGGGACGAGCTGCGTGACGGCGCGGACCTGGCCGGTCGTGGTGGTGGTGTCGGTACGGCCGACGGTGGCGGTCGTCGCCTGCTTGGGGGCGCCGGACGGCACGCTCAGCCCGTCGGCCGGGTTGTCGTCGAAGCAACTGGCCGCGGAGAGCACCCAGTCGGAGTACACCAGCGCCCCCGAGCAGGCACGCTGCCCGGCGCCGATGTCCAGACGGGTGGTGAACGCGTAGGAGTTGGCGGCGGCGTCGGAGCCGGTGACCGCCTGGGCCGGCACGATGAGCACCAGGGGGGCGGCGATGACAGCGGCGGCGGAGGCGGCCATACCGGTGGCCACGGAGCGGGACGGTCTCGGCATGATCTCTCTCTCGGAGTTCGCGGCGACGGCGAAGCAGGGGCGAAGCACATCGCCGCCCCCACGTCGGTGGGTCGCTGCACAAGTCGGTGGTGAGTACGGGCGGACGCCGTGACGCCACAGGTGCGGGACGCTTCCGGGGAGCGGGGGGCGGCTGCCCTCGTCGGGGCTCTCCGCAGCCGGCGTCCGGACGCCACTGGCTCTGTCTCTGTCGCTGTCGCTATTGATGTCGCTACTGGGTGTCGAACGAGAGGTCCATGTGTCCGCGCCCATGGGTCTGATGGCGACGTTCCGGCAATGAGCGGTGGACCGTACGGGAGCGGGCTTTCTGTTCCCGGTCGAGCGCGAATTCACCCCCGTTTACCGCACAGTGGCGCACTGGATTTCCCTGATTCCGGCGCAGCAATTTGTACCACGGGGTTCATGCGTCAGTAAGGGGAGTGTTGCAGGTCACAGTGTGATCATTGGTACTGGATCTCCCCATCGGCATGAATTGTCCGGAGTGCCGAAAAGGAAAAAGTATTGCTTATGCAGGCCGAGTTCTTTCCCGCGGGCGTCTCACTGCGTGTCTCGCGCGAGATTCGGTACACCCGGAATTCCGCCGCCGTTCACCTTTCCGCAGCCCCGGCAACCGACCTGGTCGGGGTGGTCCCCTCAGAGGTTCGCCGCGAAGCTCAGGCTCTCCCCGCATCAGCAAGGGGTGGGGGGAGGGGTGGTTCGATCGGCGACTCCGGAGAGCAGTATCGGTTGCGAGGTGCTTCTCTGCGCCGTTTCTCCGCCGCGGGCTCGGGCGTCATCGCCAGTGTCGTGGAATTCTGTGGAATTCTTCGTCAATCGGGTGAAGGCCGCCGTTCGGCTCAAGGAGTGCGGGGCGTTTCCAACCCGGCAAAACGGATTGACCCAAGAGTGCGCCGAATCGACGGGAAGGGGCATGAATCGCCCCGGTTCCGCAGTGGGTGGGAGTGGTTCCGCGAAAGGGCTGCCGACATTGCGGAAGCCGGCGACCGGCTCGGCCGGCCAACCGGGCCGGCCCTCGGTCGGGGGGACGCGGGAGCATCGACGGAAAAGGCCCCCGCGTTGCGAACCCGGCGCCACTTGTGCGCCTCGCACCGCGGGGGCCCCGCTCCCGCATACGGCTCCGGGGACGGCCCGGACCGGTCCCGCCCGGGTGCCCGTCAGCCCTGCCGGGACGCCGCGTAGTTCTGCAGGAACAGCGCCTCCGTGACCGCGAGGCGCTCCAGCTCATCGGGCGAGACGCTCTCGTTCACCGCGTGGATCTGCGCCTCGGGCTCGCTCAGGCCGATGAGCAGGATCTCCGACTCCGGGTACAGCTGCGCCAGCGTGTTGCAGAGCGGGATCGACCCGCCCATGCCCGCCGTCTGCATCTCCTCGCCGGGATACGCGATCCGCATGGCCGCGGCCATCGAGGTGTACGCGGGACTGGTCACGTCCGCGCGGAACGGCTGTCCCTGGCCCACCTGTTCGACCGTGACGCGCGCGCCCCACGGGGCGTGCGACTCCAGGTGGGCGGTGAGAAGCTTCGTCGCCCCGGCGGCGTCCTGCCCCGGCGGCACCCGCAGGCTGACCTGCGCCCGCGCGCTCGCCTGGACGGACGGAGTGGCGCCGACCACGGGCGGGCAGTCGATCCCGATCACGGTCACCGCGGGCCGCGCCCAGATGCGGTCCGCGACCGTACCCGCACCGATCAGTTCCACCCCGTCGAGCACCTTCGCGTCCTTGCGGAAGTCCTCCTCCGGGTACTGCAGCCCGTCCCAGGAGGCGTCTCCGGTGAGCCCGTCCACCGTTGTCGTACCGTCCTCGGCGCGCAGCGAGGCGAGCAGCTGGATCATCGCGGCGAGCGCGTCCGGGGCGGCGCCTCCGAACTGGCCGGAGTGCAGGTTCCCCTCGAGGGTGCGGAGCGTCACGCGCAGCATCGTCATGCCGCGCAGGGTCGCGGTGACGGTCGGCAGCCCGACCCGGAAGTTGCCCGTGTCGCCGATGACGATCGCGTCCGCGACGAGCAGCTCCGGGTGCTCCTCCGCGTACCGCTCCAGCCCGCCGGTGCCCTGCTCCTCGGACCCCTCCGCGATGACCTTCACGCCGACCGGCACGCCGCCGTTCGCCTTCAGCGCACGGAGCGCGAGCAGATGCATGATCAGACCGCCCTTGCAGTCCGCCGCTCCCCGGCCGAACCAGCGCCCGTTCCGCTCGGTCAGTTCGAACGGCGGGGAGAGCCAGGCCGACTCGTCGAGCGGCGGTTGCACGTCGTAGTGGGCGTAGAGGAGTACGGTCGGGGTTCCGGCCGGGCCGGGGAGGTACCCGTACACGGACTGGGTCCCGTCGGGCGTGTCCAGCAGCGCGACGTCCTGGAATCCCTCCGCGGTGAGCGCGTCGGCGACCCAGCCGGCCGCGGCCTCGCACTCGCTCTTCGGGAACTGCGCGGGATCCGCCACCGACTGGAACGCCACCAGCTCGCTGAGCTCCGCCTTGGCACGGGGCATCAGCGAGGCAACGGTTTCGGAGATCGGACGGGCGGTCATGGGCAGGCTCCTTGGGAGTGCGGTGCCGGGTACGGCCGCGCAGGTCGTGCGCGGCCGTGGACGACGCCGTTTGTCCGGCGTTGTCCGTACGACGAAATCACTGCCGATCCTCCCACAGCGGACCCTGGCCGGAACGCGCCGTAGGATGCCGTCAGTAGCTGGGGCAACGGGTCGGATCGGGAGCAGAAGCACATCGTGAGCAGCGAGAACGCAGACGCCGGGCGTGAGCACGAAGAGTCGTCGGTGTGGGACGTCGTGGTAGTCGGTGCAGGGCCTGCCGGTGCCTCCGCGGCATACGCGGCCGCCGTCGCGGGCCGCCGGGTCCTGCTGCTGGAGAAGGCGGAACTGCCCCGATACAAGACGTGCGGTGGCGGGATCATCGGATATTCGCGCGATTCGCTCCCGCCGGGATTCGAACTCCCCCTGCGCGACCGCGTGCACGCCGTCACCTTCTCCCTCAACGGGAAGCTGGTGCGCACCCGCAAGTCGAAGCGCATGCTCTTCGGCCTCATCAACCGGCCCGAGTTCGACGCCCTGCTGGTCGAAGAGGCGCAGAAGGCCGGCGCCGAGCTGCGTACGGGCGCCTCCGTCGCACGGGTCGAGCAGCACGGCTCGTCCGTCCCGGACCGGCGCACCGTCGCGGTGGTGCTGGCCGGTGGCGAGACGGTGCTCGCGCGGGCCGTCGTCGGCGCCGACGGCAGTGCCGGACGCATAGGCGCCCACGTCGGTGTGAAGCTCGATCAGGTGGACCTCGGCCTGGAGGCGGAGATCCCCGTCCCCGAGACGGTCGCCGAGGACTGGGCGGGGCGGGTACTCATCGACTGGGGTCCGATGCCCGGCAGTTACGGCTGGGTCTTCCCCAAGGGCGACACGCTGACCGTCGGCGTGATCTCCGCCAGGGGCGACGGCGCGGGCACGAAGCGGTACCTGGAGGACTTCATCGCCCGCCTCGGGCTGGCCGGCTTTGAACCGAAGATCTCCTCGGGTCACCTCACCCGCTGCCGCAGTGAGGACTCGCCGCTCTCCCGGGGCCGGGTCGTGGTCTGCGGCGACGCGGCCGGCCTCCTGGAGCCCTGGACCCGTGAGGGCATCTCCTTCGCGCTCCGCTCGGGCCGGCTGGCGGGGGAGTGGGCGGTACGCATCGCCGAGGCCCGCGACGCGGTCGACGCCCGGCGCCAGGCGCTCAACTACGCCTTCGCCATCAAGGCGGGACTCGGCGTCGAGATGAACGTCGGACGCCGGATGCTCAAGCTCTTCGAGCGCCGCCCCGGAGTCCTGCACGCGGTGCTCACGACCTTCAGGCCCGCGTGGACGGCGTTCGCCGGGATCACCCGGGGGACGACGTCGCTGGCCGAACTGGTCCGTACGCACCCGCTGGCCCACCGCGCGCTCTCCGTGATGGACCGCCGGGCCGCCGACAACGGTTAGGCGGTGTCCGGTCCGCCGCGGCGTGCCCGGCCCGCCGTACCGCGGGCCGGGCACGGTGCATTCCGGGGTCAGGCGCCCCGCTGCTCCACCGTGATCCGGAAGACCGGATGGTCGGGGCAGGCAGCCAGCAGTTCCGCGTCCGTCGACGTGGCGGTGATGCCCTGGAAGTACTGGTTCACCTCCCAGCCCCAGCGCTTCAGGTAGGCGCGGACCACACGCACCTTCTGCGCGTCGTCCGCGATCTCCACCGCGGTGAAGGCGCGCGTCCTGCGCCCCACGCGCAGTTCACCGCCGCCCGCCGCCCGCATGTTGCGCACCCACTGCGAGTGGCCGCGGGCCGAGACCAGGTACTGCTCGCCGTCGTGGACGTGCGGGTTCACCGGTACGCGCTGCAGCTTGCCGCTCTTGCGCCCCCGTACGGACATCTCCGCCGTGCCGAGGAGGCTGAAGCCGTGGCGGGCGAGCCACCCCACCACGCTGTTGAAACGGGTGCCGATCGCACCGGTTCTGAAGTAGTACGGCTGTGCCTGCGACATGGTGTCCCCAGTCCCCGAGCGCGATCGAGAGCGGTGCTCTCTGTTGAGATCAGTGTGCTCTCGACGGGGCGGCTTTGCAAGAGCACTGCTCTCGTTTCTGTTCGGTGATCCGACCGCGTGGCAGGATGGGCGTCATGAGTGCCATCAGGGGAGCCAGGGAACGCGCCCGTACCGAGATCACAGCCGCCATCAAGGACGAGGCGAGGGCCCAGCTCGCGGCGGAGGGGGCCGCCCGGCTCTCGCTGCGCGCCGTCGCCCGCGAGCTCGGCATGGTCTCCTCCGCGCTCTACCGCTACTTCCCCAGCCGCGACGAACTGCTGACGGCACTCATCGTCGACGCGTACGACGCCATCGGTGAAGCCGCAGAGAAAGCCGCCCGTGACACGACCGTGCGCCCGGACACCTCCTCCGCCGCCGCCTGGACGGCCGTCGCGTGCGCCGTCAGGGAATGGGCCCTCGCGCACCCGCACGAGTACGCCCTGATCCACGGTTCACCCGTACCCGGCTACGTGGCACCCCAGGACACCGTCGGCCCGGCCTCCCGGGTCGGCCTGGTACTCATCGGGCTGGTCCGCGACGCCCATCTGCACGAGGGCGTCACCACACCGCCGCTCTCCGCCGCGCTGCGCCCCGAGGCGGTCCGGATGGCGGCCGAGCTCGCCCCGGACCTGCCTCCGGCCAACGCCGCCGCGCTCGTCATCGCCTGGGCCCAGCTTTTCGGGCTCGTCTCCTTCGAGCTCTTCGGTCAGTTCAAGGGCGTGGTGCGGGACCGGGAGGCGCTGTTCCGTCAGGCGGCGGACGGCCTGGCGCACTCGGTAGGTCTCACGGCGCCCGGGGGGTGGCAGGGCGAGTTTCCCGGAGAGTGACCCGGAGACGGGGAAGAGCCGGGCGGCGTCATCGGCGACCGTCCTCCCGGGGCGTCAGATGATGGCGGAGTTCTCCGTCCAGAGTCCCGCCACGGCCTCGTCACCGCCGACGGTGACGGAGGAGAGCGGCAGACGGTTCCACAGCATCAGGTAGAGGGCCTCCGCGCTGCCGCTCAGCACGCAGTCGGCCACGGCCTCCCCGCCGTCGTCGCGCACGGCCTGCGGCGGTCCGGCCGAGAGCCGGACCGTCCAGGCGGCGTCGGCGTCGACCGCGTGCACCCGCAGGACGCGAGGGTCCTCGGTGCGCACCCGGCTCTTGGCGCGCGCGTGGAAACCGACGAGCAACTCGTCGATGCCGTCGAGCGCGCGGACCGTGTCCACCGAGGAGTACGGCGTCCCGAGTGCCGACTCGGCGTCCACCCGGTGCACCGTCGTCTCGTGCAGTTGGCGGCGCGCCCAGAACGCCGACCCCGAGGTCGCCGGCATGAACGTCCAGCAGACGCGGTCGCGCGGAGCGGTGTCCAACGCGGCCACCAGTGCCCGGTGCCCTTCGTCGAACCAGTCGAGCAACTCCTTGCCGTCCAGGTCGGGTTCGTCCTGCGCCGCGACGTACTCGGTATGCCCCTCGACGACGAACGCCGTCGCCCATCGGTGCACGGTGCCGGTGTGGCGCAGCAGGTCGCGCACCCGCCAGCCCGGGCAGGTCGGTACGGGAGCGTCCGTCCCCGCCTCCGCCGCCGCTGCCGCGAGCAACCGGCCTTCGTCATCGAGCTGTGTGATCTGTTCGGACATGTCCATGGCGCAGATTGTGGCAGGAAGAGGGGGGTGGCTGTCCACGCGTCAACGGTGAAGTCTCAGTCGCCGAAAGCGGGTTGAGCGGACGCCGGCGCACCTTGATCCGCCCGGCAGCGCCTGCAACTCCCCGTGACCCACACGGTCCGGGTTCCGGGATGGCGCCCATCCGGGAATCGCCCCCGGCGGCCGCGGCGCGATCGGCCGGCAGGCCCCGCCGGGACCGTCGGTGTCAGGGGCGCGGCGACGCCGTGCGGGAGACGTACCCGAGCGCGGCAGCCGCCGCGGAGAGCAGGGTCACCGTCGTCAGGGCGATCGGCAGCGAGAGCCAGTCCGCCAGGAACCCGATGACGGGCGGCCCGACCAGCATGCCGCCGTAACCGAGGGTGGACGCGGCGGCCACCCCACCGGGACCCGCCAGCGCACCCGCCCTGCCGACCGCGACCGGGAAGATGTTGGCCAGGCCGAGTCCTGTCACGGCGAAACCGGCGAGAGTCAGGGGGACCGTGGGGGCGAGCGAGCCCAGCAGCATGCCCGCCGCCGCCGCGCCGCCCCCGGACACCAGGGTCCGTGTCTGTCCGAAACGTTCCAGCAGGGCAGTGCCGGTGAGCCGGCCCACCCCCATGGCCAGGGCGAAGAGCGAGTAGCCGGCGGCTGCGGTGCCCGGTGTGGCGTGCAGGTCCTGGGAGAGGTGCAGCGCGCTCCACTCGGCGAGGGCACCCTCGCCGTACGCGGTACAGAGGGCGATCACGCCGAACAGGAGGACCACCCGGCGCACGGCAGGGCTCATACGGGGCACCGCGCCGCGGCTGCCCGCCGCGGAAGGTGCGGAATGTGCGGGAGGCGCGGCAGGCTCCGAGGGGGTGGAGCCGCCCGGTGGTGCGGTGGATTCCGCGGCTCCTTCCGGGGTGTTCCGGAGCATGACCGGCGCCGCGACCGCGGTGACCAGCAGGGCGGTCGCGGCGAGCAGGGTCAGATGGGCGACGGGGGAGAGGTGGCCGGCGGCGATGCCGCCGACGCCCGCGCCGGCCATGCCGCCGAAGCTGAACGCGGCGTGGAAGGTGGGCAGTACCGGCCTGCGCAGGGCGGCGACGAGGTCCACCGCCGCGCTGTTCATGGCGACGTTCATCCCCCCGTAGGCGGCGCCGAAGACCAGCAGGAGCAGTCCGAGCGTGAGCGCCGACCCGGCGTGCGCGGGCAGGGCGATGCTCAGGGAGAGCAGGATGCCGCACCAGACGCCGACCCGGTGGCTGCCGTATCGGTGGCAGAGCCGGCCGGTGAGGACCATCGTGATCACCGCGCCCGCCGAGACACCGAGCAGAGCGAGGCCGAGCGAGGAGGCGGAGGCGCTGATGTGGTGCTTGACGGCCGGGATGCGTACGACCCAGCCCGCGAAGAGGAAACCGTCGAGAGCGAAGAACGCGGTCAGCGCGATGCGGAGCCGGGCCGCGGAGGGTGGGGAGGTGCTTCCGCCGCGACTCCCCGTGTAGACCGTCCACGGTTTGTTCGGGTTCGGCACAAACTCAGCATAGGGGCGCGCCGGGAAGAGGCACAAGACGGGTGCGGCCGTGACCCGCAGCACGTCGTGACCTGGTTCCGAAGCGTCGGAGGCGCCGCGGGATCGTGGGAGACTCGCCCCCATGAACGGCAAGGTGTCCACCACGCGCACGAAGCTGGAGAGGGGCCGCAGCGCGCTCGGGCCGGCCCTGGAACTGGTGCACACGGGGCGCGCGCCCACGCGTGCCGTGCTGACCTCCGAACTGGGCGTCACCCGTGCCACCGCCGGCGCGGTCGCGGCCGAACTGGAGGCGCTGGGACTCATCCGGGTCGACTCCAGCCCCGGTTCTGCCGCCGGTTCGCAGGGCCGGCCCTCGCACCGGCTGTCGGTGTGCGAGACCGGCCCCGTCGTACTCGCCGCCCAGGTGCACTCGGACGGCTTCCGTGCCGCGCTGGTCGGCCTCGGAGGGAGGATCGTCGCCACCGCACCGGGCTGCGGCACCGTCATGGCCGACCCCGCCCAGGTGCTCGGCGAGGTGGTCGAGGCGGGCGCGCTGCTGCTGCGCGGCAGTGGACTGCGCTGCGTGGGCGCCGGGCTCGCCGTCCCCTCGGCCGTGGCCGAGCCGGAGGGAACGGCCCTGAACCCGATGCACATCGCATGGCCCGCCGGTGCCCCGGTGCGCGAGATCTTCCGTACCTGCGTGCGTGAAGCGGGCATCGAGGGACCGGTGTTCACCGGAAACGACGTCAACCTCGCGGCGCTCGCCGAGCACCGGCACGGCTCCGGACGTGGTGCCCAGCACCTGCTCTGCGTGGCGACGGGCCACCGCGGTGTCGGCGGTGCGCTGGTGCTGGACGGGCGCCTGCACAGCGGAAGTTCGGGGCTCGCGCTCGAAGTCGGACACCTCACGGTGAACCCGGAGGGCCGCGCCTGTCACTGCGGCGGCCGGGGCTGCCTCGACGTCGAGGCGGACCCGCTCGCCTTCCTCCTCGCGGCGGGCCGGCCGCCCGGACCGGAGGAGTCGCTGCTCAAGCAGGCGGGCGACCTGCTGCGTACGGAGTACGAGGACGGGGACGTACGCCGTGCGGCCGAGGCGCTCATCGACAGGCTGGGACTGGGGCTCGCCGGGCTCGTCAACATCCTCAACCCCGACCGGATCATTCTCGGCGGCCTTCACCGGGATCTCCTCGAAGCCGACCCGGAACGCCTGCGGGCCGTCGTCGCCGACCGCAGTCTGTGGGGGCGCAGCGGCAGTGTGCCGATCCTGCCGTGCACGCTCGCGCACGACAGTCTCGTGGGCGCGGCCGAACTCGCCTGGCAGCCGGTGCTCGACGACCCGTTGACCGTGCTCGCCTGATCCGGACCTCGCCTGATCCGGGGCCCGTCCGGCCCCCGGCCGGCCAGGCCCCGGGGCTCGTCCGGTCGTACGCCGGACGGGCCGGGGGTCCGGAGCGCCCGCACCGGGTCTCCGGAAACCGGCCTCGGAGTGATCCGCCGTACGTTCGCACCGTGTTGCGGGTGCGTCAGCCGAGAACCGCCGACCGGCTGGGGAACTGAGACGAAACCTCCACGGCTCCCGCGTACCGCCCGCCGAACGGCCCGTCGGTCGTCGATCCGTACACCGCGAGCGGTGGCAGGATCTTCGCGGTGGTGGACGGCGTGGACAGGGTGAACCAGACGACCTTGCCGGCCTCCTGTCCGGGACGGACACCCCAGCTCTCGCTGACCGCCGCGATGAGAGCCAGCCCGCGCCCGGACGTGGCGAAGGTCTCCGCCACGTTCACCGTGGGCAATCGTGGGTCGCGGTCGTGTACGGAGACCGTCAGCCGATCGAGCAGCAACTCGATGTCGACGGTGCACGACTTGTCCGGTTCCGCGTGGCGGTGGACGTTGGTGAGAAGTTCGGTGACGCCCAGGGCTGCCAGGTCGATCAAAGGATCGAGATGCCAGTGGCGCAGTTGCGCCGAGATGATTCTGCGGACCTGACCGATCCGCGACGGCAGTGCCTGGAGCTCCACCGTGCAGTGCCTGCTTGGCTCGCTGATCACGGCTGCGACTCCCCGAAAGAGGTCCGGAAGAAGACGGAGGAACGGATCCAGCATGTGGCTGGCTGGTGTTTCTGGCTGCTCTCGTGGTCCGTCGCGGCTGTCGGTGCCCTCGGTCGGAGGGTGACCGTCGTTGAACCGTCCGTGACGTGACTTCAGCGTCGCTCAGGGTGCCCCACCCCGCAACTCGCGGCCGTGGAAGCGGTTCAGGAGCGGACCGGGGGCTGATCGGGGCTGGTCGGAGGGCCCTTCCGGGGTGGGAGACGTGTCCGTGGCGCCCGCACGGGCCCGGCGGGCGCCCTCGACACGCCGCCGGGGCCGCCGGAGAGCCCGAGAGGCGGATGAGCTGCGTGCGGCCGAGGGTGCGGGCATGACGGGTACGGCGAGTACGGCAGATGAGGTGGACATGACGGTTGCGGTGGATGGTGCGGTGGGTCGCGGTGCGGCGCCGCACGACGTACTCGCCGGGTCAGCGGTGCCGGCAGCCGGCGCTGCGCAGGACCTCCAGGAAGTGATGTATCGGTGCCGTCCCGTCCGGCCGCCTGCCGCGTTGTCCCATGGTGAGGCGGTAGCGCACGCCGTTGACCCGGGCGATGGCCGAATCGGCCTGGGAGAACCACCGCTTCCAGGCACTGACGGCCCCCACCGGCGCGCTGTCGATCTCCCGGCCGTTGCTCGTCAGGAGAGCCACCCGGCCGTCCTTGACGATCACCTGCCCGGCCAGCGTGAGTGAGCGGGCCCAGCGCTCGATCCGCACCCCTCGTGCGCTGAACTCGACATCGTCCACCGCTCGGTCGCCCCCCTTTGTGCACATCGGCTCCTGGAAGAAGTCTTCCCGTCCCCGTGCTCGTTCAGTGCGCGTTGCGGGCTGAATTACGTGTACGCAAGGTGACGCCGCCGCGGTGTGCCGGAGTACCGGGCGTCCGCGATCCGTGCCCCGTACCCAAGCGATCCCTGGGGGAGATCCAAGTCCCGGTTTGCGCAGGTGGGAGGAATATCGTGGGGGCAAGGCATCACCGGCTCCACCAGGAGGATCAGCGATGGGCATCAGCGAGCACCGACGTGATGACGGGGCCGTCCCGACGACTGACGTCGACCGCAGTGACTCCGCGTACCGTTCGTGGCTCAAAGAGGCCGTGCGCAAGGTGCAGGCGGACGCGAACCGGTCGGCGGACACCCACTTGCTGCGCTTCCCGCTGCCCGAGGAGTGGGGCATCGACCTCTACCTCAAGGACGAGTCCACCCACCCGACCGGCAGTCTCAAGCACCGTCTCGCCCGCTCGCTCTTCCTCTACGGGCTCTGCAACGGCTGGATCCGCCCGGGCAAGCCGGTCATCGAGGCGTCCAGCGGTTCGACGGCGGTATCCGAGGCGTACTTCGCCAAACTGATCGGGGTTCCCTTCATCGCGGTGATGCCGAGGACGACCAGTCCGGAGAAGTGCCGTCTGATCGAATTCCACGGCGGTCGCTGCCACTTCGTCGACGACCCGCGAGCGATGTACGAGGAGTCGGCCGTGCTCGCCGAGGAGACCGGCGGCCACTACATGGACCAGTTCACCTACGCGGAACGGGCCACCGACTGGCGCGGCAACAACAACATCGCGGAGTCGATCTACCAGCAACTGAGGCTGGAACGCTATCCGGACCCCGCGTGGATCGTCGCCACGGCGGGCACCGGCGGCACCTCCGCGACCATCGCCCGGTACGTCCACTACATGCAGCACGACACCCGGATCTGCGTCCCCGACCCCGAGAACTCCTGCTTCTTCGACGGCTGGACGCGGCACGACCCGCTGGCGAGCAGCGACTGCGGGTCCCGCATCGAAGGCATCGGCCGGCCCCGGATGGAACCGAGCTTCGTCCCCGGGGCCATCGACCGGATGATGAAGGTCCCGGACGCGGCGAGTGTCGCGGCGGTACGCGCCCTGGAGCGGGTGATGGGCCGCCGCGCCGGCGGCTCCACCGGCACCGGGCTCTGGAGCGCTTTCAAGATCATCGCAGAGATGGTGGAGCGGGGCGAACAGGGCAGTGTGGTCACGCTGATCTGCGACTCGGGAGACCGCTACCTGGACAAGTACTACTCCGACGCCTGGCTGGACCAGCAGGGCCTCGACATCGCCCCGTACGCCGCCGCGCTCGACACCTTCCTGCGCACCGGAGGCTGGCCCGCCTGACGTCCGGGGCCCTTGCCCGTGGCGGACCCGTCCGCCGGCGCGGCCACGCCGTCCGGCTCGCGTGCCGCGGCCACGCCTACCGCGGCGCGCGCTCCGGCGCTTCCAGGAGGGCGTCGAGCACCCGCCCGAACATCCGCCGCCCCGCCGCCACCAGCAGGGGATCCATCCACCGGCCGGGAAGGAAGAGCCGGATGTCCTCGACCCACACCACATGGGAGCCGGCCCGGGTCGGCAGCACCTCGATCGACGCCCACCCCCGGACCGTCCGCCCGCGCTTCTCCAGACGGCAGAACCCCGCACGACCCGCCTCGGGGGGCGTCCAGCGCACCACTTCCATGGGGTCGTCGAAGGTGAGTGGGCCCATCCCCGTGCGGGCGACGAACACCGTACCGACCTCCGTCCGCCCACCGGGTGGAACGAGGACCGAGGTGAGCGGCACCATCGCGCCGTGCCGCTCCCAGTCGGTCACCCGCCGCCAGGCGTCGGCGGGTGGGAGGGACGTGAATCGCTCGATACGGAAGACGGCCACCGTCCGATCCTAAGGGCTGTCCCGCACTTCGTGGTGGATCAGTGCGCGGCGCCAGATGCGGTGCATCGCAAGGCGGAGGGTTGCCGGTGTGCTGCATGTACTCGGGCAACCCTCCGCCTTGCGATGCACCGCGCCGGACCTTGCCCGCTGATCCGACGCGCATGGTCAGACACGGCCTGGGGCCTGTACGGGGTCGTCGCGCGGAGGAAGGAACGGGGGGCTGGGCACGCTAAGCCGCAAGGCGCAGGAGCGTCCGCATACGGGCTGTGTGCCGGGCGCGCCGGACCGGGAGCGCGGCCGGGAAGGCGCCGGTCGGCGCTCGGTTCACGGCTGCTCGTCGGGTTCCGGTGCCCCGGCCGGCCCCGCGACCAGCAGGCCGCCCGGCAGCAGTTCCTCGATCTCCGCCCGTGACGCCGCCGACAGGCCCGCGTCCGTCACGAAGGTGTCCACCTCGCCGAGGGTTGCGAAGGAGCTCAGCCCGATCGTCCCCCACTTGGTGTGGTCGGCCACCACCACGACCCGGCGCGCGGCCGAAACCAACCGCCGGTTCGTCTCCGCCTCCGCCAGATTCGGCGTGGAGAGACCCGCTTCGTCGGAGATGCCGTGCACTCCGAGGAAGAGCACGTCGAAGTGGAGGGAGCCGATGGCACGGTCCGCCACCGGTCCCACGAGCGAGTCGGAGGGGGTACGCACCCCGCCCGTCAGCACCACCGTGGCCGCGCCCGCACGGGCGGCGCCGGAGGTGACCGGACGATGGGCGTCGTGGAAGACGTCGGCGACCCGCACCGAGTTGGTCACCACGGTCAGGTCCGGCACGTCCACCAGCCGCTGCGCCAGCGCGTAGGTGGTCGTACCGCCCGAGAGCGCGATGGCGCTGCCGGGAGCGGCCAGCGCCGCCGCGGCCCGTGCGATGTCCTCCTTGGCGCTCGGCTCCAGGGCCGACTTCACCTCAAAACCGGGCTCGTGGGTGCTCGTCCCGACGACCGGCACCGCGCCGCCGTGCACCTTCTCGATGACGCCCTGGCGGGCCAGCGCGTCCAAGTCCCGCCGGATCGTCATGTCGGACACGTTGAGGCGGCGGGTCAGCTCGTTCACACGGACTCCGCCCCGCTTGCGGACTTCGTCGAGGATCAGGGCACGCCGCTGCTCCGCGAGCAGATTCTGATTCTCGCTCACCGCGGTCGTCCGGTCCTTCCCTCTGGCCGTAGGGCTCCGCGGCACCGCGGAACGCCCGCTCAATCCTCCCACGCGCCCCGCGGAGAAGGGTCACCGAGGTCCGGACGTGGGGAGAATCGGTGAGAGGCCGTCACACGTCACCGATCCCGGCGATTCTGGTGCCACGGGTGCCGGCCCTCCGCGAGCCGCCGGACCTCCCGTTTCTCCACCCCCGCCCCCCGTGCCCGGCCGATACCTCCCTCCACGCGCGCCCGACCCTCCCCCCACCCGATACTTCCCCCCACTCCACCCGATGTCCCAGCTTCCACGCCCGCCGGACGGCCGGGCAGACCGGAGAGCGAGTACTCCCTTGGCCCCTGTCCCGCCGGTTTCCCGGTCCACCGGGATCGCGCTCGAACTGCTCGTCCACGGCGTCGGCGGCACCACGCCGCAGGAGATGCTCGGCGATCCGCGCACGGTGCGCGTGACCGGCGACCTCACCGCGGCGATGTACCGGCGCCCCGAGGACGTCGACGCGGAGGAACACCCCGAGCGCTACCGCGACCGGCCCGTCGCGGAGGCCTACTGCTGGTCCAACCTGACCTCCGGCAACGGCTCCCGTGCCCTGTGGCTGCTGCTCCTCCCGTTCATGGTCATCAACCTCGCGCACTGGATGCGGCCCGCCGCCGGGGGACGTACCCGCGCGGTCCGGCTCTACGGTGTGCTGGTCCGGCTCCTCGCGCTCAGCCTCACCGTGCTGCTGACGGCGGCAGCCTGCGAGGTGGCGCTCGACCTCGTGGCCTGGCAGTGCGCCGGCGTGTCCGCCTGCTCGGACCGGCGGTCCTGGCTCGGCTTCCTCTCCGCCGAGCAGGGCGGCTGGTGGTCCCAGCCCGGCAGGCGGCTCGCCCTCGCCGCCGCGCTGCCCACGGCCCTCGTCACCCTGCTCTGGTACCTGTCCAACCGCACCTGGAGCGCGTACGAGTCGCAGCGGCCCTTCCTGGGCACCGGCTCACCGGGCGCTGCGCGCGGCGGCCCGGGCGAGGACCCGGGCCGGGACACGGACGGCGATCCGGACAGAGGTCCGGGTGGTGGTCCGGGCGGCGGCACGCCGGAACCGACGGTGCCCCGCCGTGACGACATGCCGGACCACACGCCGGACGGTGCGCCCCCCGGTCGCCCCGCGCTCGGCCGCCCCGGCTTCTGGTACGGACGCCGGCTCGTCGCCCGGCTGCGCGCCGCGCACACCGCCGCGGGGCTCCTCACCGTCGCCGTCTTCGTCCAGCGGGCCGCCGCCGACTACGACTCCTCCCACCCCGGCCCCGGCCCCGCGCTCTTCGGCCGCCTGCTGACCGTCGCACTGGCGTTCTGCGCCCTCTTCGTCGTGGCCGTCGTCTGCGGTCGGGGCCGCAGCGAGCGACGTCTCGACCACCGCCTCGACCGGGCGGTCATCACCTTCCTCCCGTCCGCCGCTCTCGTCCTGCTGGCGGTCTCCCTCGTCCACGCGGGCTGGTCGCGGCCCGGCTGGACCTCCTCGGGTGTGCTCGTCGCGGGCGAGGACACCTTCCGGGCGCTCACCGTCGGCCAGGGCGTTCTCGTCGTCACGCTCGCCGCCGTCGCCCTGAGCCTCCACCGCCGCGCCCCGGACGCCCGCACCGCCCTGCACGGGCTGGGCGGCCCGGCGATCGCCATGCTGGCGTGCGCGCTGGGCGGGGTGATGACCGGCGGGCTCGCCCAGCGTGTCGCAGACTGGCTCGACGGCCCGGGCACCCCCGGCATGGGAGCGGGCTCGGTCATAGGAGGACCGCCCGTCCTGCTGAGCTGGCAGGCGTCGGTGCTCCCGGTGCTGCTCCTCGTCCTCCTCGTCCCCGTGGGCGTCCTCCTCGTCCGTACCGCCCGCCTCGCCCGCCGCACCGAGCCGGTCGTCGCCGCCGAGTACGCGCCGGAGTACCGGAGCCGCACACCCGAGCGGGGGCGTACGCGGCAGATCGCGCGGGTCCGGGCCACCGCCCGGCTCACCGACGAGGCCGCCTGGATCATCGGGCTGCTGTCCGGCGCCACCCTGCTGCTGGGCGCCGCGGCCCTGGCGGGCTCCTGGTCCACCGGGCAGGTGCCCGGCCGGGCCCTGGACGGGACCGGACCGTTCCTCGAATCAGCGGCCGAGGCCGCGCAGTCGACGGGTTCCTGGATGGCCGGCTTCGGTTTCATACTCTTCGTCGCCTCCGGCCGACGGGCCTACCGCGACGCCTCGGCCCGGCGGACCATCGGCATCCTCTGGGACGTCGGCACGTACTGGCCACGCGCCGCCCACCCCTTCGCGCCGCCCTGTTACGCCGAGCGGGCCGTGCCCGACCTCGCCTCCCGGATGTCCGCCTGGACGGCCAGGACCGGCGGCCGACTCGTCATCTCGGGCCACTCGCAGGGCAGTGTGCTCGCGGCCTCCGCCGTCTGGCAGCTCCCGGCCGCCACCCGCCGCCGTATCGCTCTTCTCACCTACGGCTCGCCCGCCGAACGGCTGTACGGGCGCTGGTTCCCCGCGTACTTCGGCCCCTCCGCCCTGCGCGGGCTGCACGGCTCGGTCCACTGCTGGCGCAACCTGTGGCGGGCCACCGACCCGATAGGAGGGCCCGTCCGGATCGACGAGGGAGCCGGACACCCGGAGGTGGACCGCGGACCGCTGAAGGACCCGTTGGTGCACGGCCGTACCGCCGAACTGCCCCTGCCCGAACCCATCCTGGGGCACTCCGACTACCAGGCCGACCCGGAGTTCGCCCGGGTGCGCGCCGCCCTGCTGGCCGAACTCGTCCCCGTACTGCCCCGGCAGGGCGACGGGGCCGGGCACCCGAGCACGGAGGATCAGGGGAGAGCGGGCAGGTCCTCCGGGTAGAGCAGGGTCAGGTCGTCCGTGCTCGTCTCCGCGAACTGGGCGACCCGGCCCGCGTGCCGCTCCACCATCGACTCGAAGGTCTGGCGCGCGGTACGGCCGTTGCCGAAGGCGGGCCCCTTGGGCAGCTCCGTGAAGTACTTCGTGAGGGCCTCGCCGGTGCCCTCGGCGAGGGTGTACTCGTGCTCCTCGGCCTGCTGCTGGACGATCCGCAGGAGTTCGTCCGGCTGGTAGTCGCCGAAGGTGATGGTCCGGGAGAAACGCGACGCCACACCGGGGTTGACGGTGAGGAAGCGCTCCATCTCCCGGGTGTACCCGGCGACGATCACCACCACGGCGTCGCGGTGGTCCTCCATCAGCTTCACCAGGGTGTCGATGGCCTCCCGCCCGAAGTCGCGGCCGGAGTCCTCGGGGGAGAGGGCGTACGCCTCGTCCACGAAGAGCACCCCGCCCCGGGCGCGGTCGAACGCCTCCTGGGTGCGGATGGCGGTCGAACCGATGTGCTCGCCGACCAGATCGACCCGGGAGACCTCGACCAGGTGGCCGCTCTCCAGCACGCCAAGGGAGGCCAGGATCTCTCCGTACAGCCGGGCCACCGTGGTCTTGCCGGTGCCGGGGGACCCGGTGAAGACGAGATGGCGGCGGACGGAGGCGGCCTTGAGTCCCGCCCGCTGCCGTCGGCGGCCCACCTCGATCATGTCGGTCAGCGCCCGGACCTCCCGCTTGACGCTCTCCAGCCCCACCAGCGCGTCGAGTTCGCCGAGCACGGCGTCGGAGTCGCGGGCCGGCTCGGCCGGCGGATCGGGCACGGGGGCGGCGGACGGCGCCGCGGCGCGCTGGGCGGGCATCGACCCGAGCGGCCCCGGCGTCGCCGCCTGGGTCGCGGTGAGCACGGGCGCGGGAGCGGCGGCGGGACCGCGCAGGGCGCTCTCGTCGCTGGTGCAGTCCTCCACGACCGGTCCGGCGCCGCCCGAGCCGTCGTGGGAGGTGCCCTCGGGGAACTCGTAACCGCCCCTCGCGCAGCGCTCGGTGCGGCACCGGGTGAGGGTGGTGCGGCACCCGTCCATCACGTGGAATCCGTATCCCTCACTGCCGGTCACCCGGCAGCCGTGGAAGGTGCCCCGGCCCTCGGCGGAGACGTAGAACCCGGCCTCGGCCGGCGAGGTCACCGTGCAGCGTTCGATGGTGGGGTCGGCGCCCTTGGTGACGATGACCCCGGTCTGCGCCGCGTCGATGGTGCAGTTGTTGAGCGTGCCGCCACTGCCGTGGTCGCGGAACCAGGCGCCGGTGGAAGCCTCCCTGATGCGGCAGTCGTCCAGCTGGGCGGTGGCTCCGTCGCTCACCGAGACGGCGGTGTTGCGGATCTGGGTCAGATCGCTGTCCACCACGTCGGCACGGGAACCGCGGTCGAGGACGAACAGGGCGTCGGGCACGTCGTGCACGCGGCAGGCGTCGAGTATCACCGTGGCGCCGTCGCTGACCCAGACGGCGGGATAGTCGCCCGTACTGTCGTGGATCTCGCACTGGTTGGCGTCGACCCTGGTGCCGGGGTCCCATACCGAGAGCCCGTTGCGGCCGAACCGCCGGACCGTCGAGCGGGTCAGCGTCAGCACCGACCGGGAGCGCAGGTCGATCGCGTTCTCCGGGATGTCGTGGATGTCGCAGTCGGCCAGCGTCAGCACGGCGTCCGTGTCGAGCGTGATGCCGTCACCGGAGGTGCGGTGCACGGTGCAGTCGGTGAGATGGGCCGAAGCGCGCGCGGTCACCTGGACCCCACTGCCTTTGACCTCGTACACCTCACAGCCGACGGCCTCCAGCCCGCTGCCCTCGCCGGTCACGCTCAGACCCGAACCGGAGGAGTGGTGCACGCGGCACCGGTCGAGCCGGGGGTGGGCGCCGTCGCGCACCGACACGCCGGACTGCCCCGCCGCGACGACCTCGCACTCCTCGAACACGCCGCCCGCGCCGTCCAGGACGGCGATCCCGACCCCTGCCGGATTGTCGACGGTGCACCTCCGCACGGTGGGGCGGCCGGCGCCGCGCACCTCGATCCCGGCGGCCGAGCGCGTCACTATCCGCAGGTCCACGAGGTCGGGGGCGCCGCCCTCCACCAGTACCGCCGGGGCCGCCGAGTCCTGGCCCTCCACGTGCAGGTCCCGGATGATGGCGGATGCCCGCACGGTGAGCGGCACGCCGTCCACCGGCGCGATCCGTACCGAGCCGACGGCCCCCTCGGGACCGCGCAGCGTGACCGCCCGCTGGACGACGAGATTCTCCCGGTACGTGCCCGGAGCGATCGTGAGGACATCGCCCTCGGCCGCCGCCTCCAGGGCCGCGCCGAGCGAGGGGTACTCGCCGGTGCGGCGCCGCCATCGCGATGTGCCGGTGTGCGTCACCTGGACCGTGCCCTGTGCCATGGCGCTGTTCTGCCCCCACCTCGTGCTGTGTGCGATCCCTCGTGCCCGTACGCACAGGTGTGCGACCGCGGGGTGCCGACGGCCTTCCGACGACGGCGCGGGCGGGTCCGCCCTGCCGAGGGGAAGGGCGGGCCGGTCCACCGTAGCGCGCGCGGCGGGCGGGAGTTGACGACTCCGCCCCCCACCTCGTCGAAGTCAGGCCCCGGACAAGGCCGTCGGCCCGCTCCGGAGAGTGCTTCGCGGCCACCGGGAAGCCCGTTCCGGACCCGGCCCGACGATCTGCGCGGGGCTGGTCCGTGAGATGTCGCGGGCGCCCGGCGATCCGGCCCGGGCGGTGTCGGTGAGCCGTTCAGGAGCCCGTTCCGGCCCTGCCCCAGTCGGGGCCCACCATCGCCCAGGCCCGGTCCAGTCGCGCGTACCGCCGTCGCACCATGCACCGCAGCACGGCCCGCCGGAGCGCCTCCACCACCCCCGCCGTCAGCACGAAGGCGCCCGTCCCGGCGAGGCCCGCGTGTATGTGTGCGGTGGGCACGTCCATGGGGCGAGGGGCGACAGCACCCCGGTCGTCGATCCAGATCCGCACCCGTTCACCGGCCTTGTGCACACCCGCCGCGACCGGGACCGTGCCGTGCCGGTCGCTGCCGTCCGGCGCCTTCCACCCCGCCGTCACCGTCTGCCGGGTCGCGGGAGTCACCCCGCTCTCCGGGTCGTCGGCGAACGCGACAGGACTCGGGGAGACGCTCAGCACGACCGCGCCGGCCCGATGACGGTGCGCGTGCTGCTCCCGGATCGTGTCGCGCAGGGCGGAATCGGTGAGTACGCCGCAGAACCGGCCGACGGCGGGAGCGACGACCAGCACCAGGAGGAGAGCGCCGAGTGCCAGCCACGCCTCGCGCCGGTCCGTCGCCCGGCACAGGGGATTGTGCCGCCAGCGCCAGACCCCCGTGACCGCTCGCACAGCCCATGCCCCCTCGCGCATCCGCAACACCCCGTCCGACGCGCTCACGTGCGCTCCCGGGGGGAATGCGGAGAGCGCCTCACCACCCGTCGACGCGCGCGTGTCCACCGGCGGTTCCCGGCCGTCCGCACGACGATCACGTCAAGGACGTTCACTCGAGAACACGGAACGGGTCACCGACCCGGACGGTTCCCGTGCCCTCCGGCACCAGGTTCTGGCCGAAGATCAGTTTCGTCCCCGCCCTGCGGTGCAGGGCGAGCGTGCGCAGCGGTTCCCTGCCCCGTTCCGCCGTCGACTGGTCGATGGTGGTGATCACGCACCTCGCGGACGGCTTCACCACACGGAAGGCGACCGCGCCGATCGCGACCCGCCGCCAGCCGTCCTCCTCCCAGGGGTCGGTGCCGTCCACCACGACGTTGGGCCGGAACCGGTTCATCGGCAGCGGGCCCTCCCCCCGGTGGTCGCCCCGCGAGATCAGCGCGTTGAGGGCCTCCAGTGAGGCGGCGGTGGTCACCAGCAAGGGGTATCCGTCCGCCAGGCTGACGGTCTCCCCGGGCCGTGCGTACGCCGGGTCGACGGGTCTCCGGTACGACGGCGCGTCCTGGTGGACGAGCCGGACCTCCGCCCCGAGAAACCCGCTCAGCCACGCGTGCGCGGCCGGTGCCGCCTCGATCACCTCGAACTTCTTGCCGAAGAGCTCCACGACGACCGTGTCCGCGCGCTCCGGCACCGCCACCGCCAGCGGCGCACTGCCGGGCGCCGACAGCTCCACACCACCGTTCGGCAGCGGCATCGCAACGATCCCCGTCAGACGGGGTTCCTGACGCTGTGTGACAGCTGTGCCCGCTCCGTCGACCACCATCCAGCGACGGTCACCGGCCAGTCCCCACGGCTCCACCACGGCTTCGTCGACGGTCAGCGCCGCCAGCGACTTGACGGGGTGGAGGTGGAGGGAGCACAGAACAGGAGGGGCCATCCGCTCATTTTGTCAGCCCCTTCCCAGGCCCCCGCACCCGCCCGCGGTTACGCCCGGAGACATCCCTGCGGGCGTGGGCGGTCAGTACCCCCGGCCCTGGTACGGCCGGTCGTACGGCTCCTCGTACGGGGAGGGCGCCGGCGCGGGACGGGGGGCCGCCGGCCGCATCGCCTCGTAGCCGGTGGCGGGCGCGGGCCGCGGCTGCTGCTGCGGCTGGTAGCCGCCGCGGCCCGGGGCCTGCTGCTGGGGGAAGCCGCGCGCCGGGGTCTGCTGCGCCGGGAAACCCCGGGCGGGCGTCTGCTGCTGCGGGTACCCCCGGGCGGGGGAGGGCTGCTGCGGGATGTACGGCGCGGGGGCGTGCTGAAGCTGTGCGGGCTGCATCTGCGCGGGGTGCATCGGAGCCTGCGGCTGGTACGGCTGCGCCGTCGGCTGCTGGTAGCCATACGAAGCGGCGGGCTGGGAAGGAGCAGCAGGGAGAGCCGGCAGGGAGGACGGCAGCGCGGGGAGGTAGCTGTTGCCGGTCTCGTACGCGGCGGGCACTCGGATCGGCGCGATCTGAGGTGTGCCTCGCTCCGCGACCAGGGAGTCGTAGATCGGAGTGTCGGCGAACGACGGTGCGGCGTAGTAGCCGCTTCCGTAGCTGGAGCGGGGGGAGGTCATGCCACCTAAGTTAAGCCCACGATGTGCTGGTTGGGGAGGTCGCCCAGAAGGTTGTTTCGCGAGTTGTGTGCCAGCTGAGTTCACCAATGCGAGCGAACTTCCCATAAAGGGTCACCTTGGGCTGTAGTGATCGTGTAAAGAGCGCCCGGTTGTCAGTCGTAAGATCCTGCCGCGTCCCGGTTTGGGGGACGCGGCACGACGTCGTGGGCTCGGTGCGGCGAAGCGCCGACCGCTCGTCAGAAGACCGCGTCGGCCAGCGCCGCGCCGGCGAACGACAGTCCGACCCCGGCTCCCACGCTGAGCACCAGATACCCTCCCGCCGTCGCCAAGTGGCGGGCCGAGGTGAGAGTCAGCAGCTCGTACGAGAACGTCGACCAGGTCGACAGGGCGCCGCAGAAACCGGTGGCGAGCAAGAGCTGTACCCGCGGCCCCAGATCTCCGTCCGTCGCGGCGGCGGAGACGAAACCGAGCACCAGCGCGGCAGACGCGTTGGCCGCGAACGTGCCCCACGGCAGAGCGGTGTGCAGGCGGTACTTGGCGTCCACCCCGAGCAGATAGCGCACGGGCGCACCCACCAGCCCGCCGGCGAGGACCAACAACCAGTCGACGATCACGCGCCCTCCCCGGAGCGACCTGGGTGACCGGTGCGGTCGCCCGTCCCGAGGAGCGCGTGGGTGGCGAGGGCGCCCACCGTGACGGCGGCCAGGGCGCCGACCACCGTCAGCACCAGGCAGCCGACCGCGTAGCCGGGCTGTCCGTTGTCGAAGAGCTCCCGCACGTTGTCCGTGTAGTGCGAGAACGAGGTGAACCCGCCGAGCAGTCCGGTGCCCAGCAGCGGGCTCACCAGCCGGTGGGTGCCGGGAAACCTGAGCTTCACGGTGACCATCAGGACCCCCATGAGGAAGCACCCGACGACGTTGACCAGCAGGATCGTCCAGGGGAACGCCGTGGGGCCGTCGGGCCAGAGGCGTTCGGCCTCCCAGCGGGCGGCCGCCCCGGCGGCACCCCCGATCGCGACGGCTCCGACGACGGAGAGCTGGACCCCGGGATGGTGATCGGGGTGCGGAAATCGATGCAGGCGCATCTTCGTACTCATCCGCCGAACCTATGGAGCGGTCGGCGCCATCGGCATGCGGGGCGCGCGTCTGCACGAGGTTGCACTCGGCCGGGCGAGTATCGGAACGCCCGCCGCGAGATACACCTACTTATATGCCTGTAATGGGAATTGAGTAGTTTCCCTCCGCATGTCGCGCCGCGACGTGCCTTCGACGGAGAGCGATCCCGCTCGCCGTACCCGGGAGCATGCCTTGCCCCTCACCGAGCCGGACGCGGTCCGCGGACTCGAACGCCGCCAGCCCAGCGGATACCTGCTGGCGTCGGTCCGCGGATTCGGTCAGGTCGACCTGCAACCCAGTCTCTGGACCGGGGTTCTCATCCTCGCCGCACTCTGGGCTGCGGGGTGGCGCATCGGTCTCTTCGCCACCCTCGGCACCCTGATCTCCACCGCCGCCGCCTACGCACTGCGTGCCGACCGCTCCGGCATCGTCCTCGGTCTCCAGGGCTACTGCGGATGCCTCACCGGCATCGCCCTGGTCACCTTTCTGGGGCACCACCCCGCCACCTACGTCCTGACCGTCGTCGGCGCCCTCGTGTGCACCCTGCTGATGGCGGCCCTCGCCACGCTCCTGACACCCTTCGCGCTCTCCCCGCTCACCGCGCCCTTCTGCCTCGTCTCCGGCGTCATGGTGCTCGGCGCGCCGTCGTTCGCCAGGATCTGGAACGGGGCGCCGAAGGGGGTTTCCAGCACCACGAGCGGGGACACCGCCGTCTCCTGGGACGTCCTCTGGCATGCCTTCTTCACCAACGTGTCGCAGATCTTCCTGGTCGACGAGTGGTACGTGGGCCTGATCATGCTCGTCGGCCTCGCTTGCGCCGGCGTACGCGTCGTCGCGTACGCGGCCGCCGGCAGCGTGGTCGGCATCGTTGCGGCGTGGGCGCTGGGCGCCCCCACCTCGCTGATCGCCGAAGGCATCTACGGCTACAACGCCGTCCTCGTCGCCATCGCCGTCGGCGCGGTCTTCCTCGCCCCCACGGTGTGGAACGGCGTCTACGCGCTCTTCGGCGCGGCAGCCACCACCGGTCTGACGGCCTCGCTCACCTTGCTCTTCAAACCCTTCGGCGGCCACACCTTCACGTGGCCGTTCATCCTCACGACCTGGGTACTCATGGCCGCGGTCCCCCAGCTGCCGCGCTTTCGCAAGAGCGGCTGAACCCGCCCCGCCGTACCCCCGACCCCTCTCCGTCACGCACCCTGGAAGGTACCGACGATGAACCTCGCACCGCGCGAGATCGACAAACTGCTGGTGTACGTCGTGGCCGACCTGGCCCGCAAACGCCAGGGCCGTGGTCTCAAGCTCAACTACAGCGAGTCCGTGGCCCTGATCTCCGAGGCGATCCTGGAGGCGGCCCGCGACGGAAAGAGCGTCGCCGACTGCATGGAGCTCGGCCGTCACGTCGTGGGCGAGGCCGACACCATGCCCGGGGTACGGGAGATGCTCGGTCTGCTGCAGATCGAGGCGTCGTTCGTGGACGGCACCAAGCTGGTCTCCTGTCACGACCCCATCGGCGGATGACCATGGCGTCCGACCACCGCGTGATCGCCGTCTGCGGCCACGAGGCCGGATACGGATCGGCCCTGCGCGACCTCGAGGGCTCCGGCGTCACGGTCGTGGCCGGCGGCCGCGAGCTGTACCGGGCCGTCGCCGCGACCGGACCGGGCGAAGAGCCTCCCTGCGTGGTGCCGATGACCCTGGGGCGAGACGCGCGGCTCGTCGCCGACACCGCCCGGACCCTCCGCGCGCTGCCGCCGCGCACCGGCCCCCGGGCCCTGCTCACCGCACCCTTCGGCACGTCCCAGCACCTCGTCGCCTGGCTGCGCGCGGCGGCCGGCCGGGTGCCCTCCGGCTCCGCGCTGCTCGTCACCGCCCCTGCAGGCGACCCCTTCGACGACGCCGAGTTGCACCGGGTCACCGCCTTGGTCCGCCGCTACGGCAACCACCCCCTCGTCGAGGTCGCGTTCACCGGCGGCGACCCCGACCCGGCCGAGGGGGTCCGGCGCTGCCTCCTCCTCGGCGCCGACCGGGTGGTGGTTCTGTCGGCCGCCTTCGCCGTGCCGGACCCGGCGGCCCCCGGTGCACCGGATCTGCCCGGCATCCGCGTCGAGCACGCAGGCCCCCCGGTCTCCCGGACCGCGCTGGCCACGATCCTCGCCGAACGGGCCCTCGACGCCCGACGGCGCTGGTCCGAGCGGAGCGACGACGGAATCTCCGCCGGGCTCTCCGCGGCCGACGACCACGGTCACGGCCACACCCACCCGCCGGGCGAGGGCCACGACCACGACGGTCACAGCCACCGCCACAGCCACCCTTCGGGCGAGGACCACGACCACGCCCACGAGCACCCGGGTCACGGCCACACCCACCCCCCGGGTGAGGACCACGCCCACGACCACGGCCACCCGCACCACCACGGCCACCCGCACGACCACGACCACCACCGGCACGACGCCGGCCACCACCACGGCCCCTCGCATCCGCGCCCCGGCACGACCGCCGACGGCGCGGCCCGATCCGTCAGGAGCTCCGCATGACGTTCCGCCAGAAGTACCTCTACGGCGAGGACCCCGTCGAGATCAACGCGGGGCGCCGGACGGTCAAGCTGACCGTCAGCAACACCGGCGACCGCGCGATCCAGATCGGCTCGCACTACCACTTCTTCGAGGTCAACTCGGCGCTGTCGTTCGACCGCCAGAAGGCACTCGGCATGCACCTCAACATCCCCGCCGGCACCTCGGTGCGCGTCGAGCCGGGCGGCACCCGGGAGGTGGAGCTCTGCTCCTACGCCGGGACGGGCCGCCTCGTCGGCTTCAGCGGTCTGCTCAACGGCAGCCTCGCCTCCCACCCCGCGAGGGTCGAAGCGGTACGCAAGGCCATCGAGCGCGGATTCGAAGGGGCCGGCCCCCGCCGGACCTGGGCCGACGACAGCGAGACGCGGTCCAAGGCGACACCGCAGGGCGGGGACGCCGGGGCGTCCAGCGAGAAGGACGGCCAGGCGGCCGACAAGCAGGCCAAGTCCAAATCCAAGAAGAAGGGTTCACGCTGATGCCCATCCTGCCGCGCAAGCAGTACACCGACATGTTCGGCCCCACCGTCGGTGACCGCTTCCACCTCGCCGACACCAACCTCGTCGTCGAGGTCGAGAAGGACTTCAGCGAGGGCCAGTACGGCGACGAGGTCCTCTACGGCGGTGGCAAGACCATGCGGGACGGCATGGCCTCCGACCCCCAGGCCACCAGCGCCCAGGGCGCGCTGGACACCGTGATCACCAACGTCGTCCTCATCGACCCCGTCGTCGGTGTGGTCAAGTGCGACATCGGCATCAAGAACGGCTTCATCGCGGGCATCGGCAAGTCCGGGAACCCGCAGACCCAGAACAACGTGCACCCGGACCTCGTCATCGGCCCCGGCACCGAGGCCATCGCGGGCGAGCACCTCATCGCCACCGCCGGAGCCATCGACACCCACGTCCACCTGATCGCCCCCCAGCAGGCGGAGCAGGCACTCACCAACGGCATCACCACCCTCATCGGCGGCGGCACCGGTCCGTCCGACGGCACCAACGGCACCACCTGCACCCCGGGCCCGTACAACATCGCCCGGTTCCTCCAGGCGGCGGAGACCTTCCCGGTCAACCTCGGCATCATGGCCAAGGGGAACGGCAGCCTCCCCGAGGCGCTCAACGAGCAGATCGTGGCCGGTGCCTGCGCCCTCAAGGTGCACGAGGACTGGGGCGCTACCCCGGCCGTCATCGACAACGCCCTGAGCGTCGCCGACCAGCACGACGTCCAGGTCGCCATCCACACCGACAGCCTCAACGAGAGCGGATTCTTCGAGGACACCCGCTCCGCGATCGACGGCCGCACCATCCACACCTTCCACAGCGAGGGCGCGGGCGGCGGCCACGCCCCGGACATCATGCGGGTGGCGGGGGAGCCGAACGTGCTGCCCTCCTCCACCAACCCGACGCTGCCGTACACCAAGAACTCGGTGGACGAGCTGCTCGACATGGTCATGGTCTGCCACCACCTCAGCCACGACATCCCCGAGGACGTCTCCTTCGCCGACAGCCGGGTCCGCGCCGAAACGATCGCCGCCGAGTCGGTCCTGCACGACCTCGGCGTGATCAGCATGTTCTCCTCGGACTCGCAGGCCATGGGCCGGGTCGGGGAGTCCGTCACCCGCGCCTTCCAGACCGCCCACCACTGCAAGGACAAGCTCGGCACGCTGGAGGGCGACTCCGCCCGCAACGACAACCAGCGGGTGCTGCGCTACCTCGCGAAGGTCACGATCAACCCCGCCATCGCCACCGGCATCTCCGACCACGTGGGTTCGATCGAGAAGGGCAAGCTCGCCGACATCGTGCTCTGGCCCATCCACTCCTTCGGCGCCAAGCCCAAGATGGTGATCAAGGGCGGCATCATCTCCTGGGCGCAGATGGGTGACCCCAACGCCTCGCTGCCCACGCCGCAGCCGGTGATCTACCGGCCGATGTTCGGCCAGTACGGCAAGGCGCTTCAGGCGACGCACGCCACCTTCATGTCGCAGGCCGGCATCGCCGCCGGGGTACCCGCCGAGCTGGGACTGGAGCGCATGGTCCTGCCGGTGAGCCGGACCCGGACGATCGGCAAGCACAACATGATCCGCAACGACGCCCTGCCGGACATCAAGGTGGACCCGGAGACCTTCAAGGTCACGCTCAACGGCAAGGTCGCCACCATCGACCCCGCCCAGGAACTCCCCCTCAACCACCTGTTCTTCCTGGTCTAGGGCGGACGCGTGTACCAGGAAGAGGGCGACCCCGCCCCGATGACGGGGGCGGGGTCCGCGGGCGGCACCCAAGGGCTCGGACCGCTGCTGGTCAGTCTCCAGCTGACCGACTCGGCGTTCCCGAGCGGCTTCTACACGCTTTCGCACAGCCTGGAGGGGTTCGCGCAGACCGGGGCGGTCGACGCCGACAGCCTGCCGTCCCTCCTGGCGGACCTGCTGCTGCACGCGGTGGGTCCCGCCGACGCCACCGCGCTCGCGCTCGCCCACCGGGCGACGTGTGCGGGCGACCCGGAGGCCGTCGTCGGGATCGACGAGCACCTGTTCGCGACCAAACTCGGCCGGGAGATGCGCCAGGCCGCCACCCGGACCGGTCGGCAACTCCTCGACCTCGGACAGGAGGTCTTCGACCGCCCCGAGATCGGCGACTACTTCGGCCGTGTCGTGCGCCGGGAAGCCCCCGGAACCCAGGCGGTCGCCGCCGGAATCATCTACGCGGCGACCGGCGTACCGGTCCGCCAGGCCGTCGCCTCGGACCTCTTCGCGTTCTGCGCGAGCTTCGCGGGCGCGGCCCTGCGCCTGCGGCTCACCGACCACCGCAGGGCCCAGACCCTGCTGCGGGGCGTCGCCCCCGTCATCCAGGCCGCCGTCGAGGCCGCGCTGCGGCGCGAACTCGCCGACGTCGGCGCCTCCGCCTTCGCCTCGGACGTCATGTCGGGCCGTCACGAACGTGCCGAGGCCCGTCTCTTCGCCAGCTGACCCCCACACCTCACGGAGCACCCATGGACGACAACGTACTGCGCGTCGGAATCGGCGGACCGGTCGGTTCCGGCAAGACCGCCCTCATCGAGGCACTCGTGCCCCTGCTGATCGAGCGGGGCCGTCGCCCCGCCGTCATCACCAACGACATCTACACCCAGGAGGACGCCCAGCACGTCCGCCGGACCCTCGCCGGGGTACTGGACCCGGAGCGGGTCGTCGGTGTCGAGACGGGCGCCTGCCCGCACACCGCCGTACGGGACGACCCCACCATGAACCTCGCCGCCGGCGCCGAGATGCTGGAGCGCTTCCCCGACACCGACACGCTCCTCTACGAGTCGGGCGGCGACAACCTCACCCTCACCTTCAGTCCCGCGCTCGTGGACCTCTTCCTCTTCGTGCTGGACACCGCCGAGGGAGAGAAGATGCCGCGCAAGCGCGGACCCGGCATCACCGAATCCGATCTCCTCGTGATCAACAAGATCGACATTGCGCAGTACGTCCGCACCGACATCGGCATCATGGAGTCCGACGCCCACCGGGTCCGCGACAACCGCCCGGTCGTCCTCACCGACTGCCTCACCGGCGTAGGCATCGACGAGATCGCGCTCTACCTCGAATCGCGCCGCAAGGTCCTGATCTGACGTGCGGTCCTCCCCTCCCGCCCCCAGGACCGACCGGCTGGCCCCCGCGTACTACACGGCGGTCCGCGTCCCCCCGGACGTGGTGGCCCTGGCATCCGTACCCGACACGCTCGCACCGGGCTCCCCGGCCAAGGTGGGCGTGCTCGACCTCGCCTTCGAGGTGCGGGACGGGCGCACCGAACTGGTCGAGCGCTACCAGAAGTCGCCCCTCCAGATCATGCGCCCGCTGTGGATCGACCCCGCCATGCCCGGTATGAGCCACGTCTACCTGATGGCGACGGGCGGCGGGATCGCTCAGGCGGACCGCTACCGGACGGACTTCCGGTGCGGGCCCGGCACCCAGGTGCACCTCACCACCCAGGCGGCCACCAAGGTCTTCCGGATGGAGCACGACTTCGCCAGCCAGCGGGTGCACCTGACGGCGGGGGAGGGCAGCTACGTCGAGTACCTGCCGGATCCGCTGATCCTCTTCAAGGACTCGCGGTTCTACCAGAACACCGAGGTCACGGTCGCGCCCGGGGCGACCGTCGTGCTCGGCGACACCCTCACCGCCGGACGGCTCGCGCGGGGGGAGCGCCACGACTACCGCGTACTCGCCACCGACCTGCGCGTCACCCGCCCCGACGGCACCCTCCTCGCCGTCGACACCGTGCGCCTGACGCCGGGCGGACCCGGCGGCGGGGTGGTGGGTCCGGGGGTGTTCGCCGGGTACGACCACGTCGCCTCGGTCTTCGTCGTCACCGACCGGGCCCCCGCCACCGAGGTGGCCGACACCCTGCACACGGCACTGGCCGGTTCGGGGGTCCTCTTCGGAGTCAGCACGCTGCCCCGGGAGTGCGGGGCCTGGGTCCGCTTCCTCGACGACAGCCCCGTCGCGGTCGCCGCCGCGCACGACGCCCTCCGTCACGCGGTGCACCGGCTGCTCACCGGCCACCCGGCCCCGGACCTGCGCAAACCGTAGCCCGCTCCCTCGCTCGCGGCCCGTCCCACGCATCAACCGCGAAGAAACCGCCCCGAAGAAACCGCCCCCACGCCCACCCGAGGTGCCCGCCGATGAACACCGCTCCCGCGCCGATGCCGCCCGCGTACGACTCCGGCGACACCGCCTGGCTGCTCGCCTCCACCGCCATGGTGCTGCTGATGACGCCCGGACTGGCGTTCTTCTACGGCGGCATGGTGCGCACCAAGCACGTCCTGATGATGATCAAGATGAGCTTCGCCGCGCTCGCCTTCGGCACGCTCCTGTGGTGGGTCATCGGCTACACCCTCGCGTTCGGTCCCGACGTCGGAGGCGCCGGCGTGATCGGGAACCTCGACCACGCCTTCATGCGGGGCATCGAACTCACGACGCTCTCCGGACACATCCCGACCTACGTGTACAGCACCTTCCAGATGGGCTTCGCGATCATCACGGTGGCTCTGATCAGCGGATCGATCGCCGACCGCGCCACGATGCGGGGCTGGCTCGTCTTCGTCGTCCTGTGGCTCCTGATCGTCTACGTCCCGCTGGCCCACTGGGTGTTCGACACCGACGGCTGGATCGTGAAACACCTCGGCGCACTCGACTTCGCGGGCGGCCTCCCGGTGGAGCTCAACTCCGGGGTGGCCGGTCTCGCCGTCGCCCTGGTGCTCCGGGCACCCCGCGACTTCGCCCGGCGCGAGGAGCGGCCCAACAACATCCCGCTCGTCGTGATCGGCGTGGGCCTCCTCTGGTTCGGCTGGTTCGGCTTCAACTCCGGTTCCGCGCTGAGCGACCAGGGCACCGCGGCGGCGGCCTTCATCAACACCCAGCTCGGCGCGGCCGGTGCGATGGTGACCTGGCCACTGGTCGAGAAATGGCGCACCGGCAGGGTCACCACCATGGGCGTCGTCTCCTCGGCCGTCGCCGGCATGGTCGCCATCACCCCCGCCTGCGGCGAGATCAACACTCTCGGCGCGGTCATCACCGGACTGGTGGTGGGCGCCGTCTGCGCCTTCGCCATCACCCTGAAATACCGGTTCGGGGTGGACGACACCCTGGACGTGGTCGGCGTGCACGGCGTCGGCGGTCTGATCGGCCTGATCATGGTCGGCCTCTTCGCCACCGCGCGGATCAGCGGCAAGGAAGGGCTCTTCTACGGCGGCGGCTGGGGGCTCCTGGGCAAACAGGTCCTCGCCATCCTCGCCGTGATCGCGTTCTCGTTCGTCCTCACCTGGCTCATCGCGAAGGCGGTCGACCTGACCGTCGGCTTCCGCGACAAGGGAGAGTACGAAGAGGTGCCGGGCGAGGAGCAGGAGCGCGCGTACGACTTCCAGACCGCCGAGCGCCTCGGCGCGCTGGTGTCCGGCACGTCCGTGACCAGTGACGACGAGCTCGTCAAGCAGATCACCCGACTGCTCCGGGCCCGGGAGGACTCAAAATAGGCGCCGCTCTCACGGCTCGGGCGCGGCCTTTGGCCGGGGATAGGTACGCCCCTTCCAGGCCGCGCCCCGCCCCCGGTAGTGCTGGACCGCCGAGTCGACCGTCATCAGCAGGTAGAGCGAGGCCGTGAAGGGCAGCAGCGGCGCGAGCCAGAGCGACTGCCGGTAGTACGTCAGCATCGGCAGGTACGTCCCCGTCATCACCGCCCACGCCAGACCGCCGGCCCAGGCGGCCACCGGATCGCCCGTCACGGACCCCGCCACCAGCCCCGCCGGCGGCGCGAGATAGACGAGCGCGAGCCCCGGCACCGTCCCCGCCAACAACAGCGGACTGTGCCGCAACTGCGCGTACGCGCTCCTCGAGACCATCCGCCACAGCTCGCCGAGTCCCGGATACGGGCGGACACTGTCCACCCGGTCCGCGAGCCCCAGCCAGATCCGGCCGCCGGAGCGCTTGACGACCCGCGCCAGCGACACGTCGTCGATCACCGCCTGCCGGATGGATTCGGGCACCCCCGCCCGCACCGCGGCCTCGTCGCGCAGCAGTACGCAGCCCCCGGCCGCCGCTGCGGTGCCGGATCCCGCCCGGTTCACCCGGCGGAAGGGGAAGAGCTGTCCGAAGAAGTACACGAAGGCGGGCACCACGAGCCGCTCCCAGAAACTCTCCACCCGGAGCCGGGCCATCTGGGAGACCAGGGCGTAGCCGTCCGGGCCGGCCGGCCCCGCCGCCGCCACCAGCTCCCGCAGGCTGTCCGGCTCATGGGCGATGTCCGCGTCCGTCAGCAGCAGGAACTCCGGGCTCCGCCGCCGCGCCACCGCGATACCGTGCCGCACCGCCCACAGCTTGCCCGTCCACCCCGGCTCCGGCTCACCCGCCGTGACGACCTGCAGTTCCAGCCCGCCGCGGCACTCCGCCAGTTCCCGCGCGAGATCACCGGTGCCGTCCGTGCTGCCGTCGTCGACGAGGACGACGAAGACCTCTCCCGGATAGTCCTGCGCCAGCAGCGAGGGGAGGCTCACCGGCAGGATCGGGGCCTCGTCCCGGGCCGGTACGACGACGGCGACCGAGGGCCAGTGCGCCGGTACGGAACGGACCGGAAGCCGCTGGTCCGTGACCCAGAACAGACCCTGGCCGAGCAGCAGCCACACCCACGCGACAAGGGACCCCACGGCGATCCACTCAACGGCGCTCATCCGCCGAGTCTCCCCCACTCCGCCCGGCTCCGGAGGGGGGTGGCATAAGGTGACCGGGTGAAGATCGCGCTCATGGACTCAGGAATCGGCCTGCTGGCGGCCGCCGCCGAGGTGCGCCGGCTGCGCCCCGACGCCGATCTGGTGCTCTCCTCGGACCCGGGCACCATGCCGTGGGGGCCGCGCGGGCCCGAGGACGTCACCGCGCTCGCACTCGCCGTGGCCCGCGCCGCCGCGGCACACCGGCCCGACGCGCTGGTCGTCGCCTGCAACACGGCGTCCGTCCGCGCGCTGCCCGCCCTCCGCGCCGAGCTGGAGCCCGCGCTGCCGGTCATCGGCACCGTACCGGCGATCAAACCCGCGGCCGTCGGCGGCGGCCCGTTCGCCATCTGGGCCACACCCGCCACCACCGGCAGCCCCTACCAGCGCGGGCTGATCCGGGACTTCGCGGCCGGTGCGGACGTCACCGAGGTGCCCTGCCCGGGACTGGCCGACGCGATCGAGTACGCCGACGAGGCCGCGATCGACCGCGCCGTCGCCGCGGCCGCCGCCCTCACCCCCGCCACCGTCGGCACCGTGGTCCTCGGCTGCACCCACTACGAACTGGTCGCGGACCGCGTAGCCGACGCCCTCCGCCGGCCGGGCCGCCCCCCGGTCGTCCTGCACGGTTCCGCCGGGGCGGTGGCCGCGCAGGCGTTGCGCCGCATCGGCGCGGAACCCGCTCCGTCGGCCGAACCGACCGGAACTCTCACCGTCCTCCTCAGCGGCCGCGAGGGTGGCCTCCCGGACGCCGCTCTCACCTACGCCGAGGGCAGACTGCTGAACGGCGTGGGCGCCTCCCGCTGACCGCGGCCACCGCCGACCGGCCGGACGACACCCGCCGCGCGAGCACGGGTCATGGGTACGCTGCTGAGCATGACGGACCACCCCGGCCGTGCGGCGCACGGCTCGACCCAGGCGCCGTCCACCGTGTGGACCGGCAAGGCGACCAACCGCGCGCAGTGGCTGCTGGCCTTCGTGGGAGCGGCGTGCCTCGCCCTCGGGGTGCAGATCGCCCTCGATTCCAACTGGACCTCGGGCGTCGCGCCCCTGGTGATGTCGGTGGTCGGCTGTGTCGCCGCCGGCCTCCTGATGCTCTACGGCACCCTCGCCTTCGTCCACGTCGCGGTGAAGGTGGACGGCGACGCCCTGGAGGTCCGCTGCGGCCACATGGGCCTGCCACGCCGCCGCATCCTGCTCACCCATGTGGTCGGGGCCGAGTTCGTCCCCCGGGTGACCCCGCGCCAATGGGGCGGCTGGGGCTACCGCTGGCGTCCCGAACAGGGCACCGCCGTCGTGGTGCGCCGGGGCGAGGCGCTCCTCCTCCGGCTCGGCGACGGCCGCTCGTTCACCGTCACCGTGGACAACGCGGAGGCCGCCGTACGGTTCATCCGCGACCGGCTCCGCCTCCCCGCGACGGGCAAGCCGTCCGAGGCCTGACCCGAGGAACCGGTCGCCGGCGCGCAGACCGGTGCTCCGTGCTCGGTGGCACCGGACACCCGGTCTCCCCGCTGCCGCGCTCACAGCCGTCGCCCGTAGACTCCCGCAGGTGAGCGCCACCATCACCTCCGTCGAGGAACCGTCGCCCCTTCCCGAGTCCCGCCCCCGCCGGCGGCTCGCCCGGGCCGCCAGGCCCGCCGCGGCCGTGCTCTCCGGAGTGCTGCTGTACCTGAGCTTCCCGCCCCGGCCCCTGTGGTGGCTGGTGCTGCCCGGCTTCGCCCTGCTCGGCTGGGTCCTGCACGAACGCCGCCCGCGCGCGGCCTTCGGCCTGGGCCTGCTGGCCGGACTCGGCTTCATGCTGCCGCTGCTGCACTGGACCGGCGAGGACGTCGGCGCGGTGCCGTGGCTGGCGCTGGCCGTGGCCGAGGCGCTCTTCGTCGCGGTGGGCTGCGTCGGCATCGCCGCAGTGTCCAGGCTCGCGTACTGGCCGTTCTGGGCGGCGGCCGTCTGGACCCTGGACGAGGCGGTCCGGGCCCGCGTGCCGTTCGGCGGGTTCCCCTGGGGCAAGATCGCCTTCGGCCAGGCCGAGAGCGTCTTCCTGCCGATCGCCGCGCTCGGCGGCACACCGCTCCTCTCCTTCGCGGTGGTCCTCTGCGGGTTCGGACTCTTCGAGGCCGTCCGGCGGGCCGGCTCCTACCGCTCGACCGGAGAACTTCCGCGCGCGGCTACCGCGATGGCCGCGGCGGCGGTCCTGGCCCCCGTCGCGGGCGCCTTCGGCTCGCTCCCGCTGGTCGACAACTCCGCGGAGGACGGCACCGCGACCGTCGCCGCGATCCAGGGCAACGTGCCGCGCCTGGGTCTTGACTTCAACTCCCAGCGGCGCGCCGTGCTCGACAACCACGTCAGGGTCACCGAGCAGCTCGCGGCGGACGTGAAGGCGGGCAAGGAACCGCAGCCCGACTTCGTCCTCTGGCCGGAGAACTCCTCCGACCTCGACCCCTACCGCAACCCCGATGCCCGTGAGGTCATCGACCGGGCGGTCGGGGCCATCGGTGTCCCCACGGTGATCGGCGCGGTCGTCGAACCCGACACCGGCAAACTGCGCAACACCCTGATCCAGTGGGACCCGGAGAAGGGCCCCCTGGACACCTACGACAAACGGCACATCCAGCCGTTCGGCGAGTACATGCCGATGCGCTCGGTCGCCCGCGTCTTCAGCAAGGACGTCGACCGCGTCCAGCGCGACTTCGGCTCCGGCACCAAGGTCGGGGTGTTCGACCTAGCCGGTACCAAGGTCGGGCTGGTCACCTGTTACGAGGCCGCGTTCGACGACGCCGTGCGCGACACCGTCAAGGCAGGCGGCCGGCTGATCGCCGTACCGAGCAACAACGCCACCTTCGGCCGCAGCGAGATGACCTACCAGCAGCTCGCGATGTCCCAGGTGCGGGCGGTGGAGCACAGCCGCTCGGTCGTCGTACCGGTCACCAGCGGGGTCAGCGCCATCATCCGGCCGGACGGCACGATCGTGGAGAAGTCCGGGTTCTTCACCCCCGCGGCCCTGGTGGACGAAGTCCCCCTGCGGTCCTCGCTGACCCCCGCCACCCGGATGGGCGCACTCCCCGAAGGGGTCGTCGCGCTCTTCGCGGTCGCCGGTCTGGTCCTCGTCGCCGTCCGCTCCCGCAGGGGCCGCGGGGCCGTTCGAACGGCGCGTTAGGCTCTGCCGCATGGCTACCCCCGACTTCATCCGCGCGATCAGAGCCACCGCCGGCCATCAGCTCCTCCTGCTGCCCGGGGTGAGCGCGGTCGTCTTCGACGAGAAGGGCCGGGTCCTCCTCGGCAGGCGGGCCGACACCGGCACGTGGTCGATCATCGGGGGCATCCCCGAGCCCGGCGAGCAGCCCGCGCGGACCGCCGAACGCGAGGTCTACGAGGAGACGGCCGTGCACTGCGTGGCCGAGCGCGTGGTGCTCACCGAGGCGCTGGAGCCGGTGGAGTACCCCAACGGGGACCACTGCCAGTACCTCGACGTCACCTTCCGGTGCCGGGCCACGGGCGGAGAGCCGCGCGTCAACGACGACGAGTCGCTGGAGGTGGGCTGGTTCGCCCTGGACGCGCTGCCGCCGCTGGCCGCGTTCGCGCGCTTCCGGATCGAGCAGTCCCTCACCGACGGTCCCACCTGGTTCAGGGCCGCCGACGGCGCGGACCACGCCTGAGCGCCTGAGCGCCCCGCAGGGCGAGGCCGACGGGGCGCCGTCTCCGTCGTCAGAGCCGTACGCAGAGCCGCTGGCTCTTCGCCCAGTCGGTGATCCAGCCGCTCAGGGCGAGCGGGAAGCACCACTCGCCGGGGCCGGGGGAGCTACCGGCGGGGTCGGGCGCCGGCCGGTTCTCGTCCATCAGGAAGGACCGGTAGAGCTTCGACGCCTCGGGGTTCCCGGTGCACCCCCACACCCCGTGCGGGCAGTAGTCCGTGATCGTCTGGTAGACGGGCGGGTGGAGATCCATCCATTCGAGCATCCGGCGCATGTACGCGGGGTTGTCGCCGTTGCGGAAGAGACCCCACTCCGGATAGGAGATCGGCTTCCCGTGCTCGGCCGCGAAGTCCACGTGCTTCTGCAGCCCGTACTCCCCGTGCACCTGGTCGTCGAAGTCCTCGCCCGGCGGCTGGTCGTACGAGTCCATGCCGACGATGTCCACGAAGTCGTCACCGGGATAGCACTCGGTCCAGGGCACGGCGTCCCGTCCCCGGCTCGGCGCGAAGTCGAAGCGGAACCGCTGGCCCGCGACCGCGCGCATGGAGGTGACGATCCGCTGCCAGTACGCCTTCCAGGCCGCCGGGTCGGGCCCGCACCGGTGGGCGTAGGTCGTGCCGTTCATCTCCCAGCCGAGCACGATCACGGTGTCCGGGACTCCCAGCCCGACCAGCCGCTCGGCGAGCTTGCGGAAATGCAGGTCGTACAGGCCCGCGGCTCCGGACCGCAGCCGCCTGCGCACCGTGGCATCCGACACCCGTACCTCGTTCCGGTCCAGCATCGGCGTGTTGAGGACGAACATCCGGTCGGGCCTCGCCTGCCGCCAGGCCGCCCAGGCGCCCAGGAAGTCGACGGAGCCCTCGATGTTCACCCAGAGATCGCCCGGGAGATAGCTGTGCCCGACACGCAGGTCCTTCCCGCCGAGCCACCGGGACATCTCCGCCATGCGCGCCACGCCCGCGGGCCCGTAATCCAGATAGGCGCCGACCGCCGTACCGCTCGGATCGATGTGGGGTCCGGCGCCGTCCGCCGAACCGGCCCCGGTGACCCGGAAGCCGGAGACACCACTGACGGCGAGCACACCGGCCGCGACCGTACCCACACAGAGATTGACGATACGGCGACTACGGGACACGGCTGCTCCTCGGGATCGGTGGACGAGCCGGTCCGGCGGCTCGGCTCCACGGGCGGACACCACCTACGGCGTCGGGACGGAATCGAAGGTCATCGGCAGACCGCGGACCCGGTTGTCGAAGCTGGAGTCCACCAGCTCCGGATCGCCGAGCGCCCGCGCCGTGTCGGTCCGGAGGAGGACCTCCGTGAAGAGGGCCCGCATCTCCAGGCGGGCCAGGTGCGCCCCGAGGCAGTGGTGCGGGCCGCCGCCCCCGTACCCCAGGTGCGGGTTGGGTGAGCGGGTGATGTCGAAGAGGTCCGGCTCCGCGAACACCGACGCGTCGCGGTTGGCGGAGGCGTAGAAGAGCACGGCCTTGTCACCCGGGCGGAAGGTGTGCCCGCCGAGCTCGTGCACGGTGGTGACCGTCCGCCGGAACTGGATGATCGGCGTGGAGTGCCGGACGATCTCCTCCACCGCCCCGTCGATGTGCCGGTCGACGTCGGACATCAGCAGGGTGCGCTGCTCGGGGAACCGCGACAGCAGTGCCATTCCGTGCGCCAGCGCGTTCCTGGTCGTCTCGACCCCCGCGACCAGCAGCAATGAGAAGAAGGCACCGAGTTCACGGGCGTCGAGCGACTGTCCGTCCACGTCGGCGCGGACCAGCGCCGAGATCAGGTCGCCGGTGGGCCGGCGGCGGCGCTCGTGCGCGAGCCGCGCCATCACGAGCTGCATACGGGCGAGCGAGCGCAGCCCCCGGCCCGGCACCCGGACGCGGGCCAGCCCGCGCCGCTCCACTCCGACGTGGCTCGACGCGTGGTCGATCTGGCTGGAGATCCACGGCCGGTACGTCCCCGGAATGCCCATCAGGTCGCAGATGACCTCGAAGGGCAGACGGGCCGGGGCCGACCGCATGAAGTCGGTGGAGCGGTCGGCCACCGCCTCGTCCACCAGGCGGCGCGTCACCCGGGTGATGTTCTCCTCGGCCTCCGCCAGCAGGCGCGGGGTGAAGGCGCGGGAGACGATCCGGCGCAGTCCCGTGTGGTCGGCGCCGTCCATGTTCACCATGGAGTTGCCGAAGACGGCCTTCGCCCAGCGGGCGGGTTCCGGGACGGTGACGCCCGGCGCGCTCGCGAAGACGTCCGCCCGACGGCTCGCCGCCTTCACGTCGGCGTGTCTCACCAAGGCGTAGAAGGAGAGCCCGGCCTCCCGGCCGCTGCGCGCGGTGAACCGCACCGGAGCGTCGAGTTCGCGCAGCAGCGCGAAGGCCCGCAGCCGCTCGGCACGCGGGAGCCGCCAGAACGCGGGGTCCGCGAGATCGATGTCCTTCGGACGCCCGGTGTTCCGCGCACGCTCCGTACGCAGACCGGGGACCTGTCCGGGCACGCTCATGTCCACCACTTTCGGCAGTCGGGTCTCCCATGCTGTCGCGGCCTTACACGCCCGGGGTCCGACACGGCCGCGAACGGCCCCGATTTCCCACGGTTGAGGGATTGACCGGCGGTACGGCGAGCCGTTACGGGCGGGAGGGCGGCACGCACCGTCTGATGGGCGTGGATAGCAGCCGCACCGACAAGCGCACCGGTGAGAGAGGGAGGCGGACGCAGATGGGTTCGAGCAGGAAGATCCGAGGCCCCGCGGGCAAACGGAGCGCGACCACCCGCAGGGGCGTGCTGCGCGCCGTGTTCGCGGTGGGAGTCGTGGCCGGAACCGGGGCCGCGTGGGAGCCGATCGTCGCGCGAGGCCGGGAAAGCGACGGCGGCACGGCATCCACCGCGGTCCTCGCGCGACCCGGGGAGATCACCGAGACCTACCGGGGGAGGACGATCCGGGTGCACCCGGACGCCGGGCCGCGCGGCGACGCCGGGCCCGGCGTCTGCGCCGCGAGCGCCGGACTCCACCCCGAGGTCAGTATCGACGGCGCTCCCCTGCACCTCATGCGCCGGGCCGACGGGAGCTACCTCAGCATGGCCGCCCACTACGAGTCGCATCCGACGCCCCTCGCGGCCGCGCGCGCCGCGGTCGACGTACTGGGCACGGCGCGGTTGTCCGCCGCGCCCCGCGGCATCTGACCGAAGGGCAGGTGGAAGGTGTACAGCCGAAAGAACCAGCGCGATCTCACCCGGACCGAACGGAAGAGGTTCGTCGACGCCGTGCTGACGCTCAAGCGCTCGGGGAGGTACGACGACTTCGTGGCCATGCACCGCGAGTTCTACGTCACCGACGGGGAGGACCGGCCCCGGGCGGCGCACATGACCCCCTCGTTCTTCCCCTGGCACCGCCGGTACCTGCTGGAGTTCGAACAGGCTCTGCGTGAGAGGGACCCGGCGGTCTCCGTCCCGTACTGGGACTGGACCCTCGACCGCTCGCCGGGAGGGCCGCCATGGACGCCGGACTTCCTGGGTGGCAACGGGAGGCAAGGTGACCGGCAGGTCACGACGGGCCCCTTCGCCCACCGGGAGGGGAACTGGTCCATCCGCGACGGCGTCAGCGACGACCCCTTCCTCACGCGGAATTTCGGGCGGCCGTCCGATCCGGTCGCCCTGCCCACGGCGAAGGACGTGCAGCGAGCACTGGACGACCCGGTGTACGACACCGAGCCGTGGAACAGCCTCAGCCGGAGCGGCTTCCGCAACCGGGTGGAGGGATGGGGCATCCGAGGCGAGCGCGCCATCAGCAACCACAACCAGGTGCACCGCTGGGTCGGCGGCGCGATGGCGGGGGCCGGCTCCCCGAACGACCCGGTCTTCTGGCTCCACCACGCGTTCATCGACCGGCTGTGGGACCGCTGGCAGAAGGCCCATCCGGGCTCCGGCTACCTCCCCGTCCGCGAACTCACCGGCGACGACCCGCAACGCGGCCGGGTGTTCGCCCGGGGCGAGCCGCTGCCGCCCTGGGGCGTCGCGCCCTCCGGGCTGCTCGACCACAGCCGCGTCTACCGTTACGCCTGACGGCAGGCTCACCGCCAGCCGGTGCCGACACCACGGCGGCCGGTCTCCCCTCCCGGGATGAGGAGGGGAGACCGGCCGCCGTCAGCGCGTTCGGGTCAGTGACCGTACGCGTCGTGGTCGCCCTCGTAGGCGTCCTCGTGCTGAAGCGGCTGCGGCCGTGCCGAGCCGTTGACGCAGGTGTTGCCGAACGCCGGGTTCAGCAGGCCGACGACGTTGATCGTGTTGCCGCAGACGTTGACCGGGACGTGCACGGGCACCTGGATGACGTTGCCCGAGATGACACCGGGGGAGCCGGCGGCGACCGCACCGGCCCCGGCGTCGGCCGAGGCGAAGCCGGCGCCGCCGGCGATGAGGGCGCCGGTTCCCGCCAGGAGGGCGGCGACCTTCGTGATACGCGACATCAAGAACTCCTAGGGAAGAACGTTTCGTTGTGGGACTGCGGGGTATTGCGGCCCCGCACTGACTGACCAACGCGGGGGACGGCGGGCGGTAACGGATGCACGCGGAGGTTCTGGGCAGGGCTCCGCCGGATGGCTCAGTGACCCACCCCCGTCAGAGCGTTGAGCCGCTCGTGCCAGTCCCGCGCGGCGGGGAAGCGCGCCTTCACCGTCCTGGCCGCCCGGTCCCTCGCGGCCACCTGGGACGCACGCAGCCGCAGCACGGGCTCGAGCGCCGGCCGGGAGAGCAGCAGCCGTTGGTTCACCACCGAGACCGGCTGCCAGTAGCTCTTGTACTGCTCCGCGCCACGCAGCAGACTCAGCGTCCGCCGGCCGTCGGCAGCCGCCTGCCGCGAGATCTCGCGCAGCAGCAGGGTCGCCACGTCCACCTTCCGTTCCCGCAACAGAGGGTGCGCACCGTACAGGTAACAGCCGGTCAGCGGACCCGCGTGCAGCGACAGGTTCGCCGCCAGAACCTCCCCGTCCAGCAGGAACTCCGTGAGCGTTGCCCCGCCGTCGCGGACCATCCGCCCCGCCGCGTGTGTCAGATGGGCCGCGAACCGGGGGCGCAGGTGCTCGGGATTGACGCCCCGCCCGCTCCACTGCAACGCGTGCAACCGCAGCAGATCACCCACGGTCCCCGGCACCCGTTCGACCGGCACCTCGCGGCACACCACGCCCAGCGCCTCCACCTTCCTGAGCTTGGCCCGCACCCGTTGGGCGCGGGAGCCCGACAACCCCTGGGCGAGGGTGGCGAGCGGCGCGGCCGGCAGCTCCATGCAGGTGGAGTCCGAGAGCCGGACCCGGGGCCCCGTCCAGCCGGTGAAGAGCCGCTGCGCCAGGGCGTCCGGGCGTACCTCACGCAGATCGATCACGCTGGAGCGGGCGGCCCGGTGGAGGCCGCGCGCCAGGGCGCCGACCACCGCCTCCGTCTCCGCCTCCCCGGATCCCTCGTCCACGAGGATGTCGAAGAAGTCCGAGATCGCCCCGCCCATCGGCATCAGCACCGGCATCGGACGGTGGGAGAGCAGCAGCGCCGCCGCACCGACCAGCCGCCCGCAGCGCCGGACCAGAACGACCCGGAGATTCCTGTCCTGCCCGTACGACAGCCACCAGGAGTGCAGCCAGGCGTGGCTCTGGAACGGTGTGGCCGACGGGCAGGCGCGGTGCAGCGCGTCCCACTCCGGCGCGAGGGCGGCAAAATCCAGGCCGTCCCGGCAGAGCGTGACGCTCAGCCCGTCGTGTGGTCCGGATGTCATCGCGTGGTCTCCCGTTCCACCGTCACCGGCGACTCGGCCTCGTGCGCGGGGCCCGGCACCGTGGCCGGAGCCGCGGCCGGGGCCGGGTGCTCCTCGGGACGCCGCCGGACCAGGAGCAGCAGCCCGCCGACGAGTCCGCCCGCGCTGCCGCCGACCGCCGCGGAGAGCGGGACGGAGGGTGAGGCCGGGTCGCTCGGCGCGACGGCGTGGGTGAACCGGATCAGTTTCACGCCGGTGTCCTTGGAGACGTGGCCTCCGCTGACGATGAGCGCCTCGACCACGGCGTCGGCGATCTCGGCGGCCTGCCGGGGCCGCTTGGCCGTGCCCGTGACAGCGATCATCGGCGAGTCGGGGGAGGTCTCCGCACGGACGTGGCCCCGCAGCTTCCGCAGCGGTTCGCCCGCCGCGCCCTGGGCGTAGCCGAGGGTCGCGTCGCCGGTGGCCAGCCGGCCGTACGACTGCGCGTATCCCAGCGCCGCCGCCGGGTCGGTGGTCTTCGCCGCCGCGACGGTCATCGCGTACCCGGTGGCCTCGTAACTCTTCGGCGTGAGCAACCCGTACGAGATTCCGCAGGCGGCCCCCAGCAGGGCGCAGGCGGGCAGCGGCCACCAGACGGGCGGACGGAGAGCGGAGCGGAGCCTGCGGGTCCGTCCGGGAGCGGCCGGGGTCTGGGCGGGGGTTTCGGTCATGACTCTGCTCTTTCCAGGGGGCGGGACGTGGCGAGGACGTGGCGGTACACGTCCATGAGGTGGTGGCTGCTGCGCCGGATGTCGTACGCGGCGACGGCGGCGGGCGGGGGGAGGCGCTGGGGACCGAGATCCGCCAGACCCCTCAGGGCACGGGCGAGTTCGGTGGGATCGCCGGTGATCCGGCGGGCGCCGGGGGCACTGCCGGCGGGGAGGTCGTCGAGTGCGGGGCAGGCGTGGTGCAGGACGTGCAGACCCGACGCGAGCGCCTCCACGGCGGCCAGCCCGAACGACTCCTCGCGGGAGGCGGAGACGAACACGTCGACCGCGCCGAGCACCGCGGGCACGTCAGGGCCGGGTCCGGTGGCGTCGCACGCGCCGAGGAAGAGGACGCGGTCCGCCGCCCCGAGCCGCTCCGCCAGTGCGCGCAGCGACGTGAGCTCCGGCCCCTCCCCGGCCAGCACCAGCCGGACGCCGGGCAGCGCCGCGACGGCCCGGACGAGCGCGTCGAACCGCTTGCCCGGGACCAGTCGGCCCACGCCACCGACCACGAACGCGTCCGGGGGCAGGCCGATGCGTGCACGGGTGGCGCTCCGGGAGTGGGCGTCGAACCGGAATGCCCGCGCGTCGATGCCGTTCGGCACCACGTGGATGCGCTCGTCCGGCACCCCCCACTGCCGCAGCCGGCCGGCCACGGTGGGAGAGACGGCGACCGTCGCGGAACCCAGGCGTTCCGTCCCCAGATAGAGCGCACGGGTGCCGGCGGTCAACGGACGGCCCTCGATCTCCGCGTGCCCCAGGGAGTGTTCGGTGCTGACGCCGGCGCGGACCCCGGCCAGTCTCGCGGCGATCCTCCCGTAGACGCAGGCGCGGTAGAGGTGGGTGTGCACGAGGTCGTACGCGCCGCGACGGACGAGCCGGGTGAGCCGGCCCACGGCCCTCAGGTCACGGTTTCCCGCCATACCGAGGTGGGTGACGCGTACCCCGTCGGCGCGCAGCCCCTCGGCCACCGCTCCGGGGTTGGTGAGCGTCACCACGTCGCAGTGCACCGGCAGATGACGAATCATCAGCCGCAACTGCTGTTCCGCGCCGCCGATTCCCAGGCCCGTGATGACGTGCAGCACCTTCACCGGCGGGCCTCCGCGAGCGGACCCGAGGGGACCGGCCCCGAAGGTGCGCGGCCCGCCCGGTGGCGCATGTGGTGCCGCAGCTCCTTCGCGCGCAGCCGCAGGCCCTGGTCCGCTTGGCCGACATGGGTGCGCGGCAGCGCGAACTCACCGACGAGGACGCCGGGTTGCAGCGCACAGCCGTACGCGTACCCGGCCTCGCGCACCGAGTCGACCACCCGCTGGTCGGCGTAGCCGTACGGGTGGCAGAAGCCCTCCGGGGCGGTCCCGGTGAGTTCCCGGACGAGGTCGCGGCTGCGCCGGGTCTCCGCGTGGAGCTCCTGGTCGGGGAGGGCCGTCAGGTCCCGGTGGTAGAGCCCGTGGGAGCCGATCTCCATTCCGGTGCGGGCGAGCCCCCCGATCTGGGTGTGGGTGAGGAGCGGCTTGCGCGGGCCCTCCGGGTCCCATTCGTTGGTTCCGCCGTCACGGCCCGGCAGCACGAACACGGTGGCGGTGAAGCCGTGGCGGCGGAGGAGGGGCAGAGCCTCGTCCACGAAGTCGGCGTACCCGTCGTCGAAGGTCAGGCCCACCAGACCGCGCCTGCCCCTGGCGTGCTCCCGCAGCAGGGTCCCCACGCCCACGCCCGTCAGGCGGCGGCTCCGCAGCCAGGTCAGCTGGGCTTCCAGGCGCTCGGGGGAGACGGTGATGCCGTACGGGTCGTCCGAGGGATCGCCCACCGAGTGGTAGGTCCAGATCCACGGTCGGCCGGCGGCGGTCGGGCGCGGGAGGACGGAGCGGGGTGCGGCGACGCGCGCCCGCGGGTCAGTTGCCATGGATGAACCTCTGTCGGGTCAGGGCCAGCAGATGGATGACTTCGGGAACCCGGCACACGCGTCCGGTGAGGAGGAAGACGGAGGGGACGAGGACGCACCCCGCGGCGAGACCCGGGACGGGCTCGGTCACGGCGGCCGCCGAGGCCCAGCCGGCCGCGGCCGCGACGGCGGCCGGCACCCCCAGTCGGAGGAGGGAGAGACTCACGGTCCGCACCTCGATGGCGACCACCCGGGAGCCGAGCCCCTGGAGGAGGAGCGCGGCCGTGACCGTGATGCCCACGGCGTTCGCGGCGGCGATGCCGAGAACGCCGTAGGAGTACGTCACGGCGAACCCGGTACCTGTCGTGACCACCAGCCCGGTCACCATCGCGAAGCCGGGGTACCAGGTGGGGCGCCCGGCGGAGAAGAACGGCCGGCCCAGCGCACCGACGAGACAGTGGCCGAGGAGGCCGAGCGCGTAGACCCGCATCACCCCGGCGGTGGCACGGGTGTCCTCCGCACCGAACGCCCCGCGCTGGAAGAGCACTTCGATGATCTGGGGGGCGTAACCGATGACCATCGCGGTGCCGAGCAGGACCACCAGCGCGGCCAGCGCCAGATCTCGTTCGACCCGTAGCCGGGCGCTCTCCCGGTCGCCGTCCGCCATCGCCTGCGCGACCACCGGGAAGGTCACCGTGCAGATCATCAACGACAGCACCATCGGCATCTGCGCGACCTTCTGCGCGTAGTTCAGGTGCGAGATGGAGCCGGCGGGCAGCGTCGAGGCGAGGAACCGCTCGACCAGCACCTGCGCCTGACGGCTCACCACGAAGAGCAGCACGGGCGCGAGGACGGCGGCGCCGGGCAGTCGCGGGGCGGAGCGCGGGAGGCGGGGCACGGCCGGGATTCCCGCCCCCGGGCGCTTGAGCCGCCCACCGTGTTCCCGGACGAGCACCCGGGAGCAGAAGGAGGGAATCTGAACCAGGACCATCAGCGCACTGCCCGCCGCCACCCCCACCGCCGCGGCCCGGACCCCCCATACCGAGTGCAGACCCAGGGTCGTCGCGATGATGCCGGCGTTGTACGCGACGTAGACGGCGGCCGGAGGCCCGAAACTCCCGTGCGCCCGCAGCGCCGCACTGAAGTATCCGGTGACCCCGAAGGTGAGCACCGTGACGGCGGTCAGCCGGGTGCAGTCCACGGCCAGCCGGGGATCGGCCAGCCCCGGAGCCAGCATTCCGACGACCCAGGGAGCGCCCACGAAGAGCAGCGCCGCGCCCCCGGCGAGCAGGGTGAAGAGCCTCGGGAGCGTCGCCGCCACGAACGCGCGGACCGGCTCCTCGGACGTGCCGTCCGGGCCGGCCGCGGCCGCCCGGCGAGCCAGCACCTGGCTGAACGCCGGGACCAGCAGCAGCGCCATCCCGTCCTCGATCAGCAGCGTCGCCGCCATCTCCGGGACGGTCCAGGCGACCAGGAACGCGTCGCTGTCACCACCCGCGCCGAAGAAGTGCGCGACAGTCTGGTCGCGCAGCAGCCCCAGCACGGCGCCGACCAGGGTCAGCCCCGCGGTCGCCGCGGCGGCACGCGCCAGGAACCGCGACAGCACCGGGGCGGGCCGGCGGGACACTGCCCCGCCGGTGGCGACGGCATCCACCGCCGGAGCCCCGGCCACCGGCCGGCCCGGGTCCGGGTACGGCGCCCGGCGGGGCGCCGCCACTCCGGGCTCCTCCGCTCCGGGCGGCGGGCCGGCGGAGGTATCGGCCCCGGTCGTGGTGTCGCTCACGCTCCGGCCGCCCTCTGCGGGGCGGCCAGCGCCCACCACGCGCCCAGCCCCAGTACGACACCGGTGAGCACGGTCGTGGGGCCGCCGATGTCCGAGTAGAGGAAGTCGACGGCCTGCCACACCACCAGCCCCACGGCCACCAGCCCGCAGTCGACCGCGCCGGTCCGCCCGCGGCGCGCGAGGAACAGGGCGCGCACCGACGCCACGAGCACCGCCAGCCAGCCGCCCACGACGGTGACGAACCCGATCAGACCCTGCTCGCCGAGGACCAGCAGGTACATGTTGTGCGGGGAGAGCAGGGTCTGTTTGCGGAACGCCTGGCCCGCCCCCTCCGTGTCGCTGCCGGAGGAGAGGCCGATCGAGGCGTGGCCGTCGCGGTACTCCGGGAAGCCCTTGAGGCCGACGCCGGTCGCCGGACGCTCCCGCCACATGCTCCCGGCGGCCTGCCACAGGGTGTAGCGGTCGTTGACGGAGCGGTCGGGGGCCTGCGCCACGTCGGTGACGCTGGAGAGCCGCTCCCGGACCATGTCGGAGCCGATACCGAACCCGCCGACCAGGACCACCGACAGCGCGCCCAGGACCAGCAGGGACCGCGTCGCCGTGCGCCGCCCGGTCAGGACGACGACCGTGAGCGCGGCCAGCGCCGTCGCGATCCACGAGCCACGGCTGAACGAGACGGCGAGGGCCACGAGCAGCCCCACCGTGACGGCGAGCGCGCAGGGGCGCAACCACCGGCGGGCGGAGGCGGGCGGGCAGAGCGCGTACGGGACGGCGGCGAGCAGTCCGTACGCGACGACCGTCGCCATGCCCATGATGTCGCCGGGACCGAAGGTCCCTACCGCGCGGACCTCCTCGCCCATGTACGAGGCCCCGGTGCCGGTGGCGAACTGGCGGATTCCGATGAACCCCTGGACCAGCGCGAGCAGTACGAGCGCCGCCGTGAGGAGCCGGAACCCGCGGGCGTCCCGGATCGTCAGGCACACGGCGAGCGGCACGAGGACGAAGATCTGGAGGTAGCGCACGAAGCCGGGCACCGCCGCCACCGGGTCCGAGGCGGTGACGGTCGCCACGGCGAACCCGGTGACCGCGAGTCCGGCGACGAGCGCCGCGCCGCCCGGCAGGGGGCGCACGCGCCGCGCCCACAGCCGGACCAGGCAGCTCAGCACCGCCACTCCCGACGCCAGGTCGGCCGGTAGCGCGCCGCCGGAACCGGGGGTACCGGCACCGGGGACGGGGAGAGCGAGCAGCAGGACGGTCGCCACCAGCGGCAGCAGGGTCCACAGGTCCAGCGCGCCGGCCGGGGTCCGGGCGGAGTTGTGCCCCGGCGACGGAGCCGCCTGCGCCGACGGGGCCGGAGTCGCTGTGATCGTCGGCGACGGGCCGGGGGCGGGTGCGACCGGAGCGTCGGTCGTGGGGGGTGTCATGCTCAGCTGCCTCCGCACCGGAAGAGGGAGAGGACGGTGCGGGCGAGCACGCAGACGTCCTGCCACAGGGACCAGGTCTCGATGTACCGGTTGTCGAAGCGCGCGCGGTCCTCGATCGAGGTGTCGCCGCGCAGGCCGTTCACCTGGGCGAGCCCGGTGATGCCCACGGGCATCCGGTGGCGCGCCTGGTAGCCGGGGTGGATGCTGCTGAACTGGGCGGCGAAGAAAGGGCGTTCGGGGCGAGGGCCGACCAGGCTCATGTCCCCGCGCAGGACGTTCCACAACTGCGGCAGCTCGTCCAGGGAGGTGCGGCGGAGCGCCTTGCCGACCGCGCTCATCCGCCGGTCGCCGGCGACGTTCCAGCGGGTGGCCGACTCGTGGGCGTCGGCGGGCCGCAGCGTACGGAACTTGAGGAGGGTGAACGGCTCGCCGTGCAGGCCGAGTCGCTCCTGCCGGAAGAGCACGCCCGGCCCGTCGCAGAGCCGCACCGCGAACGCGCAGGCCGCCAGCGCGGGGGAGGCGGCCAGCAGTGCGACGGAGGCGAGGACGATGTCCATCGCGCGCTTGACCGCGTGCGAGAACGGATGCCTGCGCCCGGCATGCAGGCGGTGCGCGGAGTACCCCCACAGGTGGTCCGGGCGGGCGGGCCGGTGCTCGGGGATCGCGCCCGTCGCCGGGGGCTCGATCAGCCACATGCGGCAGCCGTGGCCGGCGAGGAGCGCGAAGAGTTCGGTGCCCTCGGGCGTCGCCGCCGGATGCTCGGTGAACAGCACGTGCCCCACCCGCTTGCGTGCGACGGTCCGCTCCACCTCCTCCCGGGTGCGCAGGACCGGCGTCGGGCCCGTCGGCATGTCGTCCGCCACCGGGCCCAGGTCCGTCACGCACAGCGCGACCCGGCCCACCGCCCGGAGGCCGTACTCGGTGCGGTCCCTCAGGGCGGTCGTGGTGCTCCGGGCGAGCGGGCCCGATCCCACGACGAGGGTCGGCCGGGGATGGCGGGCGGCCGCGCGCACGCCGGCCCGGTACACCACACCGCGCGCGACGCAGCAGAAGAGCGACTGCACCCCCACCGCGCAGAGCAGCGTGGTCCAGCCGATCGCGTAACGGGTGTCGTACGTGGTGAGGGTCTCGGCGGTCACGAACCACTGGAGCAGCGTCAGTCCGAGGACCGCCGGGAACTCGGCCGCCGCCGAGCGGGACAGCCGGGGCCGGTACAGGCCGCGGGAGGAGAGCAACAGCAACTGCGCGGCCGCCTGGACCGCGAAGACGGCGAGCGGCCAGCGCGGAGCGGGACCCACCGCCGGCGCGAGGACCGCGACGAGCCCGTCCGCCCCCACGAGCAGGACGGTCAGCCGGTGGCGGCCGACCTGCCGGACGACCGGCTCGGAGTAGCGCCGGACCGGGCCGCCGCGTGGTCGATGGACGGTGGCAGAAGCAAGGGGCAGCGTGGTCCCCCGGGCAGTGCCCGGGAGTGATGCACTCTCCGTCGTCATCGCTCGGTGCGCTCTCTCGTCGTGGTGCCGGACGGGTGGACAAGTTCCTGGTAGAGGCGGGTGACCTGCGCGGTGGTTCTGCGTACGTCGAAGCCCGCACGGGCGTGGAGCTGGGCGGCGAGGCCGAGTTCCGTACGGAGGGAGGGGTCGGACAGCAGGGCGGTGAGCGCGTGGGCCAGGGCCGGCGGGTCGTCCGGCGGGACGAGGCAGTGGGCGTGCTGCCCGGGCGGCAGGCTCTCCCCGGCTCCGGCCACGTCCGTCATCACCACAGGCCTGCCGCAGGCCATCGCCTCCAGCGGCGCGAGGGCCATGCCCTCCCAGCGCGAGGGCAGGACGACGGCGTCGGCCGCGTGGATCCAGGGGCGGACGTCATCGGCCGCACCGGCGAACAGCACCCCGGCCGGAGCCGCTTCGCGCAACCGGGCCTCCTCCGGCCCGCTGCCCACCAGGGCGAGCCGGGCAGTTCCCGGGCGCATCGCGCGCCATGCCTCCAGCAGGACGTCCTGACCCTTCTGCCGGCTCAGACGACCGACGCAGACCAGCAGCGGCGGCCCGTCGGGGAGACCGAGCACGGCCCGGGCGTTGGCGCGGGTCCCGGGTCCGGCCGGGCGGAAGTGGGCGAGATCGATGCCGTTGTGGATCACCGACCAGCGGGCCGCGATGCCCGCCCGCTCGCCCGCAGTACGTTCGGAGGCACTGACACAGAGCACCCGGTCCGCCCAACGCGCCCCGAAACGCTCCCACTTCAGCGCGGCCGAGGCGGTGCCTCCCCGTACCGCCTCGAACGACCAGGCGTGCGGCTGGAAGACGGTCGGGATCCGGCCGCGTACCGCCATCCGCCCCGCGAGACCCGCCTTCGCACTGTGCGCGTGCACCACCTGCGGGCGGTGTTCCCGGATCAGTGACCGGACTCCGGCGATCTCCCGGGCCAGCCCGGGGCCGGGGTTGCGAACGGCCCGCCACTCGTGGACCTCCGCGCCCGCGGCGGATGCCCGCGCCGCCAGCGGGCCGTCGGACGGACACGCCACGACGGGCCGGAGTCCGGTGCGTACCTGCGCCCGCACGAGATCGACGACGACCCGGGCGACGCCGCCCTCCACGGGCTGAACGAGGTGAAGGATCTTCAAAATTGCTCCGGGGTGACGTTCTCGCGGCGCCTTCGGCAGTTTTCGTACGCACCTCCGATGTGTGGCGGGTCCACAGAAGGCGACCGGCCGAAAGGGTGTGCACATGCGTTCTCTGTGATTTCCGGGTGCGGTCAGGGGCGCCGCCTTTCCGGGCGGGGCTGTTCGCGCCGCGCTTTCGCGCGAGGACGGAAAATGGGTTAAACCGAAGTGCACTTTGACAGACTGTCAGCCGGAACGCGTGTATGACTCGCTCGTGCGACCGGTCGCGACGGACCCGAATGCCGCACCCCACTGGGCTGTTCGCATGTCGGGAGAGCCTTTCTCCCCCGCGTGCGGAAACGTTCTTCCGGGGGTTGCTTCCGCAGGGCTTTCAGGCCCTCGGGCGATGTTCCGCCCCGGAATCCTTCTCTCTGCGGAGAAGGGGGTCAATTCATCGGCGATCGCCGCATCCCTTTTGCGGAAGGCCGGTCCATCCGGCCGAATGGACCGGCACACTGAGCGTCACGTGCACGCCAACGCCCCGGTCCGTGACCCGCTCGGACCGCTCCGCCGGCACCGCCCCTCACGCCGCGGTCCGGTGGGGGAGCCCCGCTCCGGCGGAACCGGACGTCGTCCCGGCCGCGTCGTCCTTGCTGTGCGCTCCGGACCGGCGGCCGGACCCGTACGCCGACCGAGCCACCCCGTGGTGCGGTGCGGGAGCCCGACATCCCCGGCGCACCGTACGGACGGACCGAGGAGAGCGATGCGACCGCCCGGGACCCCCGCGACCGTTCCCCCCGGCGAGCCGGGGGCCCACGCTCCCGCGGCCGCCCGGCGGAGGGGGCACCGCCCCGGGCGCGGGAAGGCGGGAGCCGCGTCCGCGGTGGTGATCGCGGCGCTGCTCGCCGAGCCCCGGCTGGTCCCCAACACCCCCGGCCGACTGGGCAGTCTGCTGGAGACCCTGCTGCCGTGGCTCGGCCTCGCGGTGCCGGTACTGCTCTGCGCCGGGCTGTTGAGGAAGTCGCCGCTCGCCGTGGCGGCCGCACTGCTGCCCGCCCTCGTCTGGGGCGTCCGCTTCGGCGGTCCCCTCCTCACCGCGACGGACGACTCCGGCGGACTGATCGTGCTCCAGCACAACGTCAGCGACGAGAACACTGACCCGGCGGGCACCGCGGCGGCCGTCAACCGGAGCGGGGCGCGGATCGTCGCCCTGGAAGAGCTCACGCCACAGGCCCTCCCGGTGTACGAGGAGGCCCTCGCGTCGCGCTTCCCGCACCACCGGGTGAGTGGCACCGTGGGGCTCTGGTCGGCCTTCCCCCTGACGGACGTGCGCCCCGTGGACATCCGGCCGGACGGCATCGCGGGGGAGTGGAACCGGGGCCTGCGGGCCACCGCGCGCACCCCGGACGGCGACCTCGCCGTGTTCGTCGTCCACCTGCCGTCCATCCGCCTCGGCGCGACGGGCCTGCGCTCCGGACTCCGCGACGAGAGCGCCGCCCTCCTCGCCACCGCGGTCCACGAGGAACCGGTGCCGCGGGTGCTCCTGCTCGGCGACCTCAACAGCACCGTGGACGACCGGGGAATCGCCCCGCTGCGCACACGCCTGGACGCCCCCGGCTCCGGAGTGGGGTTCAGCTGGCCCGCGGCCTTTCCGGTGGCCCGGATCGACCAGATCCTCGCTCGGTCCGTCCGCGTCACCGGCATCCGCGCCCTGCCCGCCACCGGCAGCGACCACCTGCCGGTCACCGCCTACGTCGACCTCCGGTCCGAGGCCGGCCGCCGCGCGCCGTCCACCGCGTGGTCCGACCCCGCTCCCTGAGTAGTCGGCGCGGCGGAACTGAGTAGGGCCGCGCATCCGGCGACCGGTCCGACACAGGTCGAATAGGACCATGCCCATCATCCATGCGGGGCCCGCCGACGCGGGGCCCACCGGTTCGACGCCGACCCCTTCGACGCCCGCCGCCTGGTTGTCCAGGGCTTCGGCGTCCAGGGCTTCGGCTCTGAGCCCCCGCGTCCGCCATGTCACCGTGGCGGGTGCGTCCCTGGCCGGCGCACTCCTCCCGCTCGTGGCCGGTGTCCTGCTGGCGAGGGTGGCCGCCGGTGACCCGATGACCTCGGTGAACGCGCTGGCCACCCGCACCGGGCCCGGCAGCGCCGTGCCGCCTTCGCAGTGGCGCGGCTGCGGTCGCGCGGTGCTGCGACGGAGCAGGGAGGCCGGGGCGGGCCGGGCGGTGAGCGGTGCGGCCCGGCTCGTGCGCGGAGTAGGGGCCGGACGCGGCCGACGCGGGCCGGGAGCCGGTCCTGACGTCCCCGCCCGACGGAGTTCCGAGCCGTCACCCCGGCCGGACGACCACAACTCTTCTCCTCGGCAGCCACTCGGTCCCGTTTCCGGCCCTGGGACGCGGCTGCCCGGGACCGCGGGACGCGGGGCCGTCCCGTCGTCCAGGGTGACGAGCGGGCCGTGAACGGCGTTCAGGTGGGGTACCACCGGGGAGCGGCCTGACACCTTGTCGCTGCCGTACGCCTGGGCACTCCACAGTGAAGCTCAGGAGCAGCACGTGGCCCCGACACGGACAGCCCGCCTCATGGACGGCACCGCCCTCGCCCGCCGTACCGTCGAAACGGCCTCGGCGGCCGACCTTCTGCGGCGAACGGGGACGGCGCCCTGCCTGGCGACCGTCCTCGTCGGCGAGGACTCCGCCTCGGTGACCTACGTACGGATGAAGCGCGCCCGGTGCGAGAGGGCCGGCATCGAGTCACGTCATGTGGCCCTGCCCGCCTCGATCTCCACGGACGGGCTGGTCGAGGTGATCACCGAGTTCTCCGAGGACCCGGGACGCACGGCATCCCGCTGCCGCACCCGGTGGGCCCCACATCGACGAGCGTGCGGCGTTCGAGGCGATCGCGCCCGGGAAGGACGTCGACGGCGTCACCACCCGCTCCTTCGCCGCCATGGGATTCGGCCTGCCCGGCTTCGTCTCCTGAACCCCCGGGCGGGATCATGCGCTGCTCGACGCGTACGAGGTCGACCTCGCCGGTGAGCACGCGGTCGTCGTGGGGCGCAGCGCCATCCTCGGCAAGCCGGCCGGGCTGCTTCTGCTCGGCCGGGACGCCACGGTGTCGTACTGCCACTCGCGCACGGCCGACCTCTCCTCCCACGTACGGGAGGCCGACGTGCTGCTCGCCGCGGTCGGCAGACCGCGCTTCATCGCCGGGGCGGACATCAAGCCCGGTGCCGTGGTGATCGGCGCGGGTGACCACCCGGGCAACGTCGGTGACGTCGGCTTCGAGCAGGCCCGCGAACGGGCCGCGCTGATCACCCCGGTGCCCGGCGGTGTCGGGCCGATGACGATCGCCGTACTCCTCGATCAGACGGTCGAGGCGGCGAAGCGGCAACTCGGCCTGGACCGACCGGCCGGCTTCCGGGCGAAGGCCCGGAAGCCGGCGCGGCACGCCCGCTCACCCCACCGCGTGCGGCGCGGTGTCCGGGCGCTCGAACTGGGTGCGGTACAGCTCCTCGTACCGTCCGCCGAGGGCGAGCAGCTCCTGGTGGGTGCCGCGTTCGACGATCCGCCCCGCCTCCACGACGAGGATCTGGTCGGCCGCGCGCACCGTCGAGAGCCGGTGGGCGATCACCACCGCGGTCCGGCCGTCCAGCGCTTCGGTCAGCGCCTCCTGGACCGATGCCTCCGAGGTGGAGTCGAGGTGCGCGGTCGCCTCGTCGAGGATCACCACCCGCTGACGGGCCAGCAGCAGCCGGGCGATGGTCAGCCGCTGCCTCTCCCCGCCCGAGAGGCGGTAGCCGCGCTCGCCGACCACCGTGTCCAGCCCGTCCGGGAGCGAGGCCACCAGCCCGTCGAGCCGCGAGCGGCGCAGGGCGTCCCAGATCTCGTCCTCGGTGGCCTCCGGCCGGGCCAGCAGCAGGTTGGCCCGTACGGACTCGTGGAACAGGTGTCCGTCCTGGGTCACCATGCCGAGCGTCTCGCGCACCGAGTCCGCGGTCAGATCGCGGACATCCACGCCGTTCAGCCGGACGGCCCCCGCGTCGACGTCGTACAACCGGGGGAGCAGCTGCGCGATCGTGGACTTCCCCGCGCCCGAGGAGCCGACCAGCGCGACCATCCGGCCCGGCCGCGCCACGAAGGACACGTCGTGGAGCACTTCCGCACCGCCCCGGTCGTCCAGCGCGGCGACCGCCTCCAGCGAGGCGAGGGAGACCTTGTCCGCGGACGGGTAACCGAACGAGACTCCGTCGAACTCCACCGACACCGGGCCGTCCGGCACCCGTCGCGCGTCCGGCTTCTCGGCGATCAGCGGCTTCAGGTCCAGGATCTCGAAGACGCGCTCAAAGCTGACCAGGGCGCTCATCACCTCGACCCGCGCGCCGGCGAGCGAAGTGAGCGGCGCGTACAGACGGGTCAGCAGGAGGGCGAGGGAGACGACGGCGCCGGGTTCGAGCGTGCCCTGCTGGGCATAGTGGCCCCCCAGGCCGTAGACCAGCGCGAGCGCCAGTGCGGAGACCAGGGTGAGGGCGGTGATGAAACCGGACTGGGCCATGGCGGTACGGACACCGATGTCACGCACCCGGCGGGCCCGGGCGGCGAACTCGGCGGACTCCTCGGCGGGCCTCCCGAACAGCTTGACGAGAGTCGCGCCCGGCGCCGAGAAGCGCTCGGTCATCTGGGTCGCCATCGCCGCGTTGTGCGCGGCCGCCTCCCGCTGCAGCGAAGCCATCCGGGCCCCCCGGCGGCGGGCCGGGACGACGAACACCGGCAGCAGCACCAGGGCGAGCAGCGTGATCTGCCAGGAGATGCCGAGCATCACGGCGAGCGTCAGGACCAGGGTCACCAGGTTGGAGACCACGCCCGAGAGGGTGTTGCTGAACGCACGCTGCGCCCCGATGACGTCGCTGTTCAGCCGGCTCACCAGAGCCCCCGTACGCGTACGGGTGAAGAAGGCCACCGGCATCCGCTGGACGTGGTCGAAGACCGCCGTCCGCAGATCCAGGATGAGCCCCTCTCCGAGGTTGGCCGACAGCCAGCGGGTGAGCAGGCCGATGCCCGCCTCGGCCACCGCGATGAGCGCGATGAGCACGGCGAGACGGACGACGGTGCCGTTCGCGCCACCCTTGACGATCGCGTCGACCACCTTGCCCGCCAGGACCGGCGTGGCCACCGCGAGCAGGGCTCCCACCACACTGACGACCAGGAACCGCACCAGTCGGCGGCGGTGCGGGCGGGCGAAATCGAGGATGCGGCGCAGGGTCGCACCGGAGAAGGGCCGGCGGTCGCGCTGGGCGTTCATCACGCTGTGCAGCGAGGACCAGGCGGTGAATTCCATGTCCATGCAGGAGCTCCGGGTTTCTTCCGACCGACGGACGGCCCGCGAGGGCCCGTAGGACAGGAAAATAGGACCTCAAGCATTGTTGAGGTCAAGGGGTTCATCGTCGTGCCGGGTCCGGTTGCCGTCGCGTGCGCGGCGGGCCGGCCCCAGGACAGTGTGCGCCCGCTCCGGAAGCGGTCCGCCCGGCGCGGTGCGACGGTGGACACGCGTGCCGCTCCGGCACCCGGGAATCGGCGGAAGGACCCACGAGGTGCGTATCGACCTGACCGGCAGGAAGGCGGTCGTCACCGGATCGTCGCAGGGAATCGGCCTCGCCATCGCGTCCGGCCTCGCCGCCGCGGGCGCCTCGGTGGTGCTGACCGGACGCGACGCGGACCGGCTGGAATCGGCCGGACGGACCCTGCGTGACCGGGTCCCGGACGCGGACGTGGAGAGCGTCGCCTGTGACCTCGTCACCGAGGAGGGTGCCGAGCGGCTCCGGCGGGCCGTTCCCGAGGCCGACGTCCTCGTCAACAACCTGGGCATCTTCGGGGCGCGCCCGCCGCTGGAGATCACCGACCAGGAGTGGCGGACCTACTTCGACACGAACGTCCTCAGCGCGGTCCGGCTGATCCGCCGCTACCTGCCCGGGATGAAGCACCGGGGCTGGGGGAGGGTGCAGAACATCGCGAGCGACTCGGCGGTCGTGATCCCTGCCGAGATGATCCATTACGGGATGTCCAAGACCGCGCTGCTCGCAGTCTCCCGGGGCTTCGCCAAGGAGGCGGCCGGCACCGGTGTGACGGTCAACTCGGTCATCGCGGGCCCCACCCACACCGGAGGCGTCGAGACGTTCGTGTACGAACTGGTGGACGAGAACCTGCCCTGGGACGAGGCGCAGCGCGCGTTCATGCGCCTGCACCGGCCGCAGTCACTGCTCCAGCGCCTCATCGAACCCGAGGAGATCGCCAATCTGGTGGTCTACCTCAGCTCCGCCCAGGCCTCCGCCACCACCGGGGCGGCGGTGCGGGTGGACGGCGGGTACGTCGACTCGATCGTGCCCTGACGGCTGCCGCCGTCGTCCCGACGGGGGCGAGGGCCCGGATCGGGGTACGGCGGACCGGGCGGTTCCCCTGGGCTGGCATGATCGGGGTATGGACGAGAGCATCATCGCCGCGTGTGACGGGGCGTCGAAGGGCAACCCCGGGCCTGCCGCCTGGGCGTGGGTGGTCGCGGACGCAGCCGGGCGCCCGCAGCGCTGGGAGGCGGGACCGCTGGGCACCGCCACCAACAACGTCGCCGAGCTGACCGCGCTGCGCTCGCTGCTGGAGTCGACCGACCCCGCCGTGCCGGTCGAGGTGCGCATGGACTCGCAGTACGCGATGAACGCCGTGACCAAGTGGCTGCCCGGCTGGAAGCGCAACGGCTGGAAGACCTCGGGCGGCAAGCCGGTCGCCAACCAGGAGCTGGTCGTCCGCATCGACGAGCTGCTCTCCGGCCGCTCGGTGCGCTTCCAGTACGTCCCCGCCCACCAGGTCGGCGGCGACCCGCTGAACGCGCTGGCCGACCAGGCCGCGAGCGAGGCGGCCGTGACGCAGCTGCCCGCCGGCACCGCCCACGGGACGGCCGCCCTGCCCGAACCCGCCCCTTCCCGGGCGGTCAAGAGCGCCCCGGGGAAGACGGCGAAGGCCTCCTCCGGCGGAGCCCGCGCAGGCGCAACGATCCGGGCGAAGTTCGCCGGGCGGTGCCGTTGCGGGAAGCCCTACGCGGCCCAGGAGATGATCGCGAAGAACCCGGCCGGCTGGGGTCACCCGGAGTGCCGTACCGAACCCGCGTGACGGCTGACGGCTGACCCGCCCGATCTGCCCGACCCGCGTGACCGCGGCGGACCCGGCCCGTTCCGCCTGCGGGCCGGGCCGGGCCGGGCCGGGCCGTCAGGCGGCTACTGCGCGCACTTCGCCTGGTCGGCCGTGGACTTGTTCACTTCCGGTGCCTTCGCCGGAGCGGTGAGCGAGACGCCCGCGCCCTTGAAGTCCTTGCCGAGAGTCAGGGTCATGGCGGGCAGCCCCTGGTCGTTGATGACGCTCCCGCCCGGCTTCATCGCAGATCCGGACAGGCCCATCAGCGCGGCGAGCCGGCGGGCCTGGTCGGCCTGGTCGGGGGCGTACTCCAGCGTCGTCTTCGCCAGCACGTCAGGCGCGTTGGAGCCGTTCTCGGACTTCGTCACCCCCACGTCGTTCTGCAGCCAGTCGACGGTCTCCTGCGCGGAGCCCCCCTCGGCGCCGCCGTTGAGCACCCGCACCCGCACGTCGCCGGCGGCGGACCGGGTGCCCTTGAGGCGGGCGGCGACCGAGGCGGCCTCCTTCTTCTTCTCCTGCTTCACCGCGGTGAGGGAGACGTCGTCCGCGACGGCCCGGAAGACCGGGGGCGCGAGGCTCTCGTTGACGACCACCGTCACCGGAGGATGCTCTTCCGGGTTGTCCAGGACCGGCACCGTGGTGAAGGAGATGTTCTTCGGCGGGACTTTCTTCAGCTCCAGCGCCATGTCCTTGAGCGAGCCCGGCTTGCCGATGCCGGTGTCCACGGTCAGGGCGTTGGTGGCCGCCTCCGCGAGCCTCACCAGCTTGGTGGGGCTGGTGAGCGTGTCGCTGGAGGACATCTTGCGCATCAGCGAGCCCAGGAACTGCTGCTGGACCGCGATGCGGTCGAGGTCGCCCTTGTTGCCGAAGCTGTGCCGGGTACGGAGGAAGGCGAGCGCCTGCTCGCCCTCGATGGTGTGCTTGCCCTTGCCGAGCTTCAGGTGCGAGTCGGGGTCGTCGACGTCCTTGGCGAGGCACACGTCGACCCCCTCGACGGCGGTCGTCAGCGTCTTCACGGCGTTGAAGTCCGCCATCATGAAGTGGTCCACCGAGATGCCGGTGGTCGCCTTGACCGTCCGCATGGTGCAGCCCGGATCGCGCCCGTCCTGGCCGAGGCTGGTGTTGAAGCGGACGTGCTGGGTCCCCGGCACGATCTTCTCGGTGCCGTCCTCCTGCTTGGTCGGACAGTCGGGCACGTCCACGATCAGGTCGCGCGGGATGCTCAGCGCCGTCGCGTTCGTCCGGTCCTCCGAGACGTGCAGCAGGATGTTGGTGTCGGCGTGGCCGACACTGCCCGCGTCGCCGTACCCCTCGTTCCCCGCGCCGGTCCGCTTGTCGGTGCCGATGATCAGTATGTTGAAGGCTTTGTCCTTGCTGAAGCCCGCGGCACCGGCGTCGCCCACGTCCGTGGTCGTGACGTTTCCCTCGAGGTGTTTGAGGTAGGCGTAACCGGCGGCCGAGACGGCCACCAGGACGAACGCCATCGAGCCGCCCGTCCAGAGCAGAACGCGCTTGGTCCTCGGCTTCCGCTTGTTCCGCGCCCCCCGGCGACCTGGTGGCTCGGCCGGAACTCCCCGGCGTTTGCGGGGTGCAGGAAGGCCGCCGGGCGACTTCGGACGGCCGGGCGCACTGGTGTCCTGGCCGGAACGGGCCGGTGCGTGTCCTGCGTCGCCCTCTCCCCGGACGGGCCCCCGCGGGCTCGGGACGCCCGTTCTCCCCGGTCGCGCTGCGGAAGGAGTCAATCGCAATTCGTATTCGCCGGTGCTCGGGTTGAGCACCCATTGGTCTGCGGGGTCGATGTCGTCCGCCCGCCCACGGCCTTGCGCGTCCACGGTTGTCCGAATCCTCCGTCGGGGCCACGCGGCGCCTTCCCCCTGAAGGCGCTCGGGTCTCGTACACGATGTCACCGGACACGTGACGTCGAGATCGTCCCCGTGGTCGGTGCACCGGATCGCTCACCCTATCGGGCCGGATCGACACCGAGCCAAGGCGGTGAAAGATTTAACGTCCGCTTACCCGGGCAATTCATCTGAAATCGGCGAACGAACGCTCTTCGTATTGGCCATTGCCCTACACAGAGCGCCGAACAGGCCCGTTCCCGCGGAGTCGTGCCGCACCGCCCGATCGCGTCCCGCCGGGATGCGGACCGGAAGCGGTGCGTGCAGCGTGGGGGAGTGGTGCAGTCGAGGAGTGTGCAGTGGATCCCCGCCGTCGTCATCGTGCTGGCCGTCGTCGTCGACCTGCTGACCCCGCACGTGGTGACCTCCGCGCCGCTGCTCATCGCCGCACCCGTCTTCGCGGGGCCGCTCCTGCGACCCCGCGGCATCATCCTGACCGGGCTCGTCTCGATGGGCGTGCACGCGATCCTCACCCAGGTCGACGGCACCTTCGCGTGGGGCCGCGGGACGGCCAACCTGCTCACGCTGCTGGCCGTGACCGTCCTGGCGCTCTTCATCAACCGGAGACTGGACCGCCAGTACGCCCACACCGTGCGCGCCAAGCAGGTGGCGGCCGTGGCCCAGCGCGCCGTCCTGCCCGACCCGCCCGCACGGATCGGGGCCCTGCAGGTCGCAGCACGCTACGTCCCCGCAGAGGACGAGGCGCTCATCGGAGGCGACCTCTACGTCGTCCAGGACACCCCGCACGGCATCCGCGCCCTGATCGGCGACGTACGGGGCAAGGGCCTCGGCGCCGTCAGCGCCGTCTGCTCCGACCTCGGCGCCTTCCGGTACGCCGCTGACGAGGCCGGGGACCTCGCCGACCTGGCCCGCGCCATGGAACGGGCCCTCACCCGGGAGGGCGATCGTCGCGGCGGACTGGAGCGGGCGGAAGGGTTCACGACGGGCCTGCTCGCCGAATTCGCCGCCGACCTCTCGTCCGTACGCCTCGTCAACCGGGGACACCCGCCGCCGGTACTGCTCGACGCACAGGGCACCGCCACGCTGCTCGAACCCTCCGAGGAAGCACCACCCCTGGGCATCGGCGCGCTGCAGGACTGGCCCGCGCCCATCGACACCTTCGACTTCCCGCCCGGCGCCACCCTCATCCTCTACACCGACGGCGTCAGCGAATCCCGGGACAACACCGGCACCTTCTACGACGCCACCCTGCGACTGCCCGTCCTCGCCAGGCGCCGCATCGCCCTGGGCGACCCGGTCGCCCCCGGACAGATCCTCGACGCGCTCATCCGCGACGTCCGGCGCCACACCGGCGACCGGCCGCTGGACGACCAGGCACTGCTCGCCCTGCACCGCCCGCCGGAGGCAACTTTTCACTGGTAGGTGGTTTCGGTTCCCGACTGTCGGTCACCCGACACCCAAGACGAAAACACCAGGACGAAATCACCGAGCCGAAGAAACCCAACCGGCCACCGGAAGTGGGAACCATGGAGAACTGGCGCACACGAGCGGTCTGCCGCGAGCAGGACCCGGACCTCTTCTTCCCGATCGGGAGCACCGGGCCCGCCCTCGTACAGACCGAGGAAGCCAAGGCCGTCTGCCACACCTGTCCCGTACGCGAGCAGTGCCTGCGATGGGCCCTCGACAACAACCAGGACGCGGGGGTGTGGGGCGGCCTGGCGGAGGACGAACGCCGCGCGTTCAAGCGCCGCGACCGCCGCAGGGCGGGCCAGCGCGCCTGAGGAACGGGTGCGTTCCGGGTGCCGTGTGCGGCCCGGGAGCGGGTACACGAGGAGCCATGGACCTCACCGCTTGGCTCGTCATCGGCGCCGTTGCCGCGCTGCTCACCATGGGTGTCGCCGCCGTCCTGCTCGTACGCGTCGTGCGTGCGCGCAAACTCCTCGACCAGGCCGGAATTCCGCTCCGGTCCAAGGCCCTCTTCTGGGCCGCGCTGGTCTACACGATCTCGCCGGTCGACCTCATCCCCGACCCCGTCTACCTCGACGACATCGGCTTCCTCCTCGTCGCCCTCCGCTCCCTCCACTCGGCCGCGAGCGCGGCCGGCATCGGAGCGCGCGTGGGCGCGGGCCGGCGGAGCAGCGAGAAAGCCCTGCCGAGGGCGACGCCCGACGGCGGCTGAGCGGTACGGGCGGAAGGCACCCGCGGGTCGTGCGGTGAGGGCCGCGGGGGGCGGCAACCTTTGTGCGGCCGGGGGCGACTGACGTATGCAACCCGTCACCCGCCCCCGGCCGAAAGTGCGTACCGTGAACCCCACATCCGCTTTTGCCCGCACCCCCCACCCACGAGGCAGGCGCCGTCGGCCCGCCAGGACCCGCGCGCTGATCAGCTCGCTGACCGCGGGCCTCCTCGCCGCCGCCGGCCTCGTCGCCGCGGGACAGACCTCGCACGCCGCGACCCTGCGGCAGGCCGAGGCGCTGGACCGGGGCGTCGTCAGCGTCCACACCGACAGCGGCAACCTCGTCAGCTGGCGGTGGCTCGGCACCGACCCCGACGCCGTCGCGTTCAACGTCTACCGGGCTGGTACCAAACTCAACGCCTCGCCCCTCACCGGCTCGACCAACTACTTCCACGCCGGTGCGCCCGCCACCGCGGACTACACCGTCCGCGCCGTGGTCGGCGGGGTCGAGCAGGCGGACTCCGTCCACGCCATCCAGTTCCGCACCGGATACAAGGACGTGCCCATCAGCCCGCCCGCCGGCGGCACCACCCCGGACGGCGTCGCCTACACCTACGAGGCCAACGACGTCTCCGTGGGCGACCTGGACGGCGACGGAGCCCTCGACTTCGTCCTCAAGTGGCAGCCCACCAACGCCAAGGACAACTCGCAGTCCGGCTACACCGGCAACACCGTGGTCGACGGCATCAAACTCGACGGCACCCGGCTGTGGCGCGTCGACCTGGGCCGCAACATCCGCTCGGGCGCGCACTACACGCAGTTCCAGGTGTACGACTACGACGGCGACGGGGAGGCCGAGGTCGCCATGAAGACCTCGGACGGCACCGTCGACGGCAGGGGAACCACCCTCGGCAGCGCCTCCGCCGACTACCGCAACTCCTCGGGCTACGTCCTCACCGGACCCGAGTACCTGACCATGTTCAACGGCCGTACCGGCGCGGCCATGGGCTCCACCGACTACGTCCCCGCCCGCGGCACCGTCTCCTCGTGGGGCGACTCGTACGGCAACCGGGTCGACCGCTTCCTCGCCGGAACCGCCTACCTCGACGGCTCCAGGCCCTCCCTCATCATGGCGCGCGGCTACTACACGCGTACCGTCGTCGCCGCCTGGGACTGGCGCGGCGGCGCGTTCACCCGGCGGTGGACCTTCGACACCAACAGTTCCACCAACACCGGCCGGGGGTACGACGGCCAGGGCAACCACCAGCTGTCCGTGGCCGACGTCGACGCGGACGGCAAGGACGAGATCGTGTACGGCTCCATGGCCCTCGACGACAACGGCGCTTCCCTGTGGACCACCAGGAACGGCCACGGCGACGCCCAGCACGTCGGCGACCTCGACCCCTCCCGGGCAGGACTGGAGGAGTTCAAGGTGGACGAGGACAGCTCCAAACCCTCCTCCTGGATGGCCGACGCGCGCACCGGACAGATCCTCTGGTCGACCCCGGCCAACGGCGACAACGGACGGGGCGTCTCGGACGACATCTGGTCCGGCAGCCCCGGCGCCGAGTCGTGGTCCTCGGCCGCGGACGGCGTACGCAGTCCCTCCGGCGCCGTGGTGGCCACCCGCAAGCCGTCCAGTACCAACTTCCTGACCTGGTGGGACGGCGACACCACACGCGAACTGCTCGACTCCACCCACATCGACAAGTACGGCACCTCGTCCGACACCCGACTGCTCACCGGCGCCTCCGTGCACGCCAACAACGGTACGAAGGCCACCCCGGCGATCTCCGGAGACCTCTTCGGCGACTGGCGCGAGGAGGTCGTCTGGCCGACGACGAACAACACGGCCCTGCGGATCTACTCCACGCCGTACGAGACCACCACCAAGATCACCACGCTGCTCCACGACACCCAGTACCGCACTGCTCTCGCCTGGCAGAACACCGCATACAACCAGCCGCCGCACCCGAGCTTCGCCATCGGCAGCGGCATGCCGACCGCGCCGCGGCCGGCCATCACCACGCCGTAGCTGCCAAAACAGGGTTCTGACGCACGACTGTGGCGGCTGCGAGAGGTCTACTCGCAGCCGCCATTTTCGCGCCCGTGCACCCCGCTGGGGAGAATCTGGGGAGATCCACTAGGAGTCGCGGCCCTGGACGGCCACATCGAGCTCGGGAGTCGGTTCCGCGCCGGCGGTCAGAAACCGCCCGAGCGCGGCCCGGCCGCGGTTTCCCGACTTCGGCATGAAGTGTACGTGGGTCCCAAGCGTGAACGCCGGGTCCGAGTGCCCCAGCCATGCGGCCAGTTGCGTGATGGTCTCACCCTCTGGCAGGACAAGGCTGGCGAACGTGTGGCTACCACCCGGCCCGTGAAGCGGATGCGGCGCATACCGACTATGGGCGGCCCGCAGGCCGGCGCACCCTGCCCATCGACCACGACCGGCGGCGACGACGTATCCGGACCGTGCCCACCGGGAGATACCTGTGAGACCTGCCCGCCGCGGGATGCCGCTCGTGCCCCGCGAGGTTCAGATCCTCGGCCTCATCGCCCAAGGTGGCACCTACCAGGGGGTCGCCGACGAACTCCACCTCGCCTACAACACGGTGAAGAACTACGCCGCGAGCGCGATCACGAAGCCCGGCGCCAACACTCAGGCCCACGCCGTCCTCCTCGCCTGCCACGCCGGGCTCCTTGACGGGAAGCCCCGTCGGCACGGAGACCACGCCGGATTCGCAGCACATCGGTACCGGGGCGACGAACCGTGCGACGTGTGCTGGGCAGGGGAGCGGGCGTACCAATCGGAACGCAAGGCCGCCCGGAAGGCCACGAAGGAGATCACGACATGACCCTGCCCCGCCGTTTCCATCTCCAGCGCAACGACGACGTCACGGGAGCGTCCGGGACTGGCCGGGTTGCCGACGGTGTCCAGTGGCCCGACGGCACCGTCACCGTCCGGTGGAGGCGCGAACGGGCGTCCACCGTCAACTGGGACTGCATCGAGGACGCCGAAGCCATCCACGGGCACCAGGGCGCCACCGTCATCGTCTGGGACGACCCCGAGCCGGCCACCTGACCCCGCACAGCACCACCCGCGACGTCGGCTGGGGAACCGACCCCGGCTGGGGATACGACGACCTCGGATGGGGCGTCACCGGCCGCTGACCTCAGCGCTTCCGAAGACCGGAGGATGACGCCGGGACCTCGCCAACACGCACGAACACCCGCGCCCGCATCCCGGCGCGGGTGTTCAGCGCAGACCGACTGCTGATCAGTAGACCTGGACCTCGATCTGCTCCGGCTCGGCCTGCTGCTCCTGCCGGTAGACGACAGACCGCACCGCCGCGCCCGGGACGAGGAACACGTCGTACCCGCCAGCTGCGTGCTGACCCGGTTGCCGCGGGTCGACATGGAGGAAGCCACCCTCAATGGCGACCCGAACGTTCTGGAGCCGGTCGAGCTTGTTGTGCCCGGCGTTCGGGTCGGCGATGAGCTTGTCAGTCAGTTCGAGGGTGGTGACGGTGCGCCAGTTCAGAGTCATGAGGCAGGTTCCTTGTGTCGTAAGAGTGGCGGGGCCCCTGGTGACGACATTGGCTTCGTGACGGGCGCCACCGGGGGTGAGCAGCCTGCCATGAAGTACTGACAGCAGGAGGCCAAAGGTCGCGTCGCGCAGCCCATCCCCGACCATTGCAGGGTAGTCAGAACCGCATCAGCGGGTGACACCTTGGGCACACCGCCCCCCCCACCATCCATCGCCGGACGCCCACTCGCTGCGCTTGGCTGGTCAGGAGTAACGAATGGCGGTGCCGTACCCCTGGTAGACCGTCCGAGTCTCGATCGACTCGCCAGACAGGAAACCGACGCTGGTGTGCGTGTTCGATACGGTGACGAAACGCACCCCGATGACTGCATCAGCCCCATGACTGCGGGCCGTTGACTCAAGGTGGGAGTACGCCTCACCGAGACTCTGGGCCTCATCCCCCCAGATCATCCAGCTCACCTCTATCTCGCGCCCCGTCAACGGCGAGTCCGTAGTGGTCATATGCACTTGCCGCCCTGATTTGCCCATGGCCCCAGTGTGGCGGCTCAGGCGGGCCACGTCACTCGCAGCCCCCGCCGAATGCAGCCAACAGAGCCTCGTTGAGGCTGACTTCGACCGCAGAGAGCTGTCACGGCCCTGGATGCCACTACGGCCGCACCCGAACCTCGCAGGGGCGGCCGGCGCGCGGATCAGCCCCCGATGTACAGCTGCGGCAGCTTCGGTGTGTGCCGTGCGATGTGCTCGGCGCGTGCGGTGTCCTCGTCCGAACCGCCGGCTTCGGGGCCGGTCGTGGCGAGGGGCGGGGCGTCGTCCACCAGTGAGGCCGCTGCGGAGTACACGCCCGTACCCAGAGCCTGCCACGACAGGTCCAGACCCCCACCGCTCGCTGCGAGGCTCTCCGCCTCACGCTCGGCGAGACGGGCGCGGAGGAAGGCCATCAGGGGGTCGGACACGGCTCGACTCCTCGTACCCGCAGGGACATGGGTGACGGCGACGCAGGGGTGGGTGGTCGCCCCGCCGTCGTTCGGCGGACGGTTCATGGCCGCAGTACGACCTCGGGCGCCGACGACGAGGAACGCATCGTCGTCGGCGCCGCGGTGACGGCGCGGCCTCCTCGGGCAGTGCGCGCAGAACCCCCACGCGCTCGTTCCGCCGCTCACGAGGCGCCGGCTCCGGAGCCCCCCGGCCCCGGAGTCACGCGCTTCCGTGGTGCCTCAGCGACCGACCGTCGCCACGACGATCTTGCCGCCACCCTCCCGGCTCCGTACCTGCACGTCGTGGGCGAGGCGCCGGATCATGGGCCAGCCGAAGCCGCCGGTGCGGCCCGTGAGGTCGGGGGTGCGGTCCTGCGGATGGGCGGAACTCTGATCGGAGACCTTGATCTGCAGGGCACACCGATCAGCGGCGAACCGGAGCGCGGAGACCCCGCCGGCGTGCCGGATGGCGTTGGTCACCAGCTCCGACACGAGCAGAAGCAGGTTCTGCACCGTTTCGGCGCGGGGCTTGGGATCGAGCCGTTCGAGGAAAGCGGTAATCGCCTCCCGGGCCTCGGCGGCTCGCTCCGGCCGACAGACGAATTCGAGCTGTGCGTCGTGAGGAGTCGTGTCTTTCACCTGAATGTGGTGGCGCATATGGATTACCCCGTCAAGAGAATTCCGTGGTCGCTTTGCACGTACCCCGTAGCAAGCCGTTCAAGGACGGTGTTCGTTGATCGTTTGCGGAGAGTATGCGGAAATGTGTGGGGCGGGTGGCAGCTCTCGGGGGTGGGGTGTGCTCGGCTGCGGACGGGCATCGTGCCTGCTCACAGCGGGTTTTGGTGTGCGCGTGGGCGTCAAGCGTGAGATGTGTCCGGATGAGGGAGGTGTGCCCTCCCGAAGTGTGGGCACATGAGGGGTCGGAGGTTGATAATCATGGTCCCACTTCTTCTCGTCCTGCTTCTCGCTCTCGTTCTCTTCGGTGCCGGATTCGCGCTGAAGATACTGTGGTGGATCGCCGTGATCGTGCTGGTGGTGTGGCTGCTGGGCTTCTTCATCCGCCCGGCTTCCAGCGGCCGGAAGGGACGCTGGTACCGCTGGTGACGAATCCGGCTCGACATTCCTGACGGGACCCGGATTCTCGACCCACTACCGGTCTGCGGGCGGCCCCCGTGACGTGACGTCACCCGGGGCCCCCCCCGCGGCGCCCCCGGCCGGGGTGGGGGCGACAACCCGGCTCACCCGGGGGGGGGGTGCCGCCGCGACCCGTTTGGGGGGGGTGGGGTGTA
>NZ_JBIAJC010000012.1:0-209712 GCF_042871745.1 Streptomyces sp. NPDC005576 | reverse complement strand
GGTCGGCGGGGTGGCTCGGGGTTCACTATCCGCCCGCCCAACTGCCCGGCGGCCCCGTTTACCCCCCCCCCCCCCGGGGGGGGGGGCCCCCGCGGGGGGGGCCCCCCCCCCGCCCCCCCCCGCGTCTGCGCCCCGGTCCGTGTAGGGGACGACACCCGTGCTCACCGGGGCGGGGTGAGCAGCAGCGACAGATGTGCGGCGAATGCGGTGACGCGGTCGCGGTCCGGCCCGCCGCGGGCGACGCGGTAACCGTGACGGATTCCGTGGTAGGTGGCGGTGACTGCGTGCCACTGGGCCCAGCGGCGGACGCGCTCGCGATCGAGTGCGGACGCCTCCGCGTAGATGTCGAGCGTGCGTTCCACCGCCCGGCGCAGGTCGTCCGACTCCATGAGGGAGAACGCGCGCGACTTCAGGAGGGTCCCGGCGTCGTACGCGGGGTCGCCTGCGCAGCCCTTGGGGTCGACGGCCAGCCACGGTTCGCGGTCGGCGCGAAGGATGTTCCTGCCGTGGAGGTCGCCGTGCACGACCAGCTCCGGCTGCGTTCGGCCGAACTCCCGGACGGTCGCCCGCGCATGGTCGATCGCCCGGCCCGGCACCGCGTCCGGCATGCGTCCGGCGTCGATGCGCAGTTCCTCCTCCCAGCCGTCCGCCCGCTCCCGCAGCCGGGGCAGCCCGGCCGGAGCGGGGACGGCGAGCCTGCGGCTGAGGGCTCCGGCGACGGCGGTGACCGTGTCGCCGTCCTCCGACTCCGCCAGTGTGGACGTCCCCACCCGTTCGAGGAGCATGGCGAACCGCTCGTCGTCCCGTTCGTGCAGCAGTACGGCACCCCGCCCGCCCCATGCCGCGAGGCCGTCGGGCTCGTGGACGTTGCCAGGGTGGGGGAAGGACACCTTGATCACGGCCGTTCCCTCCGGCCGCCGGACCGGGACGACGACTCCGACACCGCCGTGCGTGATCCGTCCGTCCGGGACGCAGTTCCACCGGTCGAACAGTTGGCCGACGAGTCCGGGAAGTCCTTCCAGCCATGTTCTGCCGCGTGCACCCTCCCGTCCGACGGTGGCACGGGCGAAGGCGTCCGGAATCTCGATCACCCTCCGAGGGTAGACGGCTCTCACCCGGCCCCGCGGTCTGTCGGCGAGGCCGGCGGCAGGGAGCCGGTCCCGCGTCGCCGAGGACCCCGAAACCTTGCGAGGATGAACGGAAGGGGGGCTCCCGGCACGGTGGCGCCTCCAATTCCCGCACGCCGCCGCAGTGGCAACTCTCCGGCCGCAACGGGTCTTTGGGCAGGTGGGACAGGGTCCGTCCCGGACCGCCCGCCCGCACTCACCGAAGCCGTCGGCCTATCTCTGCTGCATCTATTGACGGTCCAGGGGCCTCCTCCTACGGTATGCGCCGGGAGAGCGCTCTCTCCGAGTTCTCCTCTCTGCATCAGTTCTGATGGACCCTCACGCACTCTCACGGGCGGGGTGTGCGGCTGGGTGAGAGAGCGCTCTCCCACAGGGTGGTCCGCCGGTCGGCGGGCTGCGGTATGCGTTCCGAGAAGGAGCAGCGACATATGAGATTCAGACCAGGCCGAGCCGCGGCGGCAATGGTGGCAGGTATCCTCGCCATCCCCGTCCTGGGAGCTCCGGCGTTCGGCGCGGACGCGCCGGTCCTGCTGTCGCAGGGCCGTACCGTGACGGCGTCCTCGGAGGAGAACGGCGGCACCACGGCCGCGAAGGCGGTCGACGGTGACACCGGCACCCGCTGGTCCAGCGCCGCATCGGACAACCAGTGGCTCCAGGTGGACCTCGGCACGTCGTCCACCGTCAGCAAGGTGGTGCTGAACTGGGAGGCCGCGTACGCCAAGGGGTACCGCATCCAGGTCTCCGGGGACGGCTCCAACTGGACCGACCTGCGCACGGTGACCGACGGGGACGGCGGCATCGACACCCTCGACGTCAGCGGGACCGGCCGCTACGTACGGGTGCAGGGGACCGTACGGGCCACCACGTACGGCTACTCCCTCTGGGAGTTCCAGGTGTACGGCTCCGCGTCGGGGACCGTGGACCCGGGCACGGGCTCGGGCCAGTGCGGTACGGCCAACGCGGCGCTGAACCGTACGGCCACCGCGTCCTCCGTGGAGAACGCCGGCACTCCGGCCTCCGCCGCCTTCGACGGCAACGGCGCCACCCGCTGGGCGAGTCAGGCCACCGACCCCCAGTGGATCCAGGTCGACCTCGGCGCGGTCAAGGACATCTGCCAGGTGGACCTCTCCTGGGAGGCGGCCTACGGCAAGGACTTCGCCATCCAGGCGTCCACCGACGGCACCACCTTCACCGAGCTGAAGAAGGTCACCGGCGCCACCGGCGGCAACTCCTCCTACCAGGTCCAGGGTTCGGGTCGCTACCTCCGCATCGCGGGCACCGCCCGGGGCACCGGATACGGCTACTCCCTCTGGGAAGCTGCCGTCCACACGAAGGACGGCTCCACGCCGCCCGTCCAGGGCGGCGGTGACCTCGGCCCCAACGTCAAGGTCTTCGACCCCTCCATGCCGGCCGCCACCGTCCAGCAGCAGATCGACGCGATCTACGCGCAGCAGGAGTCCGCGCAGTTCGGCGAGGGCCGCTACGCACTGGTCTTCAAGCCCGGCAGCTACGACGTCAACGTCAACACCGGCTTCTACACCTCGGTCCACGGCCTCGGGAAGAATCCGGACGACGTGACCGTCAAGGGTGTCAGCGTCGACGCCGGCTGGTTCAACGGCAACGCGACGCAGAACTTCTGGCGCTCCACGGAGAACCTTTCCATCGCCCCGTACGACGGCACCAACCGCTGGGCGGTCGCGCAGGCCGCTCCGTTCCGCCGGATGCACGTCAAGGGCGGCCTCAACCTCGCGCCGTCCGGCTACGGTTGGGCGAGCGGCGGGTACATCGCCGACTCCAAGATCGACGGCACGGTCGGCCCGTACTCGCAGCAGCAGTGGTACACCCGCGACAGCACCATCGGCGGCTGGACCAACTCCGTCTGGAACATGGTCTTCTCGGGGACCGAGGGCGCGCCGGCGACCTCCTTCCCGGAGCCCCGGTACACCACCCTGGACACCACTCCGGTCAGCCGTGAGAAGCCCTACCTCTACCTCGACGGCAACACCTACAAGGTCTTCGTGCCCTCCAAGCGGGTCAACGCGCGCGGCGTGAGCTGGGCCAACGGATCGACCCCCGGCACCTCGATCGGGCTCGACCAGTTCTTCGTGGCCAAGCCGGGCGTCTCCGCCGCCACCATCAACCAGGCGCTCGCGCAGGGCCTCCACCTGCTCTTCACCCCGGGCGTCTACCACCTCGACCGCACCATCGAGGTCAACCGTGCCGACACGGTGGTCCTGGGCCTCGGCCTCGCCACTCTCGTCCCGGACAACGGCGTCACCGCGATGAAGGTCGCGGACGTCGACGGTGTCAAGCTCGCGAGCTTCCTGATCGACGCGGGCACCACCAACTCGCCCACCCTGCTGGAGTTCGGCAAGCAGGGCACGCACACGGACCACGCGAACAACCCGTCCTCGATGCAGGACGTGTTCGTCCGGGTGGGCGGCCAATTCGCGGGCAAGGCCACCACGGCCGTCGAGATCTACAGCGACGACACGATCATCGACCACACCTGGATCTGGCGGGCCGACCATGGTTCCGGCGTCGGCTGGAACGTCAACGCCGCCGACAACGGGCTGCTCGTCCACGGGGACGACGTGCTGGCCACCGGGCTCTTCGTCGAGCACTTCAAGAAGTACGACGTCGAGTGGTTCGGCGAGCGGGGACGGACGATCTTCTTCCAGAACGAGAAGGCGTACGACGTGCCGAGCCAGGCCGAGTGGATGGACGGCACCAGCAAGGGGTACGCCGGTTACAAGGTGGACCCCGCCGTCAACACCCATGAGGCCTGGGGCGTGGGCAGTTACTGCGCCTTCACCCTGCCCGGCATCGAGGTGGACCGGGGCTTCCAGGTCCCGGTGAAGCCTGGCGTGAGGTTCCACAGCATCCTGACGGTCTCGCTCGGTGGGGCCGGGCGCTACAACCACGTCATCAACGACACGGGCGCTCCGGCGTTCGGGACGGACACCGTTCCGTCCACGGTGACCAACTTCTCCGGCTGAAAGCCGGGTAGTCGGGAGTGACACCGGCCCTCGGGCCGGTGTCACGGCGAGGCGGGTACCGGACGGCGGTCCGGTACCCGCTTCCGTCGTTCCCGCCCGGACGGCGGTCAGGTACCCGTCTCGCGGACATCGTCGCCCGACCGGGCGGGAGCCCGCGGTCCGCGGAGGCTCAGCCCGCGGTGCAGGAGACCGTGGGCCAGGTCGTGGCGCCGTTGGTCTGGATCGTCACGCCCCAGGTGTTGCCGCTCCCGTTGGGCTTGGCGGTCAGTACCTGGGCGCTGGGGTACGCGGCGTTGATGTTCCACGTCGCGATGATCTTCTCGGGGGACGGGACGTTCATCGTGACGGTCCAGGTGCTGGAGCCGGTGACCGAGACGTTGAGGTTGTAGCGATCGCCCCACTGCTGGCCCGCCGCCAGGGTCGCGGAGCAACCGCCGCCGGTACCGCCGCCGGTACCGCTCCCGTCGGGTGCGACCGCGCGCCCCGTCTGCGGGGAGATCATGCCCGCGCACAGTCCCCGGGCCGCCAGGCCCTGGGCGATGCGCGGAATCGCGTCGAGGGTGGCGGCGGGCCACTCGTGCATGAGGATGATCTGGCCGTTCGTGAGCCGCCCGGCCGCCTGCACGATCGCGTCGGTACTGGCGCCGTTCCAGTCCTGCGAGTCGACGTCCCAGATCACCTGTGTCAAGCCGTACTTGGCCTCCACCGCCTGCAGTGTCGAGTTGGTCTCGCCGTACGGAGGGCGGAAGAGCTTGGGAGTCCCGCCGCCGGCCGCCGCGATGGCCTGCTGGGTCCGGGAGACCTCCGAGTCCATCTGCGCCTGACTCTGCTGGATCAGGTGCGGGTGGGTGTAGCTGTGGTTGCCGACCCACATGCCCGCGTCGATCTCCGCCTTCACCTGTGCGGGGTAGGAGGCCGCGAACTGCCCTTCGTTGAACATGGTCGCCCGCAGACCGTTCTGCTTGAGCGCGTTGAGGACGGCGGGGGTGTGGTCGTTCGAGGGGCCGTCGTCGAAGGTGAGGCCGACGTAACCGTTGCAGCCGGCGGCGTACGACGGCGGCGCGACCGTCATGAGGGCGGCGACGGTGGTCGCCGCCGTCACGACGGCCGCGAGACCGGTGGCCATGCCGCGCGGTGAGGTGAGTGTGGGGACTCGCATGTGTTCCTCCGTGGGGGAAGCGACTGCGGCGCCGACCGGGCCGGACGGCACTCGCGCAGTGCAGTGAGAAGGACCAAGTCTTTTGCTGTCGGGCGTAGTTCGGCTGCGCGGACCGGACCGGCCCGCACTGGGTCCTGGGACGGCGAACAGTGTTGACGGGGCTCCCCGGGCTGTCAATGGTTTCGGTAGTGAGAGCGAAAGCTTTTAACCGCTCCGTTGAATGGGTGCTCGACTTATCCGCAGTTCAAGCGCAGGGTCCCCCTGGACCACTGAGGGAGGCGGACGGAATTCGAGAAGAGATGCCTCGACGGGGAGTCGTGAGCAGCGAAAGTTTCGAAACATAGGTGCGGGCGTCTGGGCCGGGGGCGCGCCCGGCGTCGTCCGGTGACTGCCCGTGCCGGTTTCCTGGCGGGTCCGGGAGTGGGCGCCGGATGTCCGTGCGGCCCCGTGGCGCCTCTGTGCCGACCGGCCGTACGGCGGGCGTCACGCCCCGGCGCGTCACGGGGGTTCGTGGGAGCCGTCACGGGGGAAGGTCCCGCCTTCCCGTCGCCGCGCCGCGCGCGTCGTCCGGCGCGTCGGGCTCCATCGCGAGGAAGATTGGCTCAATCAGTCCTTGCGGACCGTGTCTGCGGCGAGTCGGCGGGTCTCCCGCATCGGCGAGACGGTGGGAGTGGAACCTTTCCCGCCGTCGTCCGCTCGCAAGGCCCCCGGTCCTGCGGCTTCGTTGACTTCGTTTCCGCGAGGTGAACGCTACGCTCTCGGGTCACAAATTTCTATCGTTGAAAATTTTCTGTGCACGACCGTTGTGACAAGGCTGGGGGCTGTGGCTCAATGATCGACCATGTGCTGTGCCTCGCTCGTCCGAGGCACTCAGCTCCTTCGTGAGGACGATGCCATGAGACGACAACTACCGCGCCGACGTGCGGCTTTGACCACGATTGCCTGCACGGCGGCCCTGGCGATGCCCCTCGGTATCACCCTGGTCCCGGCGGCTGCCGCGACTCCCGCAGCCCACTCGTCGTCCGGTGCCACGGCGCCGGCGTTCGTATCCGAGAACCCGGCCACTCTGGTCCACGGGCTCAAGGGCGAGTACTACGCCATGTCTGCCCCCGGGGCGCGGGACTTCGCCAAGCTAGGTGCCACAGCCCTGGATCCGGAGATCAACTTCTCCAATCTCACGGGCACTTTCCAGTCGGCCACCGGCCAGACCGAGAACACCACCGCGCGGTGGACCGGCCAGATCCAGGCTCCCGCGACCGGTGACTACACCTTCGCCGCGAGCGGCGACAACGGGTTCCGGCTGCTGATCGACGGCGTTCCGGTCATCGACCACTGGGTGGGCGACTGGGACGTCGAGCAGAAGAGCGCGCCGGTCCACCTGGTCGCGGGTGAACAGCACGACTTCAAGCTGGAGATGTTCCAGGACATCGGCGGCGCCAACATGTTCCTGCGCTGGTCGAGCCCGGAGCTCGGCAAGCAGATCGTCCCCGAGTCGGCGTTCACCCCGCCCGCGGACTACGAGGTCTACCCGGTCGCCCTGACCGTCGCCGAGGACGGCAAGCGCCTCCAGGCCACGTTCGACGACAAGGTCGGCAACCTCGCCGCCGTGAAGGACCACCTCGTGATCGAGGCGGACACCACGCCGATGCCGATCAAATCCGTGGTCAAGACGTCCGGCAAGGGCAACTCGCTCATCGTCACCCTGTCCGAGGCCATCCAGAAGGGCCAGAAGGTCAAGGTGGACTACGGCACCGAGGGTGGCCTCACCGTGGGCGGGGAGACCGTCCCCGACATCAGCCGCAGTGCCAAGAACCTGTCGGCCCACCGTCTCACCACGGTCTGGGGCGACAAGCTCGACCGCAATAACCCACTGCCCGAGTACCCCCGGCCGCAGCAGGTCCGCGACCAGTGGAAGAACCTCAACGGCACCTGGGAGTTCGCCGGTGCCGCCGCGGGCGAGCAGCCGGTGTTCGGCAAGAAGCTCGGCGAGAAGATCACCGTGCCGTTCGCGGTGGAGTCCCAGCTCTCCGGTCTGGAGCGCCACGAGGACCACATGTTCTACCGCAAGCTTGTGACGGTGCCCAAGAACTGGAAGGTGGGCAAATCCGGTAGTGACAAGCGGCTGAAGCTCAACTTCGGCGCGGTCGACTACAACGCGACCGTCTTCGTCAACGGCAAGAAGGTCGCCGAGCACACCGGCGGCTACACCGCTTTCGACGCCGACATCACGGACGCCCTCAAGGGGACCGGTCAGCAGGAGATCGTGGTCGCCGTCACCGACACCACCGGTGACAACCAGCCCAAGGGCAAGCAGTCCTCCAACCCGGGCGGCATCGAGTACACCGCCACGTCCGGCATCTGGCAGACCGTCTGGATGGAGCCGGTCGCGTCCGCCTCGGTCGATTCGCTGACCACCACTCCGGACATCGACAAGAGCCGGCTCGCCGTCACCGTCAACGCGGAGAAGGCCTCGGCCGGAGCCCGCGTCAAGGCCGTCGCCCGGGACAAGAAGGGCAAGGTCGTCGGTACCGTCACCGGTCCCGCCAACCGCGAGCTCAGCCTCCCCGTGGCCAAGGAACACCTCTGGTCGCCCGACGACCCGTACCTCTACGACCTCGACGTCACGCTGACCGACGGCCGCACCACCGACAAGGTGGACAGCTACTTCGGTATGCGCTCGCTGAAGGTCGAGAAGGTCGGCGGCTACCAGAAGCTCACCCTCAACGGGAAGCCGTTCTTCTCGCTCGCCCAGCTGGACCAGGGCTTCTACCCCGACGGTCTCTACACCCAGCCCAGCGACGACGCCCTCGTCTTCGACCTGAAGTCGCAGAAGGACCTCGGCTTCAACGCCGTGCGCAAGCACATCAAGGTCGAGTCGCCCCGCTGGTACTACCACGCGGACCAGCTCGGACTCCTCGTCTGGCAGGACTTCGTCTCCGCAGGCATCACCAACGAAGCGGGCCGGCAGGCCTTCGTCTCCCAGGCGCAGGAGGAGATGAAGCAGCTGCACAACTACCCGTCCATCGGCGGCTGGATCGTCTTCAACGAGGGCTGGGGCGAGTGGGACCGCACCGCGACCGGCAAGCTCACCGAGGCCGTCGAGGCCGCCGACCCCTCGCGTGTGGTGAACGCCCACAGTGGCGTGAACTGCTGCAACTCCAAGGGTGACTCGGGCGCCGGAGACATCATCGACCACCACGACTACGGCAACAACGACCCCGCCTTCCCGGACGCCACCCGGGCGGCGATGGACGGCGAGCACGGTGGCTTCACCCTGCGTTCTCCCGGACACATGTGGCCGGGCTCCCCGACGGTGATCTACAGCGGAGTCGACGACAAGGCCGCGCTCACCGCCAAGTACGTCGAGAACACCGAGAAGTACTACCTCGAAGCGGCCGGCGCCGAGCTCTCCGGCTCCGTCTACACCCAGGTCACCGACCTGGAGAACGAGCTGAACGGCCTCTGGACGTACGACCGCCGTGAGATCAAGGTCGACGCCGCAGCGGTCCGCGCGATCAACGAGAAGGTCATCGCGGCCGGCGCCGCGGCCGGTGAGCGCGACGAGGTGAAGGGCGGCGCCGCCTGGAACCTGGACGAGAACACCGGTACCACCGCCGCCGACAGCGGCCCGAACCACGCTCCGCTCACCCTGAACGGTGGCGCCTCGTGGACGCGGGGTGTCACGGGTTCCGCCCTCAAGTTCTCGGGTGACGGCCAGTACGCACAGACCGCGGGTCCGGTCGTGGACACCACCAAGGACTACTCGGTCTCCGCGTGGGTCACGCTGGACAAGCTGCCCGGCAACTACGCCTCGGCCGTCAGCCAGGACGGCCGGCGCACCGAGAACCCGTTCTACCTCCAGTACGGACAGGGCGCGTTCGCCTTCTCCCTCCCGGGCGGCAACCGCGCCCGCGCGGTGACCACCCCCGAACTGGGCAAGTGGTACCACCTGGTGGGCGTGCGCGAGGGCGACACCATCTCGATCTACCTCGACGGCAAGCTCGCGGCGTCCGCCCCGGCCGGGGGCGCAGGTGACGTGAGCACCGGCCCGCTCTCCGTGGGCCGCGCCAAGTGGAGCGGCAACCCGACCGACTTCTGGAACGGCTCGGTGGACCAGGTCGAGGTCTTCGACAAGGCGCTCGGCGCCGCTGACGTGAGCGCGCTGTACGCCGCTCAGCAGTCCTGATCCGACGGTGGCCCCGCCGGCCCGCGCCCATGGCGCCGGCGGGGCCACCTCCTGGCGGAACGGACGCCTCCGCGCGGGCCGTCCCGGCCGGTCGTGAACGTAACGACGAGACACCGGTGTCTGGCCCCCCGGGGGCAACAGCGGCGCTGTCGCGCGCCCGTACGCGGCGGCGGTGCGCGGGCGTGCGCGAGCCGGGCAAAGGGGCCGTCCGTCGCCCCACGACACATTTTGGAAACGCATCCGTCGTGCTCTTGCCGTCGCGCCGAAGCCGCCTATATAACGTTGTAAACCGAGCCGCCGACAGGCCGCGCCGCCCCTCCCGACCCCCGTCCGTACCCACGGACGAAGTCGCGGACCGGCAACCCGCATCAGCCGCCCATGAGCCGATGCGCCATCAGAAACAGCCCGACGCACGTGGTTCCGCGTGCCGTCACCCCGCCCAAGGAGCGTCCCGCGCATGATGATCCAGCGCCGATCCCGTACCCTCGCCGCGGCCTGCGTGCTCGCCGCCACCGCCGTGCTCACCGCGGCCGGCTGCTCGAAGTCGGAGACCGACGACACCGCCGCCGCAGACCCCAGCCAGGCGGCGCAGGAGGCCAAGGCCCCGGAGAGCAGCTCGGGCCCCGGCTGTTCGCTCCAGACCTACGGAGCACCCAAGCTCGACCTCAAGAACGCGATCGTCGGCTTCTCCCAGTCGGAGAAGGAGGCCAACCCCTTCCGTATCGCCGAGACCCAGTCCATCAAGGACGAGGCGGCCAAGATCGGCGTGAAGAAGCTGCTCACCACCAACGCCCAGTCGCAGCTGTCGAAGCAGATCAGCGACATCCAGGACATGCTCTCCCAGGGAGCGCAGTTCCTCATCGTCGCTCCGCTCAACTCCGACGGCCTGGAGCCGGCGCTGAAGGCCGCCGCGGCCAAGAAGGTCCCGGTCCTCACCGTCGACCGCAAGCTCAACGCCACCGCCTGCAAGGATTACGTCGCCTTCCTCGGCTCGGACTTCGTGGAGCAGGGCAAGCGTGCCGCCGACGCGATGATCAAGGCGACCGGCGGCAAGGGCAAGGTCGCCATCCTCCTCGGCGCCTCCGGCAACAACGTCACCACCGACCGCACCAAGGGATTCGTGGACCAGCTCGCGGCGAAGGCCCCGGGGCTGGAGATCGTGGCACAGCAGACCGGCGAGTTCGCCCGTGACAAGGGTCAGCAGGTCATGGAGCAGCTGATCCAGTCGAAGCCCGGGATCACCGCTGTCTACGCCGAGAACGACGAGATGGGCCTCGGCGCCGTCACCGCGCTCAAGGCCGCCGGCAAGAAGCCCGGCAAGGACGTCAAGATCGTGTCGGTCGACGGCACCCGCAACGCCGTGCAGGCCCTCGTCAACGGTGAGTACAACGCCGTGATCGAGTCCAACCCGCGCTTCGGCCCGCTCGCCTTCCAGACCGCCCAGAAGCTCTACGGCGGCGAGGAGATCCCCGAGAACGTCATCATCTCGGACCGCGCGTACGACGAGACCAACGCCAAGGCCTCGGTCGGCGGCGCGTACTGACCGCTCGTCCCGCCGGACGGTAAGGGCTTCTCCCGTGACCGCCGTGGCGCGAAAAGTGCCACGGCGGCCGTGATTTCCCCCGTCGCCCCGGTGTGGGCAACCCTCCGCCCCCGTACCCGCCCTTTCGGCACCTTGGAACTTGGAAGGCCAGGATTCATGGCACCACCCGAAGCAGTAACCCAGCCCTCCGGGCCCGTCACCTCCGGCCCGGGTCCCGCCCGGGACGCCGGCTCGGTCCTCGAAGCCCGCGGCGTCAGCAAGCGGTTCCCCGGCGTCGTCGCCCTGGACGACGTGTCGTTCTCCCTGCGGGCGGGGGAGACCCACGCCCTGGTCGGTGAGAACGGTGCCGGCAAGTCCACCCTCATCAAGGTGCTCACAGGGGTCTACCGGCCCGACGGCGGCGAACTCCGGATGAATGGCGGAGCCGTCCGCTTCGCGCGGCCCTTCGAGGCCCAGCAGGCCGGTATCTCCACCATCTACCAGGAGGTGAACCTCGTCCCGCTGATGAGCGTGGCGCGGAACATCTTCCTCGGCCGCGAGCCCAAGAACCGCTTCGGGCTGATCGACTTCGCGCGGATGCACCGCGAGACGACCGGCCTGCTCGACGGCTTCGGCGTCCGCGTGGACCCCAGGCGTCCCCTGAACACCCTCGGCATCGGCACCCAGCAGATGGTCGCGCTCGCCCGCGCCGTCTCGGTCAACGCCCAGGTCGTCATCATGGACGAACCCACCTCCTCGCTGGAGCCCCGCGAGGTCGAGACGCTCTTCCGGGTCATCGCCGACCTCCGCGAGCGCGGCATCGCAGTCCTCTACGTGAGCCACCGCATGGACGAGCTCTACCGGATCTGCGACCGGGTCACCGTGCTCCGCGACGGCCGCCACATCCACACCGGCGACCTCGCCGACCTGAGCCGGATGCAGCTCGTCTCGATGATGCTCGGCCGGGACATGGCCGAGGTCAAGCGGTCGGGCCTCACCAACTTCACCGAAGGCGGCCACGACACCACCCGTACGCCGGTCCTGACCGCGTCCGGCGTCTCCAGCCGCCACCATCTCCACGACATTTCCCTGGACCTGTACGGCGGAGAGGTGCTCGGGCTCGGCGGTCTCCTCGGCTCCGGCCGCAGCGAGACGGCGAAGGCCCTCTCCGGCGCGCTGCCCGTCGACGCCGGACGTATCACCGTCGACGGCAAGAGCCTCGGCAGGCTCACCCCGGCCGCAGCGATCAAGGCCGGGATCAGCCTCCTCCCCGAGGACCGCAAGGCCGAGGGAATCGTCCCCGGTCTGTCGGTGCGCGAGAACATCGTGCTCGCCGCGATGCCCCGGCTCTCCCGGGCCGGCGTCGTCTCCCGCGCCAAGCAGGACCGCGTGGTCGAGATCTTCATGAAGCGGCTGCGCATCAAGTGCTCCAGCCCGGAACAGAAGGTCGGCGAACTCTCCGGCGGCAACCAGCAGAAGGTACTGCTCGCCCGCTGGCTCTGCCTGGAGCCCAAGGTCCTGCTGCTCGACGAACCCACCCGGGGCATCGACGTCGGTGCCAAGGCGGAGGTCCAGAGCCTCATCGACGAACTCGCCGGCGAGGGCCTGGCGGTCCTGCTCATCTCCTCCGACATCGAGGAGCTCATCGAGGGCGCCGACCGCATCGTCGTCCTGCGCGGCGGAGCCGTGGCGGGCGAACTCGCCGGGGACGAGGTGGCCGAGAGCCGGCTGCTCGAAGTGCTCGCCGACCACGCCCCGGACGCGTCGCCCCCGAACGCGCCGGCCACGCCGGAGAAGACCCCGGTCGCACAGGAGGAACCCCGATGACCCAGGCAACCCTCGCCCCGCCCGCGCCGAATCCGCTGGCCCGGCTGCGCGACCCCGCGTGGTACCAGGAGTACGGCGTCTACGCGGCCGTGGTCGTGCTGCTGCTCTTCAACGCCCTCTTCACCGACCACTTCATGACGACCGACAACCTGCGCACGCAGCTCGTCCAGGTCGCGCCCATCGTCATCGTCGCTCTGGGCATGGCCCTGGTCATCGGTACCGAGGGCGTCGACCTGTCCGTCGGGTCGACCATGGCCGTGGCGGCGGCGCTCCTCCCGCTCTACCTCGGATACGGACTGGTACCGGCGCTCGGTATCGCCCTGCTCGCCGGTGCGGTCGTCGGTGCGGTCAACGGATCGCTCGTCTCCCTCGTCGGGCTCCAGCCCATCGTCGCCACCCTCGCGCTCTTCGTGGGCGGCCGCGGTCTCGCCCTGGTGATGGCGGACGGCCAGCTCAAGCAGATCGTCAACCCCGACATGCTGGCGCTCGGCACCGACTCCTTCCTCGGCGTTCCGCTGGTCGTGCTCATCGCCGGCGTCCTCGCCGTCGCCGTGGCCTTCCTGGTCCGGCGTACCACGTTCGGCCGCCAGATCGTCGCCGTCGGTGGCAACCGCGCCGCCGCAGGCCTCGCCGGACTTCCCGTCAAGCGCGTCCTCATCGGCGTCTACGTGCTCTGCGGTGTGCTGGCCGCGCTGGCCGGCGTGCTCGCCACGGCGCGGCTCACCGCCAGTGACCCGTCCTCGCTCGGCACCCTGATGGAGCTCTCCGCCATCACCGCCGTCGTGGTCGGCGGAACCCCCCTCACCGGTGGTTCCGTCCGCGTGCTCGGCACCGTCGCCGGAGCCCTGCTGATGCAGCTCCTGCGCGCCACCCTCGTCAAGCACGACCTGCCTGACTCCACCGCCCAGATCGCCCAGGCCGCGATCATCATCGCCGCCGTCTACGTCGCCCGGGAGCGCCGGTCCCGATGAACAAAACCTCCTCCGCCCCGGTGGCCCGGACCACGGCCCCGCACGAGACTCCCGCTCCGGCCAAGGCACCCGAGCCCCGCCCCGGCGACGGTGCCGGTTCCACCGGCCCCACCACCGGACAGCGCGTCGCCGACATCCTCCAGCGCCAAGGCGTCCTCGCCGTGCTGATCACGGTGATCGTCGTCGCCTCCTTCATCTACCCGACGTTCCACAGCCTGGACAACGCCCGCGGCGTCACCGTGCAGGCGTCCTTCCTCGCCGTGGTCGCACTCGGCATGACCATGGTCATCATCACCGGCGGCATCGACCTGTCGGTCGGCTCCGTCTTCGCCCTCGGCGGCGTACTCGCCGCCTGGGCCTCGCAGTACGGATTCCTGCCCGCGCTGCTCGTGCCGCTCGTGGTCTGCTCCGCGATCGGCCTGCTCAACGGATTCCTCATCGCCCGCGCCGGGATGGCCCCCTTCATCGTCACCCTCGCCACCCTGCTCGGCGCGCGCGGCCTGCTGCTCGCCCTCACCGACGAGGGCGGCACCACCTACCTCGTACCGAAGGACTCGGCCTTCGCCGACCTGGGACAGGGTGCCGTCTGGGGCTTCGGTTACCCGCTGCTCATCGCCCTCGTCCTCTTCGGCATCGGCGGACTCGTCCTCCAGCGCACCTCGTTCGGACAGTCGATCTTCGCCGTGGGTGGCAGCAGCGACGCCGCGACCCTGATGGGCCTGCCCGTCGCACGGACGAAGATCCTCGTCTACACGCTCAGCGGTCTGCTCGCCGGCCTCGCCGGGGCGCTCAATGCGGCCAGGCTCACCTCCGGCGTCACCATCGTCGGTGTGGGCATGGAGCTCGACGCGATCTCCGCCGTCGTGATCGGCGGGACCCTGCTGGTCGGTGGCGCCGGATCGATCAGCGGAACCCTCTGGGGCGTGCTGCTGCTCGCCGTCATCCAGAACCTGATCAACCAGATCGGTACCCTCAACTCCTCCTACCAGTCGGTGGTCAGCGGCGGGTTCCTTATCGTTGTCGTGGTGGCGCAGCGCTATCTGGCACGCAACCGCAGAACCACGTGAGCGGAGCCGCGGCGTTGCCGTCGGTCGCAGACACCCCGCGTCGACCCGCTCCTCCGCCGTGCGACGCACGGCACCGGACCCCGCTCCCTGGTCCAGCCTGATCCAACCAGCCGAACCGAGTGAAGGAGTGCCGTGGGCGTCAGCCTCAAGGACGTCGCGCAGCGGGCGGGCGTGTCCATCAAGACCGTGTCCAACGTGGTCAACAACTACCAGCACGTCACCCCGAAGATGCGGACCAAGGTGCAGCAGGCGATCGACGAGCTCGGCTACCGGCCGAACCTCACCGCCCGCCACCTGCGCAAAGGCCGTACCGGCATCATCGCACTGGCGGTCCCCGAGTTCGGCAACCCGTACTTCGCCGAACTCGCCGGAGCCGTCGTCGACGCCGCCGCCCGGCACGACTACACCGTGCTCGTCGACCACACGGCGGGGCTACGTGAGAAGGAGTTGCTGGTCAGCCAGGGGTTCCGGTCGCACGTGATCGACGGGCTCATCATGAGCCCGATCCATCTGGAGACCGAGGACCTGATGGCCCGCGAGGAGACCGCACCCCTGGTCCTGCTGGGGGAGCGGGAGTACGAGGCGCCCTACGACCACATCGCCATCGACAACGTCGCCGCGGCCCGTACCGCGGTACGCCATCTGCTCGACCAGGGACACCGCAGAATCGCGTTTCTCGGATCCCGCACCGGCCGCGAACGCCAGCCCGCCCACCTCCGGTTGCGCGGCTGGCGCGAGGAGCTCGCGGCCGCCGGCATCGAACCGGACGAGTCGCTGGTCGTCGTCACGGACGGGTACGGACGTGAGGACGGGGCCACCGCGATGGCATCCCTGCTCGACCGGGGCGAGCGCCCCGACGCCGTCTTCGCCTACAACGACCTGATCGCGATCGGGGCCATGCGCACCGTCACCGCGCGCGGGCTGTCCGTCCCCGACGACATCGCCTTCGTCGGGTTCGACGACATCGAGGAAAGCAGCTACGGCACCACCACCCTCACCACCATCGCCCCCGACAAGGAGGCCATCGCCCGCCTCGCGGTCGACAGCCTCGTCGAGCGGCTCGGGGGCGCCCCGGTGACCGAACCGCGGCGTCCGCGCCCCGGCTACCGGCTCGTCGTCCGCGAGTCGACGGTCCCCGGGCCGCCCGGCCCGGCCGCCTGACCGGGCGGCCGACCGGGGCGCCCGGCGGGCGCTCGCCGGGGCCCAGCGCCCCGGCGAGCCCGGCGGACCGGGCCGTCCCGCAGTGGGCCCGGCCCGGGCCGCGCGGCCACCCCACCCGTCCACGACGGCCGCCGGCCGCCGTCCCTCCGGCCGACCGCTGCGCCACCTGTGCCGGCCGGCCGCTCCCCATCAAGGAACGCCGATGCCCCGCCCCACCGCGCACCGCGCCCCCTTCGGCTCCGCTCCCGGAAACGCCGAAGCAGATATCTGGACGCTGGACTCCGGCACCGGAGTGCGGGCCGAAGTCCTCACCTACGGAGGTGTCCTGCACCGCCTCTCGGTGCCGGACACCCACGGCGACAGCCGGCAGATCGTCAGGTCCCTGGCGACGATGGACGAATACGCGAAGGACCACCCCTACTTCGGGGCGCTCGTGGGCCGTTACGCCAACCGCATCGCGCACGGCAGCTTCGTGCTCGACGGCACCACCCACGAAATTCCCGCCAACGACCGGGGGCACGCCCTGCACGGCGGACCCGAGGGCTTCCACACCCGGGTCTGGGAGGCGACCGCCCGGGAGGACGGCGACGCCGCCTCCGTCGACCTGCGCCTGCACAGCCCCGACGGTGACATGGGCTTCCCCGGGGCCCTGGAGGTCCGTGCCACGTACGCCGTCGACGCCTCCGGCACGTTCTCGCTCGACTGCACCGCCACCACCGACCGGGCGACGGTCGTCAACCTCACCCAGCACGCCTACTTCAACCTGGGCGACGAGGACGTCCTCGGGCACACCCTGGAAGTCGACGCCGACCACTACCTCCCCGTGGACCCCGAGGGCATTCCCGAGGGAGACCCGGCCGAGGTGCGCGGCACCCCCTTCGACCTCACCACCCCCCACGTGCTGCGCGACCGCCTCGCCCTCCCGCACGAGCAACTCGCCTCGGCCGGCGGGTTCGACCACTGCTGGGTCCTGCGCGACGCGGCCCCCGGCCGGCGCTTGCGCCGCGCCGCCCGGCTCACCGCGCCCGGCGCCTCCCGCGTGATGGAGGTGTGGACCACGGAACCCGGCATCCAGGTCTACACGGGCAACCTGCTGGACGGCACCTTCACCGACGGCGAGGGCCGCGTGCACGACCGCCACGGCGCGGTCTGCCTGGAGACCCAGCACCTGCCGGACTCGCCCAACCGGGCGGACTACCCCACCACCGTCCTGCGCCCCGGCCAGACGCTCCGCACCCGCACGGAGTGGCGCTTCCCGCACTTGAGCACCGCCCATTGAGCGCCGCCCACTGAGCACCGCCCACTGAGCACCGCCCATTGAGCGCCGCCCCCTGAGGGCCGGCCCCGCGCCCCGCACGCATGAGCGCGCCGGTGCGGCCCCCCGAAGACGGGCCGCACCGGCGCTCACCGGCCGAACGAGCACTACTTCAGGTACGGACCGGCCGTGCCGACCTGCCCCGGGGCCGCGTTCTTGCCGCCCAGGTCGAGCACGTACACCCGGAGGTTGCCCTTCCCCGGGGCGGCCACCGTGAGGGTCCCGCCGGTCACGGTCCGGACGTCCCCGGTCACGGCGTCCTTGTAGGTGCCGTTCGGGATTCCGGTGTACGAGGCTCCGCCGGTGACGGTCACCAGGGCGAAGGAGTCGACCCCGCTCGCCGCATCGGTGTACCGGCGCTTGTACGCCATCGAGCCGCTGATGCCCTCGGTGGAGTACTGGCCCATCTGGAGCGCCGGGACCGCCCGCCGGATCTGGTTGAGGCGCTGCACGTGCTTGACCAGCGGCTGCGCCAGGGTGTCCGCCACCGCGCCGTTCGCCGAGGAGACCTTGCTGAAGTCGGAGGCCGTGACATCGCCGGCGATGCGGTCACCGAAGTACGCCCGCCCGGTGGTCGCCAGCGGGCAGGTGGGCCCGCAGTCGATCTTCTTCCCCGCCTGGAATTCGACCTCGGAGCCGTAGTACAGGGTCGGGATGCCACGGAACGTCCACATCAGGGCCATGTTCTCCGCCCAGGCGTCCGTACCGCCCGCGTACCGCTCGCTGCTCTTGTTGGGCCCGTAGTCGTGGCTGTCGACGTAGACGACGTTGTACGTGGCGTCGTTGTAACTGTCGTCGGAGTCCTTGCCGTTGCTGTAGGCGTTGTTGGCGTCACCGAAGTTCATGTGCATCCGCATGTCGATGACGTTCATCCCGGAGAACCGGCTGTGGTCCGGCGTGTGGTAGCTGTTCCCCTTCAGGAAGGCGTTGTCGGAGACCGGCTGCTGTCCGGTGCCCAGCTGCTCCTCGTAGGTGTACATCTCCAGCGACGCGGCGGCGTCGTCCGCGCTGTACTCCTTGCGCTCCTTCCAGGTGTAGAACTGCGCGGAGTGGTTGACCGAGCCCCGGTTCCACTTGTCGTTGACGAAGGCGCCGACCTCACCGAAGACGAAGAAGTTCTTCGCGGCCCCGGCACCGAAGCGCGAGGTGACGCGCTCCTGGATCGCCGGCAGGAAGCGGCGGTTCCAGGTCGTGCGCGGGATGTGCACCGCGGTGTCGATCCGGAAGCCGTCGACACCCATGTCGATGTACTTGTCGTAGGCGCCGATCAGGTAGTTCTGCACCGGGGCGCTCTCGGTGTTGAAGTCCGCGAGGTCCTCGTGGAGCCAGCAGCTGCGCGAGTCCTCGCCCTCCCAGTTGCCGATCCAGCAGTTGTGGTAGTACACCTTCGGGAACATCCCGGAAGTGGCGTTCGGCCACTGGCAGTTGTAGACCTTGTACCCTTCCGCGGACGTACTTCCGGTGGGCTTGCCCCAGTTGAGGCAGGTGTTGCCCGCCGGTTCGGCGGTGGACCACAGGTCGCCGTTGTAGTAGGACTTGCCGGACTTCGTCTCGACTCTCAGCCCGTCGTACTCGAAGCCCTCGTTCTTCTCGTCGTAGTACCAGCTCCACTGGGAGTCCCGCACGCCGTAGACCGTGGGGGTGAACAGCCCCTTGGCACCCCAGCGCGAGGAGTGGTTGTAGACGACGTCCTGGTAGATCTTCATCCTCTTGGCGTGCGCCGCGTTGATGAGGTCCTGGTAGGAGGCGCCGGCGGACTCCAGGCGCGGATCGACCTTGTAGAAGTCGTAGCCGTGGTAGCCGTGGTAGTCGTAGTCCGACCGGTTGAGCACCACCGGCGTGATCCAGATCGCTGAGAAGCCGAGACCCTTGATGTAGTCGAGCTTCTTGACCAGGCCCTTGAAATCGCCCCGGAACATGGGGTCGTTGTTGGCCGCGTTGCCGGACTTCACGTCCTGGCTGCCGCCCCGGTCGTTCGTGCTGTCGCCATCGTCGAAGCGGGCGGTGAGGACGAAGTAGATCGGGTCCTTGCGCGGGTCGGTCCCCAGCGGCTGCCCCGAGGCCGCGACCGGCGGCTTGTCGCCGGTGGTGGCGGTCGCCGCCGCCGAGGCCGCCGAGACGTTGCCCGCCGCGTCCACCGCCCTGACGGTGTAGCTGTACGCGGTCCGCTCCTCCAGTCCGGTGTCGGAGAACACCGTGGAGCCGGTGTCCGCCACCAGAGTGCCCTTGGTGCCGCCGGTGCGGGTGACCTGATACTTCGTCACGCCCACGTTGTCGGTGGCGGGGTCCCAGGTGAGGACGACCGAGACCCCGTCCGCTGCGGCAGACGCCTTCGGGGGAGCGGACGGGGCCGTGGTGTCCGGTACCGCGGCGGCGCACGGGTCCGGGGCGCCCGAGGTGACCTTGTGGTCCTTCACCGTGGTGCGACCGGTCATGAGCGCGTAGTTGGCGCCGTTGTTGTTGTCCCAGACGCCGTTGCCGTTGTTGAACGTGGCGTTGAGGCCGGTGGCCGCGCCGAGGTCGACGGTCCGCTTGACCCACCCCGTGCAGGCGGCCGCCATGCCCACCCCGGGGGCGGTGGTCCACGCGCCGCCGACCGGCTGGTAGTGGAGGTTGGTGGTGGTCCAGCCGACCGTGGCGGTGGAGTAGTAGACGTCCGCGCTGTTCGTGCCGGTGGGGGAGGGGCTCGGAGTCGTACCGCTGTCGGCGCAGGGGTCGCTGTGGGCCACCACGCCGTCCTTGACCGTGATGTTCCCGGTGCCGAGCGCGTAGTTGTTGCCGGAGTTGTTGTCCCAGACGCCCTGGCCGTTGTTGAAGGTCGCGGCCAGACCCGTGGCGCTGCCGAGCGGAACGGTCAGCTTCACCCAGTCCGTACAGGCGGCGGTCATGGCCGTCCCCGGAACGGTGGTCCAGGAACCCCCGTCCGGTGCCCAATGGAGGTTGTAGGACGGCCAGTTCTTCGTCTTCGTCCAGTAGAAGACGGTCGCCGAGTTCCCGGAGGCGGCGACCGGCGTCACGGACGGCGCGTGTTCCGCGCCGGGTATCGCGGTGAGCAGGCCCAGCAGCGCGGTCGCCGTCGCGGCCGCCGCCACGGGGCGTCTCAGCAGCCGCAGGAGGGAGCGTTTCATGATGTCTCCAGGGGGAGGCCGTGGCTGCGGGGCCACGGCTGCCGACAACGCCGGTGTCCGGTACGGGCACCGGCCGAGATCCCGCCGGAGAACCCGGACGCGCCTCGGGGTTCGGGCGAGCGGAAGGACTCCGACGGCAATGGCTGTCAGAATCTTTCTGCAATCTCTTGCGTCCAGGAAATTACCCGTGCATGTCAGGTTCGTAAAGAGTTCTGACCGCGCCGGACCCGGGAGGGTGCCGTCCACCGCTGCTCCTCCCGGGCCTCCACCGGACGATTTCCCGTCAACTCGCCGCCAGGAAAACTCAGTCGGCCAGCAGGCTCGCCCCGAGCGTTCCGTTCGCGCCCGTCACGCCGGGCAGTACCAGGAAGTAGCCGCCGCCCCGGGTGACGGTGAAGTCTGCGAGGCGCTCGCCGTCCAGGCGCCGCTGCACCGCCTCGAACTGCCGCGCGATGTCCTGCTGGTAGCAGCAGAAGTTGAGCCCCACGTCGAGCCCGCCGTCGGGCGCCAGGCCGCGGTCGAAGTTGTAACTCCGCCGTAGCGGCAGCGAGTCGGCCGTCCCGGGTGTCCGCGGGTTGGCCCGCCGGATGTGCGAGTCGAAGGAGATCTTCTTGCCGTCCGGGTCCGACCGGTAGTCGGGAACGTCCGTCTCCTTGGTGCCGGTCAGCGGAGCGCCGGTCGCCTTGTTCCGGCCGAAGGCGCGCTCCTGCTCGGACACCGGCAGCCGGTCCCACGCCTCGACCCGGAGCCGGGTGATCCGCAGCACCTGGTAGCAGCCGCCCCGGGCCCAGGCGGGCGCTCCGCCGCGCGGACCCAGCCAGAGGACCCGGTCCATCTCCCGCTCGGACGTCGTGTCCGGGTGGGAGATGCCGTCCTTGAAGCCGACGATGCTGCGCGGCGCGCCGCTCGGCCGGGGCGGGTTGAGGAACCCGTCGCTCCGCCACCGCGGGGCGGCCAGCCCCCGCAGCGCCAGTTGCAGATCACGCATCACCTCCAGGACGGCGTCGGGGTGCTCCGCGCAGACCTGGACCGACAGGTCCCCGTGGCAGGATCCGGGGTCGAGGTCGTCCCCGGGAAACGCGGGCATGGTCCGCAGCCCCGCCGGACGCCGTCCCCGGAGGCCGAAGCGTTCGTCGAAGAGGGAGGCCCCGACACCGACCGTGACGGTCAGGCGATCGTCGGGGCCGCCCTGCCGGGCGCCGGTGGTGAGGGCCCTCCCGCGCTTGGTCAACACGTCGAAGACGCGCGCCAATCCGCTCCGTTCCGTGCCCAGCACGTCGAGGGCGGTGAATGCGGCGAACGCCTGTTGCGGCGTCACGATGCCCGCCTGGTGCGGACCGTGGAACGGCACCCCTGCCTTCCGGGCCGGGGCAGCCGTCTCCGGCCGCCCGGCCGTTGCTGCGAAGGCGTCGGTCGGGCTCGCCATCGCCCCGGCGAGCCCGACCCCGGTCAGCACGAACCCCCGGCGTCCGTGGCGGCTGTTCGTACCTGCGGGGGCCGAACGGTCGTCGATCTCTGTCATGGTCGCGCCTCTTCCACGTGCTCGATGTGTCTGGCCGGGCCGTGTCCGACCATTCCCGTCGGGCGGGCGGTGTCCGCCCGCCGATCCGACGCGAACGCTCGGACACGGCCCAGTGAGCCTTACCAGCGAGGCGTGCGCCCGGGCGCAAATTCATTCCTGCGGGTCACCGCCGTGCGCCCTTCGGTCCCGCGCGCCGCCCGCACCACCCCCTGATCGGGCGACCACTCAGCGTGGCGAACATGTTTCGGAGGGTAACGGGAATACAGCCGGGGTCCGGACCCGTCGGGGACGGATCTGCCCCTGAGCCAGCCGGCCCGGTCCCTGGGAGAACCTCGGTGGAGTACACGGAAACCGTACGCAGCTGTCCCTTCGACTACGCACACCAGCTGGAGTTCGACCCCCAGCTCAAGGAACTGCTGACCACCGAGCCGGTGTCCCGCATCCGGATGCCGTACGGCGAGGGGGACGCCTGGCTGGTCACCCGGTACGAGGACGTCCGGACGGTCACCACCGACCGCCGTTTCAGTCGCAGCGCCGTGGCGGGACGGGACTTCCCCCGGATGACCCCCGAGCCCATCGTCCAGGACGAGGCCATCAACCTCATGGACCCACCGGCCAGCAGCAGGCTCCGCAGTCTCGTGGCCAAGAGCTTCACCGCCCGCCGGATCGACGCCATGCGGGTCGGCACCCAGCGCATCGTGGACCAGTTGCTCGACGCGATGGAGGACGGCGGAGCCCCCGCCGACTTCATGGAGGCGGTCGCAGCCCCCCTGCCGCTCGTCACCATCTGCGAGGTGCTCGACATTCCCGAGCCCGACCGGCCCTGGCTCCGCTCGCACGCCCTCACCATGATGAACGTCCGGGCCGCCGGAAAGGAGGACGCGGTCCGCGCCAAGGCGGAACTCCGCGCCTACTTCGGCGACCTCACCGCCCGGCGTCGCCGTTCGCCCGGCGAGGACCTCATCAGTACCCTCGCCACCGCCCGGGACGGCGACGAACTCCTCGGCGACGACGAACTGACCGTCATGGCCATGGTCCTGCTCATCACGGGACAGGACACCACCACCTACCAACTCGGCAACATCGCCTACTCGTTGCTCACCCGCCCCGAGCTGGCGCGGACCCTGCGCGACTCCCCCGAACGCCTGCCCCGCAGCCTGGAGGAACTCCTCCGCCACATCCCGTTCCGCAAGGGCGTCGGCATCCCCCGGGTCGCCCTGGTGGACGTGGAACTCGGCGGCGTCAGCATCGCCGCCGGCGATGTGGTGCACGTGTCGTACCTGACCGCCAACCGCGACGCCGGGAAGTTCGAGCGACCGGACGACCTGGACCCCGACCGTCCGTCCATCCCCCACATGACCTTCGGCTGGGGAGCCCACCACTGCCTGGGAGCCCCGCTCGCCACGATGGAACTCGAGACCGCCTTCTCGTCGCTGCTCCGCCGGTTCCCCCGCCTGCGCCTCGACGGGACCGCGGACGACATCCGCTGGAACACCACGTCGATCTGGCGCCACCCGCTCGCCCTGCCCGTCACGTGGTGACGAGCGCCTCCGCTCCCAGACACGAGGAGAACCCATGGCGACCCTGTGCCGCCCGGCCATCGCTGTGCCCGAACACGTCATCACGATGCAGCAGACCCTGGATCTCGCACGCGAGACCCACGACGGCCACCCCCAGCGCGACCTGGTCCTGAGGCTCATCCGCAACACCGGTGTACAGACCCGCCACCTCGTCCAGCCGATCGAGGAGACGCTGCGCCACCCCGGCTTCGAGCTGCGCAACCGGGTGTACGAGGCCGAGGCCAAGAAGAGGGTCCCCGAAGTGGTGGGCCGGGCACTGGAGTACGCCGAGGTCGAGGCCGCCGAGATCGACCTCATCGTCTACGTCTCCTGCACGGGCTTCATGATGCCGTCGCTGACCGCCTGGCTGATCAACACCCTGGGCTTCCGGCCGGAGACCAGGCAACTGCCGATCGCCCAGCTCGGCTGCGCCGCGGGCGGGGCGGCCATCAACCGCGCCCACGACTTCTGCCGGGCCTACCCGCAGTCCAACGTCCTCATCGTGTCCTGCGAGTTCTGCTCGCTCTGCTACCAGCCCACCGACGTCGGCGTCGGATCACTGCTCTCCAACGGCCTGTTCGGCGATGCCGTTTCCGCGGCCGTCGTGCGGGGCGACGGTGGCACCGGGATGTGTCTCGAACGCAACGCCTCGCACCTGGTGCCCGACACCGAGGACTGGATCTCCTACGCGGTCCGGGACACCGGGTTCCACTTCCTGCTCGACCGGCGGGTTCCCGGCACGATGGAGATGCTCGCCCCGGTCCTGCAGGACCTGGTCGACCTGCACGGATGGTCGGTGCAGGCGATGGACTTCTTCATCGTCCACGCGGGCGGCCCGCGCATTCTCGACGACCTCTGCCGCTTCCTCCAGCTCCCGCCGCGGATGTTCCGCTACAGCAGAGCCACCCTCACCGAGCGCGGGAACATCGCCAGTTCCGTGGTCTTCGACGCGCTGGCCCGGCTCTTCGAGGACGGAGGTGCCGAGGACGCCGCGCAGGGGCTCATCGCCGGATTCGGACCCGGCATCACCGCGGAGTGCGCGGTCGGACGCTGGGTGCGCCGACGCGAGCCCGGCCTCGGCCGGGCGGACGGACTCCTGGCGTCGAGCGGCGCGCTGCCCACGCCGGACGGTGCGCTGCTCGGCTGAGCCCGAGCGGCGACGCCCGGCCGCGTCGGCCGTGCTGCTCCCGTCGGGCCCGTACAGGCCCTGAAGCCCCACGAGCGGCACGGGCCCACGCGGGAACACTGCGACGCGGGGAGGTTCACTCGAACCGCGTGATGTCTCCCGCACCCTCGCGCACGATGGTGACCTCGCCGTCCGAGAAGTCGATGACCGTCGTGGGTTCCGTCCCGCAGTCACCGGAGTCCAGGACGGCGTCGACCTCGTGGTCCAGCCGCTCCTTGATCTCCCAGCCCTGCGTCAGCGGCTCCTCCTCGTCGGGCAGCAGCAGGGTGCTGGAGAGCAGCGGCTCGCCCAACTCGCTCAGCAGCGCCTGGACCACGGCGTGGTCGGGGATGCGGACGCCCACGGTCTTCTTCTTCGGGTGCAGCAGCTGGCGCGGCACCTCCTTCGTCGCGGGCAGGATGAAGGTGTACCGGCCAGGTGTTGCCGCCTTGATCGCGCGGAAGACGTCGTTGTCGATCTGTACGAACTGGCCCAGCTGGGCGAAGTTCTCGCACACCAGGGTGAAGTGGTGGCGGTCGTCGAGACGGCGGATCGACCGGATGCGGTTGATCCCCTCCCGGCTGCCCAGCCGGCACCCGAGGGCGTAGCAGGAGTCCGTCGGATAGGCGACCAGCGCGTCCGAACGGATGAGACCGGCCACCGTGCTGATCGTGCGTCGCTGAGGGTTCTCGGGATGCACGTCGAAATACTTAGCCATCCGACGAGTCTACGGGGTGCGCCGCACGCCCCCACGAGGGTCGTACGGCGCCACGCTCCGGCGGCGGCCCCGCGGACGCTGCGGCACAGTGGCGGTATGAACGACCTCAACGCCCTCGCGGACGAGCACCTCGCCGCGGCGCGCAACTCCCCCCACGGGCGCAGTGCGCACCGCCTGCTCCAGCAGCCCCCACTCCGGCAGACGGTGATCGCCCTCACCTCCGGTTCCGCGCTGGACGAGCACAACGCACCGCTCGCCGCCTCCCTCCTGGTGCTCCGTGGCGCGGTCCGCATCACCGCGCCCTCCGGGGACGTGGAGCTGACGGCCGGCGGTCTGGGACCGCTACCGAGGGAGCGGCACGGGCTGCTGGCACTGGAGGACGCCGTCGTCCTCCTCACGACCGTCAACGACTGACGGCCGGATGCCGGACCCGCCGGACCCGCCTCCGTGGCCGGTGCGGCGACCGCCACCACGGCACCGGGCTCCCGGGGTGGCGGTGTACTCCCGCGAAACCGAGGCATGAGAGAAAGGACGGCACCGGCGGAGCGACCCTGCGACCAGCACGGACCGTCCGGCGTGCCCCATTCCGTCCACGTCCTCCGGAGCGACGCGTGTTCCGCAAGTCCGTTGCCCCTGCCCGCGAGGCGGTCGAGGCCCGCCCGGCCGGCCGCGTCGCCGCCTGGTCCGCCGCACTGCGCCGGACCCCCCTCGCGCTGTGGAACGACGACATATCCGACTGGGCCGCCGCCCAGACGTACTACGCCATCCTCGCCCTGCTGCCCGCCCTGCTGGTCACCGTCTCGGTGATCGGGCTGGCCAGCCCCGACGCCACGGCCGCGCTGATCACGGACATCACCGCCTTCGCCCCGGCGGAGTCCGGCGCGGCCCTGCGCCAGCCGCTCCTGGCCGCCACCGAGCAGCGCACCGCCGGCTGGGTCCTGGTCGCCACCGGCAGCTTCAGCGCGGTCTGGTCGGCCTCCAGCTACCTCGCGGTCTTCCGCCGGGCCCTGCACGCCATGCACCACGAGCGTGACACCCGGCCCGCGCTGCGCAACGCGCACACCATCGTCGCTTCGGCGATCGGGCTGCTCCTCCTGATGCTGACCAGCGCGTTCGTGCTGGTGCTCACGGGCCCGCTCGCCCGTTGGGCGGCCCGCAGGCTGGGACTCGCGGACGCGGGCCAGACCCTGTGGTGGTTCCTCAAGTGGCCCGTCCTGCTGGTGCTGGTCACCTGCCTCATCACCGTCCTCTTCCGGACGGGACCGCGCTCGGTGCGCGGCACGCGGCAGGGGCTGCCCGGCGGAGTGCTTGCGGCCGTGCTCTGGCTCGTCGCCTCCGCGGGGTTCGCGCTCTACGCCACGTACGTCGGCACCTACAGCCGGCTGTACGGCTCGCTCGCCGGGCTCGTCGTCTTCCTCATCTGGGTCTGGTTCACCAACCTGGCCATGCTGGCCGGAGCGCAGTTCAACGCCGAGCTGGCGGCGGAGCGGAAAGCCCGGGCCGTACGCGCGCCGGTGCCGCCGCAGGGGCCCGGCGCAGGGCCCGGCGAGGCGGACTGACCGGTCGGCACCACAGGTCCGTCGGGGCGCGTCCGGAACGGGTCCGGAGCGCGTACGGACCTTGTGGGAGCGCTCCCAAAATGACATGCTCCCGGCCATGGGACAGCCCGCGTACATACGCTCCTACCGCCCCGGCGACCGTGCCGCGCTCGCCGGCATCTGTGTCCGGACCGCCGACAACGGGGGTGACTCCCGGCATCTGTACGCCGATCAGGAGCTGATGCCCTCGCTGTTCGCCGCGCCGTACGCGTATCTCGAACCCGACCTGGCGTTCGTGCTGGACGACGGCTCGGGCCAGGCGGTCGGATACGTCCTGGGCACCGCCGACACCACGGCGTTCGCCGCCGCGTTCCGGGAGCGCTGGCTGCCACTGGTGGCCGGCCGCTTCCCGGCCTCCGAGGAGCCGCCCACCACGCCGACCGATGAGATGATCGCGCTTCTGCACCGCCCGGAGCACATGCTCGGTCCGCAGGTCGCCGACTACCCGGCCCATCTGCACATCGACCTCCTGCCGCCCTGGCAGCGCAAGGGCCACGGACGGGAGTTGATGCGCGCGTTCCTCGACGCGCTGCGGGCCAAGGGCGTCGCCGACGTGTACCTCTCGATGCTGACGGCGAACAAGCCCGCCAGGCTCTTCTACGACCGGCTCGGGTTCCACGAGATCGACGTGCCCGACCCCGGCCCGCTGACGTACCTGGGCCGGTCCACCGAGAGCGCGGGACTGTAGGAGGGCCGGTTCGGGCCGGTTCACGGGGCGGCGCGGTACCCGGCCACGATCGGCATCGTCTCCCGCAGCACCCGGGTGCTGTCGTCGGCCGCGTCCCCGGGGCGCCGGCGCTTCCAGCGACGGGTGCGAGTGATCCGCGCGTACGGGGAGTTGGAGCCCTGTCCGTGCTGCTCGGAGGATTCGGGAGCCGCGCCCGCCGTCGGTCCGAAGGGCGAGGGATGCGGTGGTGGGGAGTTGGGCAGGTACATCCGTGCGAAGGGGATGGACGGATGCGCGGACGAGCACCGATCGAGGGGTGGGGGACGTGGCGGAACAGGGCGGGTGGAGCTTCGCGGACGACCGGGGCCGGGTCGCGGAGGCGGAACGGCGCCCCTCACGGGTGCTGGCGTACGTGCAGGCGGGCGCCACCCTCTGGGACCTGGGTGTCCGGTCCTGGAGCGTCTTCGGTTCCGGCCATGACGGCGCCGACATCGACCCCGCCAAGGCGGGAGAACTCCCGCCGGACGAAGTGGTCTGCCTGGGGGCGGGTACCGCCCTCGACGTGGACGCCCTGCTGCGGGGCGCCCCGGACCTGGTGGTGGCCGTCAGCTACGGCGGGGGGCAGGTGTACGGACTCGATCCCGACACCGCCAAGCACCTGGAGGAACACGTTCCGGTCGTCGTGATCGACGTCGGCCCCTCGCGCACGCTGGCCGGCACCTCCGACCGCTTCGCGGAGCTGGCGCGCTCGCTCGGAGCGGCCGTACCTTCCCACGCCGCGGAGGAACGGGAAGCCGCGCGAGGCCGGCTGCGCGACGCGGCCCAGGGCGGTGGAGTCCGGGTGATGGCGCTCTCGCCGGCCGACCAGGACCAGGCGTACGTCGCCCGGCCCGCCCTGTGGCCCGAACTGGCGGCCCTGCACGAACTGGGCGTCGGCCTCGTCGACCCGCCCCCGGGTCCCGGCATCAACTGGCACACCGCGCCCTGGGCCGAGGTGGCGGCGCTCGCCCCCCGCGTCCTGCTGACGGACGTCCGGGTCAACGCGGCGCCGCTGAGCCGCCTCCGTGCCCAGCCGGACTGGGCCGCGCTGCTCGACGCCGGGACACTCGTCGTGCCGTGGAACCCGGAACCGCTGTGCAGCGCGCACGCGCACGCGCGCTTCCTCTCGACGGTCGCCGACGCCCTGGACTCCGTACGCGGGGAGTGAGTGCCTGCCCTCGCGCGGACGGCGGGAGCCGGGGACCCCGCCCGGGACCGTGGACCGCCCATGGCCCGCGCCCCGTACGGGCGGTCAGGGATCGCGTCCCGGGGCAGGGCTGGAGAAGGTGGTGAGGACCGGGCATCCGCCCCGCCCTCTCGACCGGAAGAGGAGGGCGGGGCCGCCCCATCCCCCTCGCCTCCGGGAGCCAGTCATGCAGCAGGACAAACACCCCGACTACCGACCCGTGGTCTTCCGGGACCGGTCGGCCGGTTACGCCTTCCTCACGCGGTCCACCGCGTCCAGTGAGCAGACCATCGACTGGGACGACGGCAGCACCTATCCCGTCGTCGACGTCGAGATCTCCGCCGAGAGCCACCCCTTCTACACGGGCCAGGCACGTGTGGTGGACGCCGAGGGCCAGGTCGCCAAGTTCGAACGGCGGTACGGAGAAGCAGGCCGTGAGGACGGTTCCTGAAGCGCTGCGCACGGCCGGGCGGCTCGCCGGGCAGCAGACGTCCCGGGGCCGCCCGCACTCGGGCCGGTCGGGTGGCCGTGACGAGGCAGAGCGCGCCACCGCTTGGGCCGATCTCCACTCGTACAGGTGAACGTCAGTCACTCGTTCGGCGGTGTCGAACGCATCCGCGCCGTGTGTTGCGCCGTTCGCATGACAGGGTACGTGCCGATCAGGGGAGCGGGGCGACGGGTGGCGAGCGGACGGACGGCAGCGGGCACCGGTGGCGACGGCGTACGTACGGCGGTGCTGGAAGGCGTCGCAGGATGGGTGCCCGGGGAGCCGGTGGGCAATGACGCGTTGCCCGAGGCATGGGGCGTGGACGACGCGTGGGTCCGTCGCCGTACGGGCATCGTGAGCCGGCACCGGGCCGGTCCCGGCCTCTCCACCGGAGACCTCGCGCACGAGGCGGCCCGCCGGCTCGTGGACGGCTCCGCCCCCGGACCGGTGGACGCGTTGGTGCTCGCCACGTCCACCCCCGACCACCTCTGCCCCGGCACCGCGCCCGCCCTCGCCGCCCGGCTCGGTCTCGGCACGGTCCCCGCCTTCGACATCGCGGCCGTCTGCAGCGGTTTCGTCTACGGGCTCGCCGTCTGCCACGGGCTGGTCGCCTCCGGCCTGTACCGCCGCATCCTTCTGGTGGGCGCCGACGTCTACTCCACCTGGCTCGACCCCGGAGACCGGTCGGCCGGGGTGGTCTTCGGCGACGGGGCGGGGGCCGCGCTCGTCGCCGCAGGCCGGAGCGGCGACCCCGGTGAACTCCTCGCCTTCGACCTGGGCAGCGACGGTACGGGCAGCGATCTGATCACCGTGCCCGGAGGCGGCGCGCGGGCCCGCGCCACCGGCGGACCGCCCGCCGAGGGAGACACCTTCTTCCGGATGCGCGGCCGCACGGTCTACGAGCACGCCGTGCTGCGCATGGCCGCCTCCAGCCGGGCACTTCTGACATCGGTGGGCTGGCACCCCGCGGACGTCGACCACTTCGTGCCGCACCAGGCCAACGGCCGCATCATGAGCGCCGTGGCCGAGCGTGTCGGCATCGGGCCGGACCGCTGTGTCACCCATGTGGACCGGGTGGGCAACACCGGTGCCGCCTCCATCCCGCTGGCGTTGGCGGACGCCGAGCGGCGGGGGCGCCTCCGAGCGGGGGACCACGTGTTGATCACCGCGTTCGGAGGCGGACTCACCTGGGGCTCCGCGGCACTTCGGTGGCCGGGGGCCCCGCCGACGACCATGACGGAAGGAACAGAGAATGTCGCAGTCCGCTGACGGAAGCACCGGGGCCGCCTCTCGGGACCGTGCCGCCGGGGCGGCGCGAGCGGCCCGCCGCCCCGCGACCCACGGGAGCCGGGCCGGGGCCGGCGTCGCCGTCACCGGTCTCGGGGTGGTCACCCCCGCGGGCGCCGACGAGCACTCCTTCTGGGGAGGGCTGTGCTCCGGCATGTCCACGGCCCGCAGGTGCGAGGAACTCGCAGGCCTGCCGGTCGACTTCGCCTGCCCGGTGGAGAGTGTCGACCTCGACGCCGCGGTCGGCGGACGCTCGGTGTGGCGGATGGCCCGGTTCGTGAAACTGGCCCTCGTCGCCGCCAGGCAGGCGGTCGCGGACGCCGGGCACGATCCCGCCCACTGGGAGGGCGACCGGGTCGGAGTCGTACTCGGAGTCGGGGTGGGCGGTGTCTCGGTGCTCGTCGACAACGCCCGCAGACTGGCCGACGACGGACCGGACGCGGTGTCACCTCTGCTGGTTCCCATGATGATCCCGAACGCCGCCGCCGGGGAGGTGGCCATCGCGCTCGGCGCCCACGGGCCCAGCCTCGCCCCCGTCACGGCCTGCGCCTCCGGTGCCACGGCCATCAGCGTCGCCCGCGATCTGCTGGACAGCGGTCAGTGCGACATCGTGGTGGCCGGTGGCGCCGAATCCGTCCTCACCCCTCTCGTCGTCACCGCGTTCGCCCGGATGGGCGCCCTCTCCACCCGGTCCGACGACCCGGCGAGCGCCTCCCGCCCCTTCGCCGCCGACAGGGACGGCTTCGTCATGGGGGAGGGTGCCGCCATGCTCGTACTGGAGCGCGAAAGGGACGTACGGGCGCGTGGCGGACGCACCCGCGCACTGCTCGTCGGGGCCGGCTCCAGCACCGACGCCTACCACCCCACCGCACCCGAACCCGACGGCCGGGGCGCGCAACGGGCGGTGGAGGCAGCCCTGCGGCAGGCCGGCTGGGCGCCCGGAGAGGTCGACCACGTCAACGCCCACGGCACGTCCACCCTGCTCAACGATGCGATGGAGACGGCCCTCATCGGCCGGATGTTCCCCCATGCGCCCACGGTCACCGCGCCCAAGGGCGTGGTCGGCCACACCCTCGCGGCGGCCGGTGCCATCGAGGCCGTGGCCACCGTGCTGACGCTGGAGCACGGGCTCGTCCCGCCGATCGCCAACCTCGATTCGGTGACCGACGCGTTCGAGCTCGACTGCGTGGTGAAGGAGCCGCGCAGGCAGTGCGTCGAGACCGCCGTGAGCCACTCCTTCGGCTTCGGCGGGCACAACGTCGCGCTGGCCTTCCGGCGTGCCTGACGGGCGGACACGGGCGCGGGTGGTCCTGCGCAGGTCCAGCCGTCGGGTGCGACCCCCATCCGCGGCCGGCAGCCGCGTTCTCCGGGGCCGAGGCCCTTGGCGCGTACAACAGTTGTCACGCCGGTGCGGCCAACCAGGGCCGGCACGGGACCACCTCCGCGAGGTGCTGCGGGTACGCCCCGCGGTGCGTCCCTCGGGGCAGGCCGGTACCGGCACGTCCAGGCTGGGCGGAGCGGCGACCGCGGCACGGCCTGCCCTCCGAGGGTGTCCGGTCGCTGGATGACGGATGACGGATGACGGATGACGGTGGCGGGTGACGGAGGGTGTCCTCGCCGTTCCGTGATCGTTCAACCGAACATGACCCCTCGACCCGCCGCGGCGCTGCCGTCCGCCGTCACGGACGCCCTGACCGCCGTCCTCTTCGGCCCCGACTTCCCTCGCGAGCACGCCTTCTGGCGCCGGCTGACCACCACCGAGCCCTTCCGGAGCCGTACGTCCACCACACCGGACGAGCAACTCGCCCGCTCCTACGAGCGGTTGCGGCTGATCAACCGATCCCTCGACAGCGCGGCCCGGCTCGCCTGCGACGTACGCGCCCTCACCGCGATGCACGAGTGGCTCGGACCGGTCGATCCCACCCTGGCCACGGTGGCGGGAATCCACTACAACCTGTTCCTCGGCAGTCTGCTCGACCACGACTCCGAGGGCCGCCGCGACCTCTCCGGCCTCCTGCACATGGACGAGATCGGCACTTTCCTCTGTACGGAGGTCGCGCACGGAAACGACGCCGCCGAGGTGGAGACGACCGCCACCTACGACCGCGCGCGCGACGGATTCGTGCTGCGCACCCCGCACGCCGGAGCGCAGAAATTCATGCCCAACACCAGCCCGGTGGGCGGCCCCAAGAGCGGGCTCGTCGCCGCCAGGCTCGTCGTCGGCGGGACCGACCACGGCGTCTTCCTGCTGCTGGTGCCGCTGACCGACGGCGTCGACGCCCGCCCGGGCGTACGGGTGCGCAGGCTGCCGGCCCGGATGGGCTCGCCGGTGGACCACTGCCTCACCTCGTTCGACGACTGCTTCGTGCCCCGTACGGCACTCCTCGCCGGACCGCAGGGACACGTGGGCCACGGCGGCGAGTTCGGCAGCGCGCTGCCGAGCAGACGGCGGCGGCTGCTCGTCTCCATCGGCAGGGTCACCCCCGGCAAGCTCGCCATGAGCGCCTGCGCGGTCGGCTCGGCGCGCGTCGCGCTCGCCGTCGCGGTGCGCTACGCCGGGAACCGTACGGTCGCGGGCCCACGCGGCACCGGCACGGTCCCGGTCTACGCCCACCGCACCCACCACGGTCCGCTGGCCGAAGCCCTGGCGACCGTCTTCGCGATGAGCCTGCTGCACCGCCGTGCACTCGACCGCTGGGAGGCGAGCGCGGACGGCGCCGACCGGGGGACGGCGGAGCGGCTGGTCGCCGTCGCCAAGGGGTGGATCACCTGGCAGGCGAGGGGAGTGATCGTGGAATGCCGCGAACGCTGCGGCGCGCAGGGCTTGCTGGAGCACAACGGGCTCGCCGAACTGGTCACCGGCATCGAGGGCACCATCACCGCCGAGGGCGACAACCTCGCCGTGCACGCCAAGGCGGCGGCCGAGATGCTGTTTTCGGCCCCGGAGCAGGCCGTCGACGGGGTACGGGCGCCGGGCGACCTCCAGGACCCGGCCCACCTGCGCGGGCTGCTCGTCGCGGTGGAGGCCCTCTGCTTCGCGCGGGCCCGGGCGCGGATGGGTGCCGCCCCGTCCGGGGACGCGCTCGGCCGGTGGAACGCGGGTTCGGGGGCCGCCCTGCGGGGGGTGGAGGAGCACGCGGCACGGCAGGCCGCCGAGGCGTTCGCGGAGGCCGTCGCCGCCCTGCCCGAAGGGCCTGCCCGCGAACGGCTCGCCGAGGTCGAGCGGTTGTACCTGCTCCGGCAGGTCGGCCGTAGCACTGGTGAACTGCTGGCCGTGGGGCGGGTGACGGCCGAACAGGTGCGTGTCTGGCCCGACCTGTACGAGAAGGCCGTGGCCACCGTCGCCGCGCACGCTCCCGCGCTGGTGGAGTCGTTCGCGCTGCCGGACGAGTTCTTCGCCGGCCGCCCGATCGCCGGCCCCGCTTACGCCGACGCCTACGACGACCCCGACGGCCCCTGGCACCGGGCCGCCCCTGTCCGCCCGGCCGAGGAGGCCGCGCGATGACCGGGACGGGAGACCACCCGATGGCCCGGCGGGGAGTCCGGGCGGCGGCCGCCCGCCCCGACGGGGCCGGCGGCGGGGCATGTGAGGCCATGGCCTCACTGGGGGTGAAGGCCGTCCTTCTGGCGTACTGGGGAACGGTCTTCGTGGTCTCGATGGGGCGGAAGAAGCCGCAGGTGGGCGTAGAGGAATCGGTTCGCCGGAATGCGTAACCAGACGGGGCTCAGCGAGTTAGGGCCTGTATCGATGGGCTGGATCGATCCCGCGGGCCCGGCCCGGAACTTGATCCTGGCCCTGGCGACGTGGGGCCGCTGAAGTGCCCGTCACCCCCAAGGTATGTGCCGAACACAAGAGGAAGATCATGAAGGCCATTCATCCGAAGATCGTCGGCGTGCTGACCGATACGTTCAAGGTGCCTGCGGCCGAGATCCACCCGGAGTCCACGATGGACAGCCTGGAGATGGACTCGCTCGCGGTGGCGGAGTTCGCCGTCATCATCAAGGAAACCCTCGGCATCCACACTCCCGTCGACACCCTCCACCGGGACGCCACCCTCGCGGACATCTCGGAGTTCATCCGTGCAGCCATCCGCCGGGAGGAACCGGTGAGCAACGCCCGATGAAGAGGCCCGAGATCGCCGTCACCGGACTGGGCATGATCACCCCGGCGGGCAACGACACGGCCTCCACCTGGGAGGGCGTGCTCGCCGGGGAGTCCACAGCCCGTTCGGTCCCCGAACTGGCGGGGTGCGCCGTCGACTTCGCCTGCACGGTCACCGGTATCGACCTGGACGGGGCGGTCGGCGGCCGGACCGCCTACCGGATGGGCAAGTACGTCAAGTTCGCCGTGCTCGCCGCCCGGGAGGCGGTGGCGGACGCCGGACTCGACCCGCGCGGCTGGGACGGTGCCCGGGTCTCGGTCGTGGTGGGCACCAGCAGCGGTGGGTCGGCGGCCCTCTCCGAACAGGCCGTGGTGCTGGACCGGCGGGGGGCCGAGGCGTCCTCGCCGGCGGGCATCCTGCTCACCATCCCCAACATGCCCGCGGCGGAGATCGCGATCCAGCTCGGTGCCACCGGCCCCAGTCTGGCCCCGTGCACGGCCTGTTCGTCCGGGGTCACCGCCCTGTCGGTGGCGCGGGACATGCTGATGAGCGGCCAGTGCGACATCGCCGTCGCCGGAGCCACCGAGTCGATCGTCTTCCCGGTCGCGATGACCGGCCTGGCCCGGTCCGGGGCGGCGGCCCTGCCGGACGGCGACCCGTCGAAACTCTGCCGTCCGTTCGCCGAGGACCGCGCGGGTCTCGTCATGGGGGAGGGGGCCGCCATCATGGTGCTGGAGAGGGCCGACGACGCCCTCGCCAGGGGCGCGGTCCCCCGCGCGTTGATCGCGGGCACCGGGGCGACCACCGACGCCCACCACCCCACCAGCCCGCACCCCTCGGGCCGGGTGGCCCAGGCGGCCGTCGAGGCCGCCCTGCGGGACGCCGACTGGCGTGCCGAGGACGTCGACCACGTCAACGCGCACGGCACGGCGACCCCACTCAACGACGCCACCGAGGCTGCCCTCATCGCCCGGGCCTACCCCCACCGGCCGCCGGTCACCGCCCCCAAGGGGGTGCTCGGCCACTGCATGGGGGCGGCGGGCGCCATCGAGGCCGCGCTCACCGTGCTGACCCTCCAGCACCGGCTCGTCCCGCCGATCGCCAATCTGGACGCCCCGGCACCCGGGTTCGACATCGACTGCGTCACGAAGGCGCCCCGGCCCGTCGCCGTCAGCCGGGCCGTCAGCCACTCCTTCGGCTTCGGCGGCCACAACGCCGTGATCGCGTTGCGGCTTCCCTGAGCACGGGCCGAGGGATGCGGGCGCCGCCGGACGACCTCCGGCGGCGCCCGCTCCCGTACCCGCCCCGTGGCCCTCGCTGTGGCGGTCGTCCGGGACCGGAAGGGCCCCGGACGCGGTTCGAGTGGCGTGATAGCTTCCCAGTGCCAGTCGCACTCCACACAGGGGTCAGGGAATCCGGTGAGAGTCCGGAACTGACGCGCAGCGGTGAGGGGGACGGGCGGGGCCACGGCCACTGGGAGACCCACGGGTGTCCCGGGAAGGCGCCCCGTCCGCACGAACCCGAGTCCGAAGACCTGCTGGCGCCTGCGCCCCGTACGGGTCGCAGTACTCCGTACTACGGGCCCCGCGCATGGGCCCAGAGACGCCGAGGTACCTCGTGCCCCCCATGGCCCGATCCGCCCGTTCCGCTGCCCTGCTGACGGCGGGGATGCTGCTGCTGACCGCCTGCGGCGGCGCCGACGGCACACCGCATGCCGCGGGTGCGGCCGGTGACGGATATCCGGTGACGCTCCACAACTGCGGACGCACCGTCACCGTCCGGTCGGCACCCCACCACGCGGTCTCCCTCAACCAGGGATCGACGGAGATCCTGCTCGCCCTCGGCCTCGCCGACCGGCTCGCGGCCACCGCCACCTGGACCGACCCCGTCATGAAGGGCCTGGAGAAGGCCAACTCCCAGGTCCCCAGGCTCTCCGACAACGCCCCCTCGTCGGAGAAGGTGCTGGAGCGGGAGCCCGACTTCATCAGCGCCTCCTTCGAGTCCACCCTCGGCAAGGGCGGAGTCGCGCCCCGCGAGCAGTTCGAGGACCTGGGCGTCCCCACGTACGTCTCGCCCGCCGACTGCACCGGCAAGGACAACAGCGGCGACGGCGACGGAGCCCGCTCCACCGCCCTCACCCTCGACAGTGTCTACGGCGAGATACGCGACCTGGCCGCAGTGTTCGGCGTACGCGACCGGGGCGAGAAGCTCATAGCCGGTCTGCGGGCCCGGGTGACGGAGGCGACGGACGGCATCGACGCCTCCGGCACCACCCTCCTCTACTGGTTCGCCAACTCCGAGGCTCCGTACCTGGCCGGCTGCTGCGGGGCACCCGGCATCATCACCACCGCACTCGGCGCCAAGAACGTCTTCGACGACACCCACGAGGAGTGGCCCCAGATCAACTGGGAGACCATCGCCGACCGTGACCCGGACGTCCTCGTCATCGGCGACCTCACCCGCGAGTCGCAGACGGCCGAGAGCGCCGAGAAGAAGATCGGGTTTTTGGAGTCCAACCCGGTCACCCGGAACATGGACGCCGTGCGGAACAAGCGGTACGTCCTGCTCAGCGGTCAGGCCATGAACCCCACCATCCGTACGGTGGAGGGCATCGAACTCGTTGCCGCGGGGCTGCGTCGGTACGGGCTCGCCGGATGACGGCCGGCCAGGACCCGGCGGGCGCCGCCACCGCCACCGGTCCCGCCCCCGGCGCCGCCAACGGTTCTGCCACCGGCACCCGTTCGGCCGGTGGCACCGGTACGTCATCCGCGAATCCCGGGCCCCTCCGACCGTCCGGGCGGCGCGTGAGCCTGCGGGCGGTGCCCGAACCGCTCCTGTGGGGCGGCGGGATCGTCCTCCTGCTGGCCTCCGTCGCGGGGGCCGTCACCATCGGCCCGGCCCGGATCTCCGTCGCCGACGTGTGGTCGGTGGTCGCCGCCCACCTCGGCTTCGGCGGCACGGAACTGAGCCCGATCCGGGACGGCATCGTCTGGGACCTCAGGATGCCGCGTACCCTGCTCGCGGCCGTCTGCGGCGCCGGGCTCGCGGTGTGCGGGACCGTGATGCAGTCGCTGCTCCGCAACCCGCTCGCCGACCCGTTCGTCCTCGGTGTCTCCTCAGGGGCGTCCACCGGCGCGGTCGTGGTCGTCGTGCTGGGCGTCGGCGGGGGAGCGGTCTCCCTCTCGGCGGGCGCGTTCGTCGGGGCGCTCGCCTCGTTCGCGCTCGTCCTCCTGCTCAGCCACACCCTCGGCGGCACCACCGACCGGGTCGTCCTCTCCGGCGTCGCGGTGATGCAGCTGTTCTCCGCGCTCACCTCGTTCGTCGTGATGACCGCCGCCGACGCCGAACAGACCCGGGGGGTGCTGTTCTGGCTGCTCGGCTCGCTCAGCGGGGTCGGCTGGACGGACGTGCGGCTCTGCACCGGCGTGGTGGTGCTCACCCTGACGATCTGCCTGGGGTACGCCCGTACGCTCGACGCCTTCGCCTTCGGGCAGGACGCCGCGGCCACCCTGGGCGTCCATGTCGCGCGCACCCGGACCGTGCTGCTCTGCGCCACCGCGCTGCTGACCGCCGCACTGGTCAGTTCGGCCGGGGCGATCGGCTTCGTCGGCCTGGTGCTGCCGCACGCCGCCCGGGCCCTCGCGGGCGCGGGGCACCGCAGGCTGCTGCCGGTCACGGCGCTGGCCGGAGCGGTCTTCCTGGTCTGGGTCGACACCCTGGCGAGGACGGTCCTCGATCCGCAGGAGGTGCCGGTCGGCGTCGTCACCGCGCTGATCGGCGTGCCGGCCTTCGTACTCGTCCTGCACCGCACCCGGAGGGTCGTATGACGACCCCCTCCGAGGGCCTGCGGGCCGACCGGGTGAGCCGGGCGGCGGGAGGACGCCTCATCCTCGACGGCGTGACCCTCGCCCCGCCGCCCGGCGCCACCGTCGGCCTGATCGGCCCCAACGGCTCCGGAAAGTCCACCCTGCTGCGGGTGCTCGCGGGCGTCCTGGCGCCGGAGGGCGGCCTCGTCACCCTCGACGGCGAGCCGCTGGCGGCTACGAGTCGGCGCACGGTGGCCCGGCGGGTCGCCGTGGTGGACCAGCACGCGGCGACCCAGGTCGAACTGAGCGTCGCCGACGTCGTCCGCCTCGGGCGCATTCCGCACCGCCGGGCCTGGGCGGCGCCGGGGCCGGCGGACGAGGAGGCCGTGCGCGAGGCCATGGAACGCACTGGGCTGACCGACCGCGCGGGGCAGTCCTGGCACACCCTGTCCGGCGGCGAGCGCCAGCGGGTCCAGATCGCCCGAGCCCTGGCTCAGCGGCCCCGCGAACTCCTCCTGGACGAACCCACCAACCACCTGGACATCCAGCACCAGCTGGACCTGCTGACGCTGGTGTCCGCACTGCCGCTCACCTGCGTCGTCGCCCTGCACGACCTGAACCTGGCCGCGATGTTCTGCGACCTCGTCACGGTGCTGGACGGCGGACGGGTCGTCGCCGCGGGACCCCCGCACGAGGTGATCACCGAGCGGCTGATCGCGGACGTCTACCGGGTGCGGTCCGTGGTCACCCGGGAGGGCCCGCAGGGGCGGCCCAGCGTGCGGTTCCTGCCCTCCGCCGGCGTGTGACGCGAGCAGGGCGTGGGGGCGGACCCGTCACTCCGGATCCGCCCCCACGCCCTGCTCGCACCGGCCGGTCCGCCGCAAGGGACGGGACAGGTCAGCGGCGCCTCCCGCGTCCGAACTCACCGCCCATGTCCTTGCCGGTGCCGGTGTCCGTGCCGTCGGCGTAGTCGATCTTCTCCTTGCGGACCTCCGCGGAGACCTCCTTCTGCTCGGTCACCCGGTCCCTCTCCAGCCGTACCCGTTCCACGGCCACGGCCTCCTTGCGCACGGTCGCGCGCTCGGCGTGCAGGGTCACCTCCACGTCCTGCTCGCCGATGGCGGTCTGCCCGGTCACCTTCTCGCCCGGTGTCAGCGGTTCCCGGACCACGCGCACCTCCTCGTGCGAGACGGGCACCGTGCGGGTGACCTCCTCCGTCACGACGTACTTGTGCAGGCGGGCCCTCCCGCTCTCGTACTCCTCCGTGCCGACCCGCAGCTGCTCCTCGGAGCGGATGAGTTCCTCCTGGCCGGCGAGATCGGCCTTCGACATGTCGGGGGCGGACCGCTCCGCCCCGGCGCCCACCAAGGGACGGCCTCCGGCCGAGGCATCGGCGTCCCGGTGGGTGCCGGCACCCGTCATGCCCGTGCCCGTCATGCCCGCGGCACCGCCGGTCGCCTTGCCGGTGCCGGTGGGGCGGGCCGCGCCCGCCGCTCCGGCGCCTGCGGCCCCGGTGCCCGCGGCGGCACCGGCCGCGCCGCCCATCGCGCCCGTACCGGTCGTCGTCCGGCCGTCCGCGCCCACGCCGGTACCGGCGCTACTCCTGGGCTTCCTGGTGAGTCCGTAGTGGCGGTAGAGCTCTTCCTCCTCGGCGACGGAGAGGTGGGCGTCCGCGTCGACCCGGGGGGCGTCCTTGACGCTCTCCTTCGGGTGCGCCACGTGCAGGTCCGAGCCGACCCGACGGGCTCCGGCGAGCGGAACGAAGCTCTCCTTCATCCCGAACATGCCGGTCTTGACCGTGACCCAGTCGGGCTTGCCGGTGTCGTCGTCGACGTACACCCGGCCGACACTGCCGACCTTTTCGCCCCCGTTGTCGTAGACGGTGAGACCGTCGAGCTCTCCGGAATCCGTGAAACCGTCAGCGGCTGCCATGACCGATGCCTCCTCGCCCGGACGCGTCCTGTGGTGGGTCCACTCAGGTGCGGCACGCCCGGTTCCATCGCGCCTCACCCGGATGGCCCCTGCAACCCACCGGCCGTTCGGCGCCCGGCGGGGAGGGGGCGACGCCCCCGCCCTTGCCCGTGCCCGCCGGGAAAGTGACCCGGGCCACTCGTTAGGCCGAACGGGTGAGGGCCGTCGACGGCAGCCCGATCGGCGGCCCGGTCGGGGCACCGGTCGGGTGGCGGCCTGGCGGTGTCCTGCGGGGGCCGGGAGCCCGCATAGGATCGACCGGCCGTCGTCCGCTCCGGAGGACCGTCCGCCACGGCCGGCCGCCGCACACCCCGGGAACCGCCATCACCTCCGTCCCCCTCCACCTCCCGGCGCCGCGCGGGCGCCTGCGTACCCGGCACGAGGACGGCCACCGGCTGGGCCATCTGGTCTGGCGGCTGGCCCCCGGCAGCCGGGTCTGCAGCAGCGCGGTCCTCGGCGGCGGCATCGGGCCCCGCGCCTGGATCCTCAACGCCCAGGTGCCCGGCGGTTACCCGAGGCTCGACCCCGACCGGCACCTCGCGGAGATCGCGGCGGCGGAAGGGCTCGAAGGCCCGGGAGCGGGGCTCATGACCGCGGCCGACGTGAGCGCCTGCACCGAGGCGGACGACGGGGGAGTGACGGCCACCGTCACCAGCGGCCTCGGCGTCCGCGGCTGGGCAGCCGCACCGGCGCCCGGCGCGGACGGCCCCCTGCCGCCCGGGACGGTCAACATCGTCGTCACCCTCCCGGTCGCCCTCGGCGACGCCGCCCTGGTCAACGCGGTCGCCACCGCCACCGAGGCGAAGGTGCAGGCGCTCCTGGACGCCGGACTCGACTGCTCCGGCACCCCCACGGACGCCGTCTGCGTCGCCGTGCCCGCCCCCGGGGCCGAGGGAACGGAACCGTTCGCCGGACCCCGGTCGCTCTGGGGCGCACGCCTGGCGAGGGCGGTGCACGCGGCCGTACTCGAGGGCGCGCTGCTCCACCTGCGCGGGGAACGCTAGTGCCGGGCGCGGCACTAGCTGTTCTGTCCACCAGGAACGCGAGCAGGGCGGTCCGGGCGGTGGCCCCGGAGGCGCCGGCGGATGAGGATCCGCCGGGCCCAGTCCTCAGACCACCGTCACCGGGTGGCGGACCACGGCATCGAAGAGGTACCCCTGCGTGTTGTGCGCGGTGGTCTCCGGCTGGGTCCGGCCGGAGACGTCCGTGGCCCGCGCCAGCAGGACACCCGGCCCGGTGCGGTCCGGCACCCACGGGGCCGACCAGCGCACCCAGCTCCCCGCGCGCGGCTCGTCGCGCAGCCGGGCCCGCTGCCAGCGGATGCCGCCGTCCGTGCTGACCTCCACGGACCGGACCGGAGCGCCACCCGACCAGGACCGTCCCGTCAGACGGACCGGCCGGTGCGCGGGGAAGGACGCGCCGAGCGGAAGCTCGAAGGCGCTCTTGAGCGTCTGCCGCGTCAGCGGCGCGCTGCCCTCCGCCGGATAACCGGGTCCGAACAGCCGGTAGAGGGTGGTGTTCCACGGGGACACCAGCGGCTCGGCGCTCACCTCGATGTCGCCCACCCACTTGATGTTGGCGATCCCCACCCACGAGGGCACGACGAGCCGTACCGGGAAACCGTGGTCCGGCAAAAGCGGCTCCCCGTTCATCTCGTAGGCGAGCAGGACGTCATCCAACGCCTTGGACACCGGCAGCGGCCGGCGTACCCGTCCCAGATTCGTCCCGTCGGTCACGACCTCCGCGTCCAGGCCGCGCGGCAGCACGTCGACGGCGTGCCGGCCGATGCCCGCACGGTGCAGCACGGTACGCAGCGGCACCCCGCGCCAGCGCGCGGTCCCGATCGCGCCGAGTGTCCACGCCGTGCCGCTGACCTGCTGGTTCTGCTGGGAGGTGTAGAAACTGCGGCCGTTGCCCGCGCACTCGACGAACGCGGTCCGGGTGACGGACGGCAGGGCGCGCAGAGCGTCGTAGGAGAAGTCCACCGGGCCGCCGGTCAGTCCGTCGCCCCAGACGGTCAGCTTCCAGTCGGCCGCCTCGATGCGGGGGGTCGCGGTGTGGTTCCGCACGAAGAAGCGGTCCGTGGGAGTGAGCACTCCCGTCGTCCGCAGTGCGGCGAAGTTGGTCTCCGCGTTGGTGCCCCGGATCGTGAACAGGTCGGCGGGCAGCGGCTTCACCACGCCGGGCAGCGACGGTGCCGCGTGCGCGGGCGTGGCGGCCGCGACCAGCGGCACGGCCACGGAGGCGGCGGCCATCAGTCTCAGCAGATCACGCCGGTCGATCCCGGCGGACCGGGCCCCGCCACCGGCCCACTGACGCATGCGCATCCGGTCGTACGCGGACTCGGAGGGTGGTCCGGAAACCATGGGTACTCCTGGGAAGGCGAGGGGGAGAGGCGGAAGTCGCACGAACAGGGCGTTTCCGCAGGCCGGTTACGGACGGTAGGGCGTGGGGCGGCAGCCGGGAAGGTGGACGCGTGTCCTGCCACGAACCTGCAATGCGGCGGCAACACTCGGACCGCCCGGTGTACCGAGGGGGTTGTGGAGCACAGGAATGGGTGAGGTACGCGAATCTCCCTCGGCCAAGGACGGCCCGCCGAGGAAACCGGCGGGCCGTCACGGGTGAAGAGGTCGATCAACGGCCGGACAGATGTGGAGCATCGCGATGGTGTGGCCCGTGAAGGGGAAACGGCCCGGTACGAGAACCTGTAGGGAGAGGCGCCTTGGCACCGGGTTCCGCCGCCGCGGGCTCGGTCAGGGGAGGGCCGGCGGCGAGGACAACCGTCGCCCCGCTCGATCGGACTCGCCCTCGTGGTCGAACGGGGCGGCGGCTTCTCCGGGGCCCGGGTCGGCTGCCGGGCCTGTCAGACCCAGTCGTCACCCGGGGCGATCTGGAAGTACGTACCGGTGTTGATGCGCGTGCCCACCTTGCCGTCGGTACTGTGGACGATCAGGTCTGCTCTGCCGTCTGCGTTGATGTCGGCGAAGTAGAGGCGCCCTTGGCCTGTCTGGCCGAGGTAGTTGGCCCAGCCCGAGGTCCAGTCGGTGCCGCCGTTGAAGTAGGTGCCGGTGTTGAGGCGGACGGAGACCTTGCCGTCGGTGCCGTGGACGATCAGGTCTGCTCTGCCGTCTGCGTTGATGTCGGCGAAGTAGAGGCGTCCCTGGCCTGTCTGGCCGAGGTAGTTGGCCCAGCCCGAGGTCCAGTCGGTGCCGCCGTTGAAGTAAGTGCCGGTGTTGAGGCGGACGGAGACCTTGCCGTCGGTGCCGTGGACGATCAGGTCCGCCTTCTTGTCGCCGTTGATGTCGGCGAAGTAGAGGCGTCCCTGACCCGCTTGGCCGAGGTAGTTGGCCCAGCCCGAACTCCAGCGGACACCCGCGTCGAAGCGGAGCGAGGGGCTGCCGGAGGGGGCCGCCTTCGCGGTGCGCACCGTGATGGTGCCGTCACTGCCCTGGATGACCAGATCGGCACGGCCGTCCCCGGTGACATCGGCCGGTGTCACCACTTCGCGCGGGCGCTCGCGGGCCTCCTGCGCCCAGTCATGCACACCGCTGTCGTCCACGCGCGAGGAGAGCGCGCCGGTGCGGGTCTCGGTCGCGTCCTGCCCGTAGCAACCCCCCTGCCAAGAGAGGGAGTTGATACCCACCAGTTCGGGCTTGCCGTCTTTCGGGCGGATCAGTGGCCCACCGGCGTCGCCGGCGCAGATCGCGGTGTCCTGCCCGGTGATGGCCACGTGACCGTCCTGGGCGGAATCCACCACGAACGCGCCGGTGTGCAGCGCGAGCGGTGACCACTCGGTCTTCGTGCGGCCGAACCCGGCGGCCGTCAGGGTCTCCCCGGCGGTGGGCGCGGTGGCCGCGAACGGGATCGGGGTGATCCCGGCGATTCCGGTGGTGGGCTGTGCCAGGCGGGCCAGGACCAGATCGCGCCCCTGGTAGGGGACGAGTTCGGTGATGTCGGTGACCAGACCGCTGGTGGTGGTCAGGTCGCCACGGCCGATCGTGGCGACGGTCTTCTCGGCCGGCGTGCCCGCAGCGGGCACGGCGCCCGAGGTGGGGTCGTCCACGAAGCAGGACGCGGCGGTGAGGACCCACCGGGCGTCCACCAACGCTCCTGAGCAGGCCCGTGCACCATCGCCGATGGCGAGGCGTACGGCATAGGAGTAGGTGGCATCGGTGGCCGCAGGGCCCGTGACGGCGTCCGCGGACGGCGCGCTGAGCGCCAGTGGCCCGCCGATCAGGGCGGCGGCCAGTGCGGCGCGCACAGGTCTGGTGAGCTGCATGACGAGAATCCTTGATGCGAGGTCTGCGCGGCCGGTGGCCACTGCAGAGGAGCTGATGAGGAACTCATTGCCTGCCGTGCAGGGCTCTGGTGCAAGGAGCCTGCGCCTGTCTCTGCTTGGTCGTACCGATCTTCACCAGCACGACATCGCGGCCGGAGGGAGCGAAACTCCCGCCCACCCCGGCAAGGACCTTCTGCGAGGCCTCCCGGGTGAGCCGACCGGCGTTGCCCGTCACCCGCAGGCAGATCCTGTGGGTGCGGACGGGTGCGCAGACCCTCCGCCGACCGGTGCGGGCCGGCGGAGGGCGTCGGCTGCCGAGACGGTACGCAGGAAGGGCTTCGCCTTCGCCATACGGCCCCGTGCGGGTCCTGCCTTCATCGCTGTCCCCTTCTCGTCGCTTCGGTGAGGGGAGCGAGGGCCGACGCCGCCCGTCATGGGGGACGGAACGAATCCCAGGGGAATGGATTCGGTCGAACCGCTACGGATGAGCACATTCCTATGACTTTGCCCTCCGCCGCCTCCGTAGCTCGTCACGCGGGCCCAGCGGCCCAGGAGATCCGAACGGAGGCGGCCGGGCAATGGAATCCTCTTTGGGTGCCCGTATCAACTGGCCAAACTGGGTATAGGGGGCGGCTCTCGGAGGCGGCGCGTGACATAGGTCATAGCATGGGGAGGGTTGTGCGCCCCTCACTCAAGAGCCCACAAAGGAACGGGAAAGAAAGAACCCCGTCGGGTCTCCCTGTGTCCTCTGTCCCCATGTCCCCATATCCCTGCATCCCTTCGCGTTTCCGCACCCCTCCGTGTCCACGGCCGGGCAGATCGTTCGCATGTGCTGCACGGCGCGTGGGTGAGTCGAGGGTGCGAAGAGGCGGTCCATGGAGGTGCGGTCGGAGGGCATTTTTCCGGCCGCACGTGCGTGGTCGCGCACCCGCCAGTAAATGCGGGACGACCCCTGAGGGCCGGATGGTTTCCTTAGCCGTCGCTCGGCCTTACGACGCGGCCGGAAAACGCCTCGGTCGCCCGGATATCGGCCTCCGCACGACCGCAGCTGGAGGGTGACCGGGAGCCGATCCGGCGGGCCGCACCGCGACCTGTGTCGCCGGTGGCCCGGGCAAGAGCTGTCCCCGGGGAGTCGGGGCAAGCGGAAGTGCCGAAATCCACCTTGGGCGGACGCCGGTCATGGGCATGGTGAACGGGTGCTGGATCCCGTTGCGAGCCAACCGGATCGGCTTCTCCGGGGCTGGGTGGTAACCGCGTTCGTGTGCCGTTGCCGCGGCTGTGCTGCTCGTCCCCATGGTGGCCCCGCCGCCCGGGGCGGATGCCCCCACGGTCGGCGGAGCCCCGATCAATCAGGCGGCAGGATCCATCGAGGGCTCGACGACAGGTGGAGGGGCGGGCCACCGGTGTCCCGGCGCCCGTTCACTCCTCGGTCAGCATTCCGGCGCGAAGCTTGCGCAGCAGCCGGCTGAGCAGCCGGGACACGTGCATCTGGGAGATGCCCAGTTCGGCGCCGATCTGGGCCTGAGTCAGCTCCTGGCCGAAGCGCATGTCGATGATCAGGCGCTCCCGGGCGTCCAGTTGGCCCATGAGCGGAGCGAGCGCCTGGAGGTTCTCCACGCCCTCCATGGCGGCGTCCGGCTCGCCGAGTACGTCGGCGAAGGTCCGGCCGTTCGTGTGCGGGCGGCCGGACTCACCGCTGTCGCTGGGCATGTCGAGCGAACCGGCGGTGTAGCCGTTCGAGGCGACGATGCCCTCCGTGACCTCCTCCGGCGTCAGCTGGAGATGGTCGGCGAGCTCCTGGACCGTCGGGTCGCGGTCCAGCTCCAGGGCGAGGAGATCCTTGGCCTTGGCGAGGTCGACCCGCAGCTCCTGGAGCCGCCGGGGCACGTGGACGGCCCAGCTGGTGTCACGGAAGAACCGCTTGATCTCGCCGACGATGTACGGCACGGCGAAGGAGGTGAACTCCACTTCGCGCGAGAGGTCGAACCGGTCGATGGCTTTGATCAGCCCGATGGTGCCGACCTGGACGATGTCCTCCATGTCCCCGCTGCCCCGGTTGCGGAACCGGCCGGCGGCGAAGCGGACCAGCGAGAGGTTCATCTCGATCAGCGTGTTGCGCGCGTACTGGTACGCGTGGGTGCCCTCTTCCAGTTCCTGCAGCCGGTCGAAGAAGACGCGCGAGAGCTGGCGTGCGTCCTGAGGGGCGACTTTCCCGGCGTCCTCGATCCACGGAAGTCCCTCCAGCACCTCCGCTCTCTCCGTGCTGGTGATCCGTGCCGTGTGTGCGGTCATCCCGTCACGCTCCCCTGGTCGAGTGCCCTCAGGTACTGGCACCTTCCCCGGGTCCGGAACCTCATGCGCCGTCAGCGAAATTGATCGGGGCACCAGTTCGGAATTGGCCGGGAAGCGTTGCTGCCAGCGTGGACCCGCCCTCACCGGAGGAGCCGCGGGCCCGTGGGCGTACGGAACCGCCCCACCGGTACGGGGGAGCCCGGTGGGGCGGTCGCCACCAGAGTGCCACAGGTGGGCACCGCAGGAAGGCGGACCGGCCAGGCTTCCTCCGTCCGTGACACCACCCACCGTCGGAGCGGGGAATACCGGATCGCCGTAGGCGCTTTTCGCCAGATGCGGCGCCACTCTCCGGGGCCGCCCACCAGGAACACCGGAGCGAGGAAAGCATGTCCGAGGCATACGTCACCGATCACCGCGGAGCCCCCGCGAGCAGGGGGAGCGGCCCGGTGGGCACTCCGGCTCCTTGGCAGGAGAGTTCCGGTCATGGGTTCCACCCTCTGGACAATCCGTCCCTCTCGGCGCTGAGCGGCCCCCAGGCGCACCTCGCCGAACGGCTCGGCCGCGTCCTCCGCTACCCCGCCGACATGGCGCCCTGGTTCGCCCTGCCGCAGGAGCCGGATGCGAAGGACTGGGCGGACGCCGCCGCGCTCGCCGGGCCCGGCGCTCCGGTCATGCTCATGGGTGTCCGGCAGGCGCCGCCCGAGGGCTGGGAGATCGGCTTCGAGGCCGAAGGTGTCCAGTTGACCGGTGAGGGACTGCGCCCCGAGTCGTACCCGGAGGCGGTGCGGCTCGGCGCCGAGGACGTGCCGGAGATGCTGGAACTGGTCGAGCGCACCCGCCCCGGACCCTTCCTGCCGCGCACGGTCGAACTCGGTACGTACCTCGGCGTCCGGCGGGACGGGGTACTGGTCGCGATGGCGGGGGAACGGGTGCGCCCGACGGGCTGGAGCGAGATCAGCGCGGTCTGCACCGACCCGTCCGTCCGGGGCCAGGGCCTCGCGACCCGGCTGGTCCTGGCCGTCGCCCACGTGATCACGGCGCGTGGTGAGACGCCGTTCCTGCACGCCGCGGCCGAGAACACCGGGGCGATCCGGCTCTACGAGTCCCTCGGCTTCCGCCTCCGCCGTACGACCTTCTTCCGGGGCGCGACGACTCCCCCGCCCCTGCCCTCCCCGGTGCTGGGCGCCTGATCGCCACCCCGGTCGCCCCGGGGCGCCCCGGTCGCCCCGCTCGCCCCGGTCGATTCCCGCCGAGGCGACCGGGGTGAGGTGTGCCGGGCCGGGCCCGCGGTCGCGGAGTGCCTGATCGCGCGCCCCTCTCCCGGCGTCACTGATCCGGGGTGCCGTAGGAAAAGGTTCTTTTCCTGGAGGAAAAGTCCCTCCGCGACAGGTGTCCCATGGGGACATTTTTAGGTGTACGGTGCAAACATGACCACGGAGCAGAAGGAACCGGAGAGGCGGGGCCGCAAGGCACGCCAGACCCGGGAGACGCTGGCCCGGGCCGCGTTCGAGCTCGTGCTCGACCGGGGGCTGCGCGAGGTGACGGTCGAGGAGATCGCGGAAGCGGCCGACGTCGACAGGCGTACCTTCAGCCGGTACTTCCGGAGCAAGGAGGACGCGGTCCTCGACGCCGTACGCGGCGACGGCCACCGCATCAACGACGCCCTGCGCGCCCGGCCCGCCGCCGAGCCCCCGCTCACCGCCTACCGGCGCGCCGTACTCGACTGGCTCGACGACACGGCCGCCGGGCCCTGGCACCTGCGTCCCCGGATCTTCGACCTGCTGGTCCTGTCCAAGGAGGAACCGACCCTCTACGCGGCGTACCACCACATCCGGGTGGACGCCCAGGAGGAGTCGATCGTCATCCTCGCGGACCGGCTCGGCGTGGACCCCCGCGAGGACCTCCGTCCCGCGGTGGCAGTCGCCGCGGGAGCCGGAGCCCTGCTCGCCGCCCAGGCCGCCTGGGTCCGCGGCGGCCTCCCGGCCGCCCTGCCCGACCTCGTGGTCCAGGCGTTCGACGCCCTTTCCTCGGACCTCCTGACCCCGGTCCCACAAGGCCGGCGCACCGCAGCACCACAGAAAGAAGCACCCCATCATGAGCACTGACCTCTCCACCTCCTACGCGTCGGAATTCACCGGCAAGGTCGCGCTGGTCACCGGCGGTGCCTCCGGCATCGGCTTGGCCCTGTCGCGGCGCCTCGCGGCCGGCGGCGCGGCGGTCGTCGTCGCCGACTACGACGAGGAGGGCGCCCGCAAGGCCGTCGCGGAGCTGACCGCCACCGGCGCACGCGCCGCCGCCGTCCGTCTGGACGTCACCGACCCCGCCTCCGTCGAAGCGGGCGTCCGGTTCGCCGTCGACACCTTCGGCTCCCTGCACCTCGCCGTGAACAACGCCGGCATCGGCGGCCCCGCCGCCCCGACCGGCGAGTACGCCGTCGAGGACTGGAACCGCGTCGTCGCGACCAACCTCAGCGGCGTCTTCCACTCGATGCGCTACGAGATCCCCGAGCTCCTCAAGGTCGGCGGCGGCGCCATCGTCAACATCTCCTCCATCCTCGGCACCAACGGCTTCGCCCAGTCGCCGGCCTACGTCGCCGCCAAGCACGGCGTCGTCGGTCTGACCAAGACGGCGGCCCTGGAGTACGCCGCGCAGAACATCCGCGTCAACGCCGTGGGTCCGGGCTTCATCGACACCCCGCTGCTGCGCGACACCGAGGGCCCGGCGCGCGACCACCTGATCTCGCTCCACCCGGCGGGCCGTCTGGGTACCTCGGAGGAGGTCGCCGAACTGGCCGCGTTCCTGCTCTCCGACCGCGCCTCCTTCATCCACGGCAGCTACCACCTGGTGGACGGCGGCTACTCCGCCTCCTGACCGCTCTCCCCCGGAGACACGCCAGGGGTGACCGGACACAGATCAACGAGGCACGCCACCGGGAGACCGGCCGAGACCCGGCCGGACCGGCGGCGAGCCCGGTACAGAACAGAGGGAAGAACATGAAGGCAGTTCAGTACCGCACCGTCGGCGCGGCACCCGAGGTCGTCGAGATACCGAAGCCCGTCCCCGGACCCGGCCAGATCCTGCTGAAGGTCACCGCCGCCGGGGTCTGCCACTCCGACATCGCCGTGATGAGCTGGTCCGCCGAGCAGCTCACCTACCCGCTGCCGCTCACCCTCGGCCACGAGGGCGTCGGAACCGTGGTCGAGCTGGGCGAAGGCGCCGAGGGCGTCTCGGTCGGGGACAACGTCGCCGTCTACGGTCCCTGGGGCTGTGGCACCTGCGTGAACTGCGCCGAGGGCCGTGAGAACTACTGCCTGCGCGCCGAAGAGCTCGGCATCATGCCGCCCGGACTCGGCAACCCCGGCGCCATGGCCGAGTACATGATCGTCGACAACGCGCGGCACCTGGTCCAGATCGGCGATCTCGACCCGGTCACGACCGTCTCCCTGACCGACGCGGGCCTCACGCCCTACCACGCGATCAAGCGCTCGCTGCCGAAGCTGACGCCCGGCGCCACGGCCGTCGTCATCGGCACCGGCGGCCTCGGCCACGTCGCCATCCAGCTGTTGCGCGCGATGACCGCCGTCAAGGTCATCGCCCTCGACGTCACCGAGGACAAGCTGGAGCTGGCCCGCAAGGTCGGCGCCCACGAGACCGTCCTCTCCGACGAGCATGCCGCCGCCAAGGTCCGCGAGCTCACCGGCGGGACCGGCGCCAAGGTCGTGCTGGACTTCGTCGGAGTCGACGCGACCGTGAAGACGGCCGGAGCGGTCGCCTCCGTCGACAGCGACGTCACCATCGTCGGTATCGGCGGCGGTCTCCTGCCCGTCGGCTTCGGTGTGCTGCCGTTCGCCACCTCGGTCACCGCGCCGTACTGGGGCTCCCGCAAGGAGCTCGCCGAGGTCATCGAGCTTGCGCACGCCGGCGCCGTCGATGTCCACGTCGAGACGTTTTCCATCGACGAGGCGCCGCTCGCCTACGAGCGGCTGCACGACGGCAAGATCAACGGCCGGGCCGTCATCCTCCCCAACGGCTGACACACTCCGGGTCCTGTTCGTCCTCCCCCGGGGCGGGCGGGACCCGGCCTCTTCGTCGCTCGTGCGCGGTCGGTACGCGTACAGCGCCACCCGACGCGGGCCGCCGAACCACGGCGACGGCCCGCGTCGGCATGTCCACTCGCCGGCGCCGGGCACGACCCGGAAAGGCAGGCCGGAGGCGCCCCCGGCCGGCAGAGCGAACTCGAGGTACGCGCCGGCGCACCGCGGAGGCGGGACGACGGGAGGACGGCGCCCGCCGCACCGCTCGACCGTCGACCCGGACGGGAGCCGCGGCCGTCACCCGTCGTGCCGGCCCCGGCCCCCCGGCACGACTCGACCCCGGCAGAGCCCAGCATTGCGAGGGACGCCCGTCCGGCCGTTCCTCTACACTCGCGCCATGGGTTCGTACCACTGCTTCCGCTGATCCGTTCCGGCGAGGACCGTGGCAGCCCCCTGCGCGCTGCCACGGTGCATCCCGCCGACCCGGCAGCCACGCCCGCCGCGCGCCCGTCCCCGACGCGGCGCTCCCGGGTCCTCCTTCAGCGAAAGCATCAGGAACGACACCCATGTCCCCCTCGCGCGACCGCTCCCAGATCACCCTCCAGGACGTCACGCTGGCCTACGGCGACAGGACCGTCCTGGCGGACGTCTCCCTCAGCGTCGGGTCCGGTGAACACGTCGCCGTCATCGGCGAGAACGGTTCCGGCAAATCGACCCTGCTCCGGCTCATGTCCGGTGCCGAGGCCCCAGACACCGGAGAGGTCGTCACCCGGTTCCCCGACGGTGTCGGCCACCTCGCCCAGACCCTCGCCCTCGCTCCGCACCACACCGTGCGGGACGCCGTCGACACCGCCCTCGCCGAACTCCGCGCCCTGGAAAACCGCATGCGCGAAGCCGAGGCCCGGCTGTCCGGTCCCGCTCCCGCAACAGCCGAACTCATCTCCTACGGGGAGCTGCTGACCACCTATCAGGATCGTGGAGGTTACGAGGCGGACGCCCGCACCGACGCGGCGCTCGACGGTCTCGGACTTGCGCACCTGCCCCGCGACCGTCCCCTGGCCACCCTCTCCGGCGGCGAACAGTCCCGGCTGGCCCTCGCCTGCGTGCTGGCCGCCGCACCGGAGACGCTCCTGCTCGACGAGCCGACCAACCACCTCGACACGTCCGCCGTGCGCTGGCTGGAGAACCACCTGCGCGCCCACCGGGGCACGCTCGTGGTGGTCACCCACGACCGCGCGTTCCTGGAAGCCACCACCACCGTCGTCCTGGAGGTGGACCGGGATCGGCGTACCGTCACCCGCCACGGCGACGGCTGGCACGGCTACCGGACGGCGAAGGCCGCGGCGCGGCGCCGATGGGCGCAGGAGCACCAGGAGTGGCTCACCGAATTCGCGCGCGCCGAGGAGCTGGTGGAGGCCGCCGACCGGCGGGTCCGGTCCACCGGCAAGGACCCGGGGGAGGGCTTCGGCAAACACCGCCGCTCGCACGACGCCAAACTCTCCGGCCGGGTCAGGGCCGCCCGGACGCGCCGGGACGCCCTGCTCGCCGCGCCGGTGCCCCCGCCGCCGGAGCCCCTGCGCTTCACGGCCGGGCTCTCCCTCGCGACCGACGCCACGGATGTCCCCGACGCCATCGGGACCCCGGTGCCCCTGCTCGCGCTGGAGTCCGTCTCGGTGGGGGAGCGGCTGCGCCTGCCCTCGCTCGACGTGCTGCCCGGGCAACGTCTCCTGGTCACCGGCCCGAACGGCGCGGGCAAAACCACCCTGCTCAGGGTGCTCGCGGGTGACCTCGCCCCCGACTCCGGGACGGTCGCCCGGCGCGGTCGCGTCGGCTATCTCCCCCAGGAGCTGCCGGCCAGGCTGACCCGCCGCTCGCTCCTCGCCACCTATGCGGCCGGCAGGCCGGGCACGCCCGAGGAGTACGCCGGGGACCTGCTCGCCCTCGGACTCTTCCGCGCCGAGGACCTCGGTGTCGCGGTGTGCGACCTCTCCGTCGGCCAGCAGCGCAGACTCGCCCTCGCGCGGCTGGTGACCCGCTCCGCCGACGTACTCGTCCTGGACGAACCGACCAACCACATCGCCCTCGACCTGGTCGAGGAGCTGGAAGCGGCACTCGCCGTGTACGAGGGGGCGGTCGTCGTGGTCTCCCACGACCGCGCTTTCCGCGGCCGCTTCGCGGGGGACGTGCTGGAACTGCGCGACGGGCGCCCCGCCGGGGCTGCCCGGAGGACGGCCGTCGCGCAGTGGTGACCGAAGCACGCTGCGGGGCCCGGCGGCGATCCGCCGGACACGCCGGAGCCGTGCCGGACACCGCCCGCCGGTCGGGAGGGGCGCGCCCGCCGTCCACGGCGCGCCCCGCCGGACACCCCTACGGCTCCAGGTGTGCCAGCAGCCGCTCCACGAAGATTCGCTGACCGGTCACCAGCCGGGACGCCGCCTGCTCCGGGGTGCACCAGGCGACCCGGTCGATCTCGGGGAACTCCTGGACCACTCCGGAGCCCCTCGGCCACTCCATGGAGAAGGTGCCGTACACCGCGTCGGCCGGGTCCACCTCACCCTCCACCGCCCAGATGGTCACCGTCTTGCCGCTCGCCTGCCGGGACTGGCCCAGCGGAACCCAGAACCCGTCCGGCACCCGCAGCCCCACCTCCTCCTCGAACTCCCGGCGGGCCGCCGTCTCCGCCGCCTCGCCCGGCTCGTACTCGCCCTTGGGGATGGACCACGCGGCGTCCTCGCGCCCGGCCCAGAAGGGGCCTCCCATGTGCCCGAGCAGCACCTCCACACCTCTTCCGTCCGTCCCGTCCCCGGTCCGGTAGAGAAGGACTCCCGCACTGCGCTTGCTCATCGACATGTCGTCAATTCTCCGTACATCACGCCTCCGACGCCACCGGTTCAGGTATTCCGGGCGTTCCGGGAACCGGCCGGTCGTGCCGCGGGACGCGCGCCGTGCGCCGATGCCGCGTCGTGCACCCGGTGGTGCCGCGCCCCGGTCGTACGCTGTTGTCCCCGCCGTCACTCCCGCCCCCTGGCGCTGCCCGGGCGGTCCCGGCATGCTGTCCGCCACGAGGGCATGTTTCGCCCCAGCGCTGATGAACCGTCCAACCCGCCTCTCAGCAGGAGGACTTGTGCGTCGACGTCCAGGGCCGGCCGTCCGCTCCGCGCGGGCGCTCGTGCTGTTCGCCACCCTCTGCGGGGTCGCGGTGGGGGGCGTCGCCCCCGCCGCCGCCGACACGACACCCGACCCCCACCCGCGCGATGCCGCCGAGATCCTGAGACCGGTGGCACCGCCCGGCGCGAGCGCACCGGCGGGCGCCGGGAGTGCCGTCGGCCCCGTTGTCGACGATCACGGCATCGAGACCGCCCGCGCCTCCCGGCCCGTCGCGCCCGGCGTCGGCCTCACCTCCTACGACCGGCTCGAAGCCGACAAGTGGCTCCGCGTCGACGCGCTCACGGTGGACCTGAGCAAGGACGTCCGCGCCGATTACCTCTCCTCCGGGAAGGTCAGCGACCGGCGTACGGTCTCCGAAATGGCGGCCGGGCACGACGCCGGAGCGGGCCGCCGCACCGTTGCCGCCGTCAACGCGGACTTCTTCGACATCAACGAGACCGGCGCACCGCAAGGACCCGGCCTCCGGGACGGCGTCCTCGACCACTCGCCGGCCACCGGCTCCTCCCACGCGGTGGGGATCGGCCCGGAGAGCGCCGGGCGGGTGCTGGACCTGTACTTCGAGGGCACCCTCACCCTGCCCTCCGGCGACCACCCCCTCGGTGCCTACGACGCGGCCAACGTCCCCGTCGGCTCCGTGGGCGCGTACACCTCCGCCTGGGGCGGCGCGGACCGTGCTCTGACCGTGGACGCGGCGCGGCCGGTCGCGGAAGCCGTCGTACGGGACGGCCGGGTGGTCTCCGTCTCCACGGCACCCGGTGCCGGCCCCGTCCCCGAGGACACCACCGTGCTCGTCGGGCGCGAGGCCGGGGCGGAACTCCTGACGGCGCTGCGGCCCGGGGACCCGGTGGAGCTGACGTACCGGGCGCGGACCGGCGACGACGGACCGCTTCCGCGCACAGCCGTCGGGGGGCGCGAGCCGCTCGTGGTGGACGGCGTCGGACAGAACCACGACGGCGAGGCCAACAACACCGCGGCGCCCCGCACCGCGGTCGGGTTCTCCCGCGACGGCCGCACCATGCACGTCATGACCGTGGACGGCAGGCAGGCCGACAGCGGCGGGGTGACCCTCACCGAGCTCGGCCGGATGATGAGGGAGGCCGGTGCCTTCAGCGCGCTCAACCTGGACGGCGGCGGCTCCTCCACCCTGGTGGCGCGTGAACCCGGCACGGACGCCCTCCAGGTGGAGAACAGTCCTTCGGACGGCAGCGAACGCACCGTCGCCAACGGCCTCGCCCTCACCGTGCCCGACGGCAGCGGCACCCTCTCCGGGTACTGGGTGGAGACCCGCACGAGCCCGGCCGCCGCCCCCGGGGACGACCCGGTCGCGGGCGGCCACCCCGACCGCGTCTTCCCCGGTCTCACCCGTGCCCTCACCGCCGCCGGGTACGACGACACGTACGGCCCCGCGTCCGGCGCCCCGCGTTGGCGGACCACTCTCCCGGCAGTCGGAACCACCGACGCGCGCGGCCTCTTCACCGCCCGGCACGGCGGCACGACCGAGGTCGTCGCCGAGCGCGGGCGGGCCCGGGGCTCGGTCCGGCTCACCGTGCTCGGCGAACTGGCGCGCGTCCGGGCCACCACCGAGCGCCTCGGCCTCTCCGGCGAAGGCGCCACCGGAACCTTCGGGATCGTCGGATTCGACGCCCACGGCGACAGCGCCCCCGTCGAACCCCGGGACGTGACCCTCCACTACGACCGCGACCTCTTCGACGTGCGCGACGACGGCCGGGGGTCCTACACCGTCGCCGCCCGCGCCGGCTCCGGAGCGGCGGGGATCGTCACCGCCTCGGTCCACGGAGTCACCACCGCCCTGGCCGTCACGGTCGGCCTCGCCGCCCAGCCGGTCACCGACTTCAAGGACGCGGCCGCCTGGAGGTTCAGCCAGGCCCGCGCGAGCGGCTCGCTGACCGCCACCGAGGAAGGCCACACCGGCACCGGACTGAGGCTCACCTACGACTTCACCCGGGCCACCGCCACCCGCGCCGCCTACGCCGCTCCGCCGCAGCCGCTCGCGGTACCCGGTCGGCCCCAGTCCTTCACCCTCTGGATCAACGGGGACGGCAAGGGCGCCTGGCCCACCCTCCACCTCAAGGACGCCGCCGGAGCGGACCAGTTGCTCCGCGGCCCGTACGTCACCTGGACCGGCTGGCGGCAGGTCACCTTCGCCGTGCCCGCCGGGGCCCCGACCCCGCTGTCGGTGTACCGGTTCTATCTGGCGGAGACCGCCGCGGGCGCGCAGTACACCGGCGAGGTGGTGATCGACGACCTCGTCGCCCAGGTGGTGCCTGCCGCCGACCTGCCCGCCCAGGAGCCGGTGAACGACCCGGTGATCGACTCGGCGGCCGTCACGGAGGGCCGGGACTCACGGTTCGCGGTGATGTCCGACGCGCAGTTCGTCGCCCGCGACCCCGACAGCGAGATCGCCGGCCGGGCCCGGCGCACCCTGCGCGAGATCAAGGCCGCGCACCCCGACTTCCTGGTGATCGACGGCGACCTCGTGGACGAGGGCTCACCCGCCGACCTCGACTTCGCCCGCCGGATGCTGGACGAGGAACTCGGCGACGACCTGCCCTGGTACTACGTGCCGGGCAACCACGAGGTGATGGGCGGCTCGATCGGCGACTTCACCGACCGGTTCGGCCCGGCCCACCGTACGTTCGACCACGACGGCACCCGCTTCGTCACGCTCGACACCTCCAGTCTCAGCCTGCGGGGCGGCGGATACGCACAGATCCGGGAGCTCCGCGAACAGCTCGCCGCGGCGGCCACCGACCCGGACATCGGTGCCGTCGTGCTGATCGAGCACGTACCGCCGCGCGACCCCACCGTGCAGCGGGCCAGTCAGCTCGGCGACCGCAAGGAGGCCGCCCTCGTGGAGGAGTGGCTCGCCGGATTCCGGCGTACGACCGGCAAGGGGGCCGCCTTCGTCGGCGGGCACGTCGGCGTGTTCCACGCCTCGCACGTCGACGGCGTGCCCTACCTCGTCAACGGCAACTCGGGCAAGACCCCCTCCGGCCCCGCCGACGAGGGCGGGTTCACCGGCTGGAGCCTGGTCGGCACGGACCGGGTGACGCCCGCCGAACAGGCGGCCGCCCGGCGACGGCCCTGGGCGGGCGGCCCCGACTGGATCTCCGTACAGACCCGGGCGCACGTGGACGACCTCACCCTCGACGCCCCCGCCGTGCTCCCGGCGGGAGGCAGGGCCGAGGTGTCCGCCCGGATCGTCCAGGGCGCGCGTGCGGTACCGGTCGCCTTCCCGGTGAGCGCCGACTGGACGGGGTCGCCCGGCCTCAGGATCGGGGAGGCGGTCCGGTCGGCCTCCCTCTCCGGCCGGCCGGTCGCGTCCCTGGACCCGGCCACCGGCACGCTGACCGCCCTGCGGCCGGGCACCGTCACCCTCGCGGTGACCGTGAACGGTGTCACCAGGACCGCCCGCGTCACGGTCGCCGCCGACGGCACCGGGCGGCCCGCGGCCTGACCCGGGCGGCCCGGCGGGCGCGGGAATCCTCCCGCGCCCGCCGCCGCACCGTGCGGTACGCGTACGCCCCGACGGCCGCCTCAGGCACCGCCGCCCGCGAGTGCCCGCGCCGGGGCTCACCCGCGTCGAGCACGTCACGACCGCCCTTTCCGGCGCGGGGCGGGGGGCCGTTCGCACCGGGCCGGGGCTCGCCCGGTCGGGTGGTGGACCGGCCCCATGCCCTGCCGGGGCTCCGGGCCGGGCAGGTACCGGGCATGAGCGATGAGCACGCCGACCACCCCGACACCGCACACATCCGGCCCGACACAGTGAGCGACGAGACGGTCCGCGCCCTGGGCGCCCTGTCGGAGGCGCTGGAGACCACCGAGCGCGCCCGGGGCGCCCTCTACACGTTCCACCAGCTCACCGGCGGCGCCGACTTCCAGCTCGGCGACGCGGTACGGCTGCTCCGCGAGGCCGGCCACGACCGGGCTGCGGACCTGGTGGAGCGGGAGATCGTGGGCCGCAACGTCATCCCCGGCCACTGGACCTTCCAGATCGTCGAGGCGTACGACCGCACCTACTACCGCCCCTTCGCCGAGACCGAGCGGCGCCTGACCGACGAACTCGCGGCGGGGCGGACCCATTTGTATGAGGCGGAGCTGAAGGAGGCCCGCAGGACCCGGGGCCGCCCCGATCACACAGCGCGCCCGGGCGCCCGGCCCGAGGAGCGGTAGGGGAGCCGCACGGAAGTGGCGGGGACCGGCCGGGCGCCCCCGCACCACCCCGCCCCCCGGCCGGTACGACGGCGTCCCGCACACTGGTGGTCCGTCACCCGTTCGAGCGAGGCGAGCCATGGCTTTGCAGATCAGCGCCACCAACCCGGAACACCCCGCGCTCCTCCTGGAGCTGCCGTGGGGCCTGCCGCTGGAGGAGTGGCCGGAGAAGTACCTCGTGCCGCTGCCGCGCGGCATCTCCCGCCACGTGGTGCGCTACGCCCGCGCCGGGGCCGACGTGATCGCCGTCAAGGAACTCGCCGAACGTCCCGCCGTCCGCGAGTACGACCAGCTCCGCACGCTCGACCGGCTCGGGATACCCGCGGTCGACCCCCTCGCCGTCGTCACCGGACGCACCGGCGCGGACGGGGCGCCGCTGGAGCCCGTACTCGTCACCCGGCACCTCAACGGCTCGCTGCCCTACCGCTCGATGTTCGAGACCACGATGCGCCCTTCCACCGTGCACCGGCTGATGGACGCCCTCGCGGTACTGCTCGTCCGGCTGCACCTCGTCGGATTCGCCTGGGGCGACTGCTCGCTCTCCAACACCCTCTTCCGGCGGGACGCGGGCGCCTACGCCGCCTACCTCGTCGACGCCGAGACGGGCGAGACCCACGAGCGGCTCAGCGACGGCCAGCGCGAGTACGACATCGACCTCGCCCGCGTCAACATCAGCGGCGAGATGCTCGACCTGGAGGCCGCCGGAGCGCTGCACCCCTCGGTGGACCCGATCGCGTTCGGCGCCGAGATCTCCCGGCGGTACACCGCGCTGTGGCAGGAGCTGACCCGTACCTCCGTCTACCCGGCGGGCAAGTACCACTACATCGAGCGTCGGGTGCGCCGGCTCAACGAGATGGGCTTCGACGTGGCGGAGATGCAGATCGTCAACTCCCCGGACGGGGACACCGTCACCTTTGTACCCAAGGTCGTCGACGCCGGCCACCACCAGCGCCAGCTGCTGCGCCTGACCGGCCTCGACACCGAGGAGAACCAGGCGCGCAGGCTCCTCAACGACCTCGAAGGCTGGATGGCCACGCAGGAGGACTACGCCCCCGGCGATCCGCTCGGGGCGCGTACCGAGGTCCTCGCGCACCGATGGGTCCGCGACCAGTTCCGGCCCACGGTCCGTGCCGTCCCGCTCGAGCTGCGGGGCTCCATGGACCCGGCCGAGCTCTACCACGAGCTGCTGGAGCACCGGTGGTTCCTCTCCGAGCGCGCCCAGCGCGACATCGGCCTCGAGGTGGCGGTGGCGGACTACACCGCCACCAGGTCCCCCCGGGCCGAAGCGCCCGCGACGGTGGAGACCGACGAGGAGTAGCGGGCAGCCGACGGCCGGTGGCCGGGCGCAGGACGGTCCGGACCGGCCGCCGAGATGCGTCGGCCCCGTCCTGCTGCTTCGCTGGGAGCGTCGGATGCCCAGCGGACGAGGAGTGGTGATGAGCGGAGCGGACGAACCCGCCAAGCTGGCCCAGCAGATGCGGGACAAGGCACGGCAACTGAGCGAGGCGGCCGAGAGCGCCAAAGACCCCGACGAGCGACAGCGCCTCGCGGACAAGGCCCGCAAGATGCGGGACCGCAGCGAGCAGCAGTCCGGAATGAGCAGCGGGGACATCTACCCGCAGCTGTAGGACGGACCGCCCGGGGCTCCTTCCGCGCGCCCGCCACCGCAGGCCGCGCCGATCCGCACGCGGCGGGTCGGCGCGAGCGGACCGGCCCCCGGGGCCGCGCGGGGGAGCCGCCGGCGCCCCGGGTGTGGCACATGCGTGGCTCATCGGCCGCGGGCCCACGATCTCCCTCGGGAGCGCGGCCCGCCCCCGCCGTGTTCCCTCAGTCCTTCGCGCCCCCGCCCTGCGCCCCCTCAGCCCCTCAGCTCCGCGAGGTGGGCGCGCATCTCGTCCGCGGCGCGGGTGAACCAGTCCGCGAGCACCGCCGTCTCCTCGGGCGAGTAGTCGGCGAAGAGAGCTGTCAGCCGCCGGTAGAAGGGCTCGTACACCGCGACCACCCGGCCCGCCGCGGATTCGTCGGCGACGATCCGGACCCTTCGGCGGTCCCCTGGGTCGGGCTGCCGACGGGCGAACCCCGCGCGCTCCAGCCGGTTGAGCACTCCGGTGATGGCGCCGGTCGTCAGGTCGGCCCGTTCGGCGAGGTCGCCTGCGGTCAGGGCGCCGGGGCCCGCCCCGAGGATGTGCCCGAGGCAGGTCAGATCCGTGACGTTGAGCCCCAGCGACTGGGCGACGTCGCTCTGGCCCACCAAGCTCAACGCGACGAACCGGTCCATGCGCTGAAGTGCCTGCTCGGCCGAGGCCACGGGGCGGGGTTTGCCCTCCACGAGCATTCTCCTTAGCATCTAAGTTACTTAGCTCGTGAGATGAAATATCTCGTCGGAGCCTACCCCTGCCATTTTCCTGGACCGGAGAAGCGATGAGCGCACACGATGATGTCGACCTCGGCCACACCCTGGCGGGCTGGACCGGAACGGCCCTCGCTCTCGTCGGCGTCACGGGAGCCGGAGCCGCCGTCTGCGCGGCTTCCGTGCCCGGTGTGCTGCTGTCCGGGGCGGTGACCCTCGCGGCGGGCGTCGTCACCTGGCTGCTGCACCTGGCGGGCTGGGGAAAGCCCGGCGGCCCGCGGCCTCCGGCCGAGTGGAGTTGGCGCGTACGTGATGCCGGAGCCCGCGCCGGACATCCCGACTGCCTCGGGTGCCGGATGGGCGGTCGGCGCACGACCCGGGCAGAGGAAGTGCCCGTAGCGGTGTCCACGCCCGTGACCTGCTGAAACGTCGGATCGGCCAGGCGGTCGGGCCCCGTGACGCCCCGCCCGTAAATTCCCGGCACCGGCCGGGCGGGGCTGTTATCGTGGACGGCACGTGATCAGCGATGTGATCATCGATGAAGGAGAGCAGCTGTGAAGGGTGACGACGACATCTCCGGGTGACACCCGAAGGTGATCGGCCACCGGCAGGCGCGTGTCGCGCCGCTGGGACGGCTTCCGTTGTCGTACCCCCACCCTGTTCGCCGCCGGGCGACCGCTTCGACGCGCGCCCGCATCACGTCACGAGGACGCCCATGTCCACCCCCTCCCTCACCTGCTCGAACCTCTCCTTCTCCTGGCCCGACGGCACCCCCGTCTTCCAGGGCCTCTCCTTCACCCTCGGCGCCGGCCGCACCGGACTCGTCGCGCCCAACGGCGCGGGCAAGAGCACCCTGCTCAAGCTGATCGCCGGTGAGTACCGGCCGACCCGGGGCTCCGTCTCGGTGGACGGCGTGCTCGGCCACCTCCCGCAGGACCTGCCGCTCACCGGCGGCCTCACCGTGGCAGAAGTGCTCGGCGTCGCCCCGGTGGTCCGCGCGCTCGACGCCATCGAGTCCGGCGACACCAGCGAGGACCTCTTCGCCGTGATCGGCGACGACTGGGACATCGAGGAACGCACCAGGGCCCAACTCGACCGCCTCGGCCTCGAAGATGTCACCCTGGCGCAGCCCCTGGACACCCTCAGCGGCGGGCGGATCGTCTCGCTCGGAATCGCGGCTCAGCTCCTCGAGCGCCCCGACGTCCTCCTCCTCGACGAGCCGAGCAACAACCTCGACCTCGACGCGCGCCAGAGGCTCTACACCGTGATCGAGGAGTGGAACGGCTGCCTGCTCCTGGTCAGCCACGACCGGGAACTGCTCGACCGGATGGACCGCATCGCCGAGCTCGACCGGGGTGAAGTCCGTTTCCACGGAGGCAACTTCACCGCCTACGAGGAAATGGTGCGGGCGGAGCAGGAGGTCGCCGAGAAGAACGTCCGCAGCGCCGAGCAGGAGGTGAAGCGGGAGAAGCGGGAGATGCAGCAGGCGCGCGAACGCGCCCAACGCCGGTCGAGCAACGCCGCCCGCACCCTCAAGAGCGCCGGGCTGCCCAGAATCGTGGCGGGCGGACTGAAGCGCAGCGCCCAGGTGTCGGCGGCCAAGGCGGACGGTACGCACGCCGCCCGCGTCGGGGACGCCCGTACCCGGCTCGACCAGGCGGGCCGCGCGCTCCGCGACGACCAGCGGATCACCCTGGAACTGCCCGGGACCCGCGTCCCCGCGGGACGGACCGTCTTCCTCGGCGAAGGCGTCCGGGTCCGACGCGGGGGGCGCGAGCTGTTCGGCGGGGAGGGGGTGCACCTGGAGATCCGCGGCCCCGAGCGGATCGCGCTCACCGGCGCCAACGGGGCGGGCAAGTCCACCCTGTTGCGGATCGTCCAGGGCGAGCAGGTGCCGGAGAGCGGAACCCTGCGGCGCGCCGACGGCCGCATCGCGTACCTCTCCCAACGCCTCGACCTGCTCGACTCCGGGCGGACCGTCGCCGAGAACTTCGCGGCGTTCGCGCCCGCCCTGCCGGAGGCGGAACGGATGAATCTGCTGGCCCGCTTCCTCTTCAGGGGCACGCGTGCGCACCTGCCGGTGTCGGCGCTCTCCGGCGGCGAACGGCTGCGCGCCACCCTCGCCTGCGTCCTCCACGCCGAACCGGCGCCGCAGCTCCTGTTGCTGGACGAACCCACCAACAACCTCGACCTGGTCAGCGTCGGCCAGTTGGAGGCCGCGCTCAACGCCTACCAGGGGGCCTTCGTCGTCGTCAGCCACGACGAACGCTTCCTCGCGGAGATCGGGGTGAACCGGCGGCTCGGGCTGAGCGACGGACGACTCACGGAGGCGGACGCGCCCGGCGACGACTGACCGCCGGGCGTTCCCTCCGACCGCGCCCGCGCCCGAGGCCCTGCCCGGCGGGCACCGTGACCGACCGGACCCAGGTGATCCACCATGAGCCGACCCGCCCTGCTCGCCCACGACCTCGTCGTCACGCTCGGGAGGCGCCGGGTGCTCGACGGCGTCTCCCTCACCGCCGCCCCCGGCCGCCGCATCGGCCTGATCGGGGAGAACGGTGCCGGCAAGTCCACCCTGCTGAGAATCCTCGCCGGGGTGGACGAACCCGACTCCGGCACCGTCGAGCGCCCCGCCGGCCTCGGATACCTCCACCAGGAGATGCCGTACGAGAGCGGGGCAGCCCTCTCGGACGTACTGGACGACGCCCTCGCCGAATCCCGCGCGGATCTCGACCGGCTCGACCGGCTCGCCCGGGAGATCGCGGCCACCGCGGAGGACACGCCCGGCCACCGCGCCCTCCTCGCCCGGTACGCGGAGTGCCTGGAGCAGGCCGAGGAGCACGAGGCGTGGGACGCCGACCGGCGCGCCGGTCTCGTGCTCGACGGCCTCGGCCTCGGGGCCGTGGCCCACGACCGGGTCCTCGGCTCCCTCTCCGGCGGGCAGCGGGGACGGCTCGCCCTGGCGGCGCTGCTGATCCGCAGGCCCACCGCGCTCCTCCTCGACGAACCCACCAACCACCTGGACGACGAGGCCGCCGCGTTCCTGGAACGGCGGCTCTGCGAGATGCCCGGAGCCGTGGTGGTGGCCGGGCACGACCGGGCCTTCCTCGATGCCGTCTGCACGGACCTGATCGACCTCGATCCCGCCGTACGCGGCCCCGTCCACTACGGCGGTGGCTACACCGCCTACCAGGACCAGCGGCGGGCCGCCCGGGAGAGCTGGCAGCGCCGCTTCGAGGAGGAGGAGAAGGAACTCGCCGACCTGCGCGGCGCGGTGGAGGTCACGGCCCACCGGGTCGCCCCGGACCGGGGGCCGCGCGACAACGAGAAGATGGGATACGGCCACGCCGGAGGACGCGTCCAGAACCAGATCGCCCGCCGGGTGCGCAACGCCGCCCGCCGGCTCGGCGAACTGGAGCGGCAGCGCGTTCCCGCACCGCCGGAGCCGTTGCGCTTCCGTACCCCCGACGAGGAGTCGGCCGGACCGGGCGGACCCGCGGGCGACGCCCCGCTCCTCTCCCTCCGGGACGTCAGGGTTCCCGGACGCCTCGGCCTCGACAGCCTGGAGCTCCACCCCGGCCGGCGCCTGCTGGTGACCGGCCCGAACGGTGCGGGCAAATCGACGCTTCTGGCGGTCCTGGCGGGCGGACTGACGCCGCCCACCGGCCGGGTGCGGCGCCGGGAGGGGCTCCGGACCGGACTGCTGGCCCAGGACACGGTGTTCGAGACACCCGGTCGGACCGTCGCCGAGACGTACGTCCTCGGCCTCGGCGAGGAACGGGCCGAAAGCGTCCCGCTCGCCACGCTCGGGCTCTTCGCCGCACGGGACCTCGACAGCAGGGTCGGGGAACTGTCGGCCGGTCAGCGCCGTCGGCTCGCCCTCGCCCTGCTCGTCGCCGACCCACCGGACCTGCTGCTGCTCGACGAGCCGACCAACCACCTCTCGCCCCGGCTCGCCGACGAGTTGGAGGAAGCGCTCGGCACCGGCCCCGGGAGCGTCGTGGTCGCCAGCCACGACAGGTGGCTCAGGTCCCGGTGGCCGGGGCCGGAACTGTGCCTGCGGGCTCCGGCGGGGGAGCGGACGTGAGGAACGCCGCGTTCGCCCGCGACGGAAACCGGACGCCAGTACGGGAGTGACGGCTGGTGATCGGGTACAAATCGTGGTGATCGTCCGCCCCCGAACGAGGAGAACCGATGGTGCACGCACGGGCCGGCAAACCGGCAGAATCCGACGACCTGGTCGACGTGGCACGGCTGGTGACTGCCTACTACGCCCTCCACCCCGACCCGGCCGAGCCCGGCCAGCGGGTGGCCTTCGGCACGTCCGGGCACCGCGGTTCCTCGCTCGGGACCGCGTTCAACGAGGACCACATCGCCGCCACGACCCAGGCGATCTGCGAGTACCGCACCCGGCAGGGCACGGACGGGCCGCTCTTCCTCGGCGCGGACACCCACGCGCTGTCGGAGCCCGCACGGGTCACCGCCCTGGAGGTGCTCGCCGCGAACGGTGCCGCCGTCCTCATCGACTCCGAGGACGGCTACACGCCGACCCCGGCGGTCTCGCACGCCATCCTGACGTACAACCGCGGCCGGACCGGAGGACTGGCCGACGGGATCGTCGTCACCCCGTCGCACAACCCGCCCGCCGACGGTGGGTTCAAGTACAACCCGCCCAACGGCGGACCGGCCGGCTCGGACGCCACCTCCTGGATCCAGGACCGCGCCAACGAACTCATCGCGGGCGGCCTCAAGGAGGTGCGCCGCGTTCCGTACGCACGCGCGCTGGCCGCCGGGACGACCGGGCGCCACGACTTCCTCGGCGGGTACGTCGCCGACCTGCCGTCCGTACTGAACCTGGACGCGATCCGCGACGCGGGCATCCGGATCGGAGCCGACCCGCTCGGCGGCGCGTCCGTCGGCTACTGGGGCCGCATCGCGGAGACCCACCGCATCGACCTCACGGTGGTCAACCCGCTCGCCGACCCGACCTGGCGGTTCATGACGCTGGACTGGGACGGCAAGATCCGGATGGACTGCTCCTCGCCGTACGCCATGGCCTCGCTCATCGCCCAGCGGGACGCGTACGCCATCTCCACCGGCAACGACGCCGACGCCGACCGGCACGGCATCGTCACCCCGGACGGCGGGCTGATGAACCCCAACCACTACCTGGCCGTCGCCATCCAGTACCTCTACACCCACCGCGACGGCTGGCCCGCCGGGACCGGCATCGGCAAGACGCTCGTCTCCTCCTCGATGATCGACCGGGTCGCCGCCGACCTCGGCCGTCCGCTGGTGGAGGTCCCGGTCGGCTTCAAGTGGTTCGTGGACGGCCTCTTCGACGGCAGTCTCGGTTTCGGCGGCGAGGAGTCGGCCGGTGCCTCGTTCCTGCGGCGCGACGGCCAGGTGTGGACCACCGACAAGGACGGCATCCTGCTCGCCCTGCTGGCCTCCGAGATCACCGCCGTCACGGGCTCCACCCCGTCCCAGCACTACGCGGAGCTCACCACCCGCTTCGGTGACCCCGCCTACGCCCGCGTCGACGCCCCCGCCACCCGGGAAGAGAAGGCCGTACTCGCCAAGCTCTCGCCCGAGCAGGTCACGGCCGACACCCTGGCGGGCGAGGCCATCACCGCCGTCCTCACCGAGGCGCCGGGCAACGGCGCGGCCATCGGCGGCCTCAAGGTCTGCACCGACAGCGCCTGGTTCGCCGCCCGCCCCTCCGGCACCGAGGACGTGTACAAGGTGTACGCGGAGAGCTTCCAGGGCCCCGACCACCTGAGCCGGGTGCAGGACGAGGCCCGCGCCCTGGTCTCGACCGTCCTGGGCGCCGCGGGCTGACCCCGCACCGACCCCACGTGCGCGGCCGGGCCCGGGGATACCGGCACCCGGCCGCGCAGCGGCCCGTGTCCAGGGCCTGTACGGGGTTGGGTCGCGGCGTCGCGGGGCCGGGCACGCGCGCTCCGGCGCCTTTCGCTCGCATGCACCCGGCCCCGCTCCTTCTTCCGCCTTCCGCGCGACAACCCCACACAGCCCCTAGGTCCGCGGATGACGGGCCGCACCTTCTGGGCGCCGGGCCCCGAAGGGGCCGTCCGCGGCGAAGGCGAGCGCCGCGAAGCGCTCGCCCATAAGGCGGTGGGTCGCGGCGTCGGGGTGGAGCTGGTCGGGGAGTGGCAGCTCGTCCGCGTCGGCGGAGCCGTAGAGCGCCCGGCCGTCGAGGTGGTGCAGATGCGGGTCGTCGGCGGACCGCTGTTCGACGATCCTGGCCAGCTCCCTCCGTACGACGTTCAGCGTCAGCTTCCCGCCCGCGGTCTCGGCCGCGTCACCCATGGCGACGAATGTCAGTTGCCCCGTACTCAGGCGGGACAGGTCCGGTGCGCTCGGGCCCGGGGTGTCCTCGTGGATCGGGCACAGGATCGGTGAGACCAGAAGCAGGGGCGTGGTGGGGTGGCCCTCGCGGATCGTGTCGAGGAAGCCGTGGACGGCGGGGGTGAAGGCGCGCAGACGCATCGCGTCGGTGTTGACCAGGTTGATGCCGATCTTCAGGCTGATCAGATCGGCGGGGGTGTCCCGCAGGGTGCGCGCGGTGAACGGGTCGAGCAGGGCGCTTCCGGCCAGACCCAGGTTGATCAGCTCCGCGCCGCCGAGGCGCGCGGCGAGCGCCGGCCAGATGGCACTGGGGCTCGCGGCGTCGGAACCGTGGCTGATCGAGCTCCCGTGGTGCAGCCACACCGGCCGGCCCCGGTCCGGCGCCGGCTCGACGGGGGCGTCGGTGCGCAGGGCGACGAGTTCGGTGGTCTCGTTGTGGGGGAGCCAGATCTCGATGTCCTTGTCGCCCCCGGGCAGGTCGGCGAAGCGGATCGTGGCGACCGGCCCCGGCCGGTGCTCGGCCGCTCCGGTGGCCATGTCGACGATCACGGTGTTGCCGGTGGACGCGGTGGCCCGGCCCGCCGGACGGCCGTCGACGAGCAGGTCGTACACACCGTCCGGGCGCGGCGGCGCACCCGCGTAGGCCCGCTTGGTGGGCAGGGTGTCCAGCTCCAGGGCGGTCGCCTTCGTGCGGAAGGTAAGCCGGACTCCGGACGGCTGGGACTCGGCCGAGGCCAGCTGGGGGTCGGCGTACTGGGCGCGGGCCCATGCCGGCAGCCGGTGCGGGAGGACACCGTGCACGGTGTCCTCCAGATCGAGGGCGCCCCGCAGGAGTGCGGCGGTGAGGGGCGTGGTGATCCAGCGGTGCGGGGTGCTCGGAGGAGTGCTCAAGGTGCTCAGCCCGTCGGTCGGATGGCGGAAGTCGGGTGTCGGAGGGCAGATGCCGTCGTGCCGAGCGTGGCGGACGCCGCGCACGGCACGACGGCTCAGGGAGCGGACCAGTTCCTCAGGAGCGCGTCGAGCCGGTCCAGGGTCCAGGTCCAGCTCTCCTGCGAGTCGGGAGCGGAGTGGCTGAAGCCCCCCGCCGACTCCAGACTGACGTATCCGTGGAACACGCTGCCCAGGAGGCGGACGGCGTGCGTCTGGTCCGGTTCCGTCAGGTCGTAGCCCCGCAGGACGGCCCGTGTCATGCGCGCGTGCCGGGGCCCCGCGCTCGCGGCCGCCGTCTCCGGATCGAGCCTGAGCTGGGCGGCGGCATAGCGGCCGGGGTGGTCACGGGCGTAGCCGCGGTAGACGTCGGCGAAGGCGGTCAGCGCATCCCGCCCGGCCCTGCCCGCCAGGGCGGAGGCGGCGCGGTCGGCCATCTCCTCCAGAGCGAGCAGGGCGATCCGCGTCCTGAGTTCCTGAGAGTTCTTCAGGTGCGAGTACAGACTCGCGACCTTGACGTCGAACAACCGGGCGAGTGCCGAGAGCGTCACCTGGTCAAAACCGGCGGTGTCGGCCATGTCCGCCCCCGCCCGGACCAGTCGCTCCGTGGTGAGCCCCGCGCGTGCCATGACCGTCCTCTCCCGTGCCTGAACTACATAATCATTTGCCTATAGGATTTAGGTAAATTAGCATACCGTGCATGAATCCGCTGAGTGAGCAAGAGATCCGCGCCGCGTTCGTGAACTGCACCAAGGGCGAGGCCAAGCGCCTGGCGGTCCCGCGCGACCTGGCGGACCGTGACTGGACGGACCTGGACTTCCTCGGTTGGCGCGACCCCCAGGCGCCCGACCGCGCCTACCTCGTCACGGAGTCGCAGGGCCGTCCGAAGGCCATCGTGATGCGCTGCCCCGGCGCGGTGCCCGGCCGGCAGCGGAGGAGCATGTGCTCGATGTGCCTGACCGCCCACACCGGCGGTGTCTCGCTGATGGTCGCGCCGAAGGCGGGCAAGGCCGGACAGCAGGGCAACTCGGTGGGCGCCTACCTCTGCAGCGACCTCTCCTGCTCCCTGTACGTGCGGGGCAAGAAGGACGCGGGTCCGGGCGCCCGGCTGCAGGAGTCGCTCACCCTGGAGGAGAAGATCCAGCGGACCGTGGCGAACCTCGCCGCGTTCCTCGCCCATGTGACGGAGTGAGAGGGGTGACGGACGAGGGTCGGCGCGGTGGTGTGAGGGCCCGTGCGGGCGGTGCTCAGGTGGTGCGCGCTCAGGCGGTGTCGGCCCCCTGCCGGGCGACCCGGCGGGCCCACAGCACCAGGGGAATCTGGAGCGGAACACGCGCGTAGGCGATGCCGCGCTGCGGAGCCGGGCGGTGGCGCCAGTCGACCGCCATCTTCACGTTGGCCGGGAGTACGCCCACGAAGAACGCGGCGGCACCGAGTGCGGCGGCACGGCGGGTGCGCGGGGCGAGAAGGCCTGCTGCGAGGGCGAGTTCGACTCCGGCGCTCGCATACGTCCAGGTGCGGGGGCTGCCCGGCAGGACGCTCGGGACCAGCGAGTCGAAGGGGCGTGGCGCCGCGAGGTGCAGTGCGCCCGCACCGGCCAGCAGACCGGCCAGGGCGACGGCGGAACGGTGGGTCATGGGCGGGTACCTCCTGCGGGGCGCGATTTCCCGGAGGACCGATCCTAGGCTGTGGCTGAGGGGTGCCCCGCGTGAACGCACCCGGCCCGTGCCGCTCCGGGGCCCCTACCGCTCTCAGGCGCCGGGGACCGTCTGGTGCACCTGGCGCAGGAAGGCCGCGTTGTCGGGCGTCCGGCGGACCTTGTCCAGTACGGCTTCGAGGGCGGCCCGGCTGTCCCGGCCGAGCAGTGCGCGCCGCAGTCCGCGCATCGCCGTCAACTCCTCCTCGGAGAGCAGGAGTTCTTCCCGCCGCGTGCCGGAGGAGGCGATGTCCACCGCAGGGAAGATGCGGCGGTCGGCCAGCGCGCGGTCCAGGCGGAGCTCCATGTTGCCGGTGCCCTTGAGCTCCTCGAAGAAGAAGTCGTCGGCGCGCGAGCCGGTTTCGACCAGGGCTGTCGCCAGGATGGTCAGCGAGCCGCCCTCCTCGGTCAGCCGCGCCGCGCCGAACAGCTTCTTGGGGCCGCTGAGCGCGGCCGCGTCGACGCCACCGCTCAGCGTGCGACCGCCGGGGCCGGCCGCGTTGTTGAAGGCCCGGCAGAGACGGGTGAGCGAGTCGAGGAGGATGACGACGTCCTGCCCCTGCTCGACGAGTCGCTTGGCCCGCTCCACGGCGAGAGTGGCCAGGGCGATGTGCTCCTTCGCCGGGCGGTCGAAGGTGGAGGCGAGCACGTCGCCCCGCACCGACCGGCGCATGTCCGTCACCTCTTCGGGGCGTTCGTCGAGCAGCACCACCATGAGATGGCACTCCGGGTGGTTCGCCGCGACGGCTGCCGCGAGCTGCTGGAGCAGCACCGTCTTGCCGGTCTTCGGCGGGGCGACGATCAGGCCGCGCTGCCCCTTGCCGACCGGGGCGATCAGATCGACCAGGCGTGGCGCGGGCCCGCCCGCACGGGTTTCCAGGCGCAGCCGGTCCCGGGGGTGCAACGGTGTCAGGTCGTGGAAGTGCGGGCGCGAGCGAAGGGCCTGCGGGGGCAGTCCGTTGACGAGGTCGACGACGGTGAGTGCGCCCGGCCGGTCGCAGCCGCCCGTCACCAAGTCGCCCTTGCGCAGGCCGTACCGGCCGATCAGGGCGGCGGGGACGCGGACGTCGCCGGGGGCGGGATGCCCGTGCGGACCGCGCAGCAGCCCGTGACCGCCGTCCGAGATGTCGAGAACACCGGCGGCGGCGACGGGCGCGTGCTGGGCGTGTACGGGGCGTTCGAGTGTGGTGGTCACGAGGAATGTCCTTTCGGGGACGGAAGAGTGTGCGGGCCCGGTGCGGGCGGCCTGGAGGCGGTGCTCACACGCCTCGGCGTGCACCGCGCGGACCCTCGTCCCGGTGAGCGAAGACCGGGGATCGCGTCGTGCCGTGTGGGTCACGGGTACGGCGGACCGGTTCGACGCGCGCGGGAGAAAGGGAGAAGTGCGAGTGTTCTGGAGTGAGCTGAATCGCGGGCCGTGAATCGACAGGTGCGACAGCGATGAAAGCGAAGAGGAAGGGCACCGGTGTCCCGACGGGGACGTCCGCGAGTGCTGTTTCGGACAGTACCACGGCGAGCGGCCGGAGGGAACAGGGTTTCCGGCTCGGCGGGTGGGCCTGAAAGTGCGGGGAAGTTCCGGCGGCGGGAACGGCATGCCACGGACCCCCGAGCCGCCGGCTCGCCCGCCCGCGGTCCCCACGGCGCTGTACGGGCCGTCAGAACCCGTCGTTCCGGGTCGCCGGATACGACGCCGTCATCCGCGCCCGGAGCCGCCCCGGAACGCCGCGAGGATCTCCTCGGCGGCGAGTGTGGCCGTCAGAGCACCCTCACGGACCCGCCGTTCCAGCTCGGGCGCGCGCGCCCGTACGTCCGGATGGGAACGCAGGCTCTCCAGCAGCTCGTCCCGGACCATGCTCCACGTCCAGTCCACCTGCTGTTCGCTCCGCTTCGCCGCGAGACGCCCCGTCGAGTCCAGCAGCGTGCGGTGCTGCTCCAGGCTCTCCCACACCGTGTCCAGGCCCGTCGCCTCACGGGCGCTGCAGGTGAGGACCGGCGGGGTCCACGCGGCGTCGGCGGGGTGCATCAGCCGCAGGGCGCCCGAGAGTTCGCGCGCGGCCGAGCGGGCCTCACGCTCGTGCGGACCGTCCGCCTTGTTCACGGTGATGACGTCCGCCAGCTCCAGGACGCCCTTCTTGATGCCCTGGAGCTGGTCGCCCGTGCGCGCCAGGGTGAGCAGCAGGAAGGTGTCGACCATGCGCGCGACCGCGGTCTCCGACTGGCCGACGCCGACCGTCTCCACCAGCACCACGTCGTACCCCGCCGCCTCCATCACCACGATGGACTCACGGGTCGCCTTCGCCACCCCGCCCAGCGTGCCGGCGGAAGGGGAGGGGCGGACGAACGCGCGCGGGTCCACGGAGAGCCGCTCCATCCGGGTCTTGTCGCCCAGGATGGAGCCGCCGGTACGGGTGGACGACGGGTCCACGGCGAGCACCGCGACCCGGTGCCCCAGTCCCGTCAGCAAGGTGCCGAGCGCGTCGATGAAGGTCGATTTCCCGACCCCGGGCACCCCGCTGATCCCGATCCGCCGGGCCCGGCCGGCGTGCGGCAGCAGCCTGCTCAGCAACTCCTGGGCGAGCACGCGGTGGTCGGGGCGGGAGGACTCGACGAGGGTGATGGCGCGCGCGACGAACGCGCGCTTCCCGTCGAGCACTCCCTTGGCGTAACTCTCGATGTCGATCGTCGGGGCCATGAGGATCAGCGGCTCACAGCTCGTGGCCGAGCGCCGCGCCGAGCCGCCGCACCAGGTCGTACGCGGCGTCCGGGATGACCGTGCCCGGCGGGAAGACCGCGGTGGCACCCGCCTCGTGCAGGGCCTCGACGTCCTGCGGGGGGATCACTCCGCCCACCACGACCATGATGTCCTCGCGCCCCTCGGCCGCCAGCTCCTCCCGCAGTGCGGGGACGAGCGTGAGGTGCCCCGCGGCCAGCGACGAGACGCCCACGATGTGCACGTCCGCCTCGACCGCCTGACGTGCCACCTCGGCGGGCGTCTGGAACAGCGGGCCGACGTCCACGTCGAAGCCCAGGTCGGCGAAGGCCGACGCGATCACCTTCTGGCCGCGGTCGTGGCCGTCCTGGCCCATCTTCGCCACCAGGATGCGCGGGCGACGGCCCTCCGCCTCCTCGAAGTCGTCGACCAGCTTGCGGGTGCGGTCCACCGACGGGGACTCTCCTGCCTCTTTGCGGTACACCCCGGAGATCGTACGGATCTGCCCGGCGTGCCTCCCGTACACCTTCTCCAGCGCGTCCGAGATCTCGCCCACGGTGGCCATGGCGCGTGCCGCGTCCACCGCCAGCGCCAGCAGGTTGCCCTCCAGATCGGCGCCCGGTGCGCGTCCCGCCGCCTCCGTCAGCGCGCGCAGCGCGTCCTGGCACGCGGTCTCGTCCCGCTCCGCACGCAGCCGCCGCAGCTTCTCGATCTGCTGGGTGCGCACGGAGGAGTTGTCGACCGAACGCACGTCGATCTTCTCGTCCGTCTCCACGCGGTACTTGTTGACCCCGATGACCGGCTGGCGGCCCGAGTCGATGCGCGCCTGGGTCCGGGCGGCGGCCTCCTCGATCCTCAGCTTGGGGATGCCCGCGTCGATGGCCTTCGCCATGCCGCCGGCCGCCTCCACCTCCTCGATGTGCTGCCAGGCACGCCGCGCCAGGTCGTGGGTGAGCTTCTCCACGTACGCGCTGCCGCCCCACGGGTCGATGACCCGCCCGGTGCCGGACTCCTGCTGGAGGAGGAGCTGCGTGTTGCGGGCGATGCGCGCCGAGAAGTCCGTCGGCAGCGCGAGTGCCTCGTCCAGCGCGTTGGTGTGCAGCGACTGCGTGTGCCCCTGGGTGGCGGCCATCGCCTCGACACAGGTGCGGGTGACGTTGTTGAAGACGTCCTGCGCGGTCAGCGACCAGCCGGAGGTCTGCGAATGGGTACGCAGTGAAAGGGACTTGGGGTTCTTCGGCTCGAACTCCCTTACCAGCTTGGCCCAGAGCAGCCGGGCCGCCCGGAGCTTCGCGATCTCCATGAAGAAGTTCATGCCGATCGCCCAGAAGAACGACAGCCGGGGCGCGAACGCGTCCACGTCCAGCCCGGCGTCACGCCCGGCCCGCAGGTACTCCACCCCGTCCGCGAGGGTGTACGCCAGCTCCAAGTCGGCCGTCGCCCCGGCCTCCTGGATGTGATAGCCGGAGATGGAGATGGAGTTGTAGCGCGGCATCTTCCGCGAGGTGTACGCGAAGATGTCCGAGATGATCCGCATGGAGGGGCCCGGCGGATAGATGTAGGTGTTGCGGACCATGAACTCCTTGAGGATGTCGTTCTGGATGGTCCCGGCCAGTTTCTCGGGCGGTACGCCCTGTTCCTCGGCGGCCACGATGTACAGCGCCAGCACGGGCAGCACGGCGCCGTTCATCGTCATCGACACCGACATCCGGTCCAGCGGGATGCCGTCGAAAAGCTGGCGCATGTCCAGGATCGAGTCGATCGCCACGCCCGCCATGCCGACGTCACCGGTCACCCGGGGGTGGTCGCTGTCGTACCCCCGGTGCGTGGGCAGGTCGAAGGCGACCGAGAGCCCTTTCTGACCGGCCGCGAGGTTGCGCCGGTAGAAGGCGTTCGACTCCTCGGCGGTGGAGAACCCGGCGTACTGACGGATCGTCCACGGCTGGTTGACGTACATCGTCGGGTAGGGGCCGCGCAGGTACGGGGCGATGCCCGGGAAGGTGTCGAGGAAGTCGACGCCCTCCAGATCGGCCTCGGTGTACAGCGGCTTGACGGTGATGCCCTCGGGGGTCTCCCAGAGCAGGTCGTCCACGGAACTGCCGGTCGACTCCTTGACCGCGGCCCGCCAGCGGTCGGCCGAGGGCGCCGGGGAAGCGTCCGCGACGAGCGGGACGGCGGAGAAGTCGGGGACGGGGCCGGCGGCGGCCCCTGGAGTCCCGGCGGCTTCGGGGATCTCGGGGTTCTGCATCACGCCACTCCCAGTCGGTCGAGTTCAAAGGAGAGCACGGCGACGGCGTCGCAGCCGGCGAAGAGGTACGAGTCGACTCCGTCCACCTCACCCGGACGGCCGGCGAGCAGCACCCGGCTCGCTCCGGCGGCCACGAGCGCCGCGGCCACCCCCGCTGCCTCCTGCGCGTACACCGCGTCCGACGAGCAGAGGCAGGCGATCGACGCGCCGGACGCGGCGAAGGCGTCGGCGGCCGTCGCCGCGTCCACGGTGACCGGCCGGTGGACCGTCTCGATGCCGCCGGCCTGGAAGAGGTTGGCGGCGAAGGAAGCGCGGGCCGTGTGTGCCGCCGCGGGACCGAGGGCCGCCAGGAAGACCTTCGGACGGGCACCGGTGGCGGCCAGATGGTCGTCCGACCGCTTCCGCAGCGCCTCGAACGCCTCGTCGCGGCGGACCTTCGGCAGGCCTCCGGAGGGGGCGGCGGCCGCCTCTTCGCGCTCCACCGGGGGCTCGGCCAGATGCGGGAACTCGCTGACCCCCGTCACCGGCTCCTTGCGGCGCGCGAGGTCACGGGAGCGCTTTCGCCAGGTGGCGGCGAGCCGGTCGGCGACCAGACCCGAGGCGGTGGCCGCCTCCACGCCGCCCGCCCGCTCGATCTCCTGGAAGAAGGCCCAGGCGGCGACGGCCACATCCTCGGTGAGGCGCTCCACGTACCAGGAGCCGCCCGCCGGGTCGACGACACGGGCCAGGTGTGACTCCTCCATCAGGATGGTGGAGGTGTTCCGGGCGATCCGCCGGGCGAAGGCGTCGGGGATGCCCAGCGCCTCGTCGAAGGGGAGGACGGTCACGGCGTCCGCGCCGCCGACCCCGGCACCCAGACTGGCCAGCGTCGTGCGGAGCATGTTCACCCAGGGGTCGCGCCGCGTCATCATCACCGAAGAGGTCACCGCGTGCTGCCGCTGCGCACCCGCGCCCGGCGCCCCGCAGGCCTGCGCGACACGCGCCCACAGCCGGCGCGCGGCCCGCAGCTTGGCGATCGTCAGGAACTGGTCGGCGGTCGCGGCGTACCGGAACTCCAGCTGCGAGCAGGCCACCTCGACGGACATCCCGGCAGCGGTCAGCGCCCGCAGGTACGCCACCCCCGTGGCGAGCGAGAGGCCCAGCTCCTGGGCGGCGCCGCCACCGGCCTCGTGGTACGGCAGCGCGTCCACGCTCAGCGCACGCAGCCCCGGATACGCCTCGGCGCACCTGCCGGCCCACTCGACCGCGGTGGTGAGGTCGGGGGTGCCACCCGTTCGGGCGGACCCGCCCAGCGGATCGATGCCGAGGCCGCCGCGTACGGCTTCCGGGGCGACACCCCGGTCCGCGTACAGGCGCACGAGCTCCGCCGACGCCGCGCCGGAGTCGTCCCCGGCGTCGAGGACGAGCGGCGCGAGGTCGAGGAGGACGCCGTCCAGCGCCCGGTCCAGGCCGGACACCGGTACGCCTCCGGGGCCGCCGACACCGAGCCACAACGAGGTGACGCCGTTCTCCAGATCCGCGAGCAGCGCCTCGTTGAGCCGGGCCGGATCGGTCAGTGCGTGGCGCTGCCGTACGCCCCAGCCGCCCGCCGCGTTCCCGGCGGGTGTGCCACCCCGGGTGAAGGGCGCGAAACCTGGCAGACCGGCGGAGGGCGCGCTGTCCCGGGAGGTGTACAGGGGGCGGGTGGTGAGCCCGTCCTCCAGCGTCGTGGACAGGGCTTCCAGAGCGGCCTCACCCGTGACGTCCTTGCCCGACTTGCGCAGCACGCCCTCGACGAGGGACTGCCACTGGCCCGGGGAGGCATCAGCGAATTCGGCGGCCAGGGGGAGCCCGTCAGCAGGCAGGACCGTCATGCCCAGATGCTAGGGCAGTCCGGCGGGGGACCAGGAGAGGGAGCCGCTGTGACCTATCCCTCTCCGGTGCGCGTCCGGGCGCACACGCAGCGTGTCGCGACGCGTCCGCGACCCCGGCCGGATGATCCGGGACGCCCGCGGGATCACTGCGGGGCGACGGGCAGCCGGCAGGTGGTCCCCCGTCCGGCCCACGGAGCGGGCACCGCGTCCCGCGGAGAGGCGGGCTACCGCGAGCGCGGCGGCGGACCCCGGGTACGGAGGTGAGGACCGGTCGGCGATCCCGGATCGGACCGGGCGTCGCGCGCGGGTGGCGCCCTTCCTCGCGGGCGGCGTGCGCGTGCCGTCCTCGGCATCGAAAGTGCCGGTCCACTCCGGCGCTTTCCGTTGTCCATTCGCCTCTGACGTGCGACGTTGATACCACATGCGCAAAATGTCGGGAAAGAGGCAGTTCATCGTGCAGACCGCCCGGGCCGTCCCAGCCACCACCGTCGTCAATCTGCGGGATCTGGGCGGCATCGCCCTGGGCCACGGCCGGCGGGTGCGGCAGGGGATCCTCCTGCGTTCGGGCCAGCTGAGTGAACTCGATCCGGAACACGACATGGCGGTCGCCGCGCTCGGCGTCCGTACGGTCGTGGACCTGCGCACCGCCGACGAACGCCACTGGGCCCCGGACCGGCTGCCCCCGAGGGCCCGGCTCTTCGTGGCCGACGTGCTGGGCGGCAATCCGGGTGTCGCCCCCGCCCGGCTCAGGGCCCTGCTCGCCGATCCGGCCGCCGCGGAGGAGGCGCTGGGCGGCGGGAGGGCGGAGGAGGTGTTCGCGCAGACGTACCGCCAGATGGTGCTCTCTCCGGGAGCCGCGGCGGCCTACCGCGCGTTCCTGGAGACGGCGGCGGACGCGGCGGCCCGGCCGGTGCTCTTCCACTGCACCGCGGGAAAGGACCGTACGGGCTGGGCCACCGCGGTACTGCTGATGATCCTGGGGGCGCCCCAGGAGTCCGTCCGGGCCGAGTTCCTCGCGGTGAACCCCGCCGTACGCCTCGCCTTCGCCCCCTCGGTACAGCGCTTCCTCGACGCGGGCGGCGACCCGGCCATCGCCTCCGCCGTCATCGAGGCGCGGCCCCGCTATCTGGACGTCGCGCTCGACGCGATGGAGGAGCGGTGGGGCGGCCTCGACGGCTATGTGAGCAGCGGGCTGAGACTGCCGGAGCCCGTGGTGGAGCGACTGCGCGGGGAGCTGACCGCCCCGGTCGGCGTACCGGTGTAGGCGCGGGTGACGGGGAATGCCTGAAGGGCCGGGAGGTACGCGGACGGTGTGTCCGTGTACCTCCCGGCCCTTCGTGGCCCGGCGGGAACTGCCCGGCGGTAATGGCCCGGGGTGTCGCGGGCCGCGGCCGGGTCAGACCTTCAGCAGCCGGTCGGTGAGGTCGCGGTAGCGCTGGAGCACGATCCGCAGCTGCTCCGTCCGCTCGCCGCCGCGCTCGCCCGCGCCCTCCGGACCCTCCGCGGAGCGCAGCGCGGAGCTCCGCTCGGAGAGCGCCTTGACCAGGTTCTCGGTGACGGCGTCCAGGGTGGCACCGGCCTCGCGGACGGCGCGCTGCGGGTCCTCCACGAAGTCGCTGACCGCGTCCCGCATCCGCCGTTCCAGCTCCTCGCGGTCGGTCCCCGCGAGGAGCGCCCCGTCATGGCCCCGGCCGTTCGTGCCGGCGGCGGAGGTGCCGGCGGTCTCGCGGCGCGTTCCGGTGGCGGCCGTTCCGTCGCGTTCCGTGCCCGCCTTCGCCCCGAGGGCGCCGGAGGACACTGTGCGGTCCGCGTCCGCGGTGCCCGTGCGGTCGCCGCGGTCGGTGTGCGCTGCGTCCGTCGCGTTCGATGCATCCGCCGCGTGCGGGGTAGCCGTACGGTCCGCGCGCTCCGTGTCGTCCGTGCGCTCGGCACGGTCCGTCGCGAGGTCGCGGCCGAGGCGGTGGGCGGGGCTCCCGTCGGCGGGCGCGGTCTCCGCTCCCGCCGGCTTCCCCGGAGCCGTCTTCGTCCCGGCGGAGGAGGCCGTACCAGCCGTCCTCGGGGCGGGTACGGACGTGGCGCCCGCGGCACTCTCCCCGGCCGGTGCGGTCCGGGTCCGGTCGGAGGTCCCGGCAGCAGGCGCCGCCGAGCGTGCCGTGTCGTCCGTGCCGGCCGTGCGGTCGGTGTCGTTCGTGCGGCGGGCGTCTGCCGCCCCGTCGATCCGCTCGTCGTTCGTCGAAGATCCAAAAGTCATGACGTCACACTTCCCTTCGCGTGGTGCTGCTTGTCCGTGTCCGTGCGGTCCCGCTCGACCCGTTCGGTGGTCCGGTTCCCGAGCAGCGCGTCGAAGAGTGCGCGGGCCTCGACGAGGTCCTGGCGCAGCTCCTCCGTGCCCCCCGAACCGTCGCGTGCGGTGTGCACCCGGCGGTAGGCGTCGACGTGCGCGCCGTGGTGGACCGACAGTGCCTCCGCGCGGTCCTCGGCGCTGCCCGCCTCCGGGAAACCGCGCTCGCGGGAGAGCTCGTCGAGGAGGTCACCGGCCTCGGCGACCGCGTCCTCGGGAGTGTCGACGAACCGCTCCTGCACCTGGGTCCAGCGCGCCGTGTACCGCTCGCGGGCCTCCGCCGACAGCGGCCGCGTGCTGATCGAGCCGTGCCGCTTCACCCGTTCCGCGAGCTCCTGCTCGGCGAGCTTGGTGTCGCCCCGGTGGCGGGCGAGCACCCGGTCGTACTCGGGCCCGAAGCGGCGCTTGAGCCCGGTGCCGCCGGTCGCCCGGCCGCGCAGAAGGAGCCAACCGGCGATCGCCGCGAGGACGACGACGCCGATGATGATCAGTACGGTCGTCATGATCGAGTCTCCCGCCGTTCGCTGTCCGGTACGCAGTTCTCTCGCACGGTCGTCAACTCCCTCCGATCCGGGCTCCGGCCGGTTGATCCGGCCGAGCGGGGTGCGTGGAGTCGTGTACCCCCGACCGGCCGTTCGAGACAGCGCCGTCCGGACGGAGGACCCGGGTATCGTGGAAGTGCCCTGGCGGCGTACGGAAGAAGAGGTGTGCCGTGACCGAACGGAAGCCCCCTGGCGTCAGCTTCGACTCGTGGGTGGACCGGCAGATCCACGAGGCCGAGCAGCGTGGCGACTTCGCGTCCCTGCCGGGCTTCGGCAAGCCGCTTCCCGGACTCGGACGCAGCTACGACGAGGACTGGTGGATCAAGGAGAAGATGCAGCGCGAGGGGGTGTCGGTCCTGCCGCCCGCCCTCGCGCTGCGCAAGGAGGTGGAGGACGTCCGTCAAGCGATCACCGAGGCGGTCTCCGAGCGCCGGGTGCGGGAACTGCTCGACGCGATCAACGAGAAGATCGACGCGGCCGTACGCATGCCTCCGCCCGGACCCCCGCTCAACCTCGGGCGCCTCGACGTCGGGAAGACGGTCGCTGAATGGCGTGCGGCGCGGGCCGCGGACGGGGACCGGCCCGCCTGACGCGGACGCGGTACCGCGCCGCCCGGCGTGTCAGGGGAGCAGGGTCAGCCGCGCGCGTACCTCCTCCTTCCCCAGGCACTGTGCGACGGCGAACAGGTCGGGGCTGCGCTTCGCACCGGTGAGGCAGACGCGGACCACGTTGGCGACCTGGCTCGGGGGCCCGGCGTAGCGCGTCGGATCCTGGCGCCAGACCGCGTTGGCCGGGGCGAATCCGTGGAGTTCCGCCACCACGCGCAGCTGGCCGATCCAATCCGTGGCGTCGTCCGTGTGCTGGTAGCCGGCGGCGAAATCCCCGACGATGCGGCGCACCAGCGCCGGGTCCAGCCCGCCGAACCGTTCGTCCTCGGCCGCCGGGCGCGGCGGGGCCGAATCGGGGAGGAGGAAACCGAACCGGTCGCGGAATTCCGACCAGCGGGTCAGGTCCTTGCGCGGCCGCGTGCCGGGGCCCTGCACGACGGCGACCGCCCGGTGGGTGCGCGGGGGGTCCCGGGTGAGGGCGCCGTGCAGTTCGATGTCGTGCGCGGCCGCCCAGGCGGTCAACTGGGCCGACACCTCCTGCGTGGTGAGGGCGGCGATGTGCTCCCGGCTGATCTGGTTCAGCTTGGGCAGGTCGACCAGTGGTCCCGAGGGGCGCATCTCCCCGATGCGTACGGGCGCGCCGGCGGCGCGCGCGGTGGGTACGTCCATCAGCCGGGCGTTGGCGAGTCCGTACAGGTAGTGCCGTACGGCCCGGGGCGGGTAGCCGGTCGCGAGGTAGAACTCGACGGACGCCTCGGGGTCCTTGCGCTTGCTCAGCTTCCGCCTGCTGGAGCCCTCCGTCTTCATCAGCGGGGCGAGGTGCGCGTATCTGGGTACCGCGAAGCCGAGCGCGGTGTGCAGTTGGAGGTGGAGCGGTGTGGAGGAGAGCCACTCCTCGCCCCGTACGACCAGCGTCACCCCCATCAGACTGTCGTCGACGACGTGGGCCAGGTGGTAGGTGGGAAGGGGAAGGGGGCCCGGCTCGCCGGAGGACTTGAGCAGGACGACGTCGTTGCCGTTGTCCTGCATCACCACCGGGCCGCGGATCTCGTCCTCGAAGCGCACCCGCCCGGGGAACTCGTGCGGGCAGCGGAACCGGACCACGTAGGGCGAACCGTCGGCGAGCCGTCGCGCGACCTCGTCGTCCGGGAGCGAGCGGCAGGCCGCCCACTTCCCGTAGTACCCGAGGGGCGACCGGGAAGCGCGCTGCGCCTCGGCGTTGGCCGCAAGCCGGTCCTTGGCGCAGAAGCAGAGGTAGGCCACGCCGCGGCGCAGGAGATCGCGCACATGGCTGAGGTAGATCTCGCGCCGCTCCGACTGGAGGTACGGGCCCCACCCGCCGGAGCCGCCGGACGGCTCCCCGGCGCCGGGGCCCTCGTCGGGGGAGAGGTCGAACGCCCGGAGCAGACGGACGAACGACTGCGCGGCTCCGGCCACCTCGCGGGACTGGTCGGTGTCCTCGACCCGCAGCAGATGCACCCCGCCCGTCTGCCGTGCCAGCGCGTGGGACACCGCGGCGGTGTAGAGACCGCCGATGTGCAGGACGCCCGTGGGGCTCGGGGCGAACCGGGTCACCTCGGCGCCCGCGGGAAGCCCGCGCGACGGGTAGCGGCGCCGACAGTCGGACGGTTCGGGCAGGTCCTGCGGGAACAGCGCGTTGATGACGGATTGGTCGGGCACGGTGGACTCCCTCCGGGTCGCCCCAACCGTAGGGGGGCGACGGGAGGGTTCCGGAGGACCGGAGGCAGGTCCCTGCGGGACCCCGAACCCTCTCAGGGCGTGATGTGCCTCACAGTGACGTGGGAGAGCAGCGTCCTCAGCAGGCCGGGAAAACGTCGCTCCAAGTCGTCCTCGCGGAGCGAGATGTAGCAGCGGGTCCCCTCGGGGCGGGAAGCGGTGAGCCCGGACTCGCGAAGAATCTTGTTGTGGTGGCTGAGCGTGGATTTCGGCACTTCACCGGAGAGCTGTTCCCCCACGGACAGCTCACCGGATGAGCTCAGTTCGGTGACCATGGCGAGCCTGGTGGGGTCGCTGAGTGCGAACAGGATCCGGTGCAGTTCGAGTTCGTCGACGGGAGGCGTGGGATAGGTGCGCACCCCCTCAGGATTCCACGCGAGGAGCGGGACATGCCGAGCCCGTGCACTAAGGTCCAAGGAACTAGTTACATAGAACAATGTTGAAGGGGCCTCGACGGGCCCGGGAGAAGGGGGGCGCGCATGGCAGGAGCCTTACGCCGCGTGCCGGTGCTCGCGTTCGGCGCGTTCGCCACGGGCATGGACGCCTACGTCATGGCAGGGCTGCTCGGCGCGATCGGACACGACCTGGGGGTGTCCGTATCCCGAGCGGGCCAGTGCGTCACCGTCTTCACGGTCTGCTACGCCCTCTCCGCCCCCGTGCTCTCCGCCGTACTCGCCCGCTTACCCGGGCGCACCGTCCTGGTGGCCGCGCTGTCGGTCTTCACCCTCGCCAACGCCGGGAGTGCGCTGGCCGACTCCTACCCCCTCCTGCTCGCCTGCCGGGCCGTCGCCGGCGCGGGCGCCGGCCTGTTCGGCCCCAACGCGGCCACCGCAGCCGCCGCGTTGGTCCCGGCCCGGCAGCGCGGACGCGCCCTCTCCCTCGTGCTCGGCGGAATGAGCGGCGGCACGGTGCTCGGTGTCCCGCTCGGCCTCCTGCTCGCCGAAGGACACGGGTGGCGGGCAGCCCTGTGGCTGGTGACCGCCGTCGGCGCGGCGGCGTGCGTCGCCGTCGCCGCCCTGCTGCCCCGTACCCACGGCGGTAAGGCGCCGACCCTGCGGGCCCGGCTGACCCAACTGGCCCGCGCCAGGGTCGCCCTGGTCATCGGCACGACCTTCTTCCAGACGGTGGCGAGCCTGGGTCTCTACACCTACCTGCAGCCGGTCCTGCACGCTGTCGCGGGCATCGACCGGCCCACCGTCCCGCTGTGGATCTGGGGCATCGGCGGGGTGTGCGGCAGCCTGCTCGCCGGCACGTTCGCCGACCGCGTCCGCACCCCCGCACCGCTCTCCGCCGCCCTGCTGGCCTCACTGGGCATCACCCTGGCCGTGCTCCCCTGGGCCGGTGCGGCCCCCGGCCTCGTCCTGCTGCCGCTGCTGCTCTGGGGCGCGGTGGGCTGGGCCTTCGTGGTGCCCCAGCAGCACCGCCTCATCGCGGACGACGCACCCGGCGGGGCTGCCGTCGCCCTGAACAGCTCAGCCACCTACCTGGGCGGCTCCGTCGGGTCCGCCCTCGGCGGTCTGGCCCTCGCCGCCGGCGCCGGCGCGCGCTGGCTTCCGGCCGGCGCCGCCGCGATCGCCCTCGCGGGGCTCCTCCCGCACTTCCTCGCCCAGCGCTCGGCGGAGTCCGACCCGTCCGACCGCTCCTCCACCCCGACGAAGGGAACCAGCCATGAAGATCGGTGTGAATCTCCCGAACTACGGCCCTGAGGCCTCGCCCGACCACCTGGTGGAGTGGGCCCGCCGGATCGAGAGCGCCGGCTACCACTACGTCATGCTCTCCGACCACGTGGCCCTCACCCCGGAGGTCCAGAACCTCTTTCCCGCACCGTTCTACGATCCGCTGACCACACTGGCCTACCTGGCGTCCGCCACCGACCGCATCGGCCTGGGCACGACCGTCGCAATCCTTCCGTACCGCCACCCCGTGCACACCGCCCGGGTCGTCGCCAACATCGACCGCTTCAGCAACGGACGGATGACCTTCGGCGCCGCGGCCGGCTGGGCCGCCCGCGAGTTCGCCGTGCTCGGTGTCCCCTACCGCAGGAGAGGCGCCATCAGCGACGAGTACCTCGCTGCGATGAAGGCGTGCTGGGCGGACGAGGTCGCCTCGTTCGACGGCGAACACGTCTCCTTCCGGCAGATCCACACCGGCCCACTGCCCGTCCAGCGCCCCGGGCCGCCGGTCTGGGTGGGCGGCCACAGCTACGGGGCACTGCGCCGGGCCGTACGCCTGGGGGATGCCTGGCACCCCACGTCCGTCTCCGCGGACTGGCTCCTCGGCGTGGGCCTGCCCTCCCTCCGCCAGGTGGCCGAGAACGAGGAGAGGCCCGTCCCGGCGCTCGCCCCGCGGATCAAGTTGCGCCTCACGGAACGCCCCCTGAGCGACGCCCGGGTGCTCGGTGAGGGGTCTCTCGCGCAGATCCGCGACGACCTGGCGCTGCTCGCCGACGCCGGTGCGCAGTCCGTGATCCTCGACCCCACCTATCCCGGCGAACACCGGGAACAGGGGCGCACCGACCGCGACATCGAGGTTCTTGAAATGTTTGTGAACGAAGTCATCGATGTAAAAAGTGGTGACCTATTGTGAGGCTGCGGTGACCGAACCTGCGTCGCTGCCCATGGTCCGACCGTCGGGAACAGGGGGTTACGCAGTCATGATCGACCTGCGCAAATTACGGGTGCTCCGCGAACTGAGCCGGGCCGGCACCATCGGCGGGGCGGCCCAGGCCCTGCACCTCACACCACAGGCCGTCTCCCAGCAGATCACCACCCTCGGCAAGGAGTTGGGCGTCCAGCTCACCGAGCCCGTGGGGCGCCGCCTGCGGCTCACCTCCGCCGCCCGGATCGTGCTGCGGCACGCCGACGTCATGTTCGAGCAGGTCGAGCAGATGCGGGCGGACCTGGCCGCCCACCACGGCGGCGAACGCGGCCAGGTGGCGGTGGCAGGATTCTCGACCACGCTTTCGGCACTGATCCTGCCCGCGGTCGCACTTCTGAAGAAGGAACGGCCGATGCTGCGCATGGTGCTGACCGAGGCCGACCCGCCGGAGAGCTTCGCCATGCTGCACCGCGGCGAGACCGACGTGGTGATCTCCGCCGACACGGTGCGCAGCCCGGGGGAGGAGGGCCCCCGATTCCACCGGGAGCCGCTCTGCGAAGACCCGTTCGACGTGGCGCTGCCGGAGGGACACCGGCACGCCGACCGCTCCCCGCTCCGACTCGCGGACCTGGCGGACGAGACCTGGATCTTCGCCACCACCGGGATGTGCCACGACATCGGGGTGGCGGCGTGCACGGCCGCCGGGTTCGTCCCGCAGGACTCCCACGCCATCGGCGACTGGGACGCCACCCTGGCCGCCGTACAACTCGGTCTGGGCGTGGCCCTGATCCCCCGGCTGGCCAGCCCCGCCGCCCGCCCCGGGGTGACCGTGCGGGCCTTCACCGAGGCTCCGCCCAGCCGCAGTGTCTTCGCCGCCGTCCGTGAGGGCAGTCAGGCCTCGCCGGAGATCGTCGCCGTGCTGGACGCGCTGCGCGAGGTCGCCACCGGTGCCGTGCGGCGCCGGCGCGTCTCCGCGGTGGTCTCCGCCGCCTGATCGTCCACATTTCCTTACCGGTACCCGCCATCAGACGTGGATGGACCCCGAAGGAAACGGCTGCCAAGCTGAGGCCGGTTCCTTTCCCTGGCGCATCACGCCAATTCCCCTGACGCATTCTGTCCCGGAGGGCGGGCATTTCCATGTCCAGAGCAACCTACGCGCGGCTCGCCGCTTTGAGCCTGATCTGGGGCTCGGTATTTCTGTGGATCAAGATTTCCGGCTACGGATTCTCTCCCGCCCAGATGGTGCTCATCCGGCTGGCACTCGGTGCCGCCGTGATCCTCGCGATCGCCCGTGCCAAGGGACTGCGTCTCCCCAGGGGCGCCTCGATCTGGGGGCACATCACGGTGGCGGCCCTGCTGGGCAACGCCATCCCCTGGACCCTCTACGCCGAAGGTGAGCGCACCGGCTCCAGCGGTGTGGCCGCGGTGGTCAACGGCAGCGCGCCGATCTGGACTCTGGCCGCCGCCCTGCTGCTCACCACCGAGAAGCGCGTCACGGGCGCCAAGGCGGCCGGCGTGTTGCTCGGCCTCGCAGGGACCGCGCTGATCGCCTCGCCGTGGAACGGAGCGGGTACGGGCAGCGGGTCGAGCATCCTCTGTTTCTTCCTCGGCTCCATCAGCTTCGGCGCCAGCTTCGCCTACATGGGCAAGTTCCTGGTCGGCCGGGGTATTCCCCCCCTGGTGCTGGCCGGCGGCCAGCTCACCGTCGCCACCGGCATCCTGGTCGTCGCCTTTCCCTTCCTCGGGCTCCAGGCCGTCACCTGGCGCACCGACTCGGTGATCTCCGTGATCATCCTCGGGGTGGTGTGCACCGGCGCCGCGGCCCTGCTCAACTTCGAACTCATCATCAAGGACGGGGCGACGGTGGCGTCCACCGTCACTTATCTGATGACCGCCGTCGCTGTCGTGCTCGGCGCCCTCGTCCTGGACGAACCCCTGGGCTGGACGGTCTGGGTGGGAGCCGCGGCAGTCCTGGCGGCCACCGGACTCCTGCGCCGCAAGCCCCGTACGGAGCCCGCCCCGGTGGAGCCCGTCGCTCCGCGGGTCGGCAGCACCACCGCCGAATCGTAAGCCTGGAGCGCGCGAAAAGCCTTCACCGGGCGAAAACCCGTGTGCCCGGCCGCAATGGAGCGGCCGGACGCACGGTTTCGTCATGTGCGGAGGGAGTTTTGTCAACGGTGTATGAACATCCGGAAACAGCCGGACAGCACGCGCGAAAGAGATCTGATACCTCATCCGCCGCGAGGGAGAAGAGACATGGCGTTCATCGTCGAAATGGAATTCAGGGAAGGCGAAGGAGCCCGCGTCCGAGTCGGTGAGGCGCACCGCTCCTACTGGAAGAGGATGGCGGAACGCGGCATTCTGCTCGGCGGTGGGCCCTGGCGGGACGGCAGCGGCGAGCTCCTCCTGTGCGAGGCGCGTGACCGTGCCTCCCTGCTGCGGATCGTCTACTCGTCCCCGTACGTCCAGGCACAGATCGCCACCGGCATCAAGATCAGGGAATGGGACGCCGACATGGGGCACGTGGTCCTGGCGGCCCTGGAACGCACCCCCACGGCCTACGGACCCCTCGGTGTCGTCCGCGTGGGAAGCGAACCACCCGCGCCCCGGCAGCCCGGGAAGGCCGGCGCCCGGCGCCCGGCGATCCAGGACGGTCTGACCGCGCACGAACGCCGCATCGCGACCCTCATGCTGGACGGCATGACGAACAAGCAGATCGCGGAGAGGTTCACCGTGTCGACCCGGGCCGTCGAACTGCACATCACGCGGATCTACCGGAAGCTCGAAATCCGTCGTCGCGCACAGCTGGCCACTGTCCTCAACCGTGCCGCACCCGGTTTCTGATGCACGGCGGCTACGTATCTCCGTAGTGTCCCGGGTGTGCGTCCGGGGATATTTTCGGTGCAGTCGGGACAGTTCTCAGTCCACGTCGAATGAGATATCAGGGGATCTGCCATGCCGCTTGTCGAAATCACCGCCCCCTCGGGCTTGCTTCCCGGACCGGCCCTGCCCGCAGTGCAGAAGGACGTGGCCGAGGCGGTCCTGAAGTGGATGGGGCTGCCACAAACAGATTTCTTTTCGGGCGCTACCTGGGTGTACGTCCGTGAAACCGAAAAAGGTGGTGCGGCGACCGGTATCCCGGGGGTCGAGCCCGGATTTCTCGTCGTCGTGACTCCGCTGGGGGGATTCCTCGATCCCGAACGGAACGAGTCGCTGGCCACGGAGATCACCTGGATCCTGCAGGCGGCGGCCGGTGGTGAGCCCGTCGTCTGGACCTTGGTGAACGAGATACCCGAGGGTTTCTGGGCCGTGAACGGCTCCCTCACCCGGCGGGCGAAGATCGATGAACTGATAGCGCGGACGGCTGCCCCGTAGGCGAGCTGGGGCGTATTTCGCCGAACGGGTCCTGTGTTCACACCCCGGCTCGTCAGAATGGTGTGACGCGCATACCGCTCCCGGCGGGGTGGGTGAAGAGTGATTCCACTTCTTCACCCACCCCGCTTTTTCATTTCTCTCCTCCGGAGGTCTACGGATTCCCGTAGTGGCTCCCGCCGCGCATGCGCCTAGCTTTTCTTCTGTCGAAGAAAGCGAGTAGGGGAGGAAGACGTTATGGCTCCGGAAAGACCGTCGAGACTGGGCGTGGTCGTGCCCCCGGCGAACGCCGCTGTGGAACCGGAATTGACCCGCCTCATGGCTCCGCACGCCGGTATCCACACGACCCGATTTCCCGTCCTCCCGGACACGGAACTCCGAGGTCGGCTCGGAAGGTACAACGAAGTTCTCCCCAGCACCCTGGGCGATTTCGGCAGCCTCGACCTCGACGCGGTCCTGGTGGCCTGCACCGGCTCGCACTACCTGCTGTCGCCCCGGGGTGACAGCGAACTCTGCGACCGGCTCTCCCAGCGGACGGGGCGCCCCGTCCGGTCCGCCGCCCTCGCCATCCTGGCCGCGGCCGAGGCCGCCGGGGTGGACAAGCTGGTCCTGGTGTCCCCGTACGTGCCCTGGCTCACCGAACTCTCCGAGACCTACTGGCGCGACGCCGGTCTCGGCGTCGAGCAGGTGGTGAAGGTGCGGGCGGGCGACGTCTTCTCGCCGTACGACGTCACCACGGAGGAACTCGTCGCCCAGGTGAGAGGGGCGACGCTCCCGGACGGTGTCGCGCTGCTCTTCACCGGCACCGGCATGTTCACCTTCGACGCTCTGGCGGAGCTCGCCCAGGACTCCGGCCGCCCGCTCCTGACCTCGAACCTGGCCGGCGCCTGGTGGGCCCGTGACACCCTCGGCCTGCCCCTCTCGGGTCCCGACGTCCACCCGTTGCTGCAACGGCTCTCCGGCCGCACGGTCGCGCCGTGACCGCCGTGCCCGTCGCCGTGGTGGGGGCCGGCCCCGTCGGGCTGACCGCCGCACTGGTCCTGGCGCGCGCCGGAATCCCGGTGACCGTCTACGAGGCGGAGCCGGCCCTGTCCACGGCCTCCCGCGCCTCCACCTTCCACCCGTCCACCCTCGACCTGCTCCACGAACTCGGCGTCGCGGCCGGGCTGCACCGGCTGGGACGCGTGGCCGACCGCATCCAATGGCGGAACCTGGACGGACACGTCCACGCCGAACTCGACTACCGCGTTCTGGCCGGCACCACCGGGCACCCGCACCGTCTCCACGTCGAGCAGTCCCGGCTCACCCCGCTCCTGCTCGCCGCTCTCCAGGACACCGGGCGCGCGACCCTCCGCTTCGGCACCGCCGTCACCGCCGTCCACGCGACGCCGGACGCGGTCGAGCTCACCGCGGGGGACACCCGGGACGGCCGGACCGCCCACACCGGCCACTACCAGCACGTGGTGGCCGCGGACGGCAGCCGCAGCACCCTCCGCGACCTCGCCGGTCTTCCCTCCGGCGGCCGCGCGTACCCGCACTACGCCCTGCGGATCGTCACCCGGGAGCCGCTCGACGAGCTGGTCCCCGGCCTCGCGCCGCTCACCTACGTCCGGGACGCCCGTGCCTCGTACAGCGTGCTCGGCATGCCCGACCACTGGCGGCTCATCTTCCGCATCCCCCGGGACGTCCCCCGCTCGCAGGTGGTGACCCCCGAGGCGGTCCGCGCTCTGCTCACCCGGGCGCTGCCCGGTGCCGGCGCGGAACTGCCGGTCGCCGACGCCCACACCTACCGACTGGTCTCCGCCGTGCTGCCCCGGTTCCGCGCCGGTCGTCTGCTCTTCGTCGGCGACGCCGCGCACCTGACCTCGACCGCGGGCGGCATGAACATGAACTGCGGGATCCACGACGCCGTCGCCGTCGGACGCGCCCTGGTGGACGTGCACACGGGCCGGGCCCCCGACTCCACCCTGACCGACGCCCTGGAACTCCGCCGGTCCGTCGTCACGTCGTCGGTCATCCCCCGCAGCGAGGCGCGCACCGCCGGCATCGACGAAGCGGGGGCGCTGGTACGGGCGCTGGCGGAGATCCGCCGCACCGCAGCCGACCCCGGGTCCGCCCTCGCTTACCTGACCGGCGCCTCGCTGCTGGACTGCGCGCCGAGACCCCTGGACCGTCCCGCCCCCACCCCCGAGGAACCGAGCGCGCCCACCCCGACCGTCACCGCAGTGAAGGACGAAGCGCATGAAGATCTGGTTTCACAAACACACCGTTGAAGGCCGCATCCCGCTCCTGGACCAGTGGTACCGGGAGCATCTGGACGCCATCGTCGCGCCCGGCACCACGGTCGACATCAAGACGCTGCCCGCCGAGACCTACCCCGCGCGGACGCCGTTCGGACTCGTCGGCCACCACTCCGCACAGGTGCTGTTCTCCCAGCACTTCGCGCAGTCCGCGGTGACGGCCGAGCGCGAGGGGTACGACGCGTGGGTGATCGCGGCCGGCCAGGACCCGGGCCTGCGCGACGCGCGACACCTGGCCGGCATCCCGACCCTCGGCTACGGGGAGAGCGCCTTCTTCCTGTCAGCCATGACCGGGCAGCGCTTCTCGGTCCTCGGCTTCATGCCCCCGCTCGAAGAGCCCATCCGCGCCAACATCCAGCGCTACGGTCTCGCCTCCTCGCTCACCGGGTACGAGGTCGTCCCCGGAGGCTGGGATTCCGTCCACCGCTCGCTGGAGGGTGACTTCGACCAGTTCGTCGAGGTGTACTCCGCCGCCGCGGCGCGGGCTGCCGCGGCCGGGGCCGAGGTCATCGTCCCCGCCGAGGGCATCCCCAACGAGATCCTCTGGCACCTCGGCATCCACGAACTGCACGGGTTGCCGGTCATCGACCCGGCGGGCCTGACCGTCAAGCTCGCCGAGACCTTCGTCAACCTCGGTGAACTGGGCCTGTTCAACCGCAGCAAGCACGGCTACTGGTTCAGCCGGCCCGACCCGGCCGTCACCACCCACCTGGAGAAGGTCTTCCTGGGCGCCGCGCTGTAAGCCCCCTCCCGCCGTCCGACCACCCCCGCGCCGGACTTGCGCGCCCGGCTTCCGCGCCGAGCCGTCCCGCGCCGGACCCGCCCGCACCGCCCCTCCGTTTTCTCACCCAGGAGAATCACCATGTCCATCGCCTACGGCCTGAACTCCTCCTCCGGCGGAAGCCCCGCTCCTTTCTACCGCCCCCGCCGCCTGCGCCGGACCCCCGCCCTGCGCCGGCTGACCGCCGAGACACGGGTGTCGGCCGCCAACCTCGTACAGCCCCTCTTCCTGCGCGAAGGGCTGAAGGATCCCCGGGAGATCTCCTCCATGCCCGGCGTGTACCAGCACACCCGCGACACACTGCGCAAGGCCGCCGTGGAGGCGGTCGACAAGGGCGTCGGGGCGCTGATGCTGTTCGGCATACCGGAGCAGAGGGACCCCTCCGGCTCCGGCGCGGTCGATCCGGAGGGCATTCTCCAGACCGCGCTGCGCGACGTGTACGAGGAGGTCGGCGACTCCACCGTCGTCATCGGCGACATCAACCTGGACGAGTACACCGACCACGGCCACACCGGTGTGCTGGACGCGAACGGCGACGTCGACAACGACGCGAGCATCGAGCTGTACGCCCAGGCAGCCGTGGTCCAGGCCGACGCGGGCGCCCACGTCGTCGCCCCCAGCGGGATGATGGACGGTCAGGTGCGCCGCATCCGCGAGGCGCTGGACGCCGCCGGCCACCAGTCCGTGGCGATCCTCGGGTACTCGGCCAAGTACGCCTCCTCCTCCTACGGGCCCTTCCGCGACGCCGTCGAGTCCACCCTCACGGGTGACCGCAAGGGCTACCAGCAGTACCCCGGCAACATCCGGGAGTCCCTCCGCGAGGTCGATCTCGACCTCGCGGAGGGCGCCGACATGGTCATGGTGAAGCCCGCCCTGGCCTACCTGGACATCCTGAGCCTCATCGCCGCCCACGTGGACGTCCCGGTCGCCGCCTACCAGGTGTCCGGCGAGTACTCCATGATCGAAGCCGCCGCGGCCCGGGGCTGGATCGACCGGGACAACGCCGTCCGGGAGAGCCTCACCGCCATCCACCGGGCGGGCGCCCGCCAGATCATCACGTACTGGGCGACCGAGTTCGCCGACAGCCTGGACCAGTGATCCCATGACACTCCACGCTTCCCCCCGCTCCGACGCGACCACCCCCGGCCCGGCGGGCCGCCCCGCGGCCCCGGACACCGGGGGTCCCGGAATCCTGGCACTCGGGATCAGCCACGCCACCGCCCCGCTGGACCTCCTGGAAAGGCTGGCCGGCACCGACCGCCCGATCGACGATCTGGTCCGCGACGTCGCCTCCGTCGACGGTGTCGACGCCGCCGTCGTCGTCTCCACCTGCAACCGCCTGGAGGTGTACGCCGAAGCCCGGCCGCACGCCGACGAGAGCGGCGTGCTCGACCTCCTCGCCGAACACACCGGCGTGGCGCGGGCCGAACTCGAACCGCACCTCTACTCGCACCAGGCGGACGAGGCCGTCCGGCACCTGTTCACCGTGGCGTCCGGACTCGACTCGGTCGTCGTGGGCGAGGACCAGATCCTCGGCCAGGTGAAGCTGGGCCTGGACCGCTCCCAGCAGCTCGGCCACACCGGCAAGGTGCTGACCAAGGCGGTCCAGACGGCTCTGCGGGTCGGCAAGAGCGCCCGCAACGAGACCGGCCTGAACGAAGCCGGCCGGTCCCTGGCCACCGCGGGCCTCGCCTTCTTCGAACGGGAGGTGGGATCCCTCACCGGCAAGACCGCCCTGGTGATCGGCGCCGGGTCCATGGCCGGAGTCGTGGTGGCCGCCCTGCGCCGGTCCGGGCTGAGCAGGGTCCACCTGGCCAACCGCACCCCGGAGAAGGCCCAACGCCTCGCCGCGACCACCGGTGGCCAGGGCTTCGCCCTCGACGAGGTGCCGCGGCTGCTGACCGAGGTCGACGTGATCGTCGGGGCGACCGCAGCCACCGGCCACGTCGTCGGCCTCGACGAGGTGGTCGCCGCCGTCGCCGCCCGTCAGGGCCGCGAACTGTTCGTCCTGGACCTGGCCATGCCCCACAACATCACGCCCGCCGCGGCCGGCGTCCCCGGCGTCACGTTCGTCGATCTCAAGCGGATCGCCGAGGAGGGCGAGCAGGACGAACTCTCGGTCGCCAGCGTCCGGGCCGCCCACGTCCTCGTCGACAAGGAGGTCGGAGCCTTCCGGACCAGCCTCCGGCTCGCCGGGGCGGGCCCGGTCCTGGCCGCCATGCGCCGGTCGGTGACCGAGGCCGCCGACGCGGAACTGGACCGGTTGTCCAAGCGACTGCACGGCATCGACCAGGCCGCGCACCAGGAGATCGACCGCAGCGTCCGCCGCATCATCGACAAGTTCCTGCACCGGCCGACCGTCCGGGTACGCGAACTCGCCGCCGACGCGGACGGCGCGCGCTACATCGAGGCGCTCGGCGCGGTCTTCGTACCCCTGGACCCCGCACGGCCCACGACCGACCCCAAGCCGACCACGGAACAGATCGAGGCCATCGTATGAGTGACATCTCGGCGCTGTGGAATGCCGATTCCATCGCGGTGATCGGCGCGAGCGAGCGCCCCGGCGCACTGGGCCGCAAGCCCATGGACTACCTGCTGCGGTACGGCTACAAGGGCCGCATCCTGCCCGTCAACCCACGCTCGGCCGAGATCCTGGGCGTCCCCGCGTACCCCAGCGTCAAGGACGCCCCCGGACCCGTCGACCTCGCCCTCATCATGGTCGCCGCGGCACGGGTCGCGGACGCGATCGACGATTGCGTCGCGGCAGGGGTTCCCGTCGCCATCATCGCCTCCTCGGGCTTCGCCGAGACGGGGGAGGAGGGCGCACGGCTGCAGGACGAGATCGTGGCGAAGGCCCGGGCCGGGGGCCTGCGCGTCATCGGCCCCAACTGCATCGGCGCCGTCGGTTACGAGAACCGGGTCCTGGCGACCTTCAGTCCGCTCTTCGGGGCGGAGGACGTGCCCTTCGAACCCGGCACCCTCGCCTTCGTCAGCCAGAGCGGCGCGCTGGGCTTCGGCGCCGCCAGCCTGGCGCTGGAGCGCGGACTCCGTCCGGGCTGGGTCGTCAGCACCGGCAACGACGCCGACGTGACGGCCCTGGAAGTCCTCAGAGAGCTGGCGGACGTCCCCGAAGTGTCCGGTCTCCTCGGCTACCTGGAGGACACCCCCGACATCGGCACGCTGCGTGCGCTCGCCGGGTCCGGCAAACCGGTCGCCCTGCTGAAGTCCGGCCGCACCGAGGCCGGCGGACGCGCCGCGGCCTCACACACCGGGGCCCTCGCCACCGACGACCGGGTGCTGGACGCCGCGCTGCGCCAGCTCGGCATCGTCCGCGTCGACGACATCGACGAACTCCTCGACGTGGCACGCGTCTTCGAGTCCGAGCGCCGCCCGTCCGGCAACCGCGTCGCGGTCGTGACCACCTCCGGCGGCTCGGGCATCCTGGCCGCCGACGCCATCGAGGGGAGCGGGCTGGAGCTGAGCCCGCTGCGGCCGGAGAGCAAGGCGGCGCTCGGCGAGATCGTCCCCGCCTTCGGCGCCGTCGACAATCCGGTGGACATCACCGCCACCGTCCTCAGCGACCCGTCCCTCTTCGACCGGTCCCTGGACGTGCTGATCGCCGACGACACCGTGGACATCATCGTCGCCTGCTTCTGCGTGATGGCGGGCCCGGACGTCGAGAAGGCCGTCACCAGTCTCCGCAAGGCGGCCGAGAAGGGTGGCAAGCCGATCCTGGTGGCCCGTACCGGCGCGGACTTCCTCGCCCCCGACGCCCCGCGCGACCTGCGCGCGGCCGGGCTGCCCGAGTACCCGACACCGGGCCGCGCCCTGCGCGCGGCGGCGGCCCTCTGGGAGGTGTCGCGACCGCGGCCCGAACTGCCGGCCGCGGCACCCGCCGACGGGGTGGCCCCGGCCGGGGCCACCGAACCGGAGCTGAAGGCGCTGCTCGCCGACGCGGGCATCGCCGTGCCCCGCGGCCGGATCGCGGCCGACGAGGGGGACGCCGTGGACGCCGTGCGGGAGGCCGGCGGCCGGGCGGTGTTCAAGGCCGTCGTCGCCGGTCTGCTGCACAAGACCGAGGCGGGTGGCGTGCGGGTCGGCGTCACCGAGGACACCGCAGCCGAGTCCTTCCGGCAACTGGCGGCTCTCGGCGGCGGCGTGCTGGTCGAGGAACTCGTGGAGGAGGGTGTCGAGCTCATCGTCGGAGTCCACTCCAGCGACCTCGGCGCGGTCCTCACGGCCGGACTGGGCGGCATCTTCACGGAGGTTCTCGGCGACGTGGCCCACCGGTTGCTGCCGCTGCGGCCCGGCGAGGGCGCCGAGATCCTCGCCGAACTGCGCGGCGCCGCGCTGCTCGACGGCGTCCGCGGCCGGCCCGCCGCCGACAAGGCGGCCGCCGCCGAAGTCCTGCACCGCGTGGCCGACCTGGTCCAGCACTGGTCACCGGGCTACTCGCTGGACCTGAACCCGGTACGGGTGCTGGCCCGGGGCGCCGTCGTGCTGGACGCCGCCCTCACCACAGAGACGGAGGAGGCCCTGTGACCACCAGCGCGCAGTGGTTCGAGCGGGCGAAGAAGGTCACCCCCGGCGGAGTCAACTCCCCGGTGCGGGCCTTCGGCGCGGTCGGCGGAACCCCGCCCTTCATCGCCTCGGCCTCCGGCCCCTACCTGACCGACGCCGAGGGCAAGGAGTACGTCGACCTCATCTGCTCCTGGGGGCCGATGATCCTGGGACACCGTCACCCGGCGGTCGTGGAAGCCGTCGGGAAGGCGCTCGGGAACGGCACGTCCTTCGGCGCCCCGTCCGCGGGAGAGGTGGAACTCGCCGAGGAGATCGTCAACCGCGTCGACCCGGTGGAACAGGTGCGACTCGTCAACTCGGGCACCGAGGCCACGATGTCGGCGATCAGGCTCGCCCGGGGTTTCACCGGACGGAACAAGATCCTCAAGTTCGCCGGGTGCTACCACGGGCACGTGGACGCCCTCCTGGCCTCGGCGGGTTCGGGCCTCGCCACCTTCGCGCTGCCCGACACCCCCGGAGTGACCGGCGCGCAGACCGGCGACACTGTCGTCGTGCCCTACAACGACCTGTCCTCGGTCGAGAAGGTGTTCGCGGAGATCGGCGACGAGATCGCCTGCGTCATCACCGAGGCCGCGCCCGGCAACATGGGCGCCGTACCGCCGCTGCCGGGTTTCAACGCCGGGGTCAAGGAGATCGCCGCCCGCCACGGCGCGCTGTACATCTCCGACGAGGTGATGACCGGGTTCCGGGCCGGCCCTTCCGGCTGGTACGGACGCGACTCGGTCGCCCCCGACCTGCTGACCTTCGGCAAGGTGATGGGCGGTGGCTTCCCCGCGGCGGCTTTCGGCGGCCGGGCGGACGTCATGGGCCACCTCGCCCCGTCGGGACCGGTCTACCAGGCCGGCACCCTGTCGGGGAACCCGCTGGCCACCGCGGCCGGCCTCGCCACACTCCGGCACTGCACCCCTGAGGTGTACGCCCGGCTGGAGACGGTGTCCTCCACCCTCGGGCGGGAGGTGTCCGCTGCCCTGGAACGGGTCGGGGTCGCCCACCGGGTCCAGTACTCCGGCACGATGTTCTCGGTGTTCTTCACCGACGGTGCCGTGGTCGACTTCGACGACGTGCGTGCCACGGAGTCGTACCGCTACACCGCCTTCTTCCACGAGTTGCTGCGCCAGGGCGTCTATCTGCCCCCCTCGCCCTTCGAAGCGTGGTTCGTCTCCGCCTCGCACGACGACACCGCCGTCGACCGGGTCGTCGACGCACTGCCCGCCGCGGCCCTCGCGGCGGCGAAGGCGCAGGCCCCGGCGGCGCGCTGAGGAACGCGACGGACGACCGGCGCCCCCGCGGAAGAGTGGTGACCGCGGGGGCGCCGGTGTGCCGTGCCGACCTTCATGTCGGCGGGAGCCGGGGATGCTCCGGACACGAAGTCGTCACACCCCCGGCCGGGGCGGGGTCAGACCCTCACCGTCACCGCCACGTCGACATTTCCGCCGACAGCCTTCGAATAGGGGCACCTTCCGTGCGCCTGAGCGGCGAGCCGTTCTGCCTCCTCGTGGCGGACGCCCGGAATATCCACCACGATCTCCGCAGAAAGGAAGAAGCCACTCTCGCCCTTGTTCAACGAGACCCGGGCGGTCACCAGTTCGTCATGCAGAGCGACTTTTGACTCCCGTGCGGACAGCCGCAGAGCGCTGTGGAAGCAGGCGGCCCAGCCGGCCGCGAACAGTTGCTCCGGATTGGTGGCGTCTCCGGCGCCCCCGACCTCCTTCGGGCTGGTCAGAGCCGCGTCCAGAAGCCCGTCCGAGGAACGCACCCGGCCCTTGCGGCCGTCCCCGGACGACTCCACCTCGGCGGTGTAGACGATTCCCATGTGCTGGTTTCCCTTCTCTTGGGGGCGCTTCCGGGGCTTACAGGAAAAAACCGGAAGAAGACCTGCGGAGAGGCGGAAGAGGCCTCATGCAACCCTGGGCTTCCGCGCTCGCGGGGCGCGCTACGGATTCCCGCAGTGACCCGGCGAATGGGCGGACATAGGTTCTCCGGGAGAGTCACTTCCCTGGTGAGGATCACCCTTTCCCGGTGCCCTCCGGGGATCTCCCCGTTTCCGCAATTTCCCCGGTTTCCCCGGTTTTCCCGCAATGAAGAGGAGCTGATCCCGTGGGTCCGCTGCAGGGCGTTCGAGTACTGGAGTTCGCGGGCTCCGCCCCGACCGCGTTCGTCGCCACCGTGCTGTCCGGCTTCGGGGCCGACGTGGTGCGCGTCGACCGCGCCGCCGCCACCGCGGCGGGCGCGTCCGGTCCGAACCCGCTGAACCGCGGCCGCCGTTCGGTGGCCATCGATCTGAAGAGCCGGGAGGGGGTGGAGACCGCACTCCTGCTGGCCGCCCACGCCGACGTGACGGTGGAGGGCTTCCGGCCCGGTGTGGCCGAACGCCTCGGCATCGGCCCGCGCGAGGCGCTCGCCCGGAACCCGCGGCTCGTCTACGGCAGGCTGAGCGGCTGGGGCCAGTCGGGCGAGTGGGCGGAGCGGACCGCACACGACCTGGCCGTCCTCGCGCTCACCGGGGCTCTGGAGCGGGACCCGGAGACAGGTGCTCCCGTCCTGCCGCCCTCCGCCTATCTCTCCAGCTTCGCCGGCGGGGGGATGGCCCACGTCCAGGCACTCCTCGCGGCCCTGTACGAGCGTTCCGTCTCCGGGCAGGGGCAGGTCGTGGACACCGCGCTCAGCGACGGTGCCGCGCTCGTCACGACCCTGGTCCACCAGTGGCGCGCGGCCCCGGGCGTGCACACCGTGACCGACGCGCCCCACTACGCCGTGTACACCTGCGCCGACGGCCGGCACATGGCCGTCGCCGCCATCGAACCACGCCTCTACCAGGCCCTCCTGCTCCAGCTGGACCTGCACGACGCGCCGGACCTCGCCGACCGGGACGACCCGGAGCAGTGGGATCTCCTGCGGAGCCAGATCGCCGCGCGGTTCCGCCTGCACGACAGCGATCACTGGGCGAAGGTCTTCTCCGCGGTCGACGCGGGCACGGTTCCGGTGCTCTCGGCCGATGAGGCGGCGCGTCATCCGCAGCTCGCCGCACGCGCCGCCTTCCTCGAGCTCGACGGTGCCCGCCAGGTGGCCCCGGCGTCCCGCTTCGGACGCACCCCCACTGCCGCCCCCGGCCCTTCGCCGGTGCCGGGGGAGCAGACCGCGGCCGTGCTGGCCGACTGGGTCCGGCAGCCGGAGCGGCGGACCACGCCCGAGGCGTAGCCGAACCGCCCGCGCGTAGCCGAACCGCCCGCGCGTAGCCGAACCGCCCGGGCGTAGCCGAACCGCCCGGGTGATACTTGCCGGATGAACGCGCGCGGCACCGACCTCGGTGCGCCACTCATCAGACGGGCCCTCGCCCGGGACGCCAGGCGTCTGACGCGCCTGGTCAGGACGTCGCGGGCGTACGAGGGCCACTGGGCGCCCATGGTCGAGGGGTACCGCGTCGGGCCCGACTACATCGAGGCCCACCGGGTCTTCGTCGCCGTGGCAGGGACCGAAGGCCCGGTGCTCGGCTTCTACTCCCTCGTGCTCGATGCGGGTGAACGCCGCGGCCTCGGCGAGCTGGACCTCATGTTCGTCTCCGATGCCGCCCAGGGCCACGGGATGGGCGGGCGGCTGGTCGCGCACCTGCGGGAGGAGGCCGTCCGGGCCGGCCTCGACGCCGTGCGGGTGGTCGCGCACCCGCCCAGTGAGGGCTTCTACCGCCGCGTCGGCGCCGAGCGCACCGGTACGGTCGCCGCCACCCCGCCGTACGTCATGTGGGACCGGCCCGAACTGATGCTCCACATCGCCTGAGCGTCCTCACGGGGCAGTGGTGCGGGGGTGGCACATGACGCGTTGCACGGCCGGGCGGTCCGCCCGTGACCCGCGGGTGCGACGGCATCACTGGCATCGCCGCACGGGAGAGCCGGCTCTCCCCGGCGGGTGGTCGGCGGGGCCAACGGCTGGTCTCCTGCGGACGGGAGTTGCCCGCCACGAGTTCCCGGCCCAGCCGGGCCGCCGCCCGCACCGCGGTCTCCGGCTTCGTCGCAGGCCGGTGAAGAGTGCACCGGCGGGGTGGTTCTGCCGATGAGTTCTCGGTCCCCGAAGGGTCTGCCCAGTGACAGGACCGTTCTCGACAGGAGTGCCATGTCCACCATCCAGCCAGTGATCATCACTGCCGACCACGAGGTCCTGGTCGGCTTCTATACGGGATTGTTCGGCGCCGAGGAGATCTTCCGGGTACCGGCGGAAGGCCCGGCCTTCTACTTCGGCTTGCGCATCGGCGACACCGACCTCGGGCTGGTGGCCAAGAGGGACCCCGGGACCGGGGCGGCACCGCGGATCCTGCTCAGCATCGGTGTCGACGATGTCGACGAGACACTCGGCCGGGTGACGGCGCTGGGTGGCTCGGTCCGCGGCGGCCCGAACGACATGCCGTGGGGACAGCGCGTCGCCCACATCCTGGACCCCGACGGCAACCCGGTGAACCTGACCCAGCCGATCCCGGCTCGGTGACGCTGCTCCGGGGCGCGTCGACGTCCCGCCTGTCCTGCGACACGGGAGGCGTCAGTCGGCAAGAACGCCCTCCCGCCGCAGCCAGGCCGCGCACGCGGTCGTCCAGGACGCGGTGTGCGGCTCGCGCGCAATGAACTTGTGCTGCTCGCCGCCGTATTCCACCCCGTCGGCCAGGCCGATACCGTGGCCGCCGCCCGGGCAGACGTGCAACTGCACCGGTACCGCGGCAGCCGCCGGCGCCGGGGCCCACTCCAGGGCGTTGGGCAGGCCCGGCGGGTCCTGAGCGGTGGCCCGTACGAAGGCCGGGCACCCCGACGCGTCCACGTGCTTGGCCGGGGGACAGCTCGTCCTTGATGGGCGGCAGGTCGCCGAGCACGTTCTCGACCACCACCACCACCGGCGGCGGCAGGTCGAGGCCGGCCGGCGCATGGGCCAGGATCGCGAAGTCCGGTCGGGCCGGTTCGGTGACGCCCTCCGCGATGGACAGGACGCGGCCGGTCATGACGATCCGTCCGCCATCAGTGCGCGACGTTGCCTGGAACTCCAACTGCGAAAGGCAGAAGGGCAGTTGCATCGCGCTGCCGCAATGGCGTCGGCGCGAGCCGCGCTCACCCCCGCCCGGGTCCCGGTTCAGGCCGCCCGTAACGATCGCCGGGCGCCCGCCCCTGACGACACCGCTCACGATCACGGGCACCCCCTGGAGCGCGTCCACCGGCGACCCGCAGCGCCCATCAGTGTGATCATCGCAGGATTCACCGGTACGAGGGAGGGGAAGGCGTAGGTCTCCGGCCGGGGGGATGTCTCCGGCCGGCCAGTCGATGAGGGGAGAATTCCGGTGGCGGTCGCTCGGGACGACGGACGGCAGGAGAGTTTGGAGGAGCGGGCGGACCGGCAGTGGGGGGAGTTGCTCCAAGAGCTGCGGGTCGCGCAGACCGGTGTACAGATCCTGTTCGGATTCCTGCTCGCCGTGGTCTTCCAGCCGCGCTTCGCCGAACTGGCCCATACCGACCGGACCATTTACGTCGTCACGGTGATATTGGGCTCGTCGACGGCCGCGGCCCTCATCGGCCCCGTCTCCTACCACCGGCTGCTCTCCGGCCGACGGATGAAGCCGCAGACCGTCGCCTGGGCGGCGCGGCTGACGATACTCGGGCTCGTTCTGCTCTTCTGCACCATGTGCAGCGCGTTGCTGCTCATCCTGCGGGTGGCGCTCCACAACCAGCTGGCGCTCTGGCTCGTCGCCGGCATGGCGCTCTGGTTCGCCGTCTGCTGGTTCGTTTTCCCGCTGTGGGCGATCGCCCGCGACAACCGCAAGGAGACCACGCCGGCGGAGTCCTGAGCGGACCCCACGCAGCCCGGACCCCGCGCAGCCCGACCCCATGCAGTCCAAACTCCCACCCGGCCCCACGCAGCCCGGACCCGTCAGGCCGTCTCAGGCCCCGGCGACCTCCGGGCTGCTGGCGTCGGTGACACCGAAGACCGCCCCGTCGGGGTCGCGCACCACCGCCTCGGTACCACCCCGGACGTCGTTGTGCGCGATGACGGTGCCGCCGAAGCGGCGAACGGCCTTCGCGGTCTCCGCCACGTCCTCCACCAGGAACTGCACCTGCCAGTGGGGGCGCGTGACCGGATCGGGCGAGGCTTCCACCGCTCCCGAACTGATCCGTGCCAGCGGGCGGTCCTCGCAGCGCACGATGACCTCCTCCTCCTCGTAGGAGACCTCGCAACTGCCGGGCCGGCCGCTGGCCCAGTCGAGTACCTCGCCGTAGAAGATCGCCGCGTCGAACGCGTTCCGGGTGCGCAGTCGCAGCCAGGCGTACGAGCGTTCGGCGGCCGCGGGACGAGCTGCGGCGGGCGTGAGCCGCTCCCAGAGGCCGAAGACCGCTCCGTCCCGGTCCGACGCCAGGACCCCGCGCCCCTGGCCGAGAGTCAGCGGCCCGACCGCCACGGTCCCGCTGCGCTCGCGGACCCGCCCGGCCGCGATGTCCGCGTCGTCCACGGAGAAGTACGGAAGCCAGGCGACAGCGGTCTGGTACGAGGACGAGACACCCCCGATGCCGGCCAGCGGTACCCCGTCGCGCCGGGCCACGGAGAACTCGGCGCCGAGTTTGCTGGAGTGGAAGGTCCAGCCCAGGGCGAGGCCGTAGAAATGCTGCGCGGCTTCCAGATCACGGGTCAGCAGGTTGACCCAGCAGGGTGCCGCCGCGCCGGTGAGCGGCGCGGCGGCGGGGGGTGTACGGGGATCGCTTCCGGTCATCTTCACACTGCCTTCGTACGGTCGGGCGGGCCGTCGGCCGACTGCCGCCGGGCCAGAACAAGCGTCGGCCGACCGGACCGGTCCCGCAACACGCGCGTGGCGGGGCGGCTCAGACGCCACCGCTGGGCGGGGCGTTGGTGATGTCGAGGTAGACGTGGTCGGCCTGCGGCCATGTCCGGCCGATCGTCCGCCTGATGCGGACGGAGACCCGCTCGACCTCCTCGCTGTCGATGCCGGGCGAGAGGTCCACCCGGGCGGCGACCAGGATCGAGTCCAGCCCCAGCCGCATGGTGAGGAGGGACTCGACATTGTCGATCTCCGCCTGGCGGCCCAGGAAGTCCCCGATCTCCTCGCGCAGCGCGGGATCGGCGGATTCACCGATCAGCTGGTCGCGGGCGTCCCGGCCGAGCCGGAAGGCCACGTGAACGAGGAGCAGCCCGATGGCCAGCGAGGCGGACGCCTCCCAGACGGCGTTGCCGGTGACCAGGTGCAGTGCCATGCCGGCCATGGCCAGCACGACCCCGACCACGGCGGTCGCGTCCTCCGCGACCACCGTGCGCAGCGCCGGGTCCTTCGCGCCGCCCTCCTCGTGCCGCACCTGGTGCAGGGCCCGTACGAGGGACGTGCCCTCGGCCACCAACGCCACCCCGAGGACGGCCAGGCCGACCGCGTAGCCGGACGGGGACCCTTCGTCACGGCTGCGCAGTGCCTCGAAACCCTGGAAGAAGGAGAAACAGCCGCCCATGACGAAGATCCCCACCGCGGCCAGCAGGGACCAGAAGTACCGTTCTTTGCCGTAGCCGAACGGATGACGCGCGTCGGCCGGGCGGCGGCTGCGCCGCAGCGCGGCGAGGAGGAAGACCTCGTTCACGCTGTCGGCGACCGAGTGCGCCGCCTCGGACAGCAGGGCCGGGGAGCCGGACAGGAGTCCGCCCACGGTCTTGGCGGCAACGATCACCACATTCGCCGCGAGGGCGACGAGCACGGTGGTCCGGGTCCGCCGATCGGCGGCCTTCCCGCTCTCCGCGCCCGCCGCCCCCGCGTCGGGTTCGTCCGGGGGAGCGCCGGGTGACCGACGCTCGGTGGGTATCCCCTCAGTCACGCGGCCGGTCGCTCTCCGGCGGCGTGGTGCCGGTGTCCTGCTCCCCGAGCTCGTAGGGGGTCAGCGCGGTTCCGTCACCGGGGAAGTGGTCGTCGGCGTGCACGTTCTCCTGCTCGATGTGCGCCCGGTGAGCCGGCGGAGTGGGCTGTTCCGCCGGGGTCGGCGGCGGCAGTTCCTTGTCCCGGCGACGCATGCCGAACCAGAAGGCGCCGATGATCAGGGCCACGAGGGCGATGGCGACGATGATGAGGCCGGCGCCCACCGCTCCCGAGACGGCGAGGGTGGTAGTGGCCTGGGCTCCGTTTGATACGTCCATGCAAGCCGGATACCCCGAACGCTCACGATCAGACAGCCATTCACCTGAATACATGTTTTGTCGATACATAAGGGGAGAGGTGTTTCATATGGTGAAAATTGGCTACACGATGATGACCGAGCAGACCGGCCCGCGAGAGCTGGTGGCCGATGTCGTCGCCGCCGAGCAGGCGGGGTTCGACTTCTCCGTCACCTCGGACCACTACTTCCCCTGGCTGTCCGAGCAGGGGCACGCCCCGTACGCCTGGACCGTACTCGGCGCGGCCGCACAGGCCACCTCCACCATCCCGCTCATGACGTACGTGACCTGCCCGACCGTGCGCTACCACCCGGCCGTCGTCGCGCAGAAGGCCGCGACGCTCCAGATCCTCTCCGAGGGCCGCTTCCGCCTCGGGCTCGGATCGGGGGAGAACCTCAACGAGCACGTCACCGGTGCCGGGTGGCCGCGCGCGAGGGTCCGGCTCGACATGCTGGAGGAGGCCGTGCGGATCATCGGTGCCCTCTTCGACGGAGACGTGGTGAACCATGCCGGTACCCACTTCCAGGTGGAGAACGCCCGGCTGTGGGATCTCCCCGAGACCCGGGTGCCGATCGGGATCGCCGTCTCCGGGCCGAGGTCGTGCGCCATCGCCGGGGAACTGGCGGACCTCGTCGTCGCCACCGAGCCCAAAGCGGAACTCCTCGACGCCTTCGCCCGCCACGGTGGCGCCGGGAAGCCCTCGGTCGGCCAGCTCCCCGTCTGTTACGACCCCGACCGCAACGCCGCCGTCGCCCGGGCCCATGAGCAGTTCCGCTGGTCGGTGGGTGGTTGGAAGGTCAACTCCGAGCTGCCGGGACCGGACGGCTTCGACCAGGCCACCGCGTACGTACGCCCCGAGGACGTCGCCGACGCGATCCCGTGCGGGAGCGACGTGGACGAGTTCGTCGAAGCGGTACGGGCCTATCGCGACGCCGGGTTCAGCGAGATCGCCCTCGTCCAGGTGGGCGGGGCGCACCAGCGGCCCTTCATCTCCTGGGCGGAGAAGACGCTGCTGCCCGCACTCCGCACCCTGTAGAGCGCCCTGCGCGTGATCGTCACGCGTACGCGGTGACTTCCCGGGCAGGACCCGGGGCAGGCACTCGGCCGACTGCCGTACCCGCGTCGCCGACTTCGGGCCGCGGGGCGAGCCTGGGAGCGGGCCGGCTCCGCCGCGTCCGGCCCCCGAGAAAGGAACCATGGTGAACACCAGCGACAAGACCGCTTCCGAGCATCAGGAGAACTACGACGTCCTGGTCTCGCTGAGCGAGTGCACGACCGACGACGCGAGCACCGTGTTCGAGGTGCTCCGCCGCTCCTTCACCTCCGACCGGTCCGCCGGCGACGAGCCCTCCGACGCGAACACGCCCCGCCCGACCGTGTGGTCCGCGACCGTCGACGTGTCCACGACGAAGGAGTCCGCCGGTGAGGCCTCGCTCGGCGGGTCGGTCACCGTCGACGCGCAGGGCGGTTACTGGGCCATCGACCGGCTCCGGGAAGGGCTCGGTCAGACGTTCTCGGTCGAGAGCGTGGGCACCGCGGCGGGGGACCAGGAAGAGGAAGTCAGGCTGCGGCTCACCAACCGCTGACGCCCCCGCGCACCACCCCGCCCACCCCGCACCGCATCGCACCGTCCGGACAGGCAGAACGGAAGGCACCCGCGCATGGAACCCCACCGGCCGGCCGACGATCCGGGGAGTGAGGCCCTGCCCCCTCCGGGGGTACCGGAGGACCTCGGCTTCCCCGACCGTTCTGTCGTCACTCTGCACGTCAACGGCGCGGCCCGGACGGTGACGCTGGACCACCGCACCACCCTCCTGGACGCGCTGCGCGAACACCTCGGCCTCACCGGGGCCAAGAAGGGGTGCGACCACGGGCAGTGCGGGGCCTGCACCGTCCTGGTCGACGGCCGCCGGGCCAACAGCTGCCTGCTGCCGGCCGTCGCCCAGGACGGTGCCCGCGTCACCACGGTCGAGGGGCTCGCCGAGGACGGCAGGCTCCACCCCGTGCAAGAGGCGTTCGTGGACCGCGACGCCCTCCAGTGCGGCTACTGCACCCCCGGCCAGATCTGCTCCGCCGTCGGCATGCTCGCCGAGGCGGAGAAGGGCTTCCCGTCCCACGCCACCCCGTCCGCCGCCCTCGCAGCGGAAGGCCCCGTCGCCCTCGGGCCCGACGAGATCCGCGAGCGGATGAGCGGCAACCTCTGCCGGTGCGGCGCCTACCCCCACATCGTCGAAGCGATCCAGGACGTGGCCCCGTGAAGCCCTTCGGCTATCTGCGACCCGCCTCCGTCACCGAGGCCGTACGCGCGGGGGCGGCACACCCCGGCGCCCGCTTCCTCGGCGGCGGAACGAACCTGGTCGACCTGATGAAACTCGGCGTCGAGACACCGCACCTCCTCATCGACGTCACGCGGCTCCCGCTGGACCGCACCGACCCCACCCCCGAAGGCGGGCTGCGCATCGGGGCGACCGTCCGCAACAGCGATCTCGCTGCCCACCCCCTCGTACGCGCGCACTACCCGGTCCTCTCCCAAGCGCTGCTCGCCGGGGCGTCCGGCCAGCTGCGCAACGTCGCCACCACTGGTGGCAACCTCCTCCAGCGCACCCGCTGCCCGTACTTCCAGGACGTGTCCAAACCGTGCAACAAGCGCGTCCCCGGCACCGGTTGCCCCGCGCGCGAGGGCGCGCACCGGGACCTCGCCGTCCTCGGCCACTCGGAGAACTGCGTCGCCACCCATCCCTCGGACCTGTCCGCCGCCCTCGCGGCCCTCGACGCCACCGTCGAACTCCACGGGCCGGAGGGCGAACGGACCGTCCCCGTCACCGGATTCCACCGGCTGCCGGGGGAGAACCCGGACCAGGACACGGTGATCCGCCCCGGCGAACTCATCACCGGGGTGACCCTGCCCCCGAGCCCCGAAGGATCGGCCCAGCTGTACCGCAAGGTCCGCGACCGCGCCTCGTACGCCTTCGCGCTCGTCTCCGTGGCGGCCGTCCTCACCGTGCGCGAGGGCCGCGTCCGGCACGCCGCTCTCGCCTTCGGCGGTCTCGCCCACCGCCCCTGGCGGGCCACCACCGCCGAGGCCGTGCTGCGCGACGCCCCCGCCACCGCCGAGACCTTCGCCCGCGCCGCCGACGCCGAACTCGCCGCGGCCCGACCGCTGCGCGACAACGCCTTCAAGGTCGGCCTCGCCCGCAGGCTGACCGTCGACGTACTCACGGAACTCACCGGCCGCACCTCAGCCTGACCGGTCGGCAACCCCGCACGCCGTTTGCCGTCACCCGTCCGTCCCCCCGTCCGCCACTGCGCCCGAGGACCTGTCATGAGCCACGCCCCCCAGCCGCTCGGTGCTCCCGTCGTCCGCCGCGAGGCCCGGGAGAAGGTCACCGGGGCGGCGCGCTACGCGGCGGAGCACACCCCGCCCGGCTGCCTGTACGCCTGGCCCGTCCCCGCCACCGTGCCCAAGGGGCGGGTGACCGCCGTCCGGACCGCCGACGCGCTCGCCCTCCCGGGCGTGCACACCGTGCTCACCCACGACAACGCCCCCCGTCTGCACGCTCCCGAGGATCCGACCCTGGCGGTGCTCCAGGACGACCGGGTCCCGCACCGGGGCTGGTACGTCGCGCTGGTGGTGGCCGACAGCCTCGAAGCGGCCCGGGCCGGAGCCGACGCGGTGGTCACCGAGTACGCACGCGAGAGCCACGACGTCGTACTCACCGACGCCCATCCCGCGCTCTACACCCCCGAGAAGGCCAACGGCGGCTTCCCGGCGGTCCGCGAACGCGGCGACTTCACCCGGGCCTACGAGGACGCGGAGAACCGGATCGACACGACGTACCGGATCGGCCCCCTGCACAACCACCCCATGGAACCGCACGCCACCACCGCCCGGTGGACGGACGGCAGGCTGACGGTCCACGACTCCAGCCAGGGCTCCGGCACGGTCCGCGACACCCTGGCCGCCGTCTTCGGGATCGAGACGGACCGGGTGACCGCGATCTCCGAGCACGTCGGCGGCGGCTTCGGTTCGAAGGGCACCCCCCGCCCCCAGGTGGTGCTCGCGGCCATGGCCGCGCTGCACACCGGCCGGCCGGTGAAACTCTCCCTGCCGAGGAAGCAGCTGCCCTCCGTCGTCGGCCACCGTGCGCCCACCGTGCACCGCATCCGGATCGGCGCGGGCGACGACGGGGTGATCACCGCCCTCAGCCACGAGGTCGCGACCCACACCTCCACCGTCAAGGAGTTCGTGGAGCAGGCCGCCGTACCGGCGCGGGTCATGTACGCCTCCCCGCACGGCCGGTCGGCGCACCGCGTGGCCGCCCTCGACGTGCCCACCCCGTCGTGGATGCGCGCCCCCGGCGAGGCGTCCGGGATGTACGCCCTGGAGTCCGCGATGGACGAACTGGCCTGTGCGCTCGGCATCGACCCCGTGGAACTGCGGGTGCGCAACGAACCCGCCACCGAACCCGACTCCGGGAAGCCGTTCAGCAGCCGCAACCTGGTGGCCTGCCTGCGCGAGGGCGCCCGGCGCTTCGGCTGGGGCGACCGCGACCGCCGCCCCGCCTCCCGGCAGGACGGGCGCTGGCTGCTCGGTACGGGCGTGGCCTCGGCGACGTACCCCGTCCTCGTCGGGCCCTCCTCGGCCACCGCGCACGCCGCCGCGGACGGGAGCTACCTCGTCGAGGTGAACGCCACCGACATCGGCACCGGTGCCCGAACCGTCCTCGCCCAGATCGCGGCCTCGGCGCTCGGCACGGCCGCCGACCGGGTCCGGGTCGCGCTCGGCGACAGCGACCTGCCCACCGCGCCGCTCGCCGGCGGTTCCTCCGGCACCGCCTCCTGGGGATGGGCGGTGCACAAGGCGGCCGCCGCTCTCGCGGCCCGGCTCGCCGCGCGCCCCGGTCCGTTGCCGGCCGAGGGGATCACGGTGCGCGCCGACACACAGGAGGAGACCGGCGCGGAATCCCCGTACGCCCGGCACGCCTTCGGCGCCCACTTCGCCGAGACCGCCGTCGACTCGCTCACCGGCGAGGTCCGGGTGCGCCGGCTGCTCGGTGTCTACGCCGCCGGACGCATCCTCAACTCCCGTACCGCACGCTCCCAGTTCATCGGCGGCATGGTCATGGGCATCGGGATGGCGCTCACCGAGGGCAGCACCCTGGACCCGGTGTACGGCGACTTCGTCGAGAGCGACCTCGCCGCCTACCACGTACCGGCCAATGCCGACGTGCCGGCCGTCGAGGCGCACTGGATCGACGAGGACGACCCCCACCTCAACCCGATGGGCAGCAAAGGGATCGGCGAGATCGGCATCGTCGGCACCGCGGCCGCCATCGGCAACGCCGTGCGGCACGCCACCGGGGCGCGGCTGACCGAACTCCCGCTCACCCCGGACAAGGTCCTCCCGTACCTGCCGTAGGGCCGGGAGGTTCTCCGTATCCCGGGGGAGCGGCGTCCACCGGCGGCGATGGTCCATCTGTTGCGCACCCGGCGCAGCGGCGTCACCCTGAGGAGTGACACAGAAGTAATGGCCGCTCACGCTTCGTGCTCAGGGGCCGTCGGTTCACGACGGACACGCACGTGAGTCTCGGCCGTGTTTCGGAATTCCCGCCTGTCCGCCCACTCTCCGGGCGTACGGCGCTCCTTCCGGAACGCGCCCCAGCGGTGAGGAGCCCCGAAGATGACCGTTCCACTCGACCGGCACTATCTGGTCGAACTGCAGGTGTCGGCAGAACGCGTTTCCCAGCTGCGGCGCATCGTCGCGGCGCACCTGCGCCACTGGAGTCTCGAACTGCACGTCCGCCCGGTCTGCCGGGCGCTGGAGGAACTTCTGACCAACGTCCACCGGCATGTCGGCGGCGACAACGAGTGCGTCGTCGAACTCCGCTGGACCGGCCGCCATCTGACGGTGGCCGTCGCCGACCACGGCGAGGGGATGCCGAGGCTGCTCGCCACCGGCGGTGGACTGAGCCGGGTCATGGCGCTCAGCGACAGCTGGGGCACCTGCCGGACGGACGACGGCAAAGTCGTCTGGTTCACCCGGTACGCCGAGGTGCCGCGCCCGACCGGCCTGCTGCCCCGCACGCCACTGGACGGGACTCCCGAGGTCCGGCCGCTGCCCTCCGCGGCTCTCGCCTGACCGCTTCCCTCCCGGGCCCCGCTGCCCGGCCCCATTGCCCGGCCGGTCCGGATCGCGTGCCTGCGGCACGCATGATCCGCGTCGGCCGGGTAGGTGCTGCGAGGGGGCCCGCGTTGCGCGGGGCGCGAAGGCGCGGGACGGTCGAAGAACCCAGGCAAGGAGGCCACTGCCATGCCCATCGCGACGGTGAACCCCGCGAACGGTGAGACGCTCGAGACGTACGACGCGATCGGCGCGGAGGAGATCGAACGGCGGATCGCCACCGCGTACGACACCTTCCGCACCTACCGCACCACGGGATTCGCCGAGCGGGCCGCCCTGCTGGAGAAGGCCGCCGACCTGCTGGACGCGGACCGCGACGCCATCGCCCGCACCATGACCCTCGAAATGGGCAAGCCGCTGGCGGCGGCGCGCGCCGAGGCCGCCAAATGCGCCAAGGCCATGCGCTGGTACGCGGCCCACGCCGAACGGCTGCTGGCCGACGAACACCCCTCGGACGACGACGTCAAGGACTCCGGGGCCACGCGCGCCCGGGTCCACTACCGGCCACTGGGCGTCGTTCTCGCCGTGATGCCGTGGAACTTCCCGCTCTGGCAGGTGGTCCGCTTCGCGGCGCCCGCACTGATGGCGGGCAACGTGGGGCTCCTCAAGCACGCGTCGAACGTCCCCCGGACCGCCCTCTACCTCGGCGATCTCTTCCGCCGGGCCGGCTTCCCGGCCGGCGCCTTCCAGACGCTCCTGGTCGGCTCCGGCGCCATCGAGGAGATCCTGCGGGACGACCGCGTCGCCGCGGCCACCCTCACCGGGAGCGAACCCGCCGGCCGTTCCGTCGCCGCCATCGCCGGGGACACCGTGAAGAGGACCGTCCTCGAACTCGGCGGCAGCGATCCCTACCTCGTCATGCCCTCCGCCGACATCGAGCGGGCCGCGAGCACCGCCGTCACCGCCCGGGTCCAGAACAACGGCCAGTCCTGCATCGCCGCCAAGCGGTTCATCGTCCACACCGACGTGTACGACGCCTTCGCGACCCGCTTCACCGCGGCCATGGAGGCCCTCACCGTCGGCGACCCCCTCCAGGAGTCCACCGACGTGGGCCCGCTCGCCAGCGAGCAGGGCCGCACCGACCTGGAGGAACTCGTCGACGACGCCCTCGGCAAGGGAGCGGAGGCCCTCTGCGGCGGAGGCCGACCGGAGGGGCTCGGCGCAGGGCTGGAGCACGGCTGGTTCTACCGGCCCACCGTCCTGGCGGGCATCACCCCGAAGATGCGGATCCACCGCGAGGAGACCTTCGGACCGGTGGCGACCCTCTACCGGGTGTCCGGCCTCGACGAGGCCCTGGAGGTCGCCAACGACACGCCCTTCGGACTCAGTTCCAACGTCTGGACCCGGAAACCGGGCGAGATGGAGCGCTGTGTCCGCGACCTCGACGCAGGCGGCGTCTTCTTCAACGGTATGACCGCCTCCCACCCCGCCCTGCCCTTCGGCGGGGTGAAGCGCTCCGGGTACGGCAGGGAACTCGCCGGCCACGGCATCCGCGAGTTCTGCAACGCGACAACCGTCTGGTACGGCCCCACGGGTGACGACGGGGCGTGATCCCGCCTCAGAGCCCCGGACCCCGAGCCCGAGCCCCGACCCTGACCCCCGAGCCCCCGACCCCGAGCCCCGAGCCCCGGACCGCTTCCGCCCGGCCGCCGGGCCCGCCGGCGCCTCGTCCACCCTCCAGGAGGAGACTCCCTCGTGACCAGCACCGCCGGGCAGCCGGCATCCCCTTCGACCGCCCCCGCGGACGGCTCGACCGCCCTCACGGACGACGAACTCGCCGCCCTCGACGCCCACTGGCGGGCCGCCAACTACCTCGCGGTGGGACAGATCTACCTCATGGCGAACCCGTTGCTGGAGCAGCCCCTCACCCGCGAGCACATCAAACCGAGGCTGCTGGGCCACTGGGGCACCTCGCCCGGCCTCAACCTCGTCCACACCCACCTCAACCGGGTGATCAAGGCGCGGAACCGGCCCACGCTCTGCGTCTGGGGACCCGGACACGGCGGCCCCGCCGTACTCGCCAACTCCTGGCTGGAGGGCAGCTACTCGGAGACGTACCCCGACATCAGCAGGGACGCCGAGGGCATGGGGGCGCTGTTCAAGCAGTTCTCCTTCCCCGGCGGAGTGCCGAGCCACGTGGCGCCCGAGACACCCGGCTCCATCCACGAGGGCGGTGAACTGGGCTACGCCCTCACCCATGCCTACGGCGCCGCCTACGACCACCCCGATCTGCTCGTCGCCTGCGTCATCGGCGACGGGGAGGCCGAGACCGGACCGCTCGCGGCCTCCTGGCACTCCAACAAGTTCCTCGACCCGGTGCACGACGGTGCCGTCCTGCCGATCCTCCACCTCAACGGGTACAAGATCGCCAACCCGACGGTCCTGGCCCGGCTCCCCGAGGACGAACTCGACCAGCTGCTGCGCGGATACGGCCACGACCCGATCCACGTCAGCGGCGACGACCCGGCCACCGTCCACCGCGCGATGGCCGCCGCGATGGACCTGGCGCTGGACCGCATCGGCGAGCACCAGCGCGCCGCCCGGGGCGGCCGGTCCACCGGACGCCCGCGCTGGCCGATGATCGTGCTGCGCACCCCCAAGGGCTGGACCGGGCCCGCGGAGGTCGACGGGCTGCCCGTCGAAGGCACCTGGCGCGCCCACCAGGTCCCGCTCTCCGGAGTCCGCGACAACCCCGACCACCTGCGGCAGCTGGAGGCATGGCTGCGCTCCTACCGGCCCGGCGAGCTCTTCGACGACGCAGGCCGCCCCACCGCCCAGGTGCTCGCCACGACGCCCGAGGGCGATCTCCGGCTCGGCGCGACCCCGTACGCCAACGGCGGGCTGCTCCTGCGCGACCTCCCGGTACCCCCGCTGGACGACTACGCCGTCCCCGTCGACAAGCCCGGCGCCGGCTCCCACGAACCCACCCGGGTGCTCGGCCGGCTCCTCGAAGGCGTCATGGCGGCGACCTCCGCGCGCCGGGACTTCCGCCTCGTGGGCCCGGACGAGACCGCGTCCAACCGGCTCGACGCCGTGTACGGAGCCACCGGCAAGGCATGGCAGGAGAAGACGCTCCCGACCGACGAACATCTCGCCCGCGACGGCCGGGTCATGGAGATCCTCTCCGAACACCTCTGCCAGGGATGGCTGGAGGGCTACCTGCTCACCGGGCGCCACGGGTTCTTCTCCAGTTACGAGGCGTTCGCCCACATCGTCGACTCCATGGTCAACCAGCACATCAAATGGCTGCGCACCTCACGCCGGCTCGCCTGGCGACGCCCCATCGCCTCGTTGAACTACCTGCTCAGCTCCCACGTCTGGCGCCAGGACCACAACGGCTTCTCGCACCAGGACCCCGGGTTCGTGGACCACATCCTCAACAAGAGCCCCGAGGTCGTCCGCGTCTACCTGCCGCCGGACACCAACACGCTGCTCTCCACCGCCGACCACGTGCTGCGCAGCCGCGACTACGTCAATGTGATCGTCTCCGGGAAGCAGCCGACCTTCGACTGGCTGACCATGGACCAGGCCCGCGCCCACTGCGCCCGCGGCGCCGGGGTCTGGGAGTGGGCGGGTACCGAGGACGGCACCCGCGAGCCCGACGTGGTGCTCGCGTGCGCGGGAGACGTCCCCACGCTGGAGACCATGGCCGCCGCCGACCTGCTCCGGCGCCATCTGCCCGACCTCGCCGTACGGGTGGTGAACGTCGTTGACATGACCCGGTTGCTGCCGCACGGCGAACACCCGCACGGCATGCCCGACAACGAGTACGACGCGCTCTTCACCCGGGACAAGCCGGTCATCTTCGCCTACCACGGCTACCCCTGGCTGATCCACCGCCTCGCCTACCGCCGGGCCGGCCACGCCAACCTCCACGTACGCGGCTACAAGGAGGAGGGCACGACCACCACCCCGTTCGACATGGTGGTACGCAACGACCTCGACCGGTACCGGCTCGTCATGGACGTGGTCGACCGCGTGCCCGGACTCGGCGTCCGCGCGGTCGCCGTACGCCAGGCCATGGCCGACGCGCGGACCCGCCACCACGCCTACATCCGCGAGTACGGCGAGGACATGCCGGAGGTGGCCGACTGGACCTGGACCGGCTGACCCGGTTGAGCGCCTTCCGGGACCGCCCCCGCTCCGGGGCGGTCCCGGTCCGGCTCCTGAATGCGTGAGCCGGACCTGTTGGTCCGAGGGCGGCACTCAGTAGCGCAGCACCGCCGCGATCCGGCCGTGCTCGGCCAGGGTGTCGTCCGGGAGGAACACGACCTCGGCGCCGCTGTCGAGGGCGCCCTCGACGAGCTCGTCCACCACGTCCTCGCGCACCGTCTCGTCGCCGGGCGGCACCTCCTCGTCGCCCACCGGCACGAGGTGGCCCCCGGTCGTCCGCGCGGTCTCCTGGAAGTGCTCCTCCACCACGACCAGCCCGGCCCGGCCCTCCTGCACGGCGGCCCACACTTCGTCGAGTCCGCCCGCGAAGGTCTTGGCACCACGGGCCCCGTCCAGCCGGGCGCGCACCTCGGCGGCGCGGCGCTCCGCGTGTTCCGCCATCGCCGTGCCGAGCTCCGCCAGCAGGGCGGACGGCGCGATGTCGGCGGGAGCCCCCTTGGCGACCCGGCCCACGGCCGCGTGAGCGCCCTCGCCGGCGTTGTCCAGCAGCGCGAGCGCGGGCGGCAGGCCCACCAGGTACAGGGGACGCGGGTCGGCGGCGAGTACGGCACGCAGCTGCTCGTCGGCCGTACGGAGGAATTGGCGGGTCTCCTCGTCGCTGTAGGTGCTCGGGGTGTCGCCGATCCGCTCCATCCGCTGCGGGTTCGGTGCCTCGCTCGGCGCGGTCAGCGGGAAGCCGCCCCTCTCCTCCAGGTGCACGGAGTCCGCCGTGCCGCCCCAGAGGGCCGCACGGTCGGCGGCGACGGTCAGCGCCCAGTACGGCTGGGACTGTGCCTTGGCCGCGACGAGGTTGCGGGTCAGATAGGAGTCGCTCAGCACCACCCGCTCGGGTGCGGTACGGGGCAACTGCCAGATCTGGTACTCGTCCGTGCTCACGAGGATCACCAGGGACTCCAGCGCCCTGCGCGCGTCCACCTCGGCGACCGCACGGTCCAGCTGCGCCCGGAGGGCGGCGGCGGTCTCACGCGACACCCGCGGATCGGCCTCCAGCCGGCTCGTGGCCCCGGCGACCAGATTGCGCAGCCTCACGGCGTCCTGGGCGTTGTCCGGAGCGCGGCGGTGGGTGGGCATCGTCAGGGACAGAACCGGATAGGCGCGGGTCGTCCGCAATTCCTTGAGTACTCCGGTGGTCAGGGCGTCCGTGTCCATCGTTCCCTCCCAGGGGTTCGATTCCGGTGGGGGACCCGGCGCGGTGTACCGCGGGGCCCGGGCCGTTCCCCGCTCCAGGGGACGGAAGGCCCGACGAGTCAATTCATACCTTTTGATCCTAATATGAGCCAATTAGTCGGTGACATGCTCGGGAGGTAGCGGTATGTCCACCCTTACCGTGTGGAAGTTCCGGACGGCGGACGCGGCGGAGCACGTGGAGGCGTCGCTCAAGTCCTTGCAGAAGGAGGGGCTGATCAAGATCATCGACGCGGCGGTCGTCAGCTGGCCCGCCGACCGTGCGAAGCCCCGCACCAGACAGCTCCGCAACCTGGTCGGCGCCGGGGCCCTCGGTGGCACCTTCTGGGGCATGCTCTTCGGACTGCTCTTCCTGATGCCACTGCTCGGCGCGGCCATCGGGGCCGCGGCCGGGGCGCTGGGCGGGAAGCTCGCCGACGTCGGGATCGACGACGACTTCATCAACGAGGTCAAGGAACAGGTCACGCCCGGGACTTCCGCGCTCTTCCTCCTCACCATGAACGAGATCACCGACCGCATCGGTGCGGCGCTTCCCGGTGGGGGCGCCGAACTGCTCCACAGCAACCTGGACGCCGCGAGCGAGGAGAGGCTCCGCAGCGTCTTCGCCGAGGATGCAGAGGATGCCGAGGACGCGCAGGACGCCGAGGACCCCAGTGCCGGCTCCGACGGTGCCGGGGGCGCGGCCCGGGCCGGAGCGGCCGACGGAGACAGGTGAGTCCGGCCGGTGCGGAGCCGTCCGGGGCGCGGTCCGCGTCCGGGGCGCCGTCCGGGGCGCCGTTTCCCTCCGACGGCGACGGGGCGGGAGCCGCGGGTGCGGTGACCGCCGCCCTCGGTGAGCTGCGTGCGCGGTTCGCGGGGGTGCGGCAGGGTGAAGTAGCCTCCTACATTCCCGAGTTGACCCGGGCCGATCCGGATGCCTTCGGGCTCGCCCTGGTCAGCATGGACGGTCATGTCTACAGCGCGGGCGAGGCGCGCACGCTCTTCACCGTGCAGTCCGTCTCCAAGCCGTTCGTCTACGCCCTGGCTCTGGCGGAGCTGGGGCTGGACGAGGTGTCGGCCTGGGTGAACGCCGAGCCCAGCGGCGAGGCGTTCAACGCCATCAATCTGGAGCGCGGGACCGGCCGTCCCGCGAATGCCATGGTGAACGCGGGTGCCCTGGTGGCCTGTTCGCTGATCTCCGACACCTCGGACCAGCCGAGGTTCGAGCGCATCCTGTCCTGTCTCGGGCGGTTCGCGGGACGGGCGCTGGACGTGGACGAGGCGGTGTACCGCTCCGAGTCCGCGACCGGTGACCGCAACCGGGCGCTCGCGTACCTCGTCCGCAGCGCCGGTCAGCTCCCCGTCGACCCGATCACCGCCACCGAGACGTACTTCCGGCAGTGCTCGGTCCGGGTGACCGCTGTGGACCTGGCGGTCATGGCGGCCACTCTGGCCCACGGCGGCGTCAACCCGGTGACCGAGGACCGGGTCGTGTCGGAGGAGGTCGCGGCCCAGGTGCTGGCCGTCATAGCCACCTGCGGAATGTACGACGCGTCGGGGGAGTGGCTGCTGCGCGTGGGGCTGCCGGCCAAGAGCGGGGTGTCGGGCGGCCTGATCGCCGCCGGTCCGGCACGGTTCGGGCTCGCCTCCTACAGCCCGCCGCTCGACGTGGCCGGCACCTCGGTGCGCGGGAGGTCCGCCTTCGCCGCCCTCTCGGAGCGCCTCGGGCTCCACCTGATGCTCAACCCCGCGCTGCCCGGCTCCACCGTCACGCTCGTCACCACCGGGGAGGATTTGCCGTCCGGCGGCAGTGCGGCGGAGCAGGGGCGGGTCGCGGTCGTGGCCGCTCAGGGGTCGCTGGACTTCACCGCCGCCGAACGGGTGCTGTACGGACTCGACGAGGCCGCTTCCGGAGGTGCCCCGTCCGTGGTGCTGGACCTGCGCCGGGTGAACGCGATCGAGCCGGTGGCCTACGCGATGCTTCGGCAGGGGCTGGCCCGGCTGGAGAGGTCCGGTCACCACGTGGCTCTCGCCGACCCGGACGGACGGCTGGCTGACCGGCCGGGTCGGCGAGAGCCACGTGGTGATCACCCGTCACCGGCCGGTGGTGACCCGGGGAGCGACGGACCGGCCGGCGGAGGAGACCCGCCGGTCGCCGCCCCGCCGAGCTTCCCCTCGCTGGACGAGGCAGTCGCGCGATGCGCGCGGGAGGACGACGGGCAGCGGGCCTGAACGACGGATCCACCACCCGGCCGCACTCCGCGCCGTCACCGCCCCATGGCGGCGCCGGCCCGGAGCGACGGGTCTACCAGATCGACTCGACCCACTCCGGGTGGTCGATGAACGGGTTCCGGTTGTGCTGGTACTGGGTGTATATGACCTCGTTGCGGTTCTTCTCGAACGCGCTCGGCGGGTCCTCCTGGCTCCACTCCTTCAGTACGGACAGCTTGCCGATGTTCGGCGCCGAGCCGTTGTTCACCTTCTCGTTGGGCTCCAGGTCGGCCCAGGCGTCGTCGCCCTCGTAGCGCACCGCCATGTAGAGGATCATCCGCGCGACGTCGCCCTTGTCGGCGTCGCGGGGCTCGAAGGAGTCGGTGTCGGTGTAGTTGCCCGGAGCGCCGGAGACCTGACTGCCGCCGTTGTCGAAGTCCTTGTTGCCCCGGATGGAGTTGACCTGGACGTCGGCCGGGCGCAGGTGGTGCAGATCGGTCCCGGGGCCGGTCGCCGTACCGAAATCGCCGTGCGACTTGGCCCAGACGTGCTCGCGGTTCCACTGGCCGACGTTCCCGCCGTTGTCGTCCTCGGACTGGGACTTGCCGGTGTACAGCAGGATGACGTTGCCGGGGTTGGCGGGGTCCTCGTCGGTGTCCTTCAGCGCTTCCCAGACCTGGCTGTAGGAGACCTTGGTCTGGCTGCTGATGATGGTGTGCAGTGCCGCCTTGAGGGCGGTGCCGGACTTGCCCAGGGCGTTGGCGTAGTAGGTGTCGACCAGAGCGGCCGAGGCGGTGGTGGACGCGGTGGCGGACGTCACCGTGGCGACGGGCGCCGGGGTGTCCGTCGCAGGGGCAGCCGCGGCAGTGCCGGCGAGAACGGTGACGGAGGCGAGGGCGACCAGGAGTGGACGCGCGTAGATTCTTGGGTGACGTGACATCTGGTGACGGGACATGTGGGGTGTCCTCTCCGGGACAGGAAGGGCTGCCGACACCCTCTGATTCGTGGGGGAGGGAGGAGATGCGGCAGTCATGTGAAGGGGGATCTGCTCGGCAGCCTTCCATACGCCCCGTACGTCATGCATGAACGGAACGTAATTATCATGTGCAGGTCAAGTGTCGACCCGTCCCGGCGGCCCCTACCGCATCAGACGTCACATCGGAAGTCGCATCCGTCCTTCTGCGCACGACTCGGTGGCCGTCCCGGGAGCTGCCGACGGCGGCTCCGTCCGGCCTCGGATGCGCGGGCCGCGTCACGGCGCGAGAATTGCCGGAACGACGAGGAGGCGGCATGAGCCAAGATCCCGAAGCCATATCCACCACGCCCGACGCGGGGGCGGTCACGCCGGACCGGTTGCTCCACACGGGGGCGGACGACTCTCCCAGCCCTGAGGACCTGGTCCTCGCGTCGGGCCGGGACGTGACACCGGAGAGTCTCGAATGGGCCCGGCGCAAACTCGCCGAGGAAGGCCGTTCGGCCATCGACAAGCGGCTGCCCTGAGGCCGGTGGGCTCCGGGCGGGCGTGCTCGGCGCGGCGGGCGCTCCCTCCCGGGTTAGCCTGAACGCACAATGAACTGTTTGACGACGTCACAGGGCCCCGTCGACCTGGCCCGTTTCCCCGAGCACCCGCGCGACCCCTTCCGTGCCTGGGACGCGGCCGACGAGTACCTCCTCAGCAGGTTGGACGGCCCGCCGGAGCCCGGTGCCGCCGGACCGGCCGGTCCGGTCGGCCTCTCCGGCACCGTCGTGGTGGTGGGCGACCGCTGGGGCGCGCTCTCCACGGTGTTGGCGCGGCACCGGCCCGTGCAGATCTCCGACTCCTTCCTCGCGCAGTGCGCCACCCGCGCGAATCTCGCCCGCAACGGCGTCGACCCCGATGCACTACGCCTGCTGTCGTCGCGCGACACCCCACCGGAGCGGATCGACGTCCTGCTCGTACGCGTGCCCAAGAGCCTCGCGTTCCTGGAGGACCAGTTGCACCGCCTCGCCCCCTCCCTCCACGAGGGCACCGTGGTCATCGGCGCGGGGATGGTCAAGGAGATCCACACCTCCACGCTCAAGCTCTTCGAGCGCATCGTCGGTCCCACCCGCACCTCGCTCGCGGTCCGCAAGGCCCGGCTGATCTTCTCCACCCCCGACCCCGCCCTGGCGCGCACGCCCAGCCCGTGGCCGTTGCGGTACGAACTCCCCACGGACGTCGGGATTGCCGCCGGGCGCACGGTCGTCAACCACGCCGGCATCTTCTGTGCGGAACGGCTCGACATCGGCACCCGCTTCTTCCTGAAGCACCTGCCCACACGCTCGGGCCCCGACCGCGTCGTCGACCTCGGCTGCGGCAACGGAGTCGTCGGTCTCGCGGCGGCCCTCGCCAACCCGGACGCCTCCGTCCTCTTCACCGACGAGTCGTACCAGGCAGTCGCCTCCGCCGAGGAGACCTTCCGGGCCGGCACGGAGCCGGGCCGTGAGGCGTCGTTCCACGTCGGGGACGTACTGGCCGACGTGGAGCCCGGCAGCGTGGATCTGGTCCTCACCAACCCGCCGTTCCACTCCCATCTGGCGACCACCGACGCCACGGCCCGGAACATGTTCCACGGCGCGCGCACCGCGCTGCGGCAGGGCGGCGAACTCTGGGTCGTCGGCAACCGGCACCTCGCGTACCACACGCAACTGCGCCGGATCTTCGGCAACTGCACCACCGTCGCGGGTGACCCGAAGTTCGTGGTCCTGCGCGCCGTGAAACGCTGACTCGACGAGCACGGGTGGTCCGGTGACGGCCGTCCGGCACCGGACCACCCGGAGCCGTTGCCGGACGCGCGTCCCGCTCGCGCGGGCGCGTCCCGCGAGCGCGCGGTGGACGTGGGTGCGTACGACCCGGTGCACCCGGACCCGTGCGGCGTACCATGGTGGGCCTCTCCCGCGACCGGTATCCGCCCCGCTCCGAGCTGGAGGCCCACGCGATGAACGACGCCGACCCCGGCATCTTCGGCCCCCGTACGGTCACCTGGCAGATGCACGCCGACCCGATGATGTGGGTCGCCGGGATCCGCGCCCTCTACCTCCAGGCGCTGCACCCACGTGCCGTCCGAGGAGTCACCCAGAACTCCGATTTCCGCCAGGACGCCTGGGGACGGCTGCTGCGCACCGCCGGCTTCGTGAGCGTCCTCACCTACGGCACCACCGAGGAGGCGGAGGACGCGGGCGCCCGGGTCCGCGGGATCCACAGCCGCATCACGGCCACGGACCCGGAGACCGGCGAGACCTACGGCGTCGGCGAACCGGGGCTGCTCCGGTGGGTGCACTGCGCGGAAGTCGCCTCCTACCTCGAAGTCCAGCGCCGCTCCGGCTACCCGCTGACCGACGCTCAGGCCGACGCCTACGTCGACGAACAGCGCCGCAGCGCCCGCCTCGTCGGACTCGACCCGGCCACCGTCCCCGCCACCACCGGCCGGCTCGACGCCTATTTCGCCGGCGTCCGGCCCGAACTCACGGCCTCCGCGGAGGCGGCGGAGGTCGACGACTTCCTGCGCCGCCCACCCGTCCCCGCCCTGCTGGTGCCCGCCCGCGCCGCGCTCTGGCGGCAGGTCGCCGAGCTCGCCTACGACTCCCTGCCGCCGTACGCCCACGAGCTGTACGGCCGCCCCGCCCCGCCCGTCGCCACCGTCGACCGGCGGCTGCGCGCCACCGGCCGGCTCCTGCGGGTGGTACCCGCGCGACTGCGCCGGCAACTTCCGCCCCGGCGGATCGAGGCCGCGATGGCCCGACTCGGCCCCGGCAGCCGCCCCGACCCGCGCCGGCTTCCGGGACGGGCCGCCATACTGGAACCGCCGGGGAGGGCGCGTACGTGACGGAGCGACGGGGGGTGACGGCGGACCATGGCGGAGACCAGGCTGATCCAGGGCCGGTACCAGCTGCTCGATCTGATCGGGCGCGGCGGGATGGGCGAGGTGTGGCGGGCCCGCGACGAGTCCTTGGGCCGCCAGGTCGCCGTCAAGTGCCTCAAGCCGTCCGGCCCCCCGCGCGACCGTTCCTTCACCCGCGTCCTGCGGGAGCGGTTCCGCCGTGAGGCCCGGGTGGCCGCCGCGCTTCAGCACCGGGGCGTCACCGTCGTGCACGACTTCGGCGAGGACGACGGCGTGCTGTACCTGGTGATGGAGCTGCTCGAAGGGCGCAACCTCGGCCAGCTCCTGGAGGACAACGGCAGGCGGGCGCTGCCCGTCGACGACGTGATCGACATCGCCGAACAGATGGCCGACGCCCTGGGCTACACCCACCGGCAGGGCATCGTGCACCGCGACCTGAAGCCCGCCAACATCATGCGGCTCACCGACGGCACGGTGAAGATCTGCGACTTCGGCATCGCGCGCCTCGCCCAGGACATCGGCTTCACCTCCAAGCTGACCGGTACCGGCATCTCGATGGGCACCCCTCACTACATGTCGCCCGAGCAGATCGGCGGAGTCGCTGTCGACCAGCGCAGCGACCTCTACTCGCTGGGCTGCGTGCTCTACGAAATCGCCACCGGGGTACCGCCGTTCGACCTGGACGACGCCTGGGGCATCCTCGTCGCCCACCGCGACACACCGCCGCGCCCGCCGCGGGCCCACCGCGCCGAACTCCCCGAGTTCTTCGACCGGGTCGTGCTCGACCTGCTGGCCAAGTCTCCCTCACAGCGCCCGGAAGACGCCGGTTCCGTGCGGCGGCGGATCGGCCTCGCGCGTACCGGCGGCGAGCGGGAGACCGGCCCGGCCGGACGCCCGTACCCCCTGCCGGCCGCACGCCCCGCGCTGCCGCCGGCCGCCGGTCCGGGCGAACTGCCCGTATGGACCCGCTCGATGACGACCGGCCGACGCGCCACCGGCACTCGGAGCCCGGACGCGGAACCGGTCGACCACGCCGCCGCGCTGACCGGCACGTGGACGACCGGCGTCCGCCTCCCGGCATCCCGGGCCGCCGGCGAGGTTCCGGCCTCCGACGCGCTCCGCTCCCTGGCCGGACGTCACGAGGAGGGTCTCGCCCTCTCCCGCATCGGGCGCTGGGCCGAGGCGGAGGAGATCCACCGCGCGGTCGCGACGGAACGCGCCCGGCTGCTGGGGCCCGCCCATCCCGAGGTGCTCGCCGGCCGGTACGAACGAGGCATCTGCCTCAGCCGCACCGGGCACGACACCGAGGCGCTGGGAGAGTTCGGGCAGGTCGCCGAGGGCCGGGCGAGGGCCTTCGGCCCCGACCACCCCGGGACGTTGGCGGCCCGTCAGGAGACGGCGTACGTACTCGGGCGCCTCGGACGCCACGCCGAGGCGCACCGGGTGTACGCGGCGGTGCTCGCCGCCCGGGAGCGCACGGCGGGCCCCGACCACCCGGACACCCTGAGCTGCCGGCACAACATGGCGTTCAACCTCGGCCGGCTGGGCCGTGCGGAGGAGTCGTACCGGATGTCCCGCGAGGTCGCCGACGCACGCGCACGGGTGCTCGGCGCCGGTCACCCCGACACCCTCGTGACCCTCTTCGAAGTGGCCTACGCACTGGGCCGGGCGGGGCGGTGGCAGGAGGCCCTGGACACCTACACGCAGGTCGCCCGGGGCCGGGTCCTCGCGCTGGGCGCCACCCACCCGGAGACGCTCGCCACCCGCCAGGAGATCGGCATCTGCCTCGGCCGCCTCGGACGGGGCGCCGAAGCGACGGAGCTCTACCGCACCCTCGTGCACGACCGGACGGAGGCGAGCGGTCCCGACGACCCGGAGACGCTCCGGGCCCGGCACGGCCTGGGCGTCAACCTCGGACGCCTCGGCCAGTGGGAAGGGGCGCTGACCGAGGCGCGCGCGGTCTGCGCCGCGCGGGAACGCACCCTGGGCCCCGACCACCCCGACACCCTCGTCAGCTGCCGCGAGATCGCCGTCTCACTCGGTTGGCTCGGCCGTTGGGCCGAGGCGCTCGTCCTCTACCGGCGGGTCGCCGAGGCCCGGACCCGGGTGCTGGGCGCGGGCCACCCCGACGCGGCGGCGAGCCGCGACGACGAGGTCCGATGCCTCCAACAGCTGTCCCGAGCCGCCTCGTTCACGGAACCGCGGCCCTCCCCGCCTCCCGCGCCACCGCGCCCGGGAGCACCGTCACACCGGTGAGCGCGACCGGCGCGCCGTCGTCGAAGGCCGCCCCGCCGACCCGCGCCGACGCGGCGATTCGACGGCGGCTGCGCCCGGCAGACCCGGGAGACGGCGATCGCCTGGAACCGCGGCCCCGCTCCGCCGTGCGGCCACGGTGTCGGGCCGCACCTCACGTCGTCGCTCAGTCCGCCGAAGGGGACCAGCCGGCCGCCGCGATACGGGTCGCGTCGGCCGGGCGGGCCTCGTCGAAGAGCACCCGGCCCGCGTCGGTCACCCGGATCGCGTCGACGTAGACCCCGCGCCCCACGTACAGCTTGTCCGTCGCGTAGCGCCAGCGCAGCAGGATCTCCCCACCGCGCCAGGCACCCAGGTCGGCCACCGCGGTGTGCCAGATCCGCCCGGACCAGCCGGACACCGTCCCCGTCGGGTGGGCGGTCGCCGGAGTGCCGTGCGCGCCGGCGGGCACGGTGGTGAACGGAACCGGCTGCCACCCGGCGCCCGCGTCGGCCGACACCTCCAGGTGGAGCGCGTCCGAATCCGGCTCGGTGTCCCACCAGAGCGCGCACTCCAGCCGTGCCCGCTCGGAGACGGGCCGCAGAGCGGGCAGCGTCAGCAGGGCGCTGGAGGCGCTCGCCATCCCCGAGAACCAGGCGGTGCGCCCGCGCACCGGGCGGACCGCGACGGCGCGCGCCATCCGGTCGGCGGTGGCGACGCGCGGTGCGCTGCCCGATCGCCAGTTGCGCACCGGGTGGACGGAGTTGCCGAGCACGATCAGGAACGAGTCGGTCGTCGGATCGATCACCAGACTGGTGCCGGTGAACCCGGTGTGGCCCGCCGTGCGGGGGGTGGCCATCGCGCCCATGTACCAGTGCTGGTGGAGTTCGAACCCCAGCCCGTGCGCGTCGCCGGGGAACGCCGTGTTGAAGTCGGTGAACATCAGCTCGACCGACTCCTCGGACAGGATGCGGGCACGCCCGTAACTCCCGCCGTTGAGCAGCGTACGGGCGAGGATCGCCAGGTCCCAGGCGCGGGAGAAGACCCCCGCGTGACCGGCGACCCCGCCCAGGGAGTACGCGTTCTCGTCGTGCACCTCTCCCCGGACGAGCCCTCGGTCGAGCCCGGACCAGGGCGGCCGGGCGTCCTCGGTGGCTGCGATGTCCGGCAGCCAGGAGGCCGGCGGGTTGTAGCGGGTGCGCCGCATCCCGAGGGGCCCGGTGATCTCGTCCCGGAGCAGGACGTCGAGCGTCCGGCCGGTGATCCTCTCCAGGATCAGCTGGAGTGAGATCAGATTGAGGTCGGAGTAGAGGTACGCCGTGCCGGGGGCACTGATGAGCGTCTCGTCCCAGACGAGCTGGAGCTTTCCCTCCCGCGACGGCGCCTTGTAGAGCGGAATCCACGACCGGAAGCCCGAGGTGTGGGTCAGTAGTTGGCGTACCGTCACCGTGCCCTTGCCGCCCCCGGAGAACTCGGGGAGGTACGAGGCGACCGTGGCCTCCAGGGTGAGTCGGCCGCGCTCGATCTGCTGCACTGCCAGGATCGAGGTGAAGAGCTTGGACACGGAGGCCAGGTCGAAGACGGTGTCCTCGGTCATCGGCACCTGCTGGTCGGCGGGGAACTCCACCCCCGTGTCGGTCTTCTCGTCGTACGACGCGTACCTGACCGCCATGCCGATCGGCCGGTGCAGGGCGACCGTACCGCCGCGCGCCGCGAGCAGGACGGCCCCCGCGTACCACGGGTGGCTGGGGGAGTCCTCCAGATAGGTGGCGGCCACGTCGACGAGGGCGTTCAGCCGCTCCTCGATCAGCCCGGCGCGCCCGGCGGAGCCGTGGCGCAGGGTGGGCCGACTCGCCGCTGTGGTCATACCGGTTCCCGTTTCCGCCCGTGGGTCCGGGACCTCCGCGCCGGAGGTCCCCGTGCCGGGTCCGGCGCCCGCCGCCACACCCGCCAGGGGGAGCGGTGCCAGGGCGAGAGCCCCGCCGAGCGCGAGTATCCCGGCGCCCAGCCTCCGCCGGCCGATCCCGAAACCCTTCGTGTCCCCGGTCATCCGTGACCCCTCTCGGTGCATGTCGACCCTCGTGAAAGTAACTTCCGAAAACTCGTCCGATCGTGAAACTCGCTGCCGAGGAAGAGGGTACTGGCGGCGCCGCCGTTCCGTACGGGGTCGCGCACGGCAGGGACTGACGCGCCGTCGGGGAAAATGACGTGAGCGTTCCGCCCGGGTGTCCGCGCCACCCTTGACCGTTGGCCTCCGGCCGCACAGGATTCCGGCCATGACAGGTGTTCGAAGCAGTACGGTCGACGGCGTCCTGACCCGCAGCGCCCGGCGGGCTCCCGGCCGCACCGCGATCCGGTACGCGGACCGGTCGTGGACCTATGCCGAGCTGGACACCGCGGTCACGACCGCCGCAGCGGTCCTGACCGGTGAGCACGGGCTGCGGCACGGGGACAGGGTCGCCACCTACGCGCACAACTCCGACGTCTACCTGATCGCCTACCTCGCCTGTGCCCGTGCCGGTCTCATCCACGTACCGGTCAATCAGAACCTCACCGGGGCGGACCTGAGCCATGTCCTCGGCCAGTCCGGCAGCTCCCTCGTCCTCATCGACCCGGACCTGGCCGCCCGTGTCCCCGCGGTACATCGGGTCCGGACGCTGCGCGACGCGCCGGGCTCCCTGCTCGAAGCCCTCGGTACGAGCCGCCCGTTCACCCCCGAACGCGTCCCCGGCGACGACGACGTCGTCCAACTCCTCTACACCTCGGGCACCACCGCGCTGCCGAAGGGCGCGATGATGACGCACGGGGCCCTCGTGCACGAGTACGTCAGCGCCGTCACCGCTCTCGGCCTCGGTGCGGCCGACCGGCCGGTGCACGCACTGCCGCTCTACCACTCCGCGCAGATGCACGTCTTCCTGCTGCCCTACCTCGCGGTGGGCGCGGAGAACACCGTCCTGGACGCCCCCGACGCCGTCCGGATCTTCGACCTCGTGGAGGCGGGGCGGGCGGACAGCCTCTTCGCCCCGCCCACCGTCTGGATCAAGCTCGCCAACCACCCGGAGTTCGCCACCCGCGACCTGCGCGCCCTGCGCAAGGCGTTCTACGGTGCGTCCATCATGCCGGTCCCCGTACTGGAACGGCTGCGCGCCCGCCTGCCCGGTCTCGCCTTCCACAACTGCTTCGGGCAGAGCGAGATCGGACCGCTCGCCCTCGTCCTCGGCCCCGACGAACACGAAGGACGCATGGACTCCTGCGGCCGGCCCGTCCTCTTCGTCGAGGCACGCGTGGTGGACGAGGACGGCACGGAGGTTCCGGACGGCACCGCCGGCGAGATCGTCTACCGCTCACCGCAGTTGTGCCAGGGGTACTGGCAGATGCCGGAGGAGACCGAGGCGGCCTTCCACGACGGCTGGTTCCACTCCGGCGACCTCGCGGTGCGCGACGCGGAGGGCTACTTCACCGTGGTGGACCGGATCAAGGACGTCATCAACTCCGGGGGCGTGCTCATCGCGTCCCGGCAGGTGGAGGATGCCCTCTACACCCATCCCGGAGTTGCCGAAACCGCCGTCGTCGGGCTGCCCGACGAACGCTGGATCGAGGCTGTCACCGCCGTGGTCGTCCTGCGGGACGGGTTCTCGGCCTCCGAGGAGACCGCCACCCGCCTGATCGCCCATGTCCGCACGCAACTCGCTTCCTTCAAGGTTCCGAAGAGAGTCGTCTTCGCGGAGGATCTGCCGCGCAATGCCAGCGGCAAGATCCTCAAGCGCGAACTCCGCGAGCGTCACGCGGCGAAAACGTCGTGAGCCCGCCGCCGGAGCACCTTCCCCCGGTCGCCGGACCGTCCTGAGTCCGGATCGTAGAATTCATGCCCAAATGTCGCTGTTGGCAGCCCGGTTCGGCATCGAATGGGCCACGGTCGTGCGACAGGTACGTGTATCTTTCCGCGCTGCCCCCAACTGCCTTGACCTGGTCCTTATCCGTCGCTTACTTTTCGGCCTGCTCGTCTGAAAAGTAGGGGTCCCGTACGGGGCCAGGGGAGGGAACGTTGTGAACTGGTACGTGGACGTACTCAAGAATTACGTGGGCTTCAGCGGGCGCGCGCGCCGCCAGGAGTTCTGGATGTTCACGCTCTTCAACGCCATCGCGCTCATCGTGCTGGTGATCGTCGGAGCGCTCATAGACACGCAGATCCTCTACTCGATCTACGTGCTCGCCATATTCCTGCCGAGCCTGGCGGTCAGCTTCCGCCGGCTGCACGACACCGGCCGCTCGGGCTGGTGGGTGCTGCTGGGCATCATTCCGCTCGTCGGGTTCATCGTCCTGCTCGTCTTCACGGCGACCGAGGGCCAGGCCGGCGCCAACGAGTACGGACCCGACCCGAAGCACGTCGGCTGATCGACTCGGCCGACCGACGCGCTCCGCACGCGGAGCGGCAGACAACCCGGAGGCCGGGACGGCGCGAGCCGTCCCGGCCTCCGGGCGTGTGTGCGGACCTGCCGCGACCCGCACGGCACTCCCGCGACGACGGCCTTATCATGACCCCATGACCGGCGAGCGAGACCTCCGTACCCTCCTGCGCTCGATGAGGCCCGAGCTGAACGACGGCCGGTACGTCTTCACCAGCGTGCGCCGGGACTCCGTACCGGCAGGCGTCTCTCCCGTCGTGACGGTCATGGAGCGCGAGGGGCTGACCCTGGTCCTGCCGGAGCACGAAGCGAGGGAGGCCGGCCTCTCCCATGCCTTCCCGGCAGGCTGGATCACCCTCCGGGTGCACTCCGCCCTCGACGCGGTGGGGCTGACCGCAGCCGTCTCCCTCGCGCTGACGGACGCCGGCATCAGCTGCAACGTGATCGCCGGATACCACCACGATCACCTCTTCGTCCCGTACGGGCGGGCGGCCGAGGCCGTCGCCGTACTGGAGTCGCTCGCGGCCGAGTAGACGCTTCGAGTCCCGCGTCGCGCGTCCCGGGAGCCCCGGGCGTCCGTCCGGGCCCGGCTCCGCGACGTGAGCCGGGCCACGTAACATGGCTGCATGTCCTTCCTCCGCCGTCGCAGCGCCGCCACTCCCGCCGGCCCGGACTTCGATGTCCTCGCCATGGACCCGGGGGACTGGCCCGGGAACCTCGGTGCCGGTCTGCTGCCCGCGCCCGACGGCACCTGCCAGGGCGTCTTCCTCCGGTACGACCTCTACGGCGGCCGCGGCCCCGCCATGATCATCGGGAATCTCCCGACGGGCTCGCCCGCCCGCGAGACCGAAGAGGGACAGGTCCCCTTCGAGGTCGCGCAGCTGCTCCTCGCCCTGGAGAACGACGAGCCGGTGGAAGTCACCTCCACCGAGGACATTCCCGTGATGCAGGGCGACAACCTGCTGATCGTGCGCCGCGTCAAGCTCTCCGAGACGCGTATCGCCTGCGTGCAGTTCGACCGCAGCGACGGCGTCCTCGTCACGATCGCCAGCTGGGACCGCCCGATCACCGACGACCTCTACGCGCTGCTCAAGCCGCTGCCCGCGGAACTCTTCCAGCAGGGCTGACCCGCAGGGCCCGGAGCACGGCGGAAACGTTGCTGCGGGCGACGGAGTCCGCCATCGGTCTCCGGTACGACGCCCCCTCGCGGACCGCCCTCCACGCCGCACGCGCGAAACCACGAGCCGCTCCTGCGCGTCCTTCCCGCTGTCCGGTAGTACCGCGGGGCGAGAGGGCCATCCATGCGTTTCCCCATCGACGTCCGGGAAGGCGACTGGTCCGTCGTCTCCCACGCGTCCTACGGCGCCCGGTTCTCCCGCGCCCTCGACACGATGATCGCGTCGGGGGAATTCGAGGGGGACCCCACGACCGGGCGGTGGCACGAGCTCGACCGGCGCACGGGTCAAGGCACCTTCACCCTCTCTGTCCCCGACGGCGACCGGACCACCCTGACCGTCGGCGATCTGACGGCCCGCTGCCTGGCCGAGGCGCGCCGCCTGGGCGCCGCGCGGCCCGGGCCCGTCGCCCCGGGCCGCGGATCACGCGGTCGAAGCCGCCGGCTCGACGAGTCCGTCCTCGGCGTGTGGCTTTCGGACGCCGCCACGGACGAGCGGCTTCTCGCCGGGCTCACCCTGGACCGGGCCGGGCTGCTCGACGGGGACCTGCTCGTCCTCTCCGTCGAGCACCCTGCCCGGGCCTCCTACGAGATGGGGGCTCCGCGCAACCCGGACCAGCTCTTCCGCTGGCTCCAGCTGGCGGAGAACTCCGCGGCGCCCTCGGGGGGGCCGCGCCTGTGGGGCGTCCTGCTCTACACCGACGCGGACGTGGAGCTCGCGACCTACGTGCGCACCCACTTCGACGACCTCAACGCCCTCTCCGGGCCGGCCACCCGGGTCTTCGTGGTGGAGCGCCGCGCAGACTGGTGGCAGGCGAAGAAGTACTGGCGCCGCCATCTGGAACCCGAGCTGTACCGCGTCATGTCGACGATGCACTGGCTCCGCTGGACGCCGTACGACCCCCAGGGCGCCTACGAGGTGGCGGCCCGGCTCGGACTGGTCCCCCAGGTGCTGCCCTGCCTGGTGTTCTTCCGGCCGCCCGGGGACGGCGAGGAGCACGAGAAAGTGGTGTTCCGGATCGAGCACACCTCGACGGCCTACTTCAGGACCCTCTTCGGGTCGGTGAACCGCGCTCTGCGGTCGGTGACTACCACCGTCCGGAGCCCCGAGGAGGCGGGCGCACGGGCGGCGCGGTACGGACCCACCTCCGAGCACGACCGGTACACCTCGCTCCTGCCCCGCACCGATACCGACGCTCCCGCCACCGACGCCGTGGAGAGCCTGCTCTCCTCCGGCCCGGCCACCGACGACACCGCCTTGCGGGCCGTCCGCGAGGCCGAGGCCTCGATCAAGGCGGAGCTGGCGAAGCTGGTGCCCCCGCCTCCCGGACTCACGGTCAGCAACAGCCTCGTCGTCCTCCCACGACCCGCAGGAGCCACAGTGCCCGACAACTTCTCCTTCCACGGCGAGCACACGACCTTCGTCAACCGCCCCCGGTCCACCGTCATCCGGGACTTCCAGAACACCTACGCCACCGCAGCCCACGCCGAGGACCTGACGGGGCTGCTCCGGCTCGTACTGGAGAGCCGCGACACGCCCGCGCCCGCCCGGGAGGAGGCCGCCGCCACCATCCACGACCTCGCCCGCCTCGGCGCGGAGCCGGAGCGAGACGTGCCGGCCACGACGGCCCGTCTCGAACGCCTGCGGACCCTGCTCGCCTCCAGCGCGGACATCGCCCAGCCGGCCCTGGCGATCCTCGCGTCCCTCGGCGCGTTCTTCGCCGGCTGAGCCCTGGCCACGGCTGAACACCCGCTGCCGGCCGTCGGCTGCCCCCCCCGCCCGGTGTGGCCGGCCGGGGAAGGGGACCCCGGTCACCCCGTTCCGCCCGGCCCCTCCGAGGAGCCGACCCGCGCCTACCCCCGCGCGCTCGCCATCAGGGAGGCCATCCGGGCAGCCGACGTGCCCAGCCCGGTCGGGCCCGCCACCTGCCCCCAGGGCGAACGGGCGGCCTGCTCCCTGCGCAGGTCCTCCTCGCGGTACCGGCGGCAGCCCCGGTGCCAGATCAGGATGCCCGCGAGCCAGTGCCGTAGCTCCTGCACATAGCCGGCGAGCACCTCACGCGCCTCCGCGTCCAGGGCGAAGTCGTCGTACAGCAGCGGAAGTTCCACCTCGGCGACGTGCTCGAACTGCTTCAGGCGCCCGTTCATCAGGTCGTGGATGATCGCCACCCCGGTCGGGTAGTCGACGCCGAAGAAGTTCTGCACGACCAGAACCCCGTTGTGGACCTCACCCTCGTACTCGATCTCCTTCTGGTAGGAGAACAGGTCGTTGAGGAGTGCCGCGTAGTCCGCCGCGGCGTTCTCCAGCGACCGCATCGGACCGCTGCGGTAGATCTCCGGCGGCACCTTCTTCCCGTGCGCCAGCCGGCACAGGGCCATCGTGAGGTCCGACCCGAAGGTCATGCGACGCATCTCGATGTAGTCCACCGGGTCGGGGATACGGTTCTGCGCCTGGTTCGCCAGCTCCCACAGCCAGCTCTCCGTCATCGACTCGATCGCGTACCGGAAGGCTTGCCGCCCCTCCTCGTCCATCGGGCCCGCGGTCCGTTGCCACAGGTCCCCGAGAGACCGTTCCAGCGCGTTGACCGGCTCCGGTACGCCCGTCGCCCTCCCGTCCAACGGCATGAAGAGCGACAGCCGTTCGTTGGCCAGCCGCGCCCCGGCCAGGTCACGGGTGCGTCCGTGCACCACCGGGAACCAGTCGTCACCGTACGTGCCCCAGGCCAGCCACGCCGAGGAGAGGTCCAGCTCCTCGGGCGAGGCGTCCGGATGGATGCCGGCCGCGCAGAGCGGGAGGTCGATCGCGACGATCCGGTCCTCGTCCCAGATGTGCGAGCCGGGCACACCCGGCTGCTCCTCCAGGATTCCCATCCGGCGCGCCCAGTCGACGATCCGCACCCTCGCCCCGTCCAGGTGGGGGCTGAGTGTGGTCCCGAACGGCAGGTGCAGGTCCGGAAGCAGGGACGGGCCGACCCGCTGGTGGGGCACATGACTGTGCCCCCGCAGCCGGGCGGTCTCCGAGCGGGGGGTGAAACGGATCGACGCGGCCGCCATGCCGAACGCGTCCGACATCCCCAGGCGCCCCGCGGCCGTTCCCGCCGCCCCGCCGTCGTTCATGTAGCGGCTGGAGCGCAGATGCCATTCGTGGCCGCCCGACTGCCAGTCCTGGAGGCCCTTGACGTACGCGAGGACGGCGGCGCTCTCCGCCGGCCCCAGCCCCTTGCTCGCGCAGAGCGGGCCGAGTTCGGTCAGGGCCGTGTTCTCGAACTGCTGAAGCCGGGAGGTGAGCAGGTCGTTGACCGCCTCGGCGGCCTCCTGCGTCGAACAGCCGAGGAATTTCTCCAGCACCAGGACGCCGTTGCTGTTCTCACCCTCGTCCTCGACCTCGCGCTGGTACGAGAAGAGGTCGTTGCGCAGGTGGACGCCGTCGGAGAAGGCGTCGCGCAGGACCCGCAGGGCGCGGGCGTCCGCCACCGCCTCGGGGACCTCGGCGCCCGCCGCGTACTCCACCAGCCCGGCCGACCAGGGGGCGCCTCCCACTTTGCGGCGCATCTCGATGTACTCGACGGGGTTGGCGATCCGCCCCTCGTTGATGTTCGCCAGCTCCCACAGGGACTCGTTGAGCAGGTTCTCGGTCGCCTCGGCGAACCTCGCCCGCCACGCGTCCGACATGCTCGGCACCGTACGCGCCCACAGGTCCGCGAGTCCCGCCTCGACCGGGTTGACCGGGTCGGGTGTCGCGGCGCCGCGCTCCATCGGCATGAAGGCGGGCAGCCGTTCGAGGTAGCGTTTCGCGCCGTCGCGGTCCGGGGTGCGCTTGAACAGTTCCAGGAAGTGGTCGTCGAAGAAGAACACCCACACGTACCAGTCGGTGACCAGCGACAGTGCCTCCGACGAGCAGTCGGGATGGGTGTACGCGCACAGCAGCGCGTAGTCGTGCGCGTCGAGGTCCCTCTCGTCCCAGATGCCGGACCCCTCCAGCATTCCCATTCCGCGCGCCCACTCTTTGGTATGCCGCCGCGCCTCCTGCAGGTGCGGGCTGAGCCGGGCCGGATACGGGACGTAGAAGTCCGGCAACGAGAAGGGCTGTGCCATGTGCGTCGGGCCTTTCCAGGAGACTCCGCGCGCCGTTCGCGCGGACCCGTCTTGCGCGCATGCACTACCCCTCGGCCATCCGGGTTACGCACACCGGTCATAAGTCGCATAATCACTACGGCTTCTCCCCGGTGGAGTAAAACTCCGGTAACGGAACCCGTCACATGCCCCGGCCGATCCTGCCCGTCGCAGGTCACAGCGCCTGCCAGTGGTCTGCACCACTGGTCCGTCCGCCGCCCGCCGCAATGGTCTTGACGTGCCGTCACCCGACATCGGAGAGTGTGCCGCCACGACGGTACGAGAGATCACTCACGGTCTGCCGTCCGGATCGGGCCGGGTCGGTGCCGGGCGCGCGAGCCCGGCACGATCCCCATGAGAGGCCCCGGCTCCACGGTCGGACACCGCACCGCGGAGTCCCGCTCCCAGAAGGGTTGTCATGACGTCGAAGAAGAGGTCCAGGCTCGCACTGGCGCTGGTCGCGGCCGGTGCGCTGAGCGCCGCCCTGCTCACCCCGGCCGCCCACGCCGACGGCGTGCGCCCCGAGTGCCCGCGCAGCCTCGCCTGCGACTGGGTCCCGGCCGCCTACCAGCAGACCGGCGACCCGGCCGACAAGCAGACATACGGCAACTACGACACCGCGGAACGGCCGAAGAGCAACGCGATCAAGTTCATCGTGCTGCACGACACCGAGGTCGACTTCGACGGGACCCTCAGGACCTTCCAGAACCCGCTCAACCAGACGTCCGCCCACTACGTCGTCCGTTCCTCGGACGGGCACGTCACCCAGATGGTCAAGAACAAGGACATCGCCTGGCAGGCCGGCAACTGGTACGTCAACACCCACTCCATCGGCATCGAGCAGGAAGGCTTCGCCGCCGACGGGGCGGCCTGGTACACCGACGCGATGTACCGCTCCACCGCGAAACTCGTCGCCCACCTCGCCAAGCGGTACGACATCCCGCTCGACCGGCAGCACATCCTCGGTCACGACGGCGTCCCGCCCACCAGCGCCGCCGGTACCATGGGCATGCACTGGGACCCGGGCCCCTACTGGGACTGGAACCGCTTCATGGCCCTGCTGGGCCGGGGAACCCGTCCCTCCGGCTCGAAGAAGAGCGAACTCATCACCGTCGCACCGGACTTCGGGCGGAACCAGCAGGAGTTCCGCGACTGCGAGAAGGGCGTGGACCTGCCGCTCCAGGGCAGCAGCGCCGTACCCCTGCGCACCGCGCCCTCCGCCGACGCCCCGCTCTTCTCCGACCCGGGCCTGCATCCGGACGGTTCGGCGGGCACCGACTGCGCCGCCGACTGGGGCAGCAAGATCAGCGCGAGCCAGCAAGCCGTCGTCGCCGAGCGGGTGCCCGGCTGGACGGCGATCTGGTGGTACGGCCAGAAAGCCTGGCTCAGCACTCCCGCCGGTACACGTGTCACCGCCCCCACCAGGGGCACTGTCGTCCGGCCGAAGGCGGGCCGCGCCGACGTCCCCGTCTACGGCGTCGCCTACCCGGACGCCGCCGACTACCCGGCCGGCTTCACGCCCCGGACCGGCTCCCCGCTCGTCTACACGATCAAGGCGGGACAGTCCTTCCCGGGCGGCGGCGAGGCACCCACCGGCTACTACTACGCGCCGACGATCGACGCCTCGGCCCCCTACGACCACACGTACTTCACCGGCGGACAGCAGTACCTCACCGTCCAGATCGGACATCGTGTCGGATTCGTGAAGGCGACCGACGTGGACGTGGTACACGTCGGCTGACGAGCCGTCCGCCGTCACAGCGCTCCTGTTCCGGCCAGGGAAAGCACGCGTACCCGGACACGACCGCGCGCCCGCGGGACGGTGTGTCGGCACCTCCCGCGAGCGCGCTCCCCCCGGGAGCCCGTCGGGCGACTCCCGACCGGACGGTCGAAGGTCACCCGACGGGCTCTGAGGGGTGGGGCCGGACTACCCCGGCCCCACCCTCGGTCAACGCGTGCCGACGGCCGCCCGTACGGCCCGGCGGGCCATGGCGCAGTCGTCGTGCAGCCGGCGCAGCAACAGCCGCTGCTCCTCGCCCGAGGACAGGACGCCCGGTCGGTCGTGCGTCGCCCCCGCCGGCCCCGGCTCCCGCATGGTCCGCTGGACGGCCGTCTCGTAGGTACGGATCTCTCGTGTCAGCACGAGCATCAGATTCACCAGGAACGCGTCCCTCGCGTCCGCTCCCCTTGACTGGGCCAGCTGGCTGATCTCACGCCGCGCCACCACGGCGTCCCGGCCCAGCACCGTCCAGAGCGTCGCCAGGTCGTACCCCGGGAGGTACCAGCCCGCGTGCTCCCAGTCCAGGAGGACGGGACCGGTGGGCGACAGCAGGATGTTGGAGAGCAGCGCGTCACCGTGGCAGAACTGGCCCATGCCCTGCCTGCCCCCGGCGAGGCCGTGCAGCAGCTTCTGCAGGTCGCCCAGGTCGCGATCGGTGAAGAACCCCAGCTCGTGGTAGCGGGAGATCCGCGAGGCGTAGTCCAGCGGGGCGTCGAAGAGCCCGACCGGCGGTCGCCACTCGTTGACCCGGCGGATGGCGCCCAGCACCTGGCGCAGATCCGTGCGGGGCGGCGGTTCCACGGGGTGGCGCGTCAGCGCCGCCACCCTCCCGGGCATCCGCTCGATCACCAGCGTGCAGTTCTCCGGGTCCGCCGCGATCAGCCGGGGCACCCTGACCGGAGGGCGGTGCCGGACGAACGAGCGGTACGCCGCTATCTCGTGCCGGAAGCGTTCGGTCCAGGCCGGCGAGTGATCGAGTAAGCACTTCGCCACCGCCGTGGTGCGGCCGGTCATGCCCACGATCAGCACGGAGCGTCCGCTGCGGCGCAGGACCTGGACCGGGTTGAACTCGGGGCAGATGCGCTGCACGGAGGCGATGGCCATGCGTACCTGTGCGCCCTGGGGACCCGACAAGTCGATTCTCCCGCTGAGCGGTTGGGTGCCCGGTCCCGCCGTCCGCCGGGGCCGCCCCAGACCCTGTACCGGAGTGCCGGAGAGGGGGGCGAGGTACGGTCCGCCTCCTGATCCCCTCGGACGGAGCGGCCGGGGCGGGGCGGACACGGAGGACGATGCTGTGTACATGGGCGAGACAGATCCCTTCGTGCGCCGACAAGTTGCGTGCACCACCCCGGCCGGCGGCCGTCCGGCACCCTGGGGAGTACCGAGGGCTGCCGGGCGGGGTGGCGCACTCCTACCTGACACCGCGACGCCCGTGGCAGTGCAGATGGCGGGCCCTGGCGAAGGGGTAGCGAATATGCGCACCGCATCTGACTCGGGGTTAGTGTGCAACTCAGCCGAGAACCTGGGGGCTTGACGTGACCGGAGAACCCAACACCCGTCTTTCCGATCTGTTCGGCATGGCCGGATGGTCCAAGGGAGAGCTCGCGAGGATGGTGAACCGGAAGGCAGCGGCCATGGGCCACTCCCAACTGGCGACCGACACCTCGCGCGTACGGCGCTGGATCGACATGGGGGAGTCCCCACGCGATCCCGTGCCGGAGGTGCTGGCGGCTCTGTTCACCGAGCGGCTCGGCCGTGTCGTGACCATCGAGGACCTCGGGTTCGGCCGACGCGGGCGCACGGGAAAACGACGGACCGCCGGGAAGGACGAGGATCCCGACGGCCTTTCGTGGGCGCCCGAACGGACGGCGGCGGTCCTCACCGAATTCACGGGAATGGACCTCATGCTCAACCGACGCGGCTTGGTGAGCGCGGGCGCCGCGCTCGCCGCTGGACCTGCCCTCACCGGCGCCATGAACGACTGGCTGCACGCCGATCCCGCTCCGGCGGCCGACGCGCCCCGAACCGACAGCTCCCTCCCCGCAGATCCGGCGGGGTTCGACCGCTACGACACCGCCCCCATCGGATCCGCCGAGGTCACCGCTCTGGAGAACTCGGTCGACATCTTCCGCAAGTGGGACGCCCAGCGCGGCGGCGGACTCCAGCGCAAGGCGGTGGTGGGCCAACTCAACGAAGTGGGGGGCCTGCTGGCGTACCGCCACCCCGCCGACCTCCAACAGCGCCTGTGGGGTGTGGCTGCCAACCTCGCCGTACTCGCCGGCTGGATGTCCCACGACGTCGGCCTCGAACCCACCGCCCAGAAGTACTTCGTCATCGCCGCCCACGCGGCGCGCGAAGGCGGCGACCGGCCGCGTGCCGGCGAGGCCCTGTCACGTGCCGCACGCCAGATGGTCCACCTGGGGCGTCCGGAGGAGGCACTCGATCTGATGAAACTCGCCCACTCCGGGGCGGGCGATGAGGCACTGCCGCGCACCCGCGCCATGCTCCACACCATCGAGGCGTGGGCGTACGCCTCGATGGGCCGCGGACAGGCGATGCGTCGCGCTCTGGGCGAGGCGGAGGAACTGTTCGTGTCGGACCGGAACGTCGAGAAGACGCCGGGCTGGATGCAGATGTTCGACGAGGCCGACCTCCACGGCATGCAGGCGCTCGCGTTCCGCACGCTGGCCGACCACGACCCCTCGGCGGCCGCCCTCGCGCAGCAGCACGCCAAGAAGGCCCTCGGGATGCGGAACGACGGCCGCCAGCGCTCCAAGCTCTTCGACTTCATCTCGCTCGCGTCGGCGTGCTTCATCGCCGGCGATCCGGAGCAGGCGGACACCTACGCCCGGCGGGCCCTGGTCTCCATGGGCGAGACCTCCTCGCACCGCACCTGGGACAGGCTGCGCCAGATGTACGACCTCACCGATCGGTACGTCGACGACCCGGCGATCCGCGATCTCCGCGAGGAACTCGAACTCGTGATGCCCCGGCAGGTCAGGAGGACGAGGAGGTCCGAGGCCTGAACTCCCGCGGGCCGTGCGAACCATTCGGCGGACCGGTGGCCTGCCCGGTGGGAGCGGGTGTCAGGTGTCGGTATCAGCCGGTGACGCGGGCGACCAGCACGCATCCCCCGGCCGGGCGCTCGGCCCCGCCCAGCTCTTCGGCGACGGTCCGTACGCACTCGGCTGCCGTGCGGGAACCGGAGAGCCGAGCGGCCAGCCCCAGCAGTTCGTCGGGGGCGGCGCCAAGGCCGGTGGCCGGCGCCAACCCGTCGGCGCGCAGCAGGAGCACATCGCCGGGAAGCAACCGTGCGGTCTCCTGCCCGTAGGTGACTCCCGGCGCGGCACCCAGAAGCACCCCCTCGGGAGGAACCAGCGGGGCCCCGGTGCCGTCACGGAACAGCAGGGGAGCGGGGTGCCCCGCCTGGGCCCAGGTGAGGAGGCCCGCCGAGGGGTCGAAGAACCCGCACAGAGCACTGCCCAGGGCCGGCTGGGCGGACGTCTGGACCAGTTGGTTGAGATGGGTCAGCAGTGCCCGGGGCTCGATGCCCGCCACGGCCATGCCCCGTAGCGCGCCCAGGACCATGGCCACGGTGGAGGCCGCGGGAATGCCGTGCCCGGTGAGACTGCCGACGGTGAGCAGGGTCCGGCCGTCCGGCAGCGTCATGGCGTCGTACCAGTCACCGCCGCTCGGGCCGCACGAGCGTGACGGCAGGAGTCGGGCGGCGACGTCCATGGCACCGGATCCGCCGCACGCGGGTGCCGGCGAGTCGTGCGGCGCCGGCAGCACGGCTTGGTGCAGTTCGGTCGCGATCCGGTGTTCGGCCCTCGCGATGTCGTCCTGCCGGTGCAGGGAGTCGCGCGTCCGGACTTCACGTTTCCGGCTGTCGTCCAGTGCACTGACGTCGCGCAGGACCGCCCACAGGGAGACCGTGCGGCCCTCGGAGTCGAGTACCGGCTCGCCCATGGCGTGCAGGGTCCGCATCCGGCCGTCAGGACGGCGGATGCGGAACTCGCCGTCCATGGGCTTTCCGTCGATCAGGCAGCTCGTGACCATGGAGGTGAGCAGGGGCTGGTCCTCGGGGACGAGCATGGTGGGCAGCTCGTCCAGGGAGAGCGGACCAGCGGCGGCGTCCCGCCCGAAGATCTCGTACAACTCGACGGACCATTCGACGCCGTCGTCGAGCAGGTTCCACTCGGCGCTGCCCGCCCGGCCCGACAGGGGGCCCTGCTCCTCGTCGGCCGGAGCGGTGTCCGGGACCGGCGGGGGCGGTCCCTCCCTGAGCTGCCCGAGGCGGGCGCCGAGGTCGTCGAGATGGTGGGCGGCGAGTTCGCAGAGCGCGCGCTGCCAGCGCTGCTGCGGGTCGTCCTCGTCGATGGCCACCGCGGTCCGGCACACCGAGTCGAGGTCTCCGCGCAGTCGGCGTGCGCGGTCGATCATCGCGTCGACGGCGTTCCGCTCGGACGGTCGTGCCGCCGGGCGGTCCGCGAAGAGGGGGGACGGCATCTCGAACTCCGATACAGACGCTGCTGCCGGTTCTCGGGGTGGAACGGGAGGGGAACCGAGGATGACTGTGGCACAGGGGAGTGGGGCTCGTAAGGGGTTTGGCGACACTTGTGGCGTTCTTGCGTATGGCATATGCCAGCGGCTGAAGCGCAGAGTTGTTTCTCGAACGCCCTTTCGCGGATGAGGTGTTGATCGGACGTGTGGGTCCGGAGCGGACTGAGCCGTCGAGGGAAGCGGGGTGGTGGCGCGCCCCGGGAGAGCGGGTTCCGGCCCTGCCGGGAGGACCTCCGGAGGGCGGGAATGCGGTGCTGGTTGCTCGTGTTACGTCACCAGAATGAAAACGACATCCATCCCGCTCAAGCGGGAGACGGAGTCGCCCAGTGGAGGAGGCACTCGTGGCACGCAGTGAACTCAGGCCGGTCGTCACCCTCCGGTCCACGGCGGGGACCGGGCATGGCTACGTCACGCGCAAGAACCGCCGCAACGACCCGGACCGGCTGGAACTTCGGAAGTTCGACCCGGTCGCCGGCCACCACGTGGTCTTCCGCGAGGCCCGCTGATCCGGGCGCCCCACCGGCACCTCCGGTGTGCCCGTACCGGGTGATCCGCCCGCATCGAGCGGCCCAAGCGCGGGGACACGTGACGACTCGCACCGACCACCGCCCCGAGGAAGGAACATTCTCATGAAGCAGCACATTCACCCCGCCACCCGTTCCGTCGTCTTCCGCGACCGGGCCGCCGGTGTGGCGTTCCTGACCCGCTCGACCGCCGACGCGACCGAGCGGGTGGAGTGGGAGGACGGCCGGAGCTATCCGGTGGTCGATGTCGAGACCTCGTCCGCGAGCCACCCGTTCTACACCGGCAGCCGGCAGGTGCTGGACACGGCCGGCAGGATCGACCGGTTCCGCCGCCGCTACGGCAACCTGGCGGCCGGACACTGACGAGCCGCCCCCGGGCCGTGTACCGAAAGTCCCGCCTGCCGGCCCCTCAGACGGACGGCGCTACGTCGAAACCGCCCTCGGGCCCGGGGCGCTCGTCGGGCCGACGGGTGCCCCGGATCACACCCGGGGACCCGGAGGTCCGGGAACACCCGGGTGTGGTTTATCGTTCATCTATACGTGGTGCGAGGGGGACAGTGTCCCCGGGCCTCACCTTTCGCCCACGGGGAAGATCGTTCGGCTGAAGCCCCGTGGAGCAACCCGCCGAGAGGCGACCGCCCCTCGTACCTCATGAACGGCCCCGGCCGGATTCCCCCGATCCGGCCGGGGCTTTTTGCCGCCCGGGAGTGAGCAGCGCCGGGGCGGCGCCCGCTCCGGCGAGAGGCGGTTCAGCCGCGAGGCCGCCCGCGCCGCCGGGCGTCAGCCGAGGGGCTGCCCGCGCCGCCCGGCCGTCTCCAGGACCAGCGCCCCCAGGGCGGCGAGCACCGCCACGGACGCGGCACCCGGCGGCCACCACCGAGCCGCCGCGGCGGCCATCGCGGCACCGGCCACCACGGCGGCCAGCCGGCCGACCACCTCGATGTCGTCCCGGACCGGCCGGCCGAGTGCCAGCCGCCCCGACAGCGAGGTCAGCGTCCCGGTGAAGTAGTTGGTCGGGGTCACCCGGACCATCCCCTGGATTCCCATGGCCACCGCCACGACGGCGAGCAGCCCGGTCCGGTCCGCCCCCGAGGTGACGAGCCCCACCCCCCAGGCGGTCGCGGCCGCACCCAGCAGGACCGCCTCGGCCAGCAGCAGGCCCGCCACCGGCCAACCCCACCGCCGGGCCATCAGTGCGCCGCACCCGGCCCCGGCCACGTACGACACCAGCGCCGCGCAGACACGCGGGGCGGAGCCCTCGTCGCCCGCTCCCGTCGCCGCCGCGCCCAGGAGTACGAGATTTCCGGTCATCACGCCCGCGAAGACCTGCCCGGCGCAGAGGAAGACGAACGCGTCGGCCGCCCCGGACGCCGCGGAGAGCAGCAGCAGGGCCCAGGCGACACGACCGGTCGAGGAGAGGGAGGAGGACACACCGGGCATTCTCGGCGTGTCCCCGCCCGGACACCGTGTACCCCCGTACCCGGGCGCGCCGGGACGCCGCGCGTCCCGCTCCGACCCGGCGGGCGCGTCGTGTGACGGCCGTGCGCGTCCCCGGCGACTCGTCGGTGACGCGCACGGCCCTGCGTGCGGGGGCCCGGTCAGCCGGCCGCGCGCGGGACCACCGTGGACAGTACGTCGGTCAACGCGTGCCAGTCCGCCGAGATGATGCTGGCGTGCTTCCCGGCGAGGAGGGCGAGCCGGTCCAGGGCCTGGGTGGACGTCGGGTTGGTGCCGTCGATGGCGGGCGCCACGTTGTGCGCGTCCGTCATCAGCACCAGGTACTTGTTGCGGGCGTACCAGGCGGTGTCGATGGAACCGCCCGCGTACGCGGAGGCGTCCCCGTCGAAGATCACGAACCACGGCCGGACGGACGCGTCGGTGTACCGCGTGCGGGGGTCACCGGCCTGCGCCGTGTGCACGGCGGGGAAGGCCGAGGCCTCGCGCAGCCGGCCCGCCGCCGCGAGGTCGCGCAGCCGGGTGGCGTACTCGCGGTCGGTCCACATGGTGTCGAGCGGGTTGCCCTCCTCGACCGTGCCCGGGATCAGCTCGACCAGGAAACGGCCCGCCAGCGCGTCGCGCGTGGGCCATCCCCCGGCGGTGACGGCTTCGTCGAGGGTGGCGTGCGAGCCGACGAGGTCGGCCGGGCGGTACAGCGCGTCGCCGAGCTTCGCCGTGAGCAGCGCGTCCAGTTCGGCCGGACCGCGGCCGCTCGTGCCGAGAAACCCGTCCTTGAGTTCGACCTTCAGCACGATGGGCCGGTGTCCCGGGTGGGCGTCGTGCCAGGCGCGGATGTCGGAGAGGCAGCCGGAGAGATTCTGGTTGCGCGGCTTGCTGCGCAGTACGGCGGCGCTCGCCGCGTTCTCGCAGTTGTTGTCATTGCCGAGCGGGTTGCTGTGGGACACCCGCCACGAGCTGCCGAACGCGTTGGTCCACACGTCGAGTTCGAGCATCGCCGCACCGGAATCGAGCGCGTCGGCGAAGTAGGTGTAGGTCGACTTCTCGTACGCGTTGTGCACCCCGACGCCGGTCGTCGCGGCGTACGAGCTGCCGCCCTGGCCCGTGGCGGACTGCGCGCTGCCGGCCGAGACCGCCACGCAGAACAACCCGGCCGCGGCGGCCATTGCCCATCTGTGCCATCCCTGCTTCATGGACCCTCACCCTCACCCGCGTCGTCGGTTGATGCGAACGCGTCAACCAGAAGCACGATAGGAGGCGCGGATGACTCTCAGAAGTACGCGAACCGGCCGTCCGGGGAGCACCGGCTGTCTTCGGGGAAGCTGCGTCGGGCATCCGGTGCCACGACGTGCGGGGGAGCGGCGTGCGGGGAGTGGGACGCGGCCGGGTCACGCCGTCCCGTCGAGGCCGGTCGCATAGTGCTCGATCGCGGCGCGGTACCGCCTCACGTAAGGGTCTTCGCTGGTCGACGCGACGAGCCGCAGCAGAAGGCCCATCGCCTCGTGGTGTTCACCGGTGTTGTACAGCGCCATCGCCAGGAAGGTGTGGAGCGCGCCGTCGTCGGGGAACTCCGCCACCCCCTGCCGCAGCGTCTCGACCGCCTGACCGTATCTGCCGAGCACCCGATAGGTGCTGCCGAGGCCGACGAGCGCGCCCCGCCGGTCCTCCTCGCCGAGGTGCCCGCCCGACAGGCAGCGCTCGTAGTACGCCACCGCCTCGGCCTCGAGGCCGAGAACGTCGTGCACCCACGCCGTCTGGTACGCGACTTCCCCGTCCTCCGGGAACCTCGCGGTCAGGGCGAGCAGTCGTTCCCGGGCCTCTTCCGGACGGCCCTCCGTACGCAGCCGCACGGCGTCGGCCAGCAGTTCGTCCCGCTTCGGTTTCGGTGCGCTCATGGTCGACATGGTGGCAGGCGCCCGCGAACCGTCGTCGCGCGCCCCTCCGGGCTCGCCGGGCGAGGCGGCGGACCGCCGCCTCCCGGCGTCAGGGACCGGCGCGCGGGCGCCTGAACGCATTCCGTCGGGAGGCGCGGCCCGTCCCGGGTGTGACGGGGCGGGGCCGGGGCATCCGAGGGCCATGACCGCTGACGCGAACCGCACTGTGCGGAAGAGAAATTGGGCGCACACACTGCTGCGCGCCGGCATTCTTGTGGTGGCCTTCGTGGGCCTCGTCGCCTTCTCCGTCGTCCTGGCGAAGGTGACACTCACGCCGTCACCCGCCTCGGCGGGGATCGCCCATTCGAACATGACCCCCGGACGCTCGCTCCGGCAGTACGCCGAGGACTACACCTTCCTCGCCGCCTGCAAGCAGGCCGGCGGGAACATCCTGCTCGGTGCCCCCTTCGGAGTGCTGATCCCGGTGCTGGTGCCGCGCAGGCTCAGGATGCTGCGCATGATCCTGCTGACCATCGTGGTCATGGTGGTCGTGGAGCTGACCCAGGGTGCCGTCGTGGAGGGCCGGGCCTTCGACATCGACGACGTGATCCTGAACACGACCGGTGCGCTGCTCGGTTACCTGTTCGTGGGGCGCCGGATCAGCCACCACTTCCACGCGTTCGCGAAGTTCTACCCCGAGCCTTCCCCGGCGGCCGCCCCGGTCACCGAGGACCCCACGTCCGGCCGCCGGCCGACCGGCCGTGCCGGCTTCAAGGAGAGGGTGGCGACCGCGAGGGCGGGCACGTCCCGCACCGCGCATGCGCGAGCCGCGGACGAGGGGGGACGGGCCGGGAAGGCGCCGGCAACCGCTCCGGTGAAGCGCTCCCTGAAGGCGCCGGCCGAGGCCGGGAACGCCGGGGCAGCGCGGTCCGGAGGCGGGCGCACGCTGCTGGAAAGGCTCCGCAACCGCTGACCGGGGCGGCAGGGCGTCCCGGTCAGCGGTGACCGCGGCATGTGAGGTGCCGCGGAGCCCGCGTGCCGTGCTCGCGGACCGTCACGCTCGTGTCGGGACCCGCGGCGGTCGGACGGGCCGTGCCGCCCCAGCCGTTGCGGGAGGTGCCGATCAGCATGCCGATCTTGGAGTCGAAGCCGACCGAGACCAGCTTGTCCCGGAAGGGCGTAGCCGAAGCCCTGCACGTAGTTGCCGTCGGCCTTCATCACGTCGCAGTTCGCCGTGGCGGTGTTGCGCGGAGCTCGGGCCGGACGACCTGCCCCGCTACAAGTCCGAGTACATCGACCCGATCGCGGCGATCCTGAAGGACTCGAAGTACGCGAGGCTGCGCATCGTCACCACCGTCGAGATCGGCTCCCTGCCCACCCTGGTCACCAACACCTCGGGCCACCGTTCGAGGCGAGCGCGGCGCAGTCGCGGCCGGGAAGGCCGAGCCTGGCGAGCGGGACGACCATCTCGCGGCTGCCCTACACCGGTGGGTTGGTTGGCCACCGGTGTAGGGCGCGAGCGGATCGGGGGATCCGCCGGTCGGTCGGCCCTGTGGGGTCCGGCGGGTCGGGCCAAGGGATCTGGCGGGCCGGGTCCGGGTCCGGGTCCGGGTCCGCTCAGGGTGTACCGCTGAGCGTGAACGCCCGCACAGTGAGGCGGCGTTGAGGCCTGCGGCCATATCGAGAAAGCCGTCTCGGGGGACTCTCAACCGCTGCGCGCGATCGGCCGGGAGCGATCCGTTCCGCGATTCGTCGGGCGTGGTCGCGGTCCCGCCGGACCGCGACCACTGGACGTACCCGCCCCCGATCGCCCCGCTCACCCGGCCGCCCGGCCGCCCGGGAGATCATCGAGTCCCAACCATGGGCAGGTGTACCGAGTTGGTCTGTCGGGAGGCATCCCGGAAGTAGCCTTGCCCCGGTCGGCGACGGAGTGGTGCGCCGTGCGGAGAGGGTTCGATCCGGAAGCCCGGGCCGCGGGTTCGGCGACTGAGCCGACCGTGGCCGGAACCGCTCCGTGGCGGAAGGCGACCTGCGTACCGCAGGTGAACGGAAAGCGGAGGATGGTGCGTGGGCGACCCCTGTCAGGCCGGGCGTAACCCCTACGGCACACCGACTGATGGAACCGCTCCCACTGGTCGGCCATGACGTTAGAACGTCAACTGGTGTCGGTCAACAGGCCAGTTCTGAACTCGGTCAATCGAATTTATTCGACTCTTCACGTCTCTTGACTCCGATTTTCCGCCTCCCCATGCTGGGAGCGCTCCCACTGGTTCAAGTCTTGTGCTCCATTCCCGCACGTTCCAGCTCATCCGTCATGATCGTCAGAGCCACGAGGAGGAACCCGCGCATGCCACCGGGACGCCCACGCAGCACATGGGCATCAGAGAGCCCCGGGGGAACGGGGAACCCAGGTGAAAGCGGAACGCGATCAGGCGGGCCCTGGGCCGGGCCCGCGAGAGCTTTCCGTCTCTCCCTGAGGATGACGGCCGTGGCCGGAACACAGGTGCGGGTGGCCTCCGCCCAGTGCGGGGCCGGCCACAGGACCAACGAATGGGGCACGGGCCGTACCTTGGCCGAAGGCGCAGGTCTGACCGGGAGGCGGAGCCGCCCCGGTCTTCCCCCACCGCTGGTTCTGGGCCCAGTCCGACATCACACTCGTCCGATACCGCACTCGCCCTGGGAGCGTACCGATCTCCCGGAGTGAGTGATCCGAGCAGGCGGGGGTGCGGGTTGAACGGGACGCCCCGCACCTCCGCCGTTCCACCCCCCGGCGGGCCCGCCCCTGGCCCGCCGGGGACACCCGTTCGGACCCCGGCGTATTGCCCCGCCGAGTGCGCCGCGCCAGGTTGGCGGTGACGTCCACCGAGCCGGAGACGCTCACGTCACCGCCGAGGAGGAGCGCATGGGCGACGGCCAGTGGAGCACGGGCCACGTCTCACCCGGGGTGCCGGAGTTTCAGCCCGTCCTGGACGTCGTGGAGCCCGTGCGGCAGCGCAGGCTCACCGTGCTGCTCCGGCTCCTGCTCCTGCTGCCGCACTTCGTCGTCCTCTTCTTCCTCTCGGTCGTGGCGGTCGTCATGGTCGTCGTGGGCTGGTTCTCGGCGCTCGTCCTCGGCCGCCTGCCCGAACCCGTCTTCCGCTTCCTCGCCGGACGGCTCGGTTACCAGACGCGCGTCCTCGCCAACGAGATGCTGCTGGTGGACCGTTACCCGCCCTTCTCCTTCCGGCCGCCGGGGGACTATCCCGTGCGCGTCGAGGTGCGCCCCACCGAACTCAACCGGCTCGCCGTCCTCTTCCGGCTGCTCCTGATGATTCCCGCACTGGTCGTCCAGGCGCTCGCCGTCACGGGCTGGTTCTCCCTCTCCTTCGTCTGGTGGCTCGTCACCCTGATCCTCGGCCGGATGCCGAAGCCCCTGTTCGAGGCCACCGCCGCCACCCTGCGTTACCAGATGCGGTTCGAGGCCTACGCGTCGATGCTCACCCCCGCGTACCCCAAAGGCCTCTTCGGCGACGACGGCCTCCTCGTCGTCCCGTACGGCACCGGCTCCTCCACCCGCCCTCTGATCATGAGCCGGGCGGGCGGGATGTTCGTCGTCCTCTTCCTCGTGCTCGGTCTCGCGAGCAGCGTCACCTGGTCCACCACCTCGTACGACGACGAGCCCTCGGACACCTACCGGCTGCACAAGGAGCCTGCCGGGAACGGGGGGCGAGATCCGGGCCGCCCCGGGGCATCACCGCCCCATGACGTGGACAGCACCTGAACCGGCACCCGTCACCGACGCCCTGAACGCCCCGGAGCGCGAGACCCTGACCTCTTTCCTTCACTCCTACCGCTCCGGCCTGCTGCACAAGTGCGCCGGGCTGACCGGCGAGCAGCCGGCCGGGCAGACCACCGAACCCTCCAACCTCAGCCTGCTCGGCCGCGTACGGCACATAACCAAGGTCGAACGGACCTGGTTCCGCGAGCGGTTCGCCGGCCAGGACCTGCGCCCGATGTACGACCCGGCCAAGGGCGAGGACTCCGATTTCGAGGACCTCGCCCCCGAGCGCGCCGAGGAGGACTACGCACGGCTGCTGGAGGAGATCCGGCTGGGGGACGAGGTGATCGCCGCCGCATCGCTCGATGACACCTTCGTCCATCGGGGGGAGAAGTACTCACTTCGGCTGATTCACGTCCACCTCATTGCCGAGTACGCCCGGCACGCCGGCCACGCCGACCTGCTGCGGGAGCGGCTGGACGGTGTGACCGGCAGCCGAAACCCGTACGACTCTCAGCCGAAAGACCGGAGTTGGGGGCGTGCAGGGGGACTGAACCGGCGCGTACGGGTCACACGAACGGTATGACGTCCACCGGTACGGAACCAGACAGCTTCGAGCGGCACGGTGACGGGCCCGCCGCCCGCCCGGCCGCGAAGAAGCGGGGATGGGCCAAGGCCCTCGGCATCTGCGCCGTGGTCCTGGCCCTGCTCTTCGCGGGCACCCGGCTCAGCCTCGTGCCGGGCCTGGGCGACATCTTCGGCGAGCGCACCAATGACCGGTCGGGGCCCGCCGTGCTCAAGTCGATCCAGGACATGAGCGCGTACGAGGCCGCCTCCGGCAACTTCCAGGTCATCGTCGACTTGGAGAAGGACGCCAAGTTCCTCCCCGACGCGGTCCGGGGGACGCGCACCCTGTACGTGGGCGCGGGCACGGTCGGTGCCTCCGTGGACCTCGGCAAGGTCGCCGAGGACGGGGTCGTCGTCAACGAGGACCGGACGGAGGCCACGCTCACCCTGCCGCACGCCGTCCTCGGCAAACCCGCCCTCGACCCCGACCGGTCCTACTCGGTCTCCAAGCAGCGCGGTCTGCTGGACCGCCTCGGCGACTTCTTCTCGGACAACCCCGGCAGCGAGCAGGCGGTCAACAAGCTCGCGGCCAAGCACATCGGTGAGGCGGCGAAGGAGAGCGGACTCACCGGCCGGGCCGAGAAGAACACCGCGAACATGCTCAAGGGCCTGCTCACCTCGCTCGGATTCACGAAGGTCACCGTCACCTTCGGGACCCCCGGGAGCTCCTGAGGGCTGACGGCCGGAGCGTGAGATGCTGAGCGGCGTGATGAGCGAAACCGGTGAACCACGTAAAGGACTCTTCCTCCGGGACGACTTGGAGGAGGCGGACGTGGTGAGGGCCCACCGCGAGGCACTCCGTGTCCTGCGGGACAGCATCGAGACCGCTCACTTCGATGCCTACAGCGATGAACCGTGGCCGCAGGACGTGGTGGCTGCTTACGAGTACGCGTTGTCGATGGCCGAGAGGGACGTGGCCGGGGGCGCCCGTCGCCCGAAGGGCGACTTCCGGATGGGAATCGACGTCGACGTCCGCGACGACACGCAGTTCGAGGTCCTGCTGGCCCTGGCCCCCTTCACGATTCACGCGGAGGGGCGCCGAGGGAGCGAGGAGATCTTCAGCGCGAGCGACACGGGCACAGCCCTGTGGATCGCTGTCTCGGCAGAGCAGGAGGCGCTGCTCATGTCACGGCTCGCCGCGCAGGGCGTACCGGACACGGTGTTCACGGGCCGGCCCCGGAAGCGCCCGGGCCTGCTCGCCCGGTGGTCAAGGCGCCGGAGCGCGTAGGGACAGGGCGACTCGGCACGGCCCCACGCCACGCCGGTCGTCGAAGACGCCCGGGTGCTTCGGTCACGGCCCCGGTCCAGCGCAGATCGCGCATCGTCCCTCCGTCTTCGTGACGGCCTTACGTCGTCAACCGTGGGGCGTGGGGGACATCGGTCGCACTCCTGTTCGGTGGGGAGTGAAATCCTGCCGGAGGGCCGTGGTGCGCTCCGGTGGCCCGCTTGCCAGAGTGGACGCATGAACACTTCAGATCTGCTGACCGATGCCTTCGGCCGGGTGCGGGAAGCGGTGCACGCGGCGGTCGAGGGGCTCACCACCGATGAACTCAACGCCCGGACCGACGAGGGGGCCAACTCCATCGCCTGGCTCGTCTGGCACCTGACCCGGGTCCAGGACGACCACGTCGCGGACGCCTCGGGCAAGGAGCAGGTCTGGTTCACCGAGGGCTGGGCCGACCTGTTCGACCTTCCCTTCGACCGTGCGGCGACCGGATACGGACATACCGGCGAGGAGGTCGGAGCCGTGCGGGTCGCCTCCGCCGATCTGCTGCTCGGGTACCACGATGCCGTCCACGCGCGCACTCTGTCCTTCGTCGACGGACTCACCGGTAAGGCGCTGGACCGGATCGTCGACGAGGCGTGGTCACCGCCCGTGACTCTCGGCGTCCGGCTCGTCAGCGTGGTGGCCGACGACCTCCAGCACGCCGGCCAGGCTGCCTTCGTACGTGGAGCGCTCAGACGGGCGGAAGGAGGGTGATCGATCGCCCGGCCTGGAGGAAGACCAGGTCGGAGGCGTGCGTGGCTCCCACTTCGTACACCGGTGCGAGCTTCGGGTGGCGGTGCCATACTCGAAAGCAGCCAGTAGGCAGGCTTGGCATTGTCGAAAGGCGAGACGTCATGAACTGGGCATCGTGGACTACCAGTGGCGTCTTCGCGGGAGCCGGCGGAGTGAGCACCGCCGAGGTGGGCATCGTGACCGGGGATCTGACCGTGCACACGACGTGGTCGGACGAGCAGGCGGCCGTCGCCGTCCAGTTCAGCGGATCCTCCGATTGGTTCACCATGGCGGGCAGCCCCGTTCCGTGCTTCTCCGAAGAGGAGAGCCGCACGTTCCACCAATCCGTCGTCGAGGCCGTGCGCGCGGGCGCGGGCGCGACGGTCCCCTCACCGCAGGGCGCACGCGCCCCCGCGCCCCCGTCGATCGCATAGCGCCCGGCGCCGCAGCGGGCCCTCCTGAGCAGCTCCGCCCGGCGCCGACCAGTGGCGCCCCGGACGAGTCGGCCTCGCATGACGGGTGAGCCCCGGCCGACGTGGCACTACAGTTGCTCACGCACCCATACCGGACGGGTACGGGGAGTGAGCATGGTCGGGGAGCGGTGCGATGACAGGGACGGACGTCTTGCGGACGAAGCCGGAAAGGCCCACCGGGCCGAAGAAACCGAAGAAACAGCGGCCCCTCTGGGCGGAGATCCCCCTGCTGGTCGTCGTAGCGCTCTGCCTCGCGCTGCTCATCAAGACCTTTCTGGTCCAGGCGTTCTCCATCCCTTCCGAGTCCATGCAGAACACCCTGCAGAAGGGTGACCGTGTTCTCGTCGACAAGCTGACTCCCTGGTTCGGCTCGGAGCCCGAGCGGGGCGAGGTCGTCGTCTTCCACGACCCCGACGGCTGGCTCTCGGGCGTCGAGTCCCGGGAGCCCAACGTGGTGCAGCAGGTGCTCACGTTCGTCGGACTGATGCCTTCGGCGGAGGAGAAGGACCTGATCAAGCGGGTGATCGGAATCGGTGGGGATACCGTCGAGTGCTCCGGAACCGGTCCGCTCCGGCTCAACGGGAAGGCGCTGGTGGAGCCGTTCATCTATCCGGGGAACACCGCGTGCAGCCCGGGCGGGGACGGCGAGTTCAAGGTGACCGTCCCCGAGGGAAAGATCTGGGTGATGGGCGATCACCGGCAGGCATCCGCCGACTCCCGATACCACCAGCACGACAGGAACGGGGGCATGGTCCCCGAGGACGAGGTGGTCGGCCGAGCGGTCGTGGTCGCCTGGCCGGTGGACCGCTGGGCGACCCTGCCGATCCCGGCGACCTTCGACCAACCGGGCATCGGGTCGGCGGCGTTCCCCGGCGGAGTCGCGTTCGCCGGTGCGCTTCCGCTCCTCGCGCTCCGCAGGCGGCGCGGAAAGACCCAGGAGCCGACCGCGGCGGGGTGAGTTACCCGGAGTCCCCGAAGCGCAGGACGTAGCGCCGCTGCCACGGGGTCTCCACCGCACGCGGGTCGTACCGTTCCCGTACGAAGGCGACGGCGTCGTCCGGGGGGACTCCGTCCAGTACTGCGAGGCAGGCCAGGGCCGTGCCCGTACGTCCCCGGCCCCCCGCGCAGGCGACCTCCACCCGCTCAGTGGCTGCCCGGGCCCACGCCTCACCCAACAGGGACCGCGCTCCCGCGCGGTCGGCCGGGAGCCGGAAATCGGGCCACCGCAACCAGCGAGACTCCCACGCCACCGGTTCGGGCTCGCGGCCCAGCAGGTGCACCGAGAAATCCGGGGCGGGGCCCTCGGGCAACGGTCGGCGAAGAGCCCTGCCCCGGACGAGACGCCCCGAGGGCAGACGCACGACCCCCGGGGCGGCCGGATTCCACGCTCCGCTCATGCCCACACCCTACCGGGAGGCATTCGGGCGGTGTCCTCATCGCCTCGCGCACCCGGTGCGCAGGAGGGCCCGTGCGCCTCATTCCCCGGGAGGCGTCCCCGGGTCGTCCAGGGGACGCGCCAGCAGGGGCGCACCGGGCACCTGGTGGCCACCACTGGCCAGCATCCGCACCTCGCCCCTGGCACTGATCTCTGCGCGGACGATGCCGGTCTCGTCCTCGTAGACCGGATGCCCTCCCGCTCCGGCGCGCTCGGTCATGCGGACGACGACGACATCGTCCTCCGCGCCGAGCGTCTGGAAGATGAGCTCGAAACGTTCCGGATAGTCCATGTGGGCCTCCCGATCGGGCACGACGGACGCCGGACCCCTTGGATTCCATTGTTTCCCAGCCTCTCGCTCCGCGCCCGGTCAAGGGAAGGGCCGGTTGGGCCGCCTGGCGCGCGTCCGGCGGATCGTGATCGGAGCCCGACGCCGCGGTTCCGGACCGGGACGCGACGGGCACGGGCCCAACGGGCGGAGCGGTCCGGTCGATCGGGTGACTCCTCGGAGAGGCACCACATGACTGGTCGCCCGCCGGGCTAGGCATGCGCACATGAGACTTGATCCCCCACAGACGAACCGTGTCCTCTCGCGTGCCCGCACCCTCCGCGCGGTCGGCGCCGTGGTGTGCGCCGTCGTCGCTTCGGCGATGATGACGGGCTGCGGAACGGACAGTGACTCCGTCTCGGCGTCGGCGACTTCGGAGGCCGCGAAGGTCGTACCGCACCAGGCGAGCACCAGCCCGTCACCTTCCCCCAGCGCCTCCCCGGCCAAGCTCAGCAAGGAGCAGCAGAAGCGCAAGGACGTGCTCGACGCCACGAAGATCACCTTCGACAAGGCGGCCAAGGCCGCGGTAGGCGCGGTCTCGGGCAGCAAGCTGGTCGACCTGGAGCTCGGTGGGCTCGACGACGACAACGCCAGTGGCAGCCCCAGCCCGTCCGGCAGTGCGAGCCCGACGAAAAGCCCCAGCCCGACCGGCAGCCCCAGCCCCTCGGGAAGCCCGAGCCCCACCGGCAGCGCCAATGACCCGGAGTGGGTCGCGGAGGTCGCGGAGAAGGACGGCACCGCACACACCGTCCGCATCGATGCCGTCACGGGGAAGGTCCTGGACACCACCGCGGACGACAACCAGGACGCCGACGACAAGAGCCGGCTCGCCGACATGATCGGCAAGGCGACCCAGACGCCGGAGCAGGCCGCGAAGGTGGCCACCGCCAAGCAGAAGGGCTGGGTCACCTCGATCGGTCTGGAGGAGAACGACGACAACGTCCTCGTCTGGAAAGTGGACGTCGTGGACTCCTCCTGGAACCAGACCGACTTCGAGATCGACGCCGCCAAGGGAACGATCATCGCCGAAGTGACCGAGAAATCCGACGGTAACTGACGAGAGCTGACCAGAGCTGACGAGAACCGACGGGAACTGACATCCCGACCGATACCGCCGATTCGGTGGTGTGCCGCCCGGCGCGCCACCGAATCGCTGTTTCTCCGGCTGGTCCACGCCCGGACGCCCCTGCACAGGCCGGGGGCGAGCTCCTCGCAAAACGCGCACCGACGGCTGCCCTGGGAACGCCGGAGAGGTCATGCCTGATGTCACTCGGGGCGCAACGCGTGGGCCAGCCCGTGCTCCGCGGTGTCCTTGAGCGCCCGGTGGTAGGCCGTCTCGTATGCCGAATGGCCTGCCGCCTCCCGTGCGAGGAGCTCCCACCGGTCGCGTATCGCCCCCAGCTCCGGAGTGCCGCGGTGCGGGTGGCCGACCATCCGCCAAAAAGTCTGCCCCGTCCCCAGGGTGCGTGCCGCGCCCACGCCGTCACCCTGGGCGGCGATGGCGCCGGCGAGCAGATCGAGCGCGAGCGCGATCCCCAGACTGTCCCGGAGCTGGTGCTTGCTGGTGAGCATGGCACGGGCATGAACCTCCGCGTCCCGCGGCCGCCCGTGCATCATGTGTATGAGCGCCAGCTGGTGGTCCGCGTAGCCACGCGCCCAGCGGTCCCCGTGCTCCAGGCTGATCCGCTGGAGCCCGACGGCGTCCTCGTACGCCTCGTCGAGCCGGCCCTGGGCCGTCAGCGCGAACAGCCTTATCACCCGGCAGCGCAGGACGGACGGAGCGGTGGCGGGTTCCACCGCCGACTCGCGGAGCGCGCCGTCGCTCACCGCCAGCGCTTCCTGCGGCCGGCCCGCCATGAGGTGGTTGAAGCTCACCGTGTGCGCGGCGGAGAGGATCGATTCAGCATCCGCGTCCTCCCTCGCGGAGCGGGCGCACTCCTCCCCGACCTCCGCCGCCGCTCCGTGGTCCCCCTGGAGGGTGAGCGTGACACCGAGGGCCCACAGGGCCCGGGTCCGGTCCCTGCCGCCGCCCGGGTGCAGGACCAGCACCCGCTCCAGGTAGGAACGCGCCTGGTGGAGGTGGCCGCAGCAGCTCCAGAACAGCCCTGCCTGCCCCGCCATGCGCAGGGCCAAGGCGGGAGAGGCCACCAGAAGGTGATCCAGAGCGGCCGACAGATCCGTGTGACTCTCGTCCATACGCCGGTAACGCGCGAGCTGACGAGGGCTCAGCCACCCCTGGTGCGACCGGTCCGCCACCTCGGCGAAGTGCGCGGCGTGCCGGTCGGCGAGCACCCCGTCCTCCGCCAGCTCCTTCAACCACATGGCGCCGTACTCGCGCAGTGTGTCGAGCATGCGGAAGCCGGCACCGTCCCGCTGGAGCACCGACTGTGCGGCCAGTCTTTCCAGGCCGCGCGCCACCCCGTCCGTCGTGAGCGGTCCGCCGGAGCAGACCGCCTGGGCGTCAGCCGGCCGGATCCGGCCGTGGAAGACGGAGAGCCTGGCCCACAGCAGGCGTTCGAGCGGCGTGCAGAGTTCGTGGCTCCAGCCGATCGTCGTCCGCAGCGCCCGGTGACGCCGGGGCCAGGTCGTGTCGTCCACGAGTGTGTCGAGCCGCGAGCCGAGCAGTTCCAGGAGTTCCTCCACCTCCGACTCCCGCAGCCGGGCACAGGCGAGTTCAACGGCGAGTGGGATCCCTTCCAGCCGTCGGCAGATCTCGCCCACGGCGGCCGCCGCCCGGGGTGCGTCGAACCGCCGGGCCGGGACGGTGAACGCGGCCCGCTCACGGAAGAGGCGCTGTGCGTCGCTCCCGGTCGCCAGCGGCGGCACCTCCACCGCGTACTCGGCCGCCACGTCCAGGGGCTCCCGGCTGGTCGCGAGCACCCTGAGCCCCGGCGCCGCGGCGAGCAGCCTTTCCACCAGATCCCGGCAGGCCGTCAGGACCCGTTCGCAACAGTCCAGGACGAGCAGCAGTCGCTGATCCGAGAGCCATTCGCCGAGCGCTTCCACGGGACGGCGCCGGCTGTGGTCCAGCAGACCGACCGCGTCGCAGACGGCGGTCGGCAGCGACGCGCCGTCCTGCAGGTGCGAGAGATCGGCCCAGCACACACCCCCCGCGTGGCGAGCGGCTATTCGGTCCGCGACGTGGAGCGCGAGCCTGCTCTTGCCTATACCGCCGGGGCCCGTGAGAGTGACCAACCGGTGTTCGTCCAGTGCCCGCTCGGTCCGGTCCAGCTCACCGCGTCTGCCGATGAAGCTGGTCGTGACGGCGGGTGGATTGCCCATCACGGGGTCATCCTGCCTCCCCCGGGGGCACCTCTCCTCCTCTTGCGGCGAAGCAATCAAAAACGGCCGACATGTGACGCTCGCGACGACAGGAAATGGCGCGAATGTCCATGGCGCGGCGGGCCCCCGAGGGTCCTCGTGGTGAGCCGGTACAGCAGGCGGCCCCCGGTCCGGTCCGACCAGGGGTCGCGCGTTCGCGCGTTCCCCGCTTCAGCCGTCGCCCGACGAACCCTCAGGGCCGCAGCACCAGCTTGCCCATGGTGCGCCGTGCGAGCAGGTCCTCGTGCGCCCGCCGGGCCTCGGCCAGCGGACGGACACCGCCGGTGAGAGGCTTCAGCCGGCCCGTGAGCGTCAGGTCGAGAAGCTCGCCGAGCGCCGTCGAGAAGGCACCCGGACGGGAGAGCGACCTGCCCAGCTGGAACCCGGTCACCGACGCGTTCAGCATCAGGAGCCGACCCGTGTCCAGCGGCGCCGGCGCGGACCTCGAGGCGTTGCCGTAGGTGACGATCCTCCCGTGCTCGGCCAGCGAGGCGAGCCCCTGGTCGAACAGCGCGCCCCCAGAGGCGTCCAGCACGATGTCCGCCTTGCCGGCGAGCGGATACTCCACCGCCTCGTCCGCGCCCGACTCCAGCGCGGCCGCACGCTTCTCGGGCGTCGAGGCCACCGCCACCACACGGCCCGCGCCGAACTCCCGCGCCAGCTGGACCGCCAGATTGCCCACCCCTCCGGCGGCGGCGTGCACCACCACGCTCTCGCCGGGCACCAGCCGGGCCGCGGACTTCAGCAGGTGCCAGGCGGTGAGCCCCTGCGTCAACAGCGAGAGCGCCTGACCGGCGTCGAGTTCCTCGGGCAGGCCGACCATGGTGGCGGGATCGGCGCTCACCCGCTCCGCGTATCCGGACCGCACCTTCGCCAGGACCCGCCGGCCGTCCTCGGTGCGAGCGACGACCTCGGTACCGGGAATGAACGGATGGCCGCCCGGGGCGGGGTACGTACCATCAGCGACCAGGGTGTCCACGAAGTTCACCCCCACCGCCTCGACGTCCAGCAGCAACCGCCCCTCCGCGGCAACCGGATCCGGCACCTCCGCGTACTCCAGGACCTCGGGGCCACCGGTACTGCGGACTTGGATCGCGTGCATGCGGGTCACCGTTTCGACGGGGGAACAGAAACGTCCACCTGCCCCGAGAGCACCGGGAACGAGGTACCGGGCACGCTATCGAACGACACCGGGAGGTCCCAGCTGGGCCGCCCCAGCACGTCGAACACGTGATGGGCGCGATCCGGATCGGTGGAGAGGACCCGCAGTACTCCGGGCACGGCTATGCCGGGAAGGACCAGACGGTACAGGTCGGACGCTAGGCGGAGCAGACTGTCCGGCCGGTCGACCGTGGTGGAGACGAGTTGTAACCCGGTGAACGCTCCCACCAGCACGTTCGCCGTCTCCAGTGGATCGATGTGCTCGAACACCTCGCCCTGGGACCGACCTTCGGTCAGCAGCGCCGCGATGACGTCCCGCCACTGCGGCCACGGCCCGCCGAAGAACGGCCGCGCGTTCTGGTCGGCGGCCAGCCGTGCCGCACCTTGGAGCAACGGCTCGCGGGGCAGCCGGTACGCGAGGAGAAGCCCCAGATCCACCATGGCCTGCATCTTCACCGGATTCTCCGGCTTGATGATGACGGCGTGCTGGAGCACCGCGTGCGCCAGCGCCTCCTTGCCGGAGAAGTGGAAGTACAGAGCCCCCTTGGTGACCCCGGCCAGGGACATGATCTCGCTGATGGTGGATGCTTCGTACCCGTTCGAAGCGAACACCGCAGCCGCGGCTTCCAGCACGGTGTAGCGCGTTCTGATGGCCCGCTCCTGCTGCGCCATGGCCGACTCCTTCGGTCCGTTCGCCCGGTCCCCCCTGCCGCGCGCGGCGCGTCTCGTGAGGAGGCGGGCGCGAAAACAGGCGCGCCGGTATGTTACCCCTGCTCCCGGGCCCCGACTCCCGTGGTGACGAGGGCAGGGAACGGCCTGCTACCACCCGTGCGGAGGCGGTTCTGACGCACGCGCCCGTCGGTTCCGAGCCTCCTGTCCGAGCCGCCCTTCCTCCTCCCTCCTCCTTCTCCTGGATCGCCAGTGCGGCGGCTGCCTGTACGGTTCGGGAACAGGCCGACCGGCCGTCGGGTGAACGGAGCAGGGCACGCATGGGATCCCTCAAGGGCAGGACGGCGTTGGTGACCGGCGCGAGCCGCGGCATCGGACGCGGAATCGCCGGGCGCCTCGCCGCGGACGGCGCACTCGTCGCCGTCCACTACGCGAGCAACGAGGAGGCCGCCGCGCGGACCGTCGCCGGCATCCGGGACGACGGTGGCCGCTGCTTCACCGTGCGGGCCGAACTCGGCGTCGACGGTGACGTCCGCACCCTGTTCGACGCCTTCGACGCCGGCGTCCACGACCAAGGGGCAGGTCCGGGGCTCGACATCCTCGTCAACAACGCGGCCGTCAGTATCTCTTCGCGCATCACGGACCTGCGCACCGAGGACTTCGACCGGCTGATCGCCGTCAACACCCGCGCCCCGCTCTTCATCATCCAGGAGGCGTTGAAGCGGATGGGGGAGGGCGGACGCATCGTCAACATCTCCTCCGCCGCGAGCAGAAGGGCCCTGCCCCGCACCCTCGGGTACTCGATGAGCAAAGGGGCGGTCGACTCGTTGACCCGCACCCTGGCGGAGGAACTGGGTCCCCGCGGCATCACGGTGAACGCCGTGGCGCCGGGCTTCGTCGAAACGGAGATGAACGCCTCCCGGCGCACCACCGAAGAGGCCCGGCACGCGATCGCTGCTCTCTCCGCCTTCGACCGGATCGGCCGCCCCGCGGACATCGCCGACATCGTCGCGTTCCTGGCCTCCGACGACTCCCGGTGGATCACCGGTCAGTACATCGACGCCACCGGCGGCAGCACACTCTGAGGCGCGAACGCCGACTGCATCCCCCGCTCCGCTCGGACCGCCCAGAGGCTACGAGGACGTCACGGAGCGGTCGTGGTGGCCGCTCGACACCACCGGAGCGGCCTCGGGCAGTTTCGCGGCCGTGCCCCGGTCCACCGCATCCGTCCCGGCCTGTCCGCCGAATCGGGACGGAGTCCTCGGCGAGTCGCCCCGCCGCCGCCCCTGCCACCGGCGCTCCGTACCGGTCAGCCCTCGATGGCGACCAGCAGATGCGCGGAATCATCGCTGAAGGGTTCAAGGAGATCTATTTCCAGGAACGTGACGGATGCAGCATCCACCTGGTCACGGACGACAGTGACGAGCCGTTCGCGGTCGGTTTCGCAGAGGCGGGCCGACCGGGACTGGTGGCCCTGGCGGGCCCCGCTGAGCTGGAACGAGCAAGCCGACTCGTGGTCCTACCTGCTGCTGTCAGGACGCCGGCGGCGCGGCCCCGGTCAGACGTGATGACTTCCTCAGCGCTCGCCCGGACTTCCCCGAGCAGGTCGGGTCCGTCGGGACGGGCTCTGTGCAACCGTCAGCCGCAGTGTCCGACGCCTGCCGTCCCCGCACATGTGGTCGGGTAGCCGGAGACCATTGCTGATCTCCGGCTACCCGACCACAGCACAACCGGAACCAGTGAGGCGATCGAGTCGGTAGGTACACGGTTACCCGCTGCCGCGAACTCGCGGCGTGGCCGGGCATGGTGCGGGCGCACCGCGATGGAGGCGCCCCCGGCCGGATCATCCGGGCGACCCAGTCGGACGGGCAGCCGGGGATCTTCGCGTCAAGGACGAAGGGCGTCTTCCCGCCTATCTTCCGGCCGCCTTCGGTGACGAGGTAGACATCGCCGGCCTGGTCGGTGGGGAGGTCCTTCGGGCCGGGGTTGGTGTAGGTGACCGACTCGTAGTGCGGGACACCGCGTCGCTCGTTCTCGTCGAGGCCGAGGTCCAGGCCCACGCACGTGGCGTGCGGCAGGGCCCCCTTTTTTTCTTGGCGCCCCGCCACACGGTCACTTCGTCAGACCGCCCAGGGCCGGAGCATGGTCTTCATGGCATCGGTCATCGCGAGTTGCAGCAGTGGGCCGTAGGTGATGCGGCCGACGCCCAAGCGCCGGAAGCGCTCAAGATCGTGCGTGACGGGATGTGCCGTGGAGTTCACCGGGATGCTCACGGCTCCCGTCACGGCCGTGAGCAGCTCGTCGTCGTCCTGAATGAGCACGGGGTAGACGCTGTCGGCACCGGCCTGCTCCAGCGCCCGCAAGCGCTCGACCGCCTCGTCGAGGACGTCCGCGGGCTTCTCCGCGTGCAGGAAGAGGTCGGTGCGCCCGTTGACCCAGACCGGGACCCCCGCGTCGTCGGCGGCCGCGCGCAGCCCGGCGATGTAACGCGCGTGCTCCTGCGTGCTGCGCACGCGGCCGCCCTCGGAGTGGACCGTGTCCTCCACGTTGAGACCGACGCCGCCGACGTCGACGAGTCCGGCGATGAGGTCTGCGGGCTCTTGTCCGTACCCGGCCTCCAGGTCCACGGAGACGGGGATGCCGACCGCTGCGATGATCGGCCGGACGGCGGCGAGTACCTCCTCGAAGGTCTGCCCCTCGTGGTCGTCGGCCCCCCGGGAGTTGGCGAGCGGATGGCTGCCGATGGTCAGCGCGGGGAAGCCGGCGTCGGCTGCCGTCCGCGCGGACCACACATCCCACACGGTCGGCAGCACCAGCGGCTTGTGCTCGGCATGCAACTGCTTCAGGCGTTGAGCGCGCTCAACGGTAGTGCGAAAGTCCATGAGCAGCACGCTACTCCTGCCTGGCTCCCGTGATCAGCCGGAGACCCTTGTCGGCGAACGGGGTGATCGATCGGGCGACCTCCGCCACTCCGGCCTGGCCCAGCACTAAGGGGAGTTCGTCGGGCAGGCGTACGAGGTTGGCGCCGGAAGGCGGCTTTCCTCGTGTGTGTACCTACGCGCTCAAGCCATGTACATCTTCACGCCGGCCGACGGACAGACCTGGGGCCTGACCTACGCCGGCCTGGAAGCGCTCCTGCGCCCACGCAACCCCGCCGAGTTCATCCGTATCGACGAGGGCACTCACGGCCCCGTCACCGGGACATCGACGGACTTCGGGATCACCCTCGACGACGAACCGATGGAAGGCATGGCACTGCTGGAACCCGAGGGTGTCACCGTCAAGGACGTTACCGCCCGCTCCGCCGCCGCCTTCGCCCTCTGGCTACACGAAAGCGTGGTCCCCGCAGGCAGCACCATGGTGTTCAACACCGAATGGGGCGTGGAGGACGGTTTTCCCGACACCCCCGTCCCGGACGCTCCCCGTCCCCGCATCGCGGCCGTCTTCAGGGCGCACCTCGTCAACGCCGGCGACCTTGACTGACTCCGGCGCGCTGCGTTCGACTCCGGCGCGCCGCGTTCGACGCCGGCCGCCGGATGGCACCGGCATACGGCCGGTTCGGGGAGAGGGCCATGTGGAAGCGTGAGGAGTCCGGTAGCGAGCACGAGGGCCACCTCACCGCCCTGGTGGCCGAACAGTCGCTCGTGGCACTGCGCGCCGTTGCCGTTCTGGAGCACCTGGCCGCCGGCGAGGCCACCCGAGCCGCACCCCACATCGGCCCCGCCGACGCGCCGTGGGAGACGGTCGCCCAGGCCCTCGGCATCAGCGGACAAACAGCCCGTGCCCGGATCACCCGCTACGCCCTGCGCAGCCGGTGTACGGGTGAGGCGGCGGTCAGTCGGGCTGATCGGTGAGCCGCCGGCCCGACACCATCGAGTGGGTCATCGAAGCTGAGAGGCGTGCCGCCAGGCAGCGACGACGAGGACCAGGACCGCTCATTGAAGCGGGCCATCGAGATGATCCTCACCGACGCGCACACCGCACACCCGGCCTGATGTCAACGGCCGTACCGGCGCTCGCGGGCCGCATACGACCGCAGGGCGCGCAGCAGATCGATCTGCCGGAAGGCAGGCCACAGCACCTCGACGAAGTGGACCTCGGCGTAGGCGGACTGCCACAGCAGGAAACCGGACAGCCGCTGCTCACCGGAGGTGCGGATGATGAAGTCGGTCGTGTCGCGCCCGGTCGAGGAGTACAGGTGTTCGGAGATGTGCTCGATGTCGAACTTCTCCACCAGTTCCATCGGGTCGCCGCCCACGGCGATGTGCTTTTCGAACGCGGCCCTGACCGCGTCCACGATTTCCCGGCGGCCGCCGTAGCCGATGGCGACATCGACGCGCATCCCGCCGCGGCCGGCGGTCCGCCCGGCGGCGTCCTTCAACTTCTGCGCGCTGTTCCCGGGCAGCAGGTCCAGGGCTCCGATGATCTCGATCTCCCACGGGCCAGGAGTGGCGCAGACCTTCTGCACGGTCTCTTCGATGACTTCCAGCAGCGGGCCGAGTTGCTCGGCGGGCCGGTTGAGGTTGTCGTCGGAGAGCATCCACAGAGTCACGTGCTCGAGGTCGGCTTCGACGCACCAGCGAAGGAAGTCGCTGACCTTGGCTCCGCCCATGCGGTAGCCCTCACGCAGATCGGTGTGCCCCTGTCCGCGGGCCCAGCGGCGGTTGCCGTCGAGCATGATCCCGACGTGCGCGGGCCGGGGCCCGCCCTTCAGCTTGCCGGCCAGCCTCCTGACGTACACCTTCTCCAACGCCGACCGGACCGCCTTGACCGTCACGCCGTTCCCCTTCGTTGTTCACCCGCGCAGCCAGATCAGCGTCACCGTATCGCCTTCCTCCCTGGCCCGAAGCGGGTTCGCTGCTGACATCCGCATTTCCTGCCGCAGCGCTCGATGCGATCGACTGGAACCGCCGGCCGCGCGCCTGCGCGAAAGCAGGGTGAGGCGGAGCCTTCGCACCACCCGGGTTTCTCGCTGCTGTCCCAAGCGCCGGACGAAGCGTCGTACTCCAGCTGCGGGTCCGGCGATTTCGGTGCGGGAACATCAAGAAGGCCCACGTCAACCGGAATCAGGACGCGACGTGAAATCCGCACGCTGACCGGCGCCTCTCCAGGGGGAGTACGGCCCCTTCGTCCTGGAACGCCGGTTTCCGTTCCTGGCTCAGCGTGCCGCATGCCGACCGCACGTCACACCGCTGCTGCTTGCGCAGAAGGGAACTCCTCAAGCACCCGTACGGATGCGACTTCCGCAGCATCGTCGGGCCCGGGGGGTGCGGCAGGACCCGCCTCGGTGCGGAGGACGCGGGTCCTCACCTGCGTGTTTGATCCTGTCGCTGACTGCGGACGCGTTGATCCCTCCCTCTGGCGGCCGGGTGCGGGCAACGGATCGGAGTGCTCAATTCCGTTCATGAATAAGGAAGTTGTATTGACTCGCACGTGTGCTGTTCATAACATCGAAACATCTGAAGCCACGTTTGGCTTGATCTCGTCGGCCTCAACGTCGCCGGATCCCCCTAGTGCCTTCGTACCGCCCGGATCCCGCTCACTGTTCGTTCTGCTCGACATCAAGCATCCGCTCATCACGCCCTGCGGCGTGCGCGCCCGGGGGAGCCCGATGAGTGTTCCAGTTCTGTGTCCGGACATGACCCATGGGCAGAGACGGCTGTGGTTTCTGCACCAGATGGAGCCGGACGACCCCTCGTACAACATCCCCCTCGTGCTGCGGCTGAGCGGTGATCTGGCGCAGTCGGCCCTCGGGGCCGCGTTCGACGAGGTGGTGGCCCGGCACGAGTCGCTGCGCATGCGCTTTCCGGACGAGGACGGCGCCCCCGCCGTGGTGGTCGACGCGCCCGCTCCGGTGGCCGTCGAGCACCTTGACCTGAGGGCCGGGAACCACCGGCTGGAAGCGGTGCTGGCCGAGCGCACCAACCGTGGCTTCGATCTGGGACAAGGGCCTCTGCTGCGGGTGTCCCTCTTCCGGACGGGCGACAGCGAGCACGTCCTGTGCGTGGTCCTGCACCACATCGTCGCCGACGGCTGGTCGCTCAACATCCTCCGCGAGGAACTGGCAGCGCACTACACCGCCCACCGGCAGGGTCGTGCCACCGGTCTGCCCCTGCCACCCCCCTACCGTGCGCAGGCCGCCGCGGAGGCACGGGAGGCGGACGGTCCGCAGACGCGCGAAGCACTCGCCTACTGGCAGGAACGCCTTGCCGACGCCCCCGCCCTTGAGCTCCCCCTCGAGCGGCCGCGACCCGAACAGCCCTCCACGCACGGTGCTTTCCACACACAGGTGATCACCGGCGCCGGGCCCGTGGTGGACGCGCTGGCCCGTGCCCGGCGCTGTACTCCGTTCATGGTCCTGCTCGCCGCCTACCAGACGGTCCTCCACCGCTGTACCGGGCAGGAGGACTTCTGCATAGGCGTCCCCACCGCAGGCCGCACCGACCCGGAGGCCGAGCAGGTCATCGGCTACTTCTCGCGCACGCTGGTGCTGCGCTCCGACCTCTCCGGCGACCCCGCTTTCGCCGATCTGCTGCGCCGGGCCCGCAGTACCGTCCTCGGGGCCTTCACCCACGAACGGATCCCCTTCGAGCGTCTGGCCGAATCCCTGCGCCTGGACCGTGATCCGGGGCGGACACCACTGTTTCAGACCCTGTTGACCGTTCACACGCAGGACGCGGGTCTGCTGCGTGCCACACCGTTCGCCGACCTCTCCTGCACCGAACTCGACCCGGGCATGGAGGCCTGCAAGTTCGACCTCACCCTGGACGTGCGGCGGGACGGCGAGGACGTCGTCGCCGTTTTCGGATACCGAACGGACCTCATCGACGCCGCATGGGCGGCTCGGCTCGGCCGGTGGTTCGAGACACTGCTGCACGCGGCGGTGGCCGACCCCGATACGCCGGTCCGCCGGCTGCCGATGGCGGACGCGTCGGAGCTCGCGGCCCTCCGGGAACGGGGCCGGGGACCGGTCCTGGCCGCAGGACCGCCGACCGTGCTCGCCGCCGTCGAGGAGGCGGTGCGCAACGGACCCGACAGGACCGCGTTGCGGGGGCGCGAGGAGTCTCTCGACTACGCCACCCTGTGGTCGCAAGCCGGCCGGCTGGCCGTGCGGCTTGCGGCCCACGGGATTCGTCAGGGCGACACCGTCGGCGTTCTGCTGCCGCGCGGCCCGCGCGCGGTCGTCGCGATGCTCGCCGCCTGGCGGGCCGGTGCGGCGTATGTGCCGCTCGACCCCGACTACCCGCCGGCCCGGATCGCCTTCATGATCGAGGACAGCGGAACCCGGGTCGTCCTCACGTCCGGCCGGGCAGGATCGCCCTTCCTTCCGGAAGGCGTGCGGACCCTGACCGCCGACGGGCAGGAGGCTCTCGGTGATCCTGTGAGCACCGACACGGTCAGTATGGGCGAACAGATCGGTGCTCCGGGCGCGTCCGGCAGTTCCCCTGCAGCCGTTCTTCCCGTCACCCGTCCCGACGACCCCGCCTATGTCATCTACACCTCGGGCTCGACCGGCACCCCCAAAGGCGTCCTCGTACCGCACCACGCACTCGCCCAACGGGTCCGGTGGATGCGTGAGGGCTACGGCATCACGCACACGGACCGCGTCCTGCACTGCGCCTCGCTCAGCTTCGACACCAGCGCCGAGGAACTCTTCCCGGCGCTGGCCGCAGGCGCCACCCTGGTCGTCGCCGAAGCCGGTGCCGCCCTGCCGGACCAGCTCGGCCACGCCTTCACCGCCGACGTAACGGTCATGGACCTGCCCACCCCTTACTGGCACCAGCTGGTCGGCGACCTGGACGCGGTGGCATGGCCCGACTCGTTGCGGCTGATGATCCTGGGCGCCGACCAGGTGAGGTCCACCGCGGTCGGTGCCTGGCGGGCCCGGTTCGGGGACCGGGTCCGGCTCGTCAACTCCTACGGCCCCACCGAGACCACGATCATCGCGACGACCGCCGACCTCGCAGCGGCCGACTCCCTCACCCGCCCGCCGATCGGCGCACCCATCGGCGGAGTCCATGTGACGGTCTGCGACGCGCAGGGCGGCCTCGTCCCGCCCGGCACCCCCGGGGAGCTGCTGATCGCCGGCGCGGGGGTGAGTTACGGATACACCGGCAGACCCGGCGCCACCGCCCGTGTCTTCGTTCCCGACCCCGAAGGACCGCCCGGGTCCCGCCGCTACCGGACCGGTGACCTCGTCCGCCACCGGTACGACGGCGCGCTGGAGTTCCTCGGCCGTCTGGACGGCCAGGTCAAGGTGCGCGGCTACCGGGTGGAGCCGGGCGAGGTCGAGAACGCGCTGATGCGACAGCCGGGGGTCGCGGAAGCGGTGGTCGTCGCCCGTGGGGACGCCCTGGTGGGATACGTGGTCCCGGCAGCTCCCACCGAGGGCCCGCACGCTCCTGGAGCCGGCAGTGGTGAGCCAGGCCGTGAGGTCCTCGACCCTTCCGCCCTGCGGGCCGCGCTCGCCGCATCCCTCCCCGCCCACCTGGTACCCAACGCCGTACTCGTCCTGGAGCGGCTGCCGCTCACGCCCAACGGAAAGCTCGACCGCGCCGCCCTGCCCGCCCCCGACCAGCGCCCCGCGCTGCGCGAGGCATACGTGGCCCCGCGCACCGAGGCGGAGGAACTCGTCGCGGACATCTGGCGCGAGGTGCTCGGCATCGACCGGGTGGGGGCGATGGACGACTTCTTCGACCTCGGCGGGCACTCGTTGCTCGCCACCAGGGTGATCGCCCGGATCCGGGCAACCGCTGAACTCACCGTCCCCCTGCGCACCCTGTTCACACACCGGACGGCCGCAGCCTTCGCCGAAGCGGTGGAAGCCGCCCTGGTGGCCGAAATCGATGCCCTCTCGGACGACGAGGCCGCGAGCCTCCTGTCTGCCGGTGAGGACTCCCTGGAAGGAACCGGTTCGCCGTCATGAGCGAAACCACCACATCCTCCGCAGGTCTCTCCGAGGCCAAGCGCGCGCTGCTGAGCCGCCGGCTGCGGACCGGCCTCACCACCGCGCCCCGGCCCGTCGTTCCCCGGCGAAAGGACGGGGAGGTGCCCCCGCTCTCCTTCGCCCAGGAACGCCTCTGGTTCATGGAGCAGTTCGCACCGGGCACCGCCGCCTACAACATCCCGGTGGCCCGGCGGCTGCGTGGCCCACTGGACCGCGGGGCGCTGGAGCGCGCCCTGGACATGGTGGTGGCCAGGCACGAGACTCTGCGCTCCCGGTACCCTGCGACCGACGACGGCAGGCCCGTCCTGGAGATCGCCGAGCCCGCGCCCGCTCCGCTGCCCGTTGCCGACGCCGTCGACGAGGCGCACGCGGCACGGCTGGTGGACGAGGCAGGAGCCCGGCCCTTCGACCTCGTCGCCGGCCCCCTGCTGCGGACCCTTCTGGTGCGGTGCGCACCCGACGAGCACATCCTGCTCCTCGTGGTGCACCACAGTGTCAGCGACGGCTGGTCCAGCGAGATCCTCATATCCGAGATCCTGCGCTGTTACGCGGCCCAGATCGCTGGAGACCCGGATCCGCTGCCCGAACTCCCGGTCAGGTACGGAGACTTCGCGCTGTGGCAACGCGACCGGCTGAGCGGGGACGCGATGGCCGCAGAGGTGGCCTACTGGGCTCGGGAACTAGCCGGCGTTGAGCCCCTCGTGCTGCCCACCGCCCGGCCGCGGCCCGCCCGGCAGACGTTCGACGGGGCCGGCTACGGCTTCCAGGTGGGCCGAGAACTGCTCGACAGGGTCACCGCTCTCGGCAAGGCCCACGGTGCCACCGTCCACATGGTGATGCTCGCAGCCTTCCAGGTGCTCCTCGCCCGCTTCAGCGGACAGCGCGACTTCGCGGTGGGCTCCCCGGTGGCCGGTCGGCCGGAGCCCGAACTCGAAGATCTCGTCGGCATGTTCGTCAACGTGCTGCCCCTGCGGGCCCGGCTCGACGGGGATCCGGGCTTCGCCGCGCTGCTGGAGCGGACCCGGGAGACCTGCCTGGATGCCTACGCCCACCAGGAGCTGCCGTTCGCCCAGCTGGTGACCGAACTGGGCGTCGAGCGCGACGTCTCCAGACCGCCGGTGTTCCAGGCCGTGCTCGCCATACAGAACTACGCGACCGCTCAGCAGCGGGACGCGAAGGGGGCACTGGGCGCGGAGACGTACGGCCTGCGGGCCGCCGGCACGCGGTTCGACATCGAGCTGTTCCTGATGGAGTGGCCGGACGGGCTGCGGGGAGCCTTCAACTACAACACCGACCTCTTCGACGAGGCGGACGTCGCCCGCATGGCGGGACACCTGGACCGGCTGCTGCGCGCGGTGACCGAGCACCCCGACGTGCCCCTGTCCGAACTGGACTGCCTGTCGGGCGACGAACGCCGGTTGGAGCTGGAGGAGTTCAACGCCACCGATGTCACGCTTCCGGCCGATGCCACCCTGGTGTCCCTGATCGGCGAGCAGATCGCGCGCACCCCTGAAGCGGTGGCGGTGACCGCCGACGAGGGCACGCTCACCTACGCGGCACTCGACGAGGCCGCCGACCGGATCGCCGGCCGGCTCATCGCGGCCGGAGTCACCCGCGGCGACGTGGTCGCCGTCAGCGCCGAACGCTCGCACGCCCTGGTCACGGCGCTGCTCGGCGTGATGCGTACCGGCGCCTGCTACACCCCGCTGGACACCGAGTACCCGGCAGAGCGGCTGCAGTTCATGCTCGCCGACAGCGGAGCGCGCGTCCTGCTCACCCAGCGCGGGCTTCCCGTACCCGAGGTCTGCGACGCGGCTGTGCTGTACGTGGATGACCTGGGGGACCTGGACGACGATGCGCATCGTGGGAGCGCTCCCGCCGCGAGTCGGGGTGCAGGGCCGCAGCCGGACGATCCGGCCTACCTGATCTACACCTCCGGCTCCACCGGCCGACCGAAGGGGGTGCCGAACACCCACCGTGCCCTGGTGAACCGGCTGCTCTGGATGCAGCGGAGCTACCCGATCGGCCCCGACGACCGGGTACTGCAGAAGACTCCGGCCGGATTCGACGTGTCGGTCTGGGAGTTCTTCTGGCCCCTGATGACCGGGGCGCGTCTCGTCCTGGCCCGCCCCGGCGGGCAGAAGGACGCCGCCCATCTCCAGGAACTGATCCGCTCGGTCCCCGTCACCGTCGCCCACTTCGTCCCCTCGATGCTGCCGCTCTTCCTCGCCGAGGAAGGAGCCGGCCGGTGCACCGGGCTGCGGAGGGTCGTATGCAGTGGCGAGGCGCTGCCGCCGGACACCGCACGTGCCTTCCGGGCCCTGCTGCCGGACTGCGCGCTGGCAAACCTCTACGGACCGACCGAGGCGGCCGTCGACGTCTCCTCGTGGGAGTGCGAGGGCATCCTGGACACGGTGCCGATCGGGCGGCCGATCGACAACATCCGGCTGTACGTCCTGGACGGAGCGCTGCGGCCGGTACCGCCCGGCGCCCCGGGCGAGATCCACATCGGGGGGACCGGTGTCGCCCTCGGCTACCACCGCCGGCCCGGCCTGACCGCGAGCCGTTTCGTCCCCGACCCGTACGGCCCGCCCGGCTCTCGGCTCTACCGGACCGGCGACCTGGGCAGGCGCCGCCCCGACGGGACGCTGGAACACCTCGGACGGATCGACCAGCAGGTCAAGCTGCGCGGGCTCAGGATCGAGCCCGGTGAGATCGAGTCCGCCCTGCGCGCGCTGCCGGCCGTGACCGAGGCGGCCGTCGTCGTGCGCGAGGACAGTCCGGGGGACAAGCGGCTGGCGGCCTACCTCGTCACGGAGGACGGGCCGGACGGCCTCGATCCACAGGAGCTGCGGACACGGCTCAAGCTCGTCCTCCCCGACTACATGGTGCCCGTCTCCTTCACCGCCCTGCCCGCCCTGCCGCTCACCCCCAACGGAAAGCTGGACCGCCGGGCGCTGCCGAAGCCGGAGCTGCACCGAGCCCCGGGAGCCGCTCTCGCGCCCGAGAGCCCTGCCGAGCGGGTGCTCGCCGCGATCTGGGCCGAGGTGCTCGGACTGGACGAGGTCGGGGCGGACGAGGACTTCTTCGACCTCGGCGGGCACTCGCTGCTCGCCACCCAGGTCGTGGCCAGGGCACGGACCCTGCTGCCTGAGGCCGGGGCCCGCCCGGTCAGCGTGATGGACCTGTTCACCTGCCGGACCGTCAGAGACCTGGCGGCGCTGGCGGAACTGCCCGAGGACGCCCGGGGCCCCCGCAGACTGCTGCACCGGCTGACCCCCGCGGTCCCTGCCGGTCGCCGGCGCGCCACCTTGGTCTGCGTTCCGTACGGAGGCGGCAGCGCGGTCGTCTACCAGCCCGTCGCCGACCTGCTTCCCGACGACTACGAGCTCTGGTCCGTCGCGATACCCGGTCACGACGTCGGCGTCACCGAGGAGCACCTGCCGTTCGGAGAACTGGCCGGCAAGCTCGCCGCCGAAATACAGGAACGTGTCGAGGGCCCCCTGATCGTGTACGGGCACTGCGGCGTCGGCACCGCGCTGGCGGTGGCGACGGCGCGTTTGCTGGAGGCGTCGGGCCGGGAACTCGAAGCGGTCTACGCCGGAGCGCAGTTCCCCTTCGCGCGACCGCGCAGCCGTGTGCTCGGCACGCTGAGCCGGATCGCCTCCCTGGAGGCCCTGCTCGGAAACCGGGTCTACGTCAACTGGCTCACCGGGATGGGGGTCGACACCTCCCAGCTCGACCGCGAACAGACCGCGTTCATCGTGGGCAACATGCGCCGTGACTCGCAGGCCGCGGAGGACTACTTCACCGGTGCGATAGCCGACGTGGAGGCGGGAGCACCACGGCTGCGCGCACCCCTGGTGTCGCTGGTGGGTGACCGCGATCCGGCTGCCGACTTCTATCAGGAGCGTTACCAGGAGTGGCTGCTGCTGGCCGAGCGCTCGGCGGTCGCGGTGATCGACCAGGGCGGCCACTTCTTCGTCAAGTACCGGGCCACGGAGGTCGCCGAGGCGGTCACCACGGTGCACCGCGCCCTGCGTGAGGGGGCCACCGCGTCGCTGCCGGAGCGGACTCCGGACGCGGCGTGGTGGTTCCACGGGGAGACGGGGCCTACGGAGACGGCCGCCGATCCGTCCGACCGGACCGGCGCCCCGGCGCGGGACACGGCCGGGCCGGACGGCGCGGACCGTGAGCCGGCGGCCGGCCAGGGACCGGACCGCGCCCCCGGCCCCCGCCGGTCACGCGGAGGTGGCGGCCCGTCCGACCGGACCGGCGCCCCGGCGCGGGACACGGACGGGCCGGAACCGGGCATGGCCCGCTTCCTCACGGTCGTGCTCGGCCAGCTCGCCTCCATCATGGGGTCCGCGCTCACCGAATTCGCCCTGCCCATCTGGATTCTGCTGGAGACCGGGTCGATGACCCGGTTCGCGCTCTACTCCGTCGTCGCGATGCTGCCGGGCATTCTCATCGGTCCGCTGGCCGGAGCCGTGGTCGACCGCTTCGACCGCCGCAAGGTCATGCTGGCCGGTGACATCACCGCCGGACTCAGCCAGGTAGCCATGCTCACCCTTCTGCTGGCCGGGCAACTGGACACCTGGTATCTGTACGTACTGCTCGCCGTGCTGTCCGTGGCGTTGACCTTCCAGCGCCTCGCCTACAGTTCGGCCGTCCCGCAACTGGTCCCGAAGCAGTACCTCGGACACGCCAACGGAGCCGTACAACTTGCTTTCGGCGCAGCGCAGTTCGTCGTACCGCTGGTGGCGGTCGCGCTGATGGCGGGCATCGGGCTGCGCGGCGTGCTCGTCCTCGACATTTTCAGCTATGTCGTCGCCGTGGGAGTGCTGCTGTGCGTCAGGTTCCCCCAAACGCTGCCGTGGAGCCGCCGGGAACCGGTGGTCGAGGAGATCAAACAGGGGTTCAGGTACACCTGGCACAACCGTGGATTCCGCTCCATGCTGCTGTGGTTCGCTGTTCTGAATCTTTTTCTCTCGCCCCTCTTCCTGCTGGTGACACCGCTGGTGCTGTCCTTCGGCACTCTGGACGACGCGGCCGGGGTGGCTATGGCGAGCGGCGCCGGAGCCATCGTGGGTGGAGTGCTCATGGGGGTGTGGGGCGGACCCCGCAGACACCGGGTGCGCGGCATGCTGGCGCTGGCCGCCGTGTTCGCCCTGGCGAGCGCGGTGACGGGTTTGCGCGCCGACCTCTGGGTGATCGGCGCCGGAGCCTTCGGGATGGCCTGCGCCATCTCGATGGTCAACGGGGTGTACTCGACGATCGTGCAGGTGAAGGTGCCGCAGCGGTTCCACGGCAGGGTCTTCGCCCTGAACACACTGGTGGCCTGGTCCACACTGCCGATCGGCCACGGCCTCATCGCCCCCCTCGGCGTCAAGCTGTTCGACCCGCTGCTGGCCGGGGACGGGGTGCTGGCGGGCAGTGTGGGCCGGGTGATCGGGACCGGCCCGGGACGCGGAATCGGCCTGATGTACCTGCTGTTCTGCCTCGTCATGCTGGTCCTGGTGGCCTTCGCCCTGCGTTGGCCGGTGCTCGCTCGTTTCGACCTGGACGTGCCGGATGCCGAGCCGGACGATCTGATCGGGCTCAGGGAGCGTGCCCGGGCCCTGGCGGCGGCGAAGGAGAAACGCGAAGCGTCTCCGGAGGCCGGTAATGATCCGGTGCCGGCCGGGGCACAGCGGTGACCGCCCCCCGGCGCGCGGCCGCCGCGCCGCCTCCCGGATCCCTGCTGGAGGTGCTGGCCCACCGCGCCGCACTCCACCCCGGCCGCACCGCGCTGCGCAACGGCGGGAGCAGCCTCGACTTCGGCAGCTGGCAGCGCCGCTCCGCCGCCCTCGCCGCGGGGCTCCTCGCGCGCGGGCTCGGCCCCGGGGAGCCGGTGGGGCTGTGGTACGGGAGCACCCGCTGGACGGAGTACGCCGTTGCCTACTGCGGGGTCCTGCGGGCCGGCGGGGTCGCCGTACCGCTCAGCGACCGCATGGCACCGGCCGCCGCCGCGCATGTCCTGAGCGACTGCCGGGCGGTCGCCGTGCTGCACGCGGCGGACGGACCGCCGCCGCGGCTTCCCGAGGGGGTGTGGGCGGCGCCGGGCGACCTGATCGAGGCGGAGGCCGGCGAGGAGGTGCCGGACATCGCGCCGCCCGCTCCCGGCGCGCCCGCGCAGTACCTCTATACCTCCGGCACGACCGGGCTGCCCAAGGGTGTCCGCGCGACCCATGCCAACCTGGCCCACGGGTGCACCCTCGACGAACGACGCAGGCCGCTGCGGCACTCCCGTACTTTCCTCCACAGCTTTCCCATCGGGACGAACGCCGGCCAGACGATGCTCGTCAACTGCCTGAACGCGGCAGCCACCGGTGTCGCGGCCCCGCAGTTCACCCCCGTGCGGTTCGCCCGGCTGATCGAGGAGCACACGGTCGGCAGCGTGTTCCTGGTGCCGGCGACCGCCATCGAGCTGCTGGCCTCCCCGGCCCTGTCGCGCTGCGACCTGAGCTCGGTCCGGCTGGTCGGCTCCACCGCCGCGGCGCTGCCGCAGCCCGTCGCGCTGCGCCTGTCGCACGTCTTCGACGGTGCGCAGATCGTCAACTACTACACCTCCACCGAGGCCGCGCCCGCGCAGATCACCCTTCTCTTCGATCCCGCCCGTCCGGACTCGCCCGGTCTGCCGGCCGCGCTCGACCAGCTGCGGATCACCGACCGTGACGGCCGCCCCGTGCCCGCCGGCGAGGCCGGTGAGATCTGGCTGCGTTCTCCCGCCTCGCCCCGCTCCTACCTCGGACCGGAGGGAAGCGGCACGGACGTCTTCCAGGGCCGGTGGGTGCGGATGGGCGACCTCGGGATGCTGGACGACGACGGCTACCTCCACCTGCTGGACCGGGAACGCGACGTGGTGAAGTCCGGGGCCTACAAGGTCTCCACGATCCAGGTGGAGAACGCGCTGCACGCCCATCCCCAGATCGCCGATGCCGCGGCCTTCGGGATCCCGCACCCGGTGCTGGGCAGTGTGGTGGCGGCCGTGGTGGTACCCCGGCACGGCGAGCTGGACGTTGTCGGGCTGCGGTCCTTCCTGCTGGACCGGCTGGCGGCGCACGAGCTCCCGGCCCGGTTCCTCTTCCGCACCACCCTGCCCCGCAACGAGGGCGGCAAGGTCCTCAAACGTGAACTGCACCGGCTCCTGGACGACGAGGCGATCTCATGACCCTGCCCACACCCTCCGCGGCTCCGCTCGGCCCAGCCGTGCCCGGACCCGTCCGGTTCGGCCCAACCCCGCTGGACCCGGCCCAGCACGGTGTCTGGGTCACCGAACAGGCGATGCGGACCGGTTCGGCCTATCACCTCAGCGTCGCGCTCCACTTCCGGGGGCCGCTGGACCTGGCGGCCCTGCACACCGCGTGGACCTGGTTCGTGCACGACAACCCGGTGCTCGCCGCCCGCGTCGACCCCGCCGGACCGTGTCTGGTCCCGGGGCCGGTTCCCTCCGTGCGGCACCACACCTGCGCTCCCGCGGACCTGGAGAAGCTCCAGGAGGAGGAGGCCGCCGCCGCGTTCGCCCCGGACGGTGCCCTGGTCCGCCCGACCCTCTTCACCACCGGACCCGGTTGTCACACGTTGCTGCTGGTCGCCCACCACATCGTCTTCGACGGCGAGTCCAAGGACGTGTACGTGTCCGGGCTGGCGCGTCACTACCGGGCCGCGACCCAGAACGCCGCCCCCGCCCCCGCTTCCTCGGACCGGCACACACCCCATGCGTCCGCACCCGCCCTCGCCGGGCCCGCTGTCACCGCACCCGCTCTCACCGGGCAGGCCGTCGACGCCGCGGCCCGGTTCTGGGCCGGCCGCTGGCGGGAGAGCTCCGCTCCGGCCCTCCCGGGCCAGGCCGCGCACTTCCTGGTGGAACCGGTCGCGCCCGCTCCCGGGAACGCTGCCGGCTTCCGGGTCGACGGCCGGCGGCACGCCCGCCTGACCGCCACCGCTGCCGCGCTCGGCCTCACCCGGTTCGAACTCCTGACCGCTGCCTGGCACGCGCTCCTGCTGCGTTACGGCAACGCCGAGCCCGTCACCGCCGTCGAGCTCTCGACCCGTGCCCCGGCCACACCCGGACGGGCAGGGCTCCACGTCAACGAACTGCCGCTCTTCACGCACCCGCGACCGCACGCCCCGTTCCGGGAGTTCGCCCACGAGGTCCGCGAGGAACTGCGCGCCCTGTACGCCCACCGGCCGGTGCCGCTGAGTCGTGCCGTCCGTGGGCTGACGCCGCGCACGGCACTGTGCCCGCTCTCCCTCAGCTACCGGCGCCGCACCACCTCGGCGCAGCCCGGCTTCGGTGAGGCGCTGGATGTCCGTACCGAATGGATCGGCTTCGCCGCTACCGCCCGCAACCTCGCCCACCTCCAGCTCGTCGACTCACCGGACGCGCTCGAAGGCAGCCTGCAGTACCGCACGGCCGCCTTCGCCCCCGAAGCCCCCGCACGTGTCCTGACCCACTTCCTCACCCTGCTGGACGGCGCGCTGGACGCGCCGGACACCCCCATCGCCGACCTGCCGTTGCTCCCCCCGCAGGAGCTCGCGCTCCTGCTCACCGACACCACGTCCGCGCCCGGCAACGCCGACGTCAGCCTGCCCGCCCTGTTCGCGGCCCAGGCCGCGGCCACTCCGGACGCCGTCGCCGTCGTCGAGGGTGACGACGAGATCAGCTACGCCCGGCTCGACGCGGCGGTACGCCGTTTCGCGCACCGGCTGCGCGGACGGGGCGCCGGCCCCGGCACCCTGATCGGCATCGCCCTGCCCCGGTCAGCCGCCCAGCTCGTCGCCGTGCTCGGGGTGCTCACCGCCGGCGCTGCCTATCTGCCGCTCGACCCCGACCACCCCGAGGAGCGGCTGGCGTTCATCCGCGCCGACTCCGGTCTCGCCCTCCAGGTCTCCAATGATTCCGGGCCCGGCGTCCTCGCCCCGGAACCTCTCGGTGAGGCCGGCACCCCACCCCCCGCCCCGGCCCCGCCGGCCCTCGAAGACCCCGCGTACGTGCTGTACACCTCGGGCTCCACCGGTACGCCCAAGGGGGTCGAGGTGGCGCACGGGGCGCTGGCGAACCTGCTGGCCGCGATGGGCGAAACAGTCGGCGCGCGGCCCGGGGACCGCTGGCTGGGCCTCACCTCACTCTCCTTCGACATCTCCACCGTCGAGCTCTTCGTCCCGCTCGTCACGGGAGGTCGCGTCGTCCTCGTGCCGGAGGGGCGGCACCGCGACGGCGAGGCGCTGACCGGCCTCGTCGAACGTCATGGGCTCACCCATGTGCAGGCCACGCCGAGCGGCTGGCGGCTGATGCTCGCCGCCGGACTGCACGCCCCCGCTCTCGTCGCGCTCTCCGGCGGGGAAGCGCTGCCCGCGCCGCTTGCGGCCACGCTGCGCGGCGTGGTGGGGCGGCTGGTCAACGTCTACGGTCCGACGGAGACCACGGTCTGGTCGACTTCCGCCGATGTCGGGGCGGACGGCCCCGTCACCATCGGCGGCCCACTGGCCAACACCCGTACGTACGTCCTGGACGAGTTTCTGTGTCCGCTGCCGTACGCGACGACCGGCGAGCTGTACATCGGGGGCAGCGGTGTCGCGCACGGGTACCGCGGGCGGGCGGGGCTCACCGCGAGCCGGTTCGTGCCCGATCCCTTCGGGCCGCCCGGCTCCCGGCTCTACCGCACCGGGGATCTGGTCCGGCTCCGGACCGACGGGAGGCTGGAGTTCGCGGGCCGGTCCGACACCCAGGTCAAGATCCGCGGACACCGGGTCGAGCTCGGCGAGGTCGAGACCGCGCTGTGCGCTCATCCGGGGGTGGCTCAGGCCCTGGCCGTGCTCCGTGAGGGGGCGGACGGCGACCAGGGCCGGCTCGTGGCCTACGTCGTGCCCGCACCGGTCGGCCCGGTGCCGACTTCCGACGCCCTGCGGGCCCGTCTGGCCCGGAGTCTGCCGGCGGCCGCGCTGCCCGCCGTGTACGTGATGCTCGACGCGCTTCCGCTCACTCCCAACGGGAAACTCGACCGGGCCCGTCTGCCGGAGCCGCCGCGGAGCCGCGAGACGACGGACGAGCAGGTCACCGGTGGCGGGGAGCGGGGAGTGGTCGCCGCCGTGCTGGCGATCTGGCGGCACGTGCTCGACCTGGAGGACCTCGGACCCGACGAGGACCTGTTCGACCTGGGCGGCCACTCACTGACGATCACCTCGATCGCGGGCCGCATCCGCAAGGAGCTGGGTGTGTCGGTCCCCTTCGACGTTTTCTTCGACAGCCCCACCGTCCACGGCGTCGCAGCATGCGTCACCGACCTCATGGAGGAGAACAGATGAACGCGAGCATCCGCTACCAGGTGGTGGTCAACGAGGAGGAGCAGCACGCCCTGTGGCCGGCCGAGTCGCTCCCGCCGCAGGGGTGGCGGCCGGACGGATTCAGCGGCACGGAGGACGAGTGCGTCGTCCATGTCGACGAGGTCTGGCCCGACATCAGGCCGCTGAGCCTGCGTCGGCGGCTGGCGGAGCAGGAACAGCTGTGAGCGCCGCCGCCCCTGCCACCGGGACGCGCGCACGGCTCGCCGCGCTGATCCGCGAGGCCATGGACGGGCAGATCGGCACGACCGAACTCCTCGGCTCCCGGGCGACTCTGACCGAGGTGGGAGTCACCTCACTGGGCCTGCTGAGGCTGGCCGACGCCCTGGAGGAGGAGTTCGGTGTCGAGGTCGATCTCGCCGACCCGTCGTTCTACCGGGAGACCGTGGACACGCTGGCCGCCCGGGTCGACGCCGCGGACGCCGGACAGCCCCGTGAGTGAGCCGGCGGTCCCCGCTGCGGACCTCGTGGCGGTTCCCGCGGCGGTCCTGGCGGTGGACGTGGTCGAAGTCCCCTTCACCGGGGACCGCTCGGGGACGGCGCCGCTGACGTGGGGGCAACAGGCGATCTGGAACGCGATCCTGCGGACCGCCCCGAACGACATCTACTTCAACATCGGCCGGCTCCTTTCCCTGCCGGAGCGCGGCCGGAGGACCGGGCTGGCGCAGCTGACCGCCGCGGTGGCGGCGTTGATGGAACGCCACGAGGCCCTGCGGACCAGGCTGCGGGGGACGGAGCGGACACCGGAGCAGGTGCCGGTGCAGGCGCTGTCGGACTCGGGCCTGCTGCCGCTGACCGTGGTCGACGAACCACGGCCGGAGCACGCGGACGCGGCCGCACACCATCTGCTCGACCGGCTGAGTGCCACCCGGTTCGACTACGAACGGGAGTGGCCGCTGCGGGTCGGTGCGGTCCGCAGCGGGGGCAGGGTGACGCACGCGGTGCTGGTGCTCTGTCATCTCGCCTGCGACGGACACGCCGCCGAACAGGTGGTGCGCGACCTGCGGCTGTTGGTCGTACGCGGCTCCGCCGGCCGGAAGCCGCGCGCCACGCCTATGGATCTCGCCGTGGAACAGCACGGACCGGCGGGGGTGCGCCGCAGCGAGCGGGCGCTGGCCCACTGGGAGTCCTTCTACCGCAGCATCCCTCCGACGATGTTTCCCCGGCAGGCCGCAGCTCCCCAAACCCCCCGGTTCTGGAGCGGCCGACTGGTGTCGGAAGCCCTCGCCATGGCCACCGACGCGCTGGCCGCCGCACACCGCGTCAGCGGGTCGACGGTACTGATGACCGGCATGGCGGCTCTCGTCGCGGCCGACGGCGGACACGGCACCGCTGCGATGATGCCCATCGTCGCCAACCGCACCGCCGCGGACCACCGGGATTTGGTGGCGATGCTGTCCCAGGACGCTCCGTTCCTCCTCGACACCACCTCGGCCGTACGGTTCACGGACCTGCTGCCGGTGGCGTGGCGTGCGGCGATGGCCGGGTACCGGGCCGCCGCGTACGACCCCGTCGCGTGGGAGGCGCTCCGTGAGCGGATCGGCCAGGAACGCGGCACGCCTGTGCATCCGTACTGCTGCTACAACGACCAGCGGTTCTTCGCGCGCCCGCCGGCGGATGGCCCCCCGCCGGGAGCCGACGAGCTGAGGAAGGCCCGGACACGTACCCGGTTCTCCTTCCCCGCCACCCAGGAACGGCTGGGCTGCCGCTACTGCGTCCATGTGACCGAGGAACAGGGCACGCTCGCCGTCATGTTGACCGCGGACACCGCGTACCTGCCGCCGACGGCGATCCGGGCGCACCTGGAGGCGCTGGAGGAACTGATCACTGCCGCCGCGTGCGGGTCCTCCCCGCTGCTGTCCGATCTGCCCGGGCTTCTGGGGCGCGGGGACGCCGCCCGCACCTGACCCCCACTCCCTCCGGAGGCCCGGGCCACCACATGGCCCGGGCCTCCGGAGGGAGGACCGGTCAGGCGGACCGGGTCAGTGCGGCGGTGCTCGTCCCGGCCGGTGCGATGCCGAAGATGTCCACCGCGTGGTAATACGTCCAGGCCGTGGCGTTGCACGAGGTCAGTGTCGCGCCGGAGTAGGCGGCGCAGACCCGCTTGAGGTCGGCGTAGAGGGCGGAGTCGAGGCGCGCCTTGTTGGCGGAGAACGTGCCGGCGGCCTTGTAGTTGCGGTAGCCGAAGTCGTGGCGGGCGCAGGCCGTCTGGAACGGGAAGCCGAACGGGTTGTCGGGCGAGGTGCTGCAGTAGTCGGTCGACCAGTCGAAGCCGTAGGCGGCCCACGCGCCCTGGTTGTTGCGGGCGGCGTTCCAGCTGCTGTAGCTGGAGGCGCTCGTCTGGGTCCATGAGCTGAGTACCTGAGGCCTGTCCGCAGGCGCGGCCGAGGCCGATGCGGCGGGCAGCAGGGCGAGCGGGAGCGAGAGGGCGACGGTGGTGAGCAGCATGGCGATCTGGCGACGCATGGCAATCTCCGTGGGATGAGGGGGAGGCCGGGCGAGCGTGCACCTCGCGGGGTTCATGAGGTCGCCTCGAGCATGCCGTCATGAACCTGTCATGCCTAGTCGTTGCGCCGTTTGGACGCCGAGAATTGCAGGGTTCGTCGAGCGATGGCCACGTGTTGCTGATGGAGCGTCTGATTCGCCGTATACGCCGGAAGTTGCGCCCCGAGTGGCACCCGAGGCGCCGACGCGGCCGCAAGGGCGGTGGACCACGCCGTTGCACACGGAGCCCGACCGGCAGGTCCAGGCATCCCCGGGGCACCGTGTGCCCGGCCCTGACACCGCTGTCCGACACACACGTGTCACCGATGCCGGGCACCGGCACCGGGCGCCCGCGGCAGCGCCACCCGCCATCGTCCTCGGCCGGTGACCCCGTCTCCGCGCAGATGGATGCCGGGCCGGGGAACCGGCCGGCCAACACCTCGGACCTGTCACTGCCGGGCATCAACGGCGATGCGGGCCTGGACGCCGCCTACAACACTCCTTCCACCGGCTCCGGTTCACCTCCACCAGTACCCCGGCAGGGAACGAATGGCTGCCGAACCCGTACGACGCCTCGCTGACCGTCCGTACCAACGGCTCGGTCACCTACCGGGACCGCACGGGCGTGAGCGGGCTGTCCGTGAGGAACGCCAATGGGTCCAGCGCGCCGGGCGCCTTCAAGGCTGACCCGGCCAAGAACGGCGACGGCACCTGCACGCCGGCCGACCACTCCAGCCAGGCCAGGCAAACTTCCAACACCGCAGGCAAGCCCCCCAAGGCCGCGGCCCTCCAAGCCTTCACCACTCTGTCGGCGCACCCATTCCCGACGGCCCCTGCGTCGCCCCGCCCAACCGCCCGATCCTGCTCCACCACCCCCGCCGGACCGCCCCCGCGCAACCGTCCCCGCCGGACCGGCCGTCGCCGCACACCGCCGCCGTGGTCAGTGGTGGTTGTCTTCGGGCCAGGGCTTGCGCTGCCAGAGCCACCGGCCGACTCCGTCGCGTACGTAGGCGCGGTTCCCGAGGCTGACGTCCATGCCGGCCAGGCCGCCGTACTCACCTTTCCGCTCCTGGACGCAGGGAGCCCGGTGGCTTGGCCATCCAGTGGACCGCCGGTCATCTGTGCCGTCTCACTCATGAGGCATCCTCGGTCTCGCACGGCAGGCGCACGGCTGCTGGAATCGGCCATCTCGTTTACGCCGAGCCGGGCGCGGGGCACGAGCCGGCGCCGGCAGCCCTCGGCGCGGCGGGGGAATCCGGCGGTGATCGAAGCCGCCCACGGTGAACCGCGCCTGCGGGTCCTGTTGCCGTTCCCGAGCCACGGTTGCCTCACTTTCCACCGGAACTCCCAGTTCCCGTGGAGCAACGACCTGCCGTTCATCGCGGGCAGCGCGCCCTGCACGGTCTACGGGCCGCTGCACTCGTCGGTCCTGGAGGAAGGGCTCACGCCGAAGAAGGAAGAAGGCGGCAGCGTTCGTGGTGGCCAACCTGCCCCTCGACTGCGGGCCGGCCTTCGACGGGCCGTGGCCGCCACCGGACAGCCACGCCGACTGAGCCGACGGGGCCTCCCCGCAAAACCGAGGCCGGTCAAAGGCACCCGCCAACCGGCCAACATCCGCTGCCGGAGGTCACCGGCCGGGACCGGCATTCCACCGGCATCCCCACCGGTAGGGCGCTGGCGGACGCGCCGGTCAGTACGGTCCCGGCGCTCCACCGGTCTCCGACCGCTCCCTCCACCAGTCTCCGACCGCTCCCTCCACCGGTCCGCCGGCCTTCCGTTGGGGAACTGCGGGGCATCCGCTGGGGATCCGTCCGGCGGGTAGTCGTCTAGGCACTGCTGGACCGATGCCGGCGGACGCTCAGCGGATGTCTGGCCGGGTCCCGGTGGTTCCCTGGGTGCAGGGTGTTTCAGTCCGGTACGGGAGCGCTGCCGGACTGCCGGAGGTCTCGTGCCGCCAGGACCGCGCCCCTGGTATCGGAGAGGATTGCCCGGAGCCCGAAGGGGACAGCGAGCCACCGCCACGCAGTGTGGAAGTGCGTGGTGACGCCGATCACCCATACGGCCTGGAACGCGCAGAGCACGAGGTTGCCCAGCAGACGTAGCACCGGATGCGGTTTCCTGCGGAACGCTTCCTCGAACCAGGTCCTTTCCATTGCCCCACCCCTCATTCGGTCCGGGGCCGCCCCGGACGAATACAGGCACACCATAAAAGGGCCGGACACCCCGTCAGCATGCGCTGGGATCCGTTCGGGAGCTGTCCGGCGGCCAGTCGTCCAAGCACCCCTGGACGGCTGCCAGCAGCCCGCCCGTGGGCCTTTGGACGCATCGGGGCGCCCCGTGGGGCCACGAGGCCGCGGTTCGACCGGGAAATCGCCACCAGACGGTTTTCGGCGGGTGCGCAGCTCAGGACCACCGCCCGGCAGGTCCGGGGCCGAGGTGCGCGGCGAGCGTGTCGAGGCCCTTGAGAGGGTTCTACCGTCGATCGGCGACGAGGACGGGAGCAGGTACTACGAGCGACTGCACGCGATGGCCGTTCTGGCCGCCGGGTTTGGGAACCTGGGCGATAGGTGATCACCTGAGATCCTCCGCCGGTCGGCGTCTCAATCGATGTGGTCGCCGCAGGTCGCAGCCCTACCCGCAGACCAGATCATTAAAGACAGGACACGTGCGTCGTCGGCGACAATGCCTGCGTGAAGACCTGGATGGATGATCTCCCGCAGATACCGTTTGCCTACCCTGGCCTTCCGGACGACGTTGATCTCTCCTCACCGTTGTACCAACCGTGCTGGGTGGCGGAGCGCGTGCGGAGTGACGAGCTGGAAAGATGTCCACAGATCACCGCTCTGGGTCCGCTTTCGTCGTGATCTTTCCACAGGTGATCCGTTTTACGGTTCGTGTCCGCTTCCGGGTGTGTAGTGCGTGGACGTCCGGAAGGGCGTAGCCGTGGGTCCGACGAAGTTCGACAAGCAGGTGGAGGAGTCCGCCGGGTCTCTCGCGTTCGGGATCGGGAGGGTGGTGGCGGGGCGGGATGTGGATGGGGTCCGTCGGACGGATGCGACGTTCTGGCGGGCGGGTACCCGGGTCCTGCTGAAGGTGGAGGGCAGGGTCCGGCGCCGCTCCTACCAGCCCGGGTGGCGCCGCTTGGCGTTCCGGGCCGCGCTCGGCGCGGGTGTGTCCGAGAGCGCCTACCTGGCCTCCGGCCACCCGCGGGCCACCGCGCGGACCGTCCAGGAGGTGTGGGCGTACCGGGATCAGGCGCTCTCCGTACTGGGGCCGGCCGGGATCGGCGCCGCGTCGTTCCTGACCGCGGGCACCGCGGCGTACCTGGTGCTGACCCGCGAGCGCCAGCAGACCCGCCACTGCCGCGTCTACCTCTCCAACGTCCCGCCCGGCTTCCTCCAGACCCCGGCGTTCGCTACCGCCCTCATGAACCAGATCACCACCTTCCAGGGCCCCCCGACGACGTTGCCGAAGCCGTCGCCGCCCGCGCCGCCCGCTCCTGACTTCTCTACGAAGGCGGCCACCGCTACGTCGTCCTCATCGAGGAGTCCGTCCTGCGATTCCGCGCAGCCGACCCCGACACGATGCGCGGCCAGCTGCGCCACCTCCTGGCCGTGATGCCGCTCGACCGCATCGTCCACGGAGACCTGCGCGCCGACAACATGGTCCACGACCGGACCCAGGGGTGACCTTCGTGGACCGGGCCCACGCCACCACCGGGCCCGCCTGCATCGATGCCATCTCCCTGGCCCCCCCAGCTCGTCCTCGCCGGACATACCCCGCAGAACATCGCCCGCCTCCTGGACGAACACCCCGCCGCCGCGACAGACCCCCTGGCCTCCACTGCGTTCCTGGCGGCCCTCACCGGACACTGGCACCACAACGCCCGCCTGCCCGCGCCCCCCGGCGCCCCGGCCTCCGCACCTACCAGCATCGTGCCGCCACCGCAGGAGCCTCACTCCTCGGCTACCGCCTGAGCCGAAACCACTTCTGTCCCGCCGCCACACAGCCCGCCTCGTGGCCTGGATCACCGCAGACTCCGAGGTGGCGTCAGGCGAGGAAGCTGGTCAGGGTTGTAGTGAACCAGTCGGGGTCTTCTTCGGCGACGAAGTGTCCGGTGGGTGCGACGGCGCCTCGCACATCATCCGCGTGGAGGGCGAGGGCCTCGGCAGTGCTGGTGCCGGAGCGCGTGCTGCCGACGGCCAGGACGGGCATGGGCAGCTTGCGCTGCGCGAGCAGGGCCCGGTTGTCGCGTCCGTCGTCGAGGAGGGTGCGGTAGTGGGCGAAGCCTCCGCGCAGTCGCTCCCGACCGGTGTATGCCTGGGCGTAGGCGGCCAGGTCGGCTTCGCTGAAGGTGCCGGGGTTGGACATGGCGGTGAACGTGGCGGTGAAGAACTCCAGTTCGTGGCCGTCGAAGAGCATCTCCGGTATGTGAGGGGTCATGAAGAAGCCGAAATGCCACATGCCGCCCTCCGCGACATTCATCGCTTCTTCCAGGCCGAGGCCGGGCAGCGGGGCGTCGACGAGGACCAGATGGGAGATGTCTTCGGGGTGGGAGGCGGCCCAGGCCAGGGCGATCATCGAGCCGATGTCGTGGCCGGCCACCGTGACGGGACCCGCCAGGTTCAGGGCGTCAAGGACGCCCCGGATGTCGTCGGCCTGGTTGGTCTTGGCGTAGCCCTCTGCGGGGCGGTCGCTGTCTCCGGTGCCGCGCAGGTCAGGGACGACGACCGTGTGGGTGCGGGCGAGCGCCGGCATGACCCGGGCCCAAGCGCGGGAGGTCTGGGGCCAGCCGTGGAGGAGGACCAGGACGGGGCCGCTGCCTGCGACCGCGACCGAAAGGTGCGTGTCGTTGGTGGCGATGCGCTTGATGGTGAAGCCATCGGGGAGCCAGTCGGCTGTGCTCACGGCACATTTCCTTTCACCGCTACCGCTGGGATGTTCTGCGGATGCTGCTCTCTCGTGGGCGGTCACACCCTGGCGGACCAGGTTCCGGGAGAGGGCGTTGCCGATCCCCGGAGTGCCTCCGGTCACCAGCGCCGCGGGGCCCTGCAGATCGTTGCTGCTGCTCATGGTCATGTCCTTGCGAGAGGTGTTCCGGGTGGTCAGGGTCGCTGACCACCCGGAACACTATGCATGGAAGATTGTCTGCTAGCAAGAACATCTGCCCTGAAGCGTATGATGCTAAGCTGTGCAAATGAGTGCATCGACGTCCAACAAACCCGCTGGTGAGGCCGCCGAACTGGCGCTGGACACGGACCTGGGCTGGGCGATACGCATGGTCTCCTCGGCGTTCCGCCGAGTCGCCACCGCATCCGTCGCCGACCTCCCCGGCGGCGCACGCGCCTACCTCGTCCTCGTCGCCCTCTCCGGAGGCGAACCGCCCTCCCAGCTGGCCCTCGCCAAAGCCGTCAGCCTCGACCGGACCGTGATGACCTACCTCCTCGACGACCTCGAAGCCCACGACCTGGTTACTCGCAAACCCGACCCCCGCGACCGCCGCGCCCGACAGGTCCTGCTCACCGACATCGGACGCACCCGCCTGAACGAGGTACGACAGAAGGTCGCCACGGCTGAAGCAAAGCTGCTCGTAGACCTCGACGAACACGACAACCTTCAGCTGCGCACCCTGCTCGCCCGCGTCGCCCACACCGCACAGGCCGACACCACCGCGACCGACGTCGACTGCTGACACGAGCGTCCGCTGCGCCCGGCCCGGCCCCCGCCGCCCGCACCGCGCCGACAGCCGGTACGGCGCCCGCAGACCCCGCCGCGCCTGCCGGGGCCGCGACGTCGGGAGCGAGCCGGGATGCACGCCGGACGTGGGGGCCACTGACCGAGGGCCTGAGCGTCCCGCACGACCTCGACCTCACCGACCGGGCAATCGCCCTGCACCAGCTCGGCGTCGCCCCGGCCGCGAACACCCGCCTCGTCACCCCCCTCCAGGACACCCTTGGCCCCGGACAGGACACCGCCCTCCTCGTCAGCACCCGCCCCTGGCCGCTCCTCGCACTGCGCAGGCAGACCCTCGCCCGGGGCGAGGGCGGCGAACCCGGTCTCCGCGCCCGCCTCGCCACCCCGACCCGAGGAGCCGGCCGGGGTCGGTAACGCCCGGGACAAGCACCCCGCCCAGGCCGGTCGCCACCCGGCCACCCCGGGTCCCCCGCCGTGACGGCCGACGCCGGTGACTTCACCTCGGCCGCCCCGTCCGCCGAGGCGATCGGCCATCACCGTTCGGCCTTTCGGGCCCGTGCCAGCTATGCGTGCCAGACCTCGCTGCGCCCGCGGTGGCCGGGCCGTGCGATTGGCCGATGCCCCGCTCCCGCGTCTCCGTACCGCCGCGATGCGCCGCTCCACGCACACGCGCGGACGGCGCCGTCGCCTGGCGTCTCCGCCAGTCGACTGGCGGAGCTCTTCGCCCGTGCGGGGAGCTGACGACCGTGTACGCGGCGGGCCGGGGCGCTCCTCCCGGGTGGGCGGCCGGTCAGCTGCGCACCACACATCATGCAAGGCTCCCTGTCACGTTCTCCTCCAGCGGCGCCGCAGCCCCCTCCGATGTCCAGCTGTCCATCGGCACAGCCCGGACCGGTGATACCTGCATCAGCGAGCCCAGCTTCTACCAGGTGGACTGGGAGATGCTCTGACCTCCGACGTCCAGAGGCTGGTAACGCTCGGTGGCGGGTGTTGGTGTGTTGTGGGTTCGCTGGGAAGTCGAGTGGGTGGTTGGTTGGGGGTGGGCCTGATGTGAGCGGGGGTTGTGTGTTGAGTGGGGACGGGTTCGTTGTGGGTTTCGCTAGCGTGTAACGGCCTGAACGCTGTTTTGGCTGGTCAGTGCGGGATGGGGCCCGCTGGCCGAGGGGCTGACGGTCCCTCACGACCTGGAGCTCGCCGACTGGGCGAAGGCCCTGGGTCAGCTGAACGTCCGGCCTGCCGGGAACAGCTGCCTGGTGATGGTCCTCCAAGACGTCCTCGGTTCGGGAAGGAGACCAGCCTCCTCGTCAGCGCCCGCCCCTGGCCCCTGCTGGCCCTGCGCATGAAGACCCTCCTGGAGGGCCCGGACGGCGAGCCGGGCCTGCGGCTGCGCCTCGGCGGACTCAGGGACACGATCGGGCGCCCGGGGCCGTCGGCCCAGCTCGTCGAACGCCTGGTCACGGCGATCCTCCGCACCATGACCGCTCTGCCCGGTACCCCGGTCCCCGTGTCTCCCCGGCCGCCGCCCGCGCCCGTTTCCACCACTACCGCGGCCGCGCCCGGCACCGGGCCCGCCCCCTCCGCCCCCGCCCGTCCCGCACCCGGTGACCCACGCGTCACGGCACCGGGGGGGTGGCGTCGCCACCTTGTCGCCGCGCCGTTACGACCGGCACGCGCAGTCGTAACTCCGGACGCACCAGGGCACCGACTGGCGCCGGTGCCCGGCGGCCGCCCGGTCGCCCTTGGGGGAAGCGGCCGCCCGCCCCGGAGGTCAGGCGGGGACCGCCTGCCTCAGCACCGTGCGCAAGAGCGCCCGTCGGCCCTTTCCACCGCGTGCAGTTGCTTCCAGTCGATCTCGGCGTGGGCGCCGAACGGCATTGACGTCAGCGGTGGTGTACAGGGCAATGTCGACGGTTCCAGCCGACTGGTGCCGAGACCTCGACCGACTGCGGGCAACGGAGCCGGCCGAGCCGGACCATGTGGCGACGCCGGTACGGCGCACCAGCGGCCGGGCGGCAGCCTGCGCGGGCCCGAGCAGGGTGTCGGCGGCGATCAGGTTCGCGCGAGCTCCCTCCTCGCGGCGGCAGACGTCTGCGGGCCCGCCGTGCCGGTCACCGTGGCACCGTCCCTGCCGCCCGAACCGTGTCCGTCCTGCCGCGCCCCGCCGCGGCGCCCACTGCTCCATCACTGCTACCGCCTTCACCCGGACGGTGCCGCGCCGCAACCGCTCGCACCGCGGCGGGTCGATTTCCTCTTTGGTCGCCCACATCATGCAATGCCATCCCGGAATTTGCTGCCGGCAGCTCTAGTTGGGGACCGGAACCCAGGCGCGCCTGTCCGCGTCGTCCAAGCCGTACCAGTAGTGCGGCATTGCTTTGATGCTGGTGGTGCGGAACGGACGGCCGTTGCCGTCGATGCGGATCGTGCCGGTGCGGCCCTGGGAGGACCAGTCGAGTTCGAGGTACCAGCTGGCGTCGTATGTCTGTGTCGTCGCGTCGACCAGCAGCACTTCCGGGTCCTCGGCGGAGACGCGGTACGGGAAGCGTACGGCTGGCACGGTGCGTCCGTGATCGGCACCGTCGTTCGGGCGGGCGACGGGGCGGTCGACGTCGAGGTTTACGGTGAAGCGCCGGGGCGTAAGCTCGCCGCCGCAGCCCTGTTCCATGGAGTACGCGCTCCCCGCGGCCGGGTTGCTGCGGCCGACGACGCGGACGTGGAGTGCCTCCAGGACCACGGCCGTGGACGACCGCCCCTGCACCGAGATCTGCACCATCGTCCGCCGCCCGTGCACCGCGCCCTGCGTCGCTGCCCACGCCCCGGCATCCTGCTCCACCGGCGGCGGAGGCACCTGTGCGGGCGGCTTGTCGATGACGTAGTCGTGGCCGCAGCCCTTGTCCCAGACCAGGGAGTCGGTGCTCCAGGTGAGGGGCAAGCCGGTGGCCGGTTTCGCGGCCGGGGTGGGACCGACGCTGGTGGGGGACGGGGCAGTTATTTTCTGCCGGGGTCTGGGCGACGCGGAGCTCCGAGAAGGGGAGGAGGCCGACGGTTTTGCCGAGCGCCGGGATGCGCCGGGGGCGGTCGTCCGGGGATCCGCGGGGCGGGAGGCGTCCGCCCCGGAGGAACCGTCGTCCGACAGGGCGAACGCGATGCCGAGAGTGGCGAGCAGCGCGCAGGCGACGGCGGTGGACGCCAGGGCCCGTCGACGGCGGTACGGGAGGCGGGGAGCGCGGGCGAGGGCGGGAGAAGGCGGGTATGGATCGTCCCCGGGCTGTGCTGTGGAGCTGCCCGCCCCGACGAGTGACCCGTCCGGCTCCGGCTCCGGTTCTGCTTCCGGCTGCGGCTCCAGTTCCGATTCTGGCTCCGGTACCGTTGCCCCCGCCGAGCCGGCCGTTCGTGCACGCTGCCGATCGGCCGCCGCCGACAACCACAGCCGGTGCAGCTCGAGCCGCTCCTGCTGTGTTGCCCCGCAGAAGGCCGCGAGCCGTTCCACCGGCGCGTATTCCTGCGGCACTGCCTCGCCCGCGCAGTACCTGTGCAGCGTGGAGGTGTTCATGTTGACGCGGCGGGCCAGAGAACCGTAGCTCCGGTCGGTGCGCTCCTTCAGCCCGCGCAGCAGCGCCGCGAACTCCTCGACATCGTCCCGCATGGACACCGTGCCCCCGTCGTCGCCCGCGATCCCGTATCCCAGGTTCCCGTATACCTGCACGTCAGATGGGCTGGGACGGTTCCACCGTCGCGGAAAGCGCGGCAGCCGTTGCGCGGGGCTCCGGCGACCGCCGATGCTCCTGGTGTCGCACCGACCAGGGCTGGAGGGACCAGCCGGCGTCGGCGACATCCGACACGCATCCACCGACGGTTGCCGCCTAGGCCACCGCGTTTGACGCGTCGTCACCCAACCTCGCGATGCCGGTCGCCGTATCGGGCAGCCGGGCCGTCCTGTCCTCGCACCGGACACGGCCTTGATGCCGACACGTGCGCCTTCGGCACGAAAGCCGGAACCGGCCGAGAGCAACCACACACGGATCAGAGAAGGAAGTCGCTCATGAACAAGAAATTCCCGGCACGCCGTCGTCAGGCCCGCCGCGCGGCCGTCGCTGCCGGCCTCACCCTGGCCGTCGGACTCGGTGTGTCGTCACAGATGTCGGCGCAGGCGTCCGTCCGCGCCCCCGCAGCGGCGTCCACCGCCGCACCACAGTCGGTCAGCGGCTCGTTCGGCCAAGCGGTAACCCGGGTCGCCGACTTCTACGGCGCGTACATCGACGCGAAGGGCGATGGCACGGACCCGGACGTCACGCTGGCCGCGGCGCTCCGCAGGCACTACCTGACGCCCGACTTCGCCGAGCGGCTTGCTGCCTGGGAGGAGAAGAACACGACGGACGGCATCCTGCGTGCCCAGAACATCCCGGCGCGGTGGAGTGTGACCGACAACGGCACCGTGGGCAACGGTCATGAGGTCATCGTCACCCTGACCTACGGCAGCGGGGAGACGACGCAGAAGACCAGGCTCTTCGTACTGCTGGAGCGGTACGACCACATCGCCGACATCGGCACCACGAGCGCCCGCTGACGACGGAGCCGCTCCCGTCCGGGCCCCCGCGCCCCGCCGCAGCGACGGCGGGGCGCGGGGGCCCGGTGGGCGTGCGCCGCGGGCAGCCGGCGACGGCACGACGCCGTGACTCGCGCTTGTGTCCGCCCGGGCACACCCACGTGTCCGGCCACATGTGGTTCTGCCAGTCGGCGTACGGAATCGCGGCCTCCGTCATAGGATCGACCCGCAGCCCTTAAGCCGCCCTGGACCACCCGCACGCACTCGCCCAGCCACTCACCCGCCCCGCCGGGAATCACCGTGTCGGCACCCGCGGCCGACGGCGTCGAACACGGGCCGGCGCCCAACCTGCCGGGCTCTGACCCTGGGGTGCGCGCCCTGGACTGCCTGCCCGGGTACGCCGCCACTGTCGCCCGCACCGGCGCCGCGCTGCCCGAGAAGACCCTTCAGCTGATCGCCGACATGCCGGCCTCCCGGCCGGACATGCGCGCGCCATTTCGCGCCGCCCGCGCTGCCTGCACACCGCACCACAGCACCGCCGGTGCGGCGCACCCCCGCACCGCGGCGCGCGCCGCGTACCGCGCCGACCGCACCATCTATCCCGACGGTGCACCGCATCCGATGCGTGACATCGTCCGGTCTCGCGCGGCCGAAGTGGCTTGAGCGCAGTGGAGTACGCGGTGGTCAGCCCGGCGGCATCGGGAAGATCACGGCGAGGTTAGTTGGAGCAGACGTTACCGAAGTACTGCTCCGTATCACTGACCACGATGATGCCGCTGGCGCACATGCGCTGTGATGCAGAGACGCGGATGTAGGGGGACCAGTTCTGGGTTGCGTAGTCCTCGCCCCTGGCCGTGTTGGGGTTGTACGGGTCGAAGGAGATGTCGGCGTAGAGCCAATGAGTGCCGATGTAGGACGTCACCCGGCTCCAGTTGCCGGAACACACCGAGGATCAACGCAACTCGACCTTCCCGACGACACCACCCGTGCTGGTAGTGATGTTCGCCGACGCGACGGGCTGCGCGTTGGGGCAAGCGATGGCGGGGTTGCCGTTCCCGCCGCTATCTGCGGCGGCGGGCGAAGCTGCCGAGAGCACCGCGGTGCACACGAACACCGCGGCTATGACGGAGGATGCTGTTTTCGAGCGCAAGGTCATGATGTTGCCGCGGCCTGTTCCGCCGCCGGTAGCCGCGGGCAAGTCCAAGCGGCCGGAGAGTGCCTTGCCCCCGTCGCCACTGGGCGAAAGAATCGACACGACACGCACGTCACGACCGAGGGGGAAGTACACGGCGAGCAACCGCAGCCCTGGCGCTCTCGGCCTCCTGACCCGGCCGCACCGTACGGCAGGAGCCCCCGTCCCCCTTCGGACGGGGGTTGCTGTCTACCCTCGGCGGTGTGGAGGACGACAACACCGCCGACGACGCGACCCCGCAGGGGCGTCCGGACCGGGAGCCGCATGAACGCCGGCCGTGGTCCCTGTCGCAGGGACCGCCGCCCCGGGTGACGGCCTACCCCGCCCGGCGCCGACCGGGGATGGGGGAAATGGGACGGGAGCGGCTGGATCTACTGCTCGGTGGAGGCGCGCTACGACTGGCCCGACGGGCAGGTCACCTACACGGTGTCCGGCGCACTGACCGGAGTTCCCGGCTTCAATGTGATCCGCACCTTCGTGTGGCCGCACGGTGGCCGGTCGTGCCGCCCGGGCCCGGCCGTGAGGCCGACGCCGGAGTCGACACCCAGGCCGAGGACGATTGCGGAGACGAGGGCGGGGAGGCGAGCGGGGAGTGACCGCCCGCCCGGCGGGTCCGGGCCCTACTCGCCGAACGGAGCGCTGTCCGTGGAACCGGTCTTTCTCCCGGGTGGTGAGGGCCTGCTCGTACGGTGGCGTGATGGATGAGACGATCGAGGTCGAGTTGCACGGTGGTCCGCTGGACGGGCAGCGAGTCCCGGTGCTCCTCGAGGACGAGGATCCGTAGACCGGTCATCAGCGACCACGGCACCTACCCCGGCGGCCGGTCCCTCTACGCCCCGGACCCGGCAGGCGTCTGGCGGTGGTTCCGGGACCTGCGGCACGACGAGCTGTAGCACCGCCCGCCTGCTTGCCCGGCCGGAAAAACGGAAGTGGCGGGCCCGCTCGGAAGCCGGCCCGCCACAGGGTGGGATCGTGTTCAGCGCTGGGCGCTGGTCATCCCCACCCGAGATCCTCGTCGTGCATGCCCCAGCCGAAGTCCCCGGCGCCCTGCACGCTCCAGCCCACGTCACCTTCACGGCGTTCCTTCATGGTCACCACCCCTTCGTGATCTTGATGGAAGGGCAGAGGACTACGCCCGAGCTGCGGCTGGTGACAGGGCAGGAACCGATCACCGGTCGGGCAGCTTGCGGCGCAGCGTGTCCATCGACCCTTTCACGGCCTCCAGTTGCTCGCCGAGCACCCGCATGCGCGAGGCCATGTGTTCCATGCGCGCGGCGGCCGCCAGCGACCCGAAGGTCTGTGCCAGCGCGGCTGCCTCCGGGGGACCTCCCTCCTTGGCGTTCCTGGCCCAGTGCACTGCGAGCCTCTCGAACTCCTTGGCACGTTCCACCGCTTCGTGCACGGCCACGCGGACCCCCCTTCGTGGATGGACCGGCCCCTGTTGTACCGGCCGCACCGTATGCAAGGACGGCACAAGCACTTTCGGGTCTCAGGGTTGTCCACGACTTGTCGCTCGGACCGCTCTTTCCGGCGGAATCTGTCCACAGGCCGCCCGGCGTAGGAAGGGGGGGTCCGCTTCCAGGTGTGCAGTGCCTGGACGCACATCGAAAGGGCGCAGCCGTGGGATGCTCCTATAGACGTCAAGCCACAGGAGCAAGGTCGTTTTGAGTGACTTGTTTGGTGGGTGTGGTGGTCAGGGCGCGGTAGACCTCGCGGGCGACGAAGCGTTTGAGGCAGCGCATGTTGTCCTTCTTGTTCAGCCCTTCGCTGGTGCGGCGTTCGACGTAGGCGCGGGTCCGTTCGTCGTATCGCATGCGAACCAGGACGATCGTGTGCAGGGCGTTGTTCGCGGCCCGGTCGCCACCACGGTTGAGACGGTGGCGGTGGGTGCGGCCGGACGATGCCGGGATCGGCGCGACGCCGGTCAGGTGCGCGAACGCCGCCTCGGAATGCATCCGTTCGGGGTTGTCTCCGGCGGAGGCGAGCAGCTGGCCGGCGGTCTCCGGGCCGATCCCGAACATTTCCAGCAGTGCGGGCGCGGCCTGCCTGGTCAGCGGACCGATCTCGGAGTCCAGCTCGGTGATCTCCTCGTCCATGGCCTGGTGGCGGCGGGCCAGGCGCCGCAGTGACGCCCGGGTCGCGGCCAGTGGCCTGGAGAGGTCGTTGCCGGGCCGCAGCCGGGCCAGGGTGCGTATCAGCGCGGCACGGTCCAGGCCGGAGACCTGCTCGCGCAGCATCGCGGGAGCGGAGACCAGAAGTCCGCGGATCTGGTTCATGGCCTGGGTGCGGGCCTTGACCGCGCTGCGGCGTGCGACGCGCAGGACGCGCACGGCCTCGACCACACTGTCCCGGCTCTTGGGGATGCCGGTGGCCCTGCCGGACAGCACCGCCGTCGCAGCGGCGTAGGCGTCGATCGGGTCGGACTTGCCCTTCATCCGCCGTGTCTTGCGGTCCGGCCGGTCCACATCGATGACCGCGACCCCGGCGGCCGTCAGTACCCGGGCGAGCTCGGCCCCGTAGGCACCGGTGCCCTCCACCCCGACCGCGCCGAGCGCGCCGTGCGAACGCATCCAGCCCAGCAGGTCCCGGTAACCCCGGATGGTGGCGGGAAACTCCTGGTCAGCGACGTGCCGACCGATTCCGTCGATCACCGCCGCGTGGTGGGTCAGGCCGTGAGTGTCGACTCCGCCGGTGATCCGGGAGCCATCGTGCGTCATGCTGGTCATGTCCGTCCTTGCCGTTTGTCCGAGCCGAGGGCGGCACGCGCCGGTCGGGCGGGTGGACAAGACAGTGACGGGGCTTCTGGCCAAGTTCCTATGAAGTCACAAGCGCCCGTCCGGCCGCGTGCGGGGTGGCCCCGCCAACGCGCCGACAAATCCCAAACAGGACAGTCGAAGACGTCAGTCAGACGGAGGGTCAGGCCCGTCAGCAGAACCACCACTCACATCATCACTGTCAGACGAAGTTCGACAAGCAGGTGGAGGAGTCCGCCGAGTCCCTCGCGTTCGGGATCGGCAGGGTGTTGGCCGGGCGGGACCTGGACGGGGTCCGTCGTACGGACGCGACGTTCTGGCGGGCGGGCACCCGCGTCCTGCCCAAAGTCGAAGGCAAGGTGTCCCGCTCCTCCTACCGGGCCGGGTGGCAGCGCCTGACCTTCCGCGTCAGCGGCCTGGCCGCGACCGGCGGGGCCGGCTACTGGGCGCTGCTTGAGAACCGGGACTCCACCGTCGCCACCGTGCGCGACGTCTGGGAGAACCCCGACCCCGCCATCGCGGCCGCGCAGAGCGGCGGCATCGGCCTGGCCTCCGCCGCAGCCGTGGGCAGCGCCGCGTACGGGCTGGCGACGCGCAAGCGCCGGGAGTTCATGCGCGAGTGGGTGACCCCGCTGCACGAGGCCCTGGCCGTGCCGCTGGGCTTGTCGGAGCTGACCGACCCGCGCCGCTACCTCCACGTCCCGCGCGACTTCTCCGACGACGACGCCCAGATACGCATCGACGTGCCCACCCACATGCGCTTCAACGAGGACCTGGTCGCCGACCTCATCGTCAAGAAGCTCGCCCTGGAGAACGTCTCCTTCACCTGGCGCCGCGCGGGCAAGGACACCCACGTCATCGTCAAGAAGCGCAAGGCCCCGCCCAAGAAGCTGAGCCTGTCCGATCCCGGGCTGCGCGAGATCCTCGTGAAGATGCCCGAGTCCGCACCGTTGATCGGCCTGGGCTCGGGCAAGAAGAAGGTCTCCGTCGACCTGGACGCCGACTCCCCGCACGTCCTGATCTCCGCAGGCACCGGCGGCGGCAAGTCGACCATCCTGCGCTGCATCACCTGCCAGTTCATCCACAACGGCGCGCTCGCCTTCGTCCTGGACTTCAAGCGGATCTCCCACACCTGGGCCCGCGGCGTGCCCGGCGTCACCTACTGCCGCGACATCGGCGAGATCCACGACGCCCTGGTCCGTCTCGCCCAGGAAGGCCGGCGCCGACTCAGCCTTGCGGAGGACCTGGCCGACGACGTCCTCGAAAAGGAGCCGTGGCGCGTCGGCCCCAGGATCGTGATCCTCCTCGAAGAGGTCAACGCCACCATGACGCAGCTCAAGCGGTACTGGGCGAAGATCCGCGAGAGCGGCGACCCCAAGGAGTCCCCGGCCGTCGACGCGCTCGCCCAGATCCTCTTCATGGGCCGCCAGGTCCGCCTGCACGTGCTCCTGGTCGCCCAGTCCGCGACCGCCAACGCCGTCGGCGGCCCGGCGATGCGCGAGAACTTCTCCACCCGGATCCTGGTCCGCTACACCCTCAACGCCTGGCGCATGCTCGTGCCCGAGGTCAGCCCCATCCCGATGGCGAGCGAGCACCCAGGCCGCGTCCAAGTCGTCACCCGCGGCCGCGCCCAGGAGACGCAGGTGCTGAACCTGTCGAATGCGGAGGCCCGCGAGTGGGCGATGTCCGGCGTCCACGCCCAGGGTAAGACCGGCCCCCCGCTGCACAAGACGCCCGCCCCGGCCGCCGACCTCCTCACCGACGACTGGGACACCAGCGTCCCCGAGGTCCCGGCCGCGGCCCCGGCAGCCGACCCGGACTTCCTCGCCGACGCCTGGAGCCTCACCCCAGCCCCGGCCACCGGCCCCGAGACCACGGTGACGCCGCCGGCCGACCCGCACCCGGCCCCGGCACTCGACCCGGACGACGAGGTGGTCGGCCTGCGCGAGGCGTACGAGCAGCACCTGTCGGACATCGTCGCCAGCCTCAAGGCGCTGCGCTGGGCCCCTCAGAACGACCCGGACTTCCCCGGCCCCGTCGACAAACGCGGCGCCGAATTCCTCTACCGCGTCGGCGACCTCAAGAAGTGGGCCCGCAACCGGCCCCGCGCCCACGCCACCGACTCCGGCTGACCGACCCGGTCCGCCGACGTCGTCCGAACCGGCCCTGTCCGGTCCGGACGACACGATCCCCCCGCCTGGAAGAACACCCGACCAGGCACAGCACAGAACAGGAGCACCCCACCATGTGGAAGACCCAGAGCACCGTCCCGCAGCAGCTGCGCCTCACCGACCCGGGCGTCCGCGAGCAGCTGGAAGCGCTGCCCGTCTCCCAGGTCCTCATCGGCCTCGGCACCGACGGGCAGCCGGTCTGCGTCGACCTGGACGTCGACTCGCCGCACGTCCTGGTCTGCTCCGCCTCCGGCGGCGGCACCTCCACCGTCCTGCGGACCCTGGCCGCGCAGTTCCTGCACCACGACGGGGACGTCCTGGTCCTCGACACCAAGCGCATCTCCCAGTCGTGGACGCGTGGTCTGCAGAGGGTGACGTACCGCTGCGACATCGCCGACATCCACGACGCCCTTCTCGGCCTCCGCGTCGAACTGACGCGCCACGTCGACGAGAACGGCGAAACCGATGACCTGCCACACCTGGCGGTGGTGTTCGAGTCCGCAGGCCACACCCTGCGGCAGCTGGCCCGCCACTGGGACAACATCCGGCAGGCGGGCGAGGCGAAGACGTCCCCGGCCGTCGACGCGTACGAGGAGATCCTCTTCGCCGGCCGCGAGGCCCGCATCCACATCCTCGCCGGCGCCCAGAACTACCGCCCCAGGCTGGGACGCGAGCAGTTCTCCACTGTGCTCCTGGGACGGGTCACCACCCGCACCTGGAGCCAGGCCGCCCCGCAGGTCGCCACCGTTCCGAAGAGCAGCACCCGCCCGGGTCGCTTCCACAACGTGCAGCACTCCACCGCCCACCCCACGCAGGTGCTGTTCATGACCGACGCCGAAGCCACCGCGTGGCGCACCGCCATAGCGGCCGGCGAGAACTGACCGGCCCGGAGCCACAGACACCACGGCCCCGAGGGGGATCCACATCCTCCCGGGCCCGTGGTGCGCTACGCAACGCCGGTACGAAGCTGCGCCTCGCCGCTGCCTCGCCCCGAGGGGAGGCAGCGGCGAGGCGGTCAGATTGAGGAATCCTCGTCGGCGAGCTGGAGGAAGCGCGAGGATGATGCGATGAACTCGTTACCCGACCCCGTGATGCAGCTGATACGCGCAGCCCTGCAGCCTCGGGTACAACCAGCGCCTTCGCGCGCTGACGACCCGGTGTGCCGCGTCGTACTTGCGGCAGCGAAAGCTGACATGAAGGCCGGCGGAACCGACCACCTCATGCGGCTCAGCGCTGGTGCGGGTTGCGCGGCGTCAGGCCTGACCTTCTGGCTCTCTAAGGAGCGAGAGACAGACCTGGAAATGCTGATATCCCAGCTCAGGTCTGTCCTTCCGGACGGGGTTCCTGAGCGCGACGCGGTAAAGATGATCGAGACGATGTTGACCGGCCCGCCGGGCGTGCAGCAGACCGCCGCCTTCCTGTACCGCATGTTCACGGACGACGAAGAGCGTTTCTACGACCTCATCGTCGGCCTCGGCCGCTACTGCGCCGAGTGCGTCGGCACGCTGAGCACCTTCGGGATCAGTAGCGAGGAAGACACTCTCGACGACCTCAACGACATGCTCCAGGCCTTCTACACCGGCTGATCCGCCGCAAACGCGGAACGCTGGGGCCGGGGCGACAGTTCGTGCCACGGCCCCCTGTTCCGAGCCGGATACACCACGGACCGCTCGCGGCCGTACCCAGCGGATGCCGCCCCGCATACTGAGGCAGTTCTCGCTGTGGCAGGACACCAACCGTCAAGGGATGGAGCGCAGATGGATGTGGGATCGGTGCTCGGAGGCATAGGCCGAGTGGCGGCTGGGGCGGGCCGACTGATGTGGGCAGTGGTGACCGCACCGACCACGGGAACCGAGTACGACGTCCAATCCAAGATCGACAGACTTGCCGAGAAGATTGAGAACGAGGTGCCGGAGGAGCTGCGGGACCGGGCATGGGGTCTGGTTTTGGACGGGTTGTACTGGGTTCCTCAGGAGATCGACCAGTTGGTGGAGGGGCTACAGGCGCCCGATGACGAGAAGACCGACGGTGCGTCGGCCAAGTACTGACGCCGGGAACCGGATCATCGTCATGCACTTCCAGTCGCGTGCGATGTCCGGCTCGGTGTAGCGCAGCACCATGACCGCACGCTAGAGCGACTCCGCCGCCGATCCCCGGCATCGCGGCCCCTGGCCACCCGTACAAACCAGGCACCATCGCGGCCGCCGCCGGTGGGCGAGCCTCGCAGGTTGCACCGGGCGGAGGTCAGAGGGAGGCCGTGTTGGTCTTCTCTGCGGGGGGAGCAAGGTCGTGGAGCCGGTCGAGCCGTCCGGAGAGCGCGCGCAGCACCTCGGCCTTCGTCTTCACCCCGCTCAGGTTGCGGGAGCGCTGCGCGAGGGGTCCGTCGGCGTCCGCGAGCACGATGTCGGTGAACAGGCGCCGGCCGTCGTGGTCCGGCAGTCGGCTCGCGTATCCGAGGACGTCGACGGCGACCGCGCGGGCTGCCCCGGTCAGCAGCAGCCCGATCTGCTCGTAGTCGTCAGGCCGCAAGGCATCCGGGTCGGTCCATGACAGCACCGCTTGGAGCAGGTGCTCGTGCGTCGTGCGGTCGAGCGGGAGGTGGGCGCCCATCCGGCCTTCGGGGTCGTAGAGCACGGTGTGCCCGTTCATGACACGGCCGTCGTGCAGGAGAGGGCGGTGAGCTCTCGTAACCGGTCGGCGAACGGGGCGGCCGCAACGAGCGCCGACGGGGTGCCGGTGTCCGGGTGGCTGATCCAGTCGGCGGCGGCCGTGCCGTCCTGCGGCACGATCGGCGCGAGGAGCTGGTGCCCCACGGACAGCACGCGGACCTTAGGGATGCCCGCGAACACGTCGCGGGAGCCTGTCGGCACCAGGACATACAGCCGGTCGCGGAGATGGTCGACCAGGACCCGGTAGCCGTCGCGGGTGCCCGCGCCCATCGCGGTGAGCGCGTCGAGGCCGGCGGTCATCGGTTCGACGGCCACCGCGTCCCACGCCCGTCCGCACTCCGCCCACCGCGTACGGGCCCGGTGCCCCCGCCACCGGATCCGCTGGGCATCCGTGACCGTGGCGAGCTCACGCCATCCCGGGGCCGCAGGCTCTCCGGAGTCGGCTGGTCTTCCGATGGAAGCAGGTGCCATCGCCATCTCCCTGATCAGACGTCACGTAACCGATTACCCAATCAGCAACGGCCGTGCGGACGCGATGTCACGCCGATGAAAGAGCGATGCAAGTCCGGGTGAACCGGGCCGAATCCTGGGCAGAGCAGTTCCGGGACGGGATACGGTCGCGGCACCCGACCCGGAGCCGGCATGAACGACCACCCCAGCAAGCCCTCGCCCAATACCCGGCTGCGCGCGGTCCGTGAACTCGAGTTCCAGATGAGCCGCTCGGAGTTCGCGAAGAAGGTCAAAGAGACCGGCAAGGCGATGGGCGAGAACGTGGCCTGTGGCCCGCGGCTGGTCGCCGACTGGGAAGACGGCAACGTCCTGTGCCCCCGCGCCGTCTACCAGCGCATCCTCACGAAGATGACCCACGGTCGGAGCATGACCGACCTCGGCTTCACCCTCCCCGCTCCACCCGCCCGGGACGCCCGGTCCGGTCCGTCCCTCACCGGTGCGTACGAGCGCCCGGACGAACCGGCCCCGGCGGACCGGCGGGCCTTCCTCCTCGACGGCGCCGCCGCCCTCCTGGCCCTCCCGCTCACCACCGGACCGGCCCCGGGGAAGATCGGCATCCGCGAAGTACGGGCCGTCACCGCAGCCGTCACCACCCTGTACGCCCACGACCACGACCACGGCTCCGCACCCTTGCGCCACGCCGCGTCCCAGGCCCTGCACACCGCCTACCAGTGGCTCCAGTCCGGCACCTACACCAGCAGCACCGAGACGAAGCTGCGCACCGCGACCGGCGCCCTCTCGATCGCCGCCGGATGGCTCTCCTACGACTCCGGCCGCTCCGCCGACGCACACTCCCTGTACGGCGAAGCCCTCGCCGCAGCGAGGATCGCCGACGACCCCGCACTCGAAGCACACGCCTTCGGCTGCCTCTCCCTCCTCGCCAAAGCCTCCGGACGGCCCCGGGAGGCGATCGCCGCCGCGCAGGGTGCCCAGGCCGTCGCCCGCAACCTCGGCTCCCCGCGGCTGCTCTCCCTGTTCCACATGCGCGAGGCCGGCGGGTGGGCACTGATGGGCGACGCCACCGCCACCGACAAGGCGATCGTCCGCGCCCACACCCTCTACGCCAAGGGCCCGTCCGACGCCGACCTGGCCTGGCTCGACTTCTACGCGCCCGGTGAACTCGCAGGCCTCGAAAGCCTCGCCCGCGCCGACCTCGGACAGCACGAACGCGCCGCCGCCGGCGCCGAACAGGCCGTCCTTCTCCACGGCGACGCCTTCACCCGGAACCGCGCCCTGTACACGGCTGACGTCGCCATCCAACATGCGGTGAGGGACCGCCCCGAGCCGGAGGCAGCCGCCGAAGCTGCAGGCCGGGTCCTCGCGTTCCTCCCCGAAGTGCGCTCCGACCGGCTGCTGCAGTCCCTGCACAACGTCGCCGGCGCACTCCAGCGCCACGGCCGCGTCCCCGCGGTCGCGTCCTGGATCGAGGAATACCGCGCTACCACCGCCACCGAAGGAGGACCGGCATGACCAGCACCCGCACAGACGTCGTGATCCGCACCTACGGACCCGGCCAGGTCCCGCCCATGCTCGACACGATCGCCGACATCTGGTCCGACGCCCACCCCGAACTCGTCGACACCCCCGGGGCCTCCACCGACGGCCTGTCCGCCGCCGCACTCCACCGCCAGATCACCAGCCACCTCCGCTACGAAGGCTTCACCCTGGTCGCCGCCTACACGCACGGCTCCATGGTCGGCTTCGGCTACGCCTTCCCCTGCACACCGGAGTACTGGTACGGCCCCGAGCTGCTCCCCGAGATCCCCGAACACGTCCGTGCGGGCCGCCTCATGGGCCTGTGCGAACTCGCCGTCACTCCCGCCCGCCAGTCCCGGGGCATCGGCACCCGCCTGCACGCCGAACTCCTCAAGGCCATCCGCCCCGACTACGCCTCGCTCCTGGTCCGCCCGGACAACACCGCCGGCCGCACCCTCTACGACCGCCTCGGCTACACCTACGCCGGCCCCTACCGCAACGAACCCGCAGGACCTCTCTACGACCTTCTGCTCCTCGAAGTCGGCGTCGAGGCCCACGCATACTGACGGGCGCCCAGCGCTATCACCGTCATCGCCTCTGTCCGTGCTCCCGCTCCCCGCTTCCGGCGTAGCCTGCTCGGGAGCTCGGGCCGTGACGTAGCGCCTGGTCCGGCGCTCCATACGCTACGGGGAGAGGTAAGTCAGACATGGCCAACAGCGGGCAGACGGACACGGCCGAACTGGTAGCCATGGTCAGTGAGCGCACCACCGTGATTGTCCGGCTGGCACTGGTCGCCGACGAACATCAGTGGCAACTGCACCATGGCCAGATCACCTTGGACGACGACACCCCGGTGACGGAGCGAGCCTGGCGCTACAGCACGGCGGCCTTCTTGGAATTGCCCCTGCCCGGTCCGACGGCCGCCGCGCTGCTGCACGGTGACGACCAGGACGTCCACGACATCCGCGTCGTCCTGCCCGGCCCGCAGTCCTCCAGCGCCTCCACCTATCGGCTGCGCAGCCAGGAACAGTGGGGCCGGGTGACCACACCGTGGCCGCGCACCGAGTGGACCATCAGCCGGGACCACAACACGCCCCAGCCCGGCCACGACCTGCTGATCGGGGACGGCCCTTCCTTCCTGAACTTCGACCAGGCCCTCAGCGCCTTCCTCTACCAGCGCCCCCACGACAGCAACGCAGATCGCTCGCAGCTGTGGCGTATCGTCCAGCCGCAGCGCGGGGGCTGGCTTGAGAAGATCACCATCGGGCCCGACCTGCTGACCGCCGACCTCGTCGGCGACGACCTGGACGGCGACGACCTGGACGGCGCCGTACTGGAACTGAGCTCGGCGGCGGGCCACCAGCCCCAGCCCATCTACGGTGCCGGCACCTACCACTTCGAGCTGCGCCACGGACTCGCGCACGACAGCCTGCTGATGCTCCGCCGCGGGGACCAGTGGCTGGACTGGCGCCACTTCCCGGCTCCCGCATACGGGCGCGCCCGCGACGCCTCGGTCGTCTGGGAGGAATCAGGTCCTGAGCTGGACATCCTCCTGGCGAGCGGAGAGGGAAAGTACCTGGAGTGCAAACGGGAGGTCCCAGAGGGCGACTCGCGAAAGAAGATGCTGAAGACCATCGCCGCTTTCGCATCGCAGAACGGTGGCACCGTGCTGATCGGCGTCAGCGACGACTTGCACATCGTGGGTCTGCCCGAGAAGCCGACCGTCGACAAGCAGGAACTCGCGGTCGTCGGCATGATCCGGGACACGGTGGAGCCGGCGCCGCCGTACGAATCTCGCGTGATCGACCACGACGGCAAGAAGGTTCTCGCGATCGAGGTTTCCGGCGGGGGCCAGATGTACTCCTACCGCGACCGTGACTCGAGACGCCCGGAGTTCTACGTCCGCGTCGGCCCGAACACGGTGCCCGCACGCCATCCTGAGATCGCCGCAGGGTTTCGACAGGTTCCGAGCACATAGCCCGCAGAGGGGGAGCAAGCCAACATCCCCGGTCCTACACGCACACCAGTGCGATGCCATGCACTCTGGCGCGACAGCATCAAACTGGCGTGCGTGTAGAACCGGGGACACGCTCGGTGAGGCTGGTCAAGGTTCATGTGATCAAACGAGTGGATCGTTCAGGCGGCGCCGCGTCATGCTGTTTCCCCCAGCCGACCTTTGACGGCTGACCACGAACGGGGGAGCAAGCAGTGGCAAGTAGGGAGCCGAGAACCGTTGAGGAGAAACACCAGCGATGCCTTGAGGCGTTCGTGCTACGTGCGCGCCGCGTCGAAGAGCACTCGCTCGCGGCTGACTGGGACGCGCTCGTCGCCCTGATCCAGCCGCAGATGACCGTGGCCCAGCTTGACGGTGGCGAGGTGCGAATCCGGTACGAACTCCCGGCCGAGGAGGTAGTCGAGTCCGCCGCCGCACGCATCAGGCCGATCCTGCTCAACGGTGACGCATGCTTCTACCAGAAGGCGCTGGGGGCGCTGGGCTACTTCTGCCGAGACCTGCCGCACGAGACGGAATGGGTAAAGGCCACACGAGCCGAATGGAGGCTGCGAGTAGAGCCGTCCACGCCGGAGGAGGCCGGATACTGGGTCATGGTCAGCGACACGGCCACGGGCGAAGACCACAGCCTCGATCGACACCAGCTGGCCATGGCCTGGATCTACGGGGACGTGGTGCACCACGACACCGAACGGCGACAGGAAGGCGACCCCTTCGGACTGATCGAGCGGTTCCGGGGCGCAGTGCCCCTCGTCGCATGGGCCATGGTGGGAACGATTGAGCTCCTGAACTACATTCGCGCCCTCCACGAAGCCGGGATCCTTCAGCTGCCCCAGGAGGTCATGGACGAGCCTGTCGCGCTGAAGTCGACCACATGGGAACACAGTGCCGAGGTGTCCTACGCTCCCATCGGCACGGAACCCCCGACGACCGCGAGCGCTCCGATGGGAAGAGACTGGGCCCGACTGGACGGGACAGCCGACCTCTCCCGCTTCCGCACCAGCACCGGGGGACAACTGCTGCGCGCCGCTCGTTCATCACACCTGCCCGAACTGCCCTCGCCCGAAGAAGTCGAAGCCGCCCGCACGCCCGCCGGTGGATGGAAGCGAGACCAACTCGCCGCCTGGGGCGTTTCGTGGCCCCCGCCCAAGGGGTGGAAGGACGAGCTGGCCAAGCGGTGGAAGGCCGCACGGCCGGACGGCGCTCCGCTGCCCCTGCCCAGCCAGGCCCCGGCCCCCTTCGCGCAGGAGTCGCTCGACTTCGGCTGACCCGGCACCAGCGGGGCCAGAGCAGGATCACCCTGCCCGGCCCCGCCGCTCGTTCCTGGCTGCTTACCGGCTGAGGCGGGTGCGCGGCCCCCACACGTACTCGACGTCGTCCAGGAAGACCATCTCCAGCTCTTCCTCCCACAGCCCGCGCAGGAGGAACGGGGCGGCCTCCATCCGCTCCAGGATGACCACGGTCTCGGGCTGTCCGATCAGCGCGTACCGGCCGTGCGAGGCGGGCTTGCTGCCCGGCCCGTGCGTACGCAGCATCTCCTCCAGGCGGCGCGGTGCTGCTCCACGAACGCCTCCAGGCGCTCGATGTACCCCGCGCGTTCCTCGGGGCGCACCGCGCTCAGAGCGACGTCCAGGAAGTCACCGCCGTCCGGCCAGTGCCCCCTAACGCTCGGTGGGGGGTTTGCTGGCCTGGGGTGTTGCGGGATCACTGCGAAGTCGAGTGGTTGGTTGGGGGTGGGCCTGGTGTGTGAGCTGGGGTTGTGTGTTGAGTGGGGCCGGGTTCGTTGTGGGTTTCGCTAGCGTGTAACGGCCCGAACGCTGTTTTGGCTGGTCAGTGCTGGATGTGGGGCCCGTCCGAGAGGGGCGGGGCCGGCGGCGCCGGTATCAGTGGGCGGCTGCGGGCGACCCTCACATGCTTGGCGGTGACTTGAATGTCAGAGGAAGCTCGTAGGGTCATTCCATGATCGACGGGCGGAGGCGTCCGTGACCGCTGGCGTATGGAGGGTGTCGGGGTGGCGTGGGGGCGCAGGGAACTGCAGGAGCGGCCGCGGTGGGTGCTGGATCCGTTGGTGGGTGTAGGGCCGGTCCGGTTCGGGATGAGCCAGACCGAGGTGGCGGACGCGCTTGTCTCACCGGAGCCGAGCGATCGGCGGGGGTCGGGCAGTGGCGGCTTCTGGACGCGGTACCCGGGCGAGTGGGAGGGGATGACGTTCATCCACGGCCATGACGGGCTGCTGGCCGCGGTCGCGGTGGATGCCCTGCGTGGTCCGTTCGTACGGGTCGACGACGTTGAGTTGGTCGACCGGGTGCCATCCGAGGTGTGGGGGGATATCCACCGTCTTGCCTGCGAGCAGGGTGTGGAGGTCCGGGTGAATTTCAGCGGCGACCCGGAGGTTGCGGCGTGGGGGGTGTCGATGGGGACTGCGGTTGATTGCGGCCTGGACGGTACTCGCAGGGACGGGCTGGTGACGTCGGCACTGCTGTGTGGGCCGGGTATCGCCGGCGACCCCTACGAGTCCGAGCCGGTCATTCACTGGCGCGACGTCGACGGCAGGATCCCGCCCCGCAGTCCCGGCGTGTGGCCGGTCGTTCCCGACGAGGAGCGGCCGCAGTGGCAGTGGACGCCGATGCAGCAGGTCGGGCCGCTCATCTTCGGGATGAGCTCGTACGAGGTCGCTGCCGTCTTGGGCGAGCAGCCTGCCCACCGGGAGGGCGCGTTCCCGTTCTGGTTCTGGAAGAAGTCCGGTGTGTGGGACCTGAGGACGGATCATTTCCCGGGAGCCGGGGTCAGTGCCCACTACGCAGGGCCGGTGCCCCGGCTCGGCGGCGTCACCGTACACGGGCGGACCGGGCCTCAGCTCCACCACTGGGGGATCCCGCTTACCGGCATCCAACCGACCACCCTGGACGCCGCGATCATCCAGTACGCCGAGGACACCTCGGATGCCTGGCTGAGGTTCTCCTCCAGCGGCGCCGCAGCCCCCTCCGACGTCCAGCTGTCCATCGGCACAGCCCGGACCGGTGATACCTGCATCAGCGAGCCCAGCTTCTACCAGGCGGACTGGGAGATGCTCTGACCTCCGACACGCAGAGGCTGGTAACGCTCGGTGGGGGGTGCCTCTACGTCGTTCCCAAGGCGTCCCTGCCGGTTTTGGGGTGGCTCGGGCTGGTGGGGTTATGCGGCGAGCTCGACGCCCTTCGGAGTCCGGGATTCGTAGAAGGTGCCATCGCGGAGCATGGCGAACAGGACGCTGATGCGTTGGCGGGCGAGTCATACCGGGCTCTGTCTCCGACGCCTCCACCCGCGCCCGCGCCACCTGCACCCCGAGGTCGGACAGCACAGCGGTGATGACGTCCTCCGCCTCCGCGAAGGCCCTGGTGCGGGCGTGCCGCCGCACGGCGTCCTGCACCCGCTGCTCCGGGGCCTCCTGGTCGCTCGTGCTCATCACGCCGCTCCTTCCGTGGCCGCCCACTCCAGCCCGAGGCCGGCGAGCGCGGCGAGCTTGTCGGCGGTCAGCTTGTCCCGGCGGCTCTTGCTGTTGCTGAGGAACACCCCGAGCTTCACCTCGCTCCCGTCCTCAAGCCGCTCTACGTGGGCCCTTGGGACCTTCACAGGGCCTTTGCGTGCCTTGTGCTGCGCCGGGGCCTCCCTGGTCTCCTCTCAAGTCCTGTCGCGGTTCCTCAATCCAATTACCTATGTCCTGTCGATTCGGCACCATGGCATAGGAACGGTCGGCAGCCCGGGGGCGACTTTGGGCATTTCCGGACGGGGGCGAGGCAGTGGGGAAGAAGCAGGGCAAAGACCGGTCGAGGCCCGCCGAGACGCCAGCGGACGAAGGGGGCACGGGGGACTTACAGCCAGTCATACCCCGACAGTCCCGCGCGCAGGGGGTGCTCCTCCTGGCCACCGCCATACCGCTGGGCTTTGCGGGACTATGGCTGGCCATGGCCGCTCTCAACCATTGGCAGGCCGTCCGTGCCCCGTCCAGGATGAATGCGGATGGGCTTGAGGCCGAGATGATCGCCGATGCGTTGGGCCTGCGTGACCCCTGCTGGTACGCGACGGTCGTTGCCGCGGCTGTGATCGTGGCCGGTGCCACGGCGTTCGGGGCGGTACGCGCCGTGGTGCTGCGACGTCCTCAGGGCGGGCAGGGTTTCATCCGGCTGCGGCTTTTCCTGCCGATCATGGCGTACAACGCGGTCGTCGGATGGGGGGATGATTTGCCGGTGCCCTGGTGGGACTTCGACCTCCTCGTTCCCCTCGTCGTGGTCTCCGCCCAGACCTTGATGTTCGGCGCGCGTCGTCTCGCCGTCCTTGGACGGCAGCACCTCGCGGAGATAATCGAGTCCCCGGGAGAACTCCGCAGAAACTCGTTCACGCTCTACCTGAGGTCCTTCGAGGACGACATCCCGCGGACGGCGCTGGAGGAGACCCGACGCCCCGCCCCCGGGCCGGGCGCCGTGATGTCGGACCTGAGCCTGTCCTCACTGACCGAGGAGGAGCAACTGGCACAGGCACTGGAGTCGGTGGCACCGATGGTCGCGGTGGGACGCCCCGGGGAGAGACTCCCTCTGGTCGGTGCCCGGCGGCTGTATCTGCCGATCGACGACTGGCAGGACACCGTCCGGGACTTGATGGGGCGAGCGCGGCTCGTGATGATGGCGGTAGGACTGGGCCCAGGACTCCTGTGGGAATTCAGCGAGGCGACACGGCTGCTCCCCGCGAAACGGCTCGTTCTTCTGGTAGCCAGTCGCGAGGCGTACGAGACGTTCCGAGCCCAGGCGGCACCACCGCGGGAAGACGCAGCACGACCGGGGCAGCCTGCTTGGGCACCGCCCGTCCTGCCGCCCTATCCCGACAGTGAGCCTTCGGCCGAGCTCACATTGAAGGGCGCTGTGTACTTCGACGCCGACTGGTCCTCGCATTTCGTGCTCTTCAAAGCACGCAGGGTATTGGGTGGAGTTGCCCGAGGGGCCATGGAGGATGGGCTCAAACCGGTTCTCGACCGGTACCGTCCTGGCCGCCACCGGTGATACAGCCCGTGTCGCGCCGTGCCGGCCCAGCAGTCAAATCCCTGATGAGCGCATCCATGAGTCTGCGTAGCGTCGACTTCACCGCCCGCGCCGTCGCCGCCGAGCTCCGCTGTGCGAGGGCCTTGTGAGCTGCGACAACGCAGGCGCCCGTACCGTGCACGCCCTCTACGAACGCCTTGACCCGCCTGGAAGCCGTCCCCGGCCGCTGCAGGAAGGGCCAACCCGAGCGGCGGTTGAGCCGGCGCCCGCGCGACGAGACCCCGGGGAGCTATTGCGCCCCGAGGTCTCGCAGAAAGCCGCTCCCGCTGCTCGGGGAGGAACGGGCCCCAGCTTGGGGGGCGACGGCCACGACGCCCCCCAAGCTGGGGCTTTTCTAGTGATCTGGCCCGTTCTTGAGCTCCCGAGCAGCTGCTCGAATGGCCTCCGTGTAGGGCGCGTCGAAGGCGCGGGTTGCCGGGTCGAGATCGTGGAAAGGGACCAGTGCTTCATGCGCGTCATTCACCGTCTGCATCCAAGCGGACCAGGCGTCGTGGACGTCCTCATCGGTCACGTGCTCGCCCTTGGCTCTCAGTAGCACTGCATAGATCCGGAACAGGGCTGCAGAGCCTTTGGGGGGTTCAGCTTCGTCGGGAAGGCAGGAACGGATGAGGGCGGCGTAGGGATCGAGGTAGGTCACGCGGTCAGTGTGCCCGCAAGCAGCAATACATGCGCCACGGCAAAGACCAGTGGCACGACGCGCTCAGACGTGCCCAGCTCAGCGTAGCGTTTGCGCCAGCCCGCGATCGGGTCCCGACGCAGTGCTTCCCACTCATCGGCAAAGATCCTGACAGGTAGCCGGTCCTCGATCTTGTTGATGCCCTGGAACTTCGCCGTGTTGAGGTCCCGATAGCTTCGGAGCTGCAGCCACCATGTAGCGGAAAGCGTCACTCCCGCCAAGGCCACGGCGGTTGCTGCCCACCAGGGAGACCCCGCCAGCTTCGGAAACCCGAAGCCAACGAGGCCGATGAAGGCGGTCTGGACGGAGAGGAAGAAGGCATTGGCGGTTCCCCGGCGCGCGGAGACACGGTCGGCCATCTCCACGGCAAGCTTGTAGAGCTCGAGGACCTCTGCTCGATGATCAGGCTCGGGCGGACTCGGTTCCCCGGAGGGCGTGGTCATCGGGCCCCGCCGACAAGGGCCTTGAGGGCGTTCCACTCCCACTTGTAGATCTTGTCGCTGGCCTTCGCGGTAGTCGGCTTCTTGCCGGTCTTGCCGCTGTAACCGTTCAGGAGGAAGTACTCGACTCCTTCCTCCTGGGCGATCTCAAGTTCGATGGCCACGCCCACAGCGGTGTCGGTATGGTCACCACACATGACGATGACGATGTCCGAGGCCCTGATCCTGCGGCGCGCCTTGGCCTTCCAGTCGGGTGAAGCCTCCTTGATCGACCAGTCGTGGATCTCGAAAGGCGAGTCAGGGTGCCTGGCCTGCCCGATCAGGAAGTCCTTGAGAGCCTTGTCATAGTCGTAGTCAAAGCTGATGAACACGCGCTTCGGCACGGGAATTCCTCACTCCAGGTGGACGGATCTGTGCGCATCGTAAAGGTGAGCACTGACAGCAGGGCAACGGATATTGCAGAATGGGCCCGTTGCAGATCCCTCCTGCGCTCTCCGAGCACTCGATGTACCCCTCGTGTTCCTCGGCGCGCACCGCGCCGAGCGCGACGTCCAGGAACTCCCCGTCCGGCCAGTGCCGTTCGCCGGGCGCGGCCAGGGCCAACGGGAACCGCTCCGCCGCCGCCAGGACAACCTTCGCGCCCAGCACCCCGGCCCGGGCCGGGGCAGCTTTCTCCACGTGAGCCCCCTACGGGGCAGGGGCGGCCGGCTGACGGGATACCAACATCGCACTGGACGCGGCGTACCCGCACTGCGCCTGGGCGGTGGTGTCGGCGATGCGCAGCAGGTAGCTGGCGACGTCGCGGGGTCCGGCGCGCCAGCCGTCCTCGAGCTGCGGCTCGGATCCGTGCGGGGCGCTGCTCTCGGAGACTCAGGCGGGGGCGTCGGCGACCGCGCCGGCCTCCAGCTTCGACACGATGGCGTTGGCCTGCCCGTGTCCGATCCCGACGGCGGCCAAGGCCCAGAAGACCGTGATCCGTGCCGTCGTCGTGGCCATGTGCTGGTGCTGGCTGATGCGGGCCAGCTCCTGGCCGTACGCGTCGGCGCCGGGCTGCTCGGTGCTCATGCCGCCCACTCCAGTCCGAGACCGGCCAGCGCCGCGAGCTTGTCGGCGGTCAGCTTGTCCCGGCGGCTCTTGCTGTTGCTTAGGAACACCCCGAGCTTCACCTCGCTCCCGTCCTCAAGCCGCTCTACGTGGGCCCTGGGGACCTTCACAGACCCTTCCCGGGCCTTGTACTGCGCCAGGGCCGCCACACCCCTCTCGAAGGCGCTCACAGCCTTCCCAGGAGCCTTGGCGGGCTCGGCCTGCTCCGGGGGCAGCGATGCGACGCCGACCGCCTCCAGGAGCTCGCGCTGCCTGTCGTCGCTCGGAACTTCTGAGTTGTTGGTGTGCCTGTGAACTGGGGTTTCTCAGTTTGGTGGGTGGTCTTGATGGTGGGGGGTGCTGGAGC
>NZ_JBIAJC010000011.1:0-338359 GCF_042871745.1 Streptomyces sp. NPDC005576 | reverse complement strand
ACTCTATCAGACACTTTCATGTCCGATTCCCGGTCGAAGCGGGTCAAGCGGTTTTCGCTTTCCAGTTCTTCGCTTTCGCGTTTCCCTTTCCGGCGAGTCCGACCTTACCAGACTTGTTTCCGTTCCGTTTCCGGTCCGAAAGTAATTCCGGCGGCCTGTCGGAGGCCTTTGCCTTTCGGCGGGTCCGACGTTATCAGAGATTCTGAGTCGGAATTTCCGATCCGACCCGACCCGGGCCTGCTTCCGCGCACGAGTGCGCGACCTGCTTCCCGCTCGGAGGAGATCCAAACGTACTGGAGCGGGGTGCCTCGATGCAAATCGAGGCACCCCGCTCCAGGGGGGCTGCCGGTGAGATCAGACCTCTACGACGACCGGGAGGATCATCGGGCGCCGGCGGTAGGTGTCGGAGACCCACTTGCCCACCGAGCGACGGATCAGCTGCTGGAGCTGGTGCGGCTCCATGACGCCGTCCTGGGCCGACTTGTTGAATGCCTCCTCGATCTTCGGCACGACGGCGGTGAACGCCGCGTCCTCGATGCCGGAGCCCCGCGCCTGGATGTGGGGGCCACCCACGATCTTGCCGGAGTTGGTGTCGACCACGATGAAGACCGAGATGATCCCCTCGTCACCGAGGATGCGGCGGTCCTTGAGGGAGGTCTCGGTGACGTCGCCGACGGAGAGCCCGTCCACGTAGACGTAGCCGGCCTGGACCTTGCCGACGATCTTCGCCTTGCCGTCGATGAGGTCGACGACCACGCCGTCCTCCGCGATGACGATGTGGTCCTTGGGGACACCCGTCAGCGCGCCGAGCTCGGCGTTGGCCCGCAGGTGGCGCCATTCGCCGTGTACCGGCATCAGGTTCTTCGGCTTGCAGATGTTGTAGAAGTACAGCAGCTCGCCGGCCGAGGCGTGGCCCGAGACGTGCACCTTGGCGTTGCCCTTGTGGACGACGTTGGCGCCCCAGCGGGTCAGGCCGTTGATCACGCGGTACACCGCGTTCTCGTTGCCCGGGATGAGCGACGACGCCAGGATGACCGTGTCTCCCTGGACGATCCGGATCTGGTGGTCGCGGTTGGCCATGCGCGACAGCGCGGCCATGGGCTCCCCCTGCGAACCCGTGCAGACGAGGACCACCTCGTCGTCCGGGAGGTCGTCGAGCGTCTTGACGTCGACGACGAGCCCGGCCGGTACCTTGAGGTACCCCAGGTCACGGGCGATGCCCATGTTGCGGACCATCGAGCGGCCGACGAAGGCGACCCGGCGACCGTACTCGTGGGCCGCGTCCAGGATCTGCTGGATGCGGTGGACGTGGCTGGCGAAGCTCGCCACGATGATCCGCTTCTGCGCGTTGGCGAAGACCGTGCGCAGGACGTTGGAGATGTCCTTCTCCGGCGGGACGAAGCCCGGGACCTCGGCGTTCGTCGAGTCGGCGAGGAGCAGGTCGATGCCCTCCTCGCTGAGCCGCGCGAACGCGTGCAGGTCGGTGAGCCGGCCGTCCAGCGGGAGCTGGTCCATCTTGAAGTCGCCGGTGGCCACCGCCATGCCCGCAGGAGTGCGGATGGCGACCGCGAGGGCGTCCGGGATGGAGTGGTTGACCGCGATGAACTCGCAGTCGAAGACACCGATGCGCTCCCGCTGTCCCTCGATGACCTCGAGGGTGTACGGGCGGATGCGGTGCTCCTGGAGCTTCGCCTCGATCAGCGCGAGCGTGAGCTTGGAACCGATCAGCGGGATGTCGGGCTTCAGGCGCAGCAGGTACGGCACGCCACCGATGTGGTCCTCGTGGCCGTGCGTGAGGACGATGCCCTCCACGTCGTCCAGGCGGTCCCGGATCGTGGTGAAGTCCGGCAGGATCAGGTCGATGCCCGGCTGCTCCTCTTCGGGGAAGAGGACGCCGCAGTCGACGATGAGCAGGCGGCCGCCGTACTCGAAGACCGTCATGTTGCGGCCGATCTCGCCGAGGCCGCCGAGAGGGGTGACCCTCAGGGCGCCCTTCGGCAGCTTCGGCGGCGTACCGAGTTCGGGATGCGGATGACTCAAAAGACTCTCCTTACCACGCACGCCACGTACCGCTTGGGCACGTGGCGCGTGTGTCATTCGTGCACTTGCTCTTGTCAGGGGATGAACGCGTGCGAGCTTTCCTCGCGTATTCAGTTGTGAAGTCCGTGGTTACAGCTCTACCCCACCGGCGGCCAGGTCGACCTTGAGCTGTGCCGTCTCCTGTGCGGTGAGTTCCACCAGCGGGAGGCGCAGCGGGCCGGCCGGGAGGCCCTGGAGGGTCAGGGCGGCCTTCGTGGTGATGACGCCCTGTGTGCGGAACACCCCGGTGAAGACGGGGAGCAGCTTCTGGTGGATCTCGATGGCCTTCTGCACGTCGCCGCCGAGGTACGCCTCGATCAGCGCCCGCATGTCCGGGGTCACGAAGTGGCCGACGACGGAGACGACGCCCACCGCGCCCACCGAGAGCAGCGGGAGGCTGAGCATGTCGTCGCCGGAGTACCAGGCGAGGCCGGAGCGCGCGATGGCCCAGCCGGCCCGGCCGAGGTCGCCCTTGGCGTCCTTGTTGGCCACGATCCGCGGGTGCTCCGCGAGCCGGACCAGGGTCTCGGTCTCGATCGGTACGCCGCTGCGCCCGGGGATGTCGTACAGCATGACCGGCAGGCCGGTGGAGTCGGCGATCGCGGTGAAGTGCCGGTGCAGGCCCTCCTGCGGCGGCTTGTTGTAGTACGGGGTCACCGCGAGGAGGCCGTGGGCTCCCGCTCGCTCGGCGGCGCGGGCGAGCTCGACGCTGTGGCGGGTGTCGTTGGTGCCGATGCCCGCGACGACGTGGGCGCGGTCACCGACCGCTTCGCGTACGGCTCGTACGAGCTGGTCTTTCTCCGCGTCGCTGGTGGTGGGCGACTCGCCGGTGGTGCCGTTGACGACGAGGCCGTCGTTTCCGGCGTCCACCAGGTGGGTCGCGAGCCGCTGGGCGCCGTCGAGGTCGAGTGCGCCGTCCGCCGTGAAGGGCGTGACCATAGCGGTGAGGACCCGCCCGAAGGGGGTCTGCGGAGTGGAGATCGGAGCCATGGGGAACACGCTACTCGTTGCTCGGCCCGGGATGTCCCCCAGGGGAACGTCGATCGTGGAACCCGGCACTGCCTGCTCGGGGGTTCAAGCAGTGCCGGGTCCGTTTGATCAGCCTAGATGAACTTCATGAAACGCCGCAATACGGACACCGCCTACGGGGCTACCCGTCCGTTTTTGTTGAAGGCGGCATGAGTGAGGGGCATGAGACGCGCCCAACGCTCCTCCATCCGCTCACCGACCATCTCGATCTCGCGCTGCGGGAAGGACGGAACCGTCGCCAGTTCGTGCTGGGTGCGCAGGCCGAGGAAGTGCATCAGCGAGCGCGCGTTGCAGGTGGCGTACATCGACGAGAAGAGGCCGACGGGCAGGACGGCCCGGGCCACCTCACGGGCGACACCGGCGGCGAGCATCTCCTGGTAGGCGTCGTACGCCTGGCGGTACGAGTCCTCCATGACGCGTCCCGTGAGGTCCGCCTGCGCCTCGGTGCCGTCGACGAACTCGTACTTGCCGGGGCGGCCCTGCTGGACCAGCTTGCGCGACTCGCCGGGGACGTAGAAGACGGGCTGGAGCTCCCGGTAACGGCCCGATTCCTCGTTGTACGACCAGCCGACTCGGTGCCGCATGAACTCGCGGAACACGAAGATCGGGGCGCTGATGAAGAACGTCATCGAGTTGTGCTCGAAAGGGCTGCCGTGACGGTCGCGCATCAGATAATTGATGAGACCCTTGGAACGCTCCGGATCCTTGGTGACCTCCTCCAGCGACTGCTCCCCCGCGGTCGACACGCGGGCGGCGAACAGGACGTCGGCATCGCCCGCGGCGTGTTTCACCAGTTCGACGGTGACATCGCTGCGGAAACTGGGCTTCGCGGGCTCGGGGGTGTCGGTCACCGGCGGGGTCCTTCCATTTGCTTCGCTCGGGCGGCGTCCACTCTACGGGGCCGCGTACCGCGCCCGGTCCGGGGAAAACTCCGAACGGACCGGCAGATGGGGCACCGATTCGGCGTTCCGCGCGTCTGACACTGCAGCAGCACGTTCACCACAGCTCTCTTCGCTCAGCCCCAAGGAGATTTTCCTCATGTTCCGCCGGCGTGAATCCGTCCCGTTCTCATTCGTAGCCGAGGCCGAGCGGTTCCGCAGCAATGTCACTCCGCCGCCCCGGGAACGCGCCAGCGTCTCCGAGCTGGCGGGCCGCTCCCTCGTGGGGCTCGTCGTGGTGGCGGGTCTCGTGGGCTCGCTCCTCTTCGGGCTGCCCGCGCTCGATCCCGACCAGGCACCCGCACACCACCAGAAGTCCGAAGCGTCCCAGGATCGCTGACTCGTACGGCCCCCTGGGGTGGTCGGAGCGGGAGGCCGTCGGTAGCCTCACCGGGCACAGCAATATCGAGCGTGCTTGTGAGTGAGGATCAGTCGTGCCCCTGCCCTTCCTGACGGCCGACCGCGCGTTCGACGCGGGTGCGGAGGACGTCGCGCTGCCGTTCGACGATCACGACAGCTGGCGGCGCCCCTACCGTCCCGGGCCCTGGCGGGTCTCGGCGGCGGCGGGGCTGCTGCTGCTGGCGTCGTTCGTCCTCTTCGCGGCGATGATCATCGGTGTGGCCGGTGAGCCTTCGGGCGCACTGCTCTGCATGACGCTCGCCGCGGTGGTGATCGCCTGCGCGCTGCGGCTGCTGCGCGTCGGCGCCTGGGTGAGCCGGCACGGCGTACGCCGGGTCGGTTTCTTCCGCACCACCACGGTGGCATGGAGCCGGACCGGAACGGTCCGTACGGTCCAGCAGCCGGTGAAATGGCTCGGTCTTCCCCGGACCGTGCAGGGACAGGCCCTGATCGTGGCCCGTCGGGGCGACGGCTCGCTGCCGCCGCTGATGACGGACCACGACGCGGACTTCCTGTCCCGGTCCGAGGCGTTCGACCGCGCCACGGATTCCATCGAGGCGTGGGCGGACGAGTACCGGCGCTGAGGCGCCGCTCCCGTTCGCTCCCCGTTCGAGACGTTCCCGCGCGACCCCCGGTGATCCGGGGTGACAAGCCGGTACGGCACCGCCGGGCCGTGGCCGATCATTCGCCCGCCCGACGGGAATGATCGGCCACGGCCTTTAGGCGGCGCGTACCGGCTTGTCGGCGTGCAGGGCGATGGCGCGCTGCATCGCCTTGCGTGCCCTGGGCGTGTCGCGGGCGTCCTGATAAGCGACGGCCAGCCGGAACCAGCAGCGCCAGTCGTCCGGCGCGTCCTCGGTCTCCTCCCGGCGGCGGGCGAAGACCGCGTCGGCGGAATCCCGGTCGATCCGGCCGGACGGGGTCCGCACGAGCTCGTCGACGGGCAGCCCGCCCTCCGCCTCCAGCTCGGCCGCGAGCGCGTTGGCTCTCGCCACGAACTGGGTGTTCTTCCAGAGGAACCAGACGCCGATCACCGGCAGGATGAGCACCGCCACCCCGAAGGTGACCGTGATCAGGGTGCCGTGCCGGATGAGGAGCAGACCCCTGCTGCCGGCCAGGACGAAGTAGAAGACCAGGACGGCGGCGGTGACGAAGTACGAGATCTTTGCGCGCATGGCGGGGACCGTCAGTTCAGATCGAGGAAGTGTTCCAGCCCGAAGGTGAGGCCGGGAGTGGTGACCACGCGGCGGACTCCCAGCAGGATGCCGGGCATGAAGCTGCTGTGGTGCAGGGAGTCGTGGCGCAGGGTGAAGGTCTCGCCCTCGCCGCCCAGCAGCACCTCCTGGTGCGCGAGGAGCCCGCGCAGCCGTACGGAGTGCACCGGGACGCCGTCCACGTCCGCGCCCCGGGCGCCTTCCAGCCCGGTCGCGGTGGCGTCCGGCTGGGGCGCGAGTCCGGCCTTCGCGCGGGCGGCAGCGATGAGCTGGGCCGTCCGGGTCGCGGTGCCGGAGGGCGCGTCGGCCTTGTTCGGGTGGTGGAGTTCGATGACCTCCACCGACTCGAACCAGGGCGCGGCAGCCTGGGCGAACTTCATGGTGAGGACGGCTCCGACGGAGAAGTTCGGCGCGATGAGCACGCCGGTCGCCGGGGACTCGTCCAGCAGGCCGGTGAGGCGTGCGAGGCGCTCGTCGGTCCAGCCGGTGGTGCCGACGACGGCGTGGATGCCGTTGCGTACGCAGAACTCCAGGTTGTCCATCACCGCGTCGGGGTGGGTGAGTTCCACCGCGACCTGGGCGCCGGCGTCCGTGAGGGCCTCCAGCGCGTCGCCCCGGCCGAGAGCGGCCACCAGCTCCAGGTCCTCGGCGGCCTCGACGGCCCGTACCGCTTCCGATCCGATGCGGCCCTTGGCGCCGATGACGGCCACACGCAGCTTGCTCATGTGCTCTGCTTCCTTGATCGAAGGGAGAGGGTTACGGGTCGTCGAAGCCCGCCTGACAGCACGGCCTAGGAGACCGCTGTGTGGAGGCGGTCCGCCTGCTTGTCCTTGAGCGGGCCGATGACCGAGAGCGAGGGGCGCTGTCCGAGCAGTTCGGCGGCGACCGCGCGGACGTCGTCGGGCGTGACCGCCGCGATCTCCGCCAGCATCGCGTCGACCGACATCTGCTCGCCCCAGCAGAGCTCGCTCTTGCCGATGCGGTTCATCAGGGCGCCGGTGTCCTCCAGGCCGAGGACGGTGGAACCGGAGAGCTGCCCGATGGCGCGGGCGATCTCGTCGTCGGGCAGGCCCTCGGCCGCGACCTTGTCGAGTTCGTCGCGGCAGATCTTGAGGACGTCGTGGACCTGGCTCGGGCGGCAGCCCGCGTACACGCCGAAGAGGCCGCAGTCGGCGAAGCCCGAGGTGTACGCGTACACGCTGTAGGCCAGGCCGCGCTTCTCGCGGACCTCCTGGAAGAGGCGCGAGCTCATGCCGCCCCCGAGAGCGGTGCTGAGCACGCCCAGCGCCCAGCGGCGTTCGTCGGTACGGGCGAGGCCGGGCATACCGAGGACGACGTGCGCCTGCTCGGTCTTGCGGCCCACGACCTCGACCTTGCCGGCGGTGCGCAGGACGCGGGAGCCGTCGCGCGGGACCATCGGCACGGCGTCGGTGCGCGAGAGCGCGCCGGCCCGGTCGAATGCCTTGCGGACCTGGCGCACGACCGTGGCGTGGTCGACGTTGCCGGCTGCGGCGACGACCAGGTGGGTGGGGTCGTAGTGCTTCTTGTAGAAGCGGGCGATCCGGCCCCGGTCCAGCGCGTTGATCGTGTCGACGGTACCGAGCACCGGGCGGCCGAGGGGGGTGTCGCCGAACATCGTGTGCGCGAACAGGTCGTGCACGCAGTCGCCCGGGTCGTCCTCGGTCATCGCGATCTCTTCGAGGATGACTCCGCGCTCGGCGTCGACGTCCTCGGCCCTGATCAGCGAGCCGGTCAGCATGTCGCAGACGACGTCGATGGCGAGCGGCAGGTCGGTGTCGAGGACCCGCGCGTAGTAACAGGTGTACTCCTTCGCCGTGAAGGCGTTCATCTCGCCGCCGACCGCGTCGATCGAGGAGGAGATGTCCAGGGCGCTGCGCCTGCCGGTGCCCTTGAAGAGGAGGTGTTCGAGGTAGTGGGTCGCGCCGTTCAGGACCGGAGTCTCGTCGCGCGAGCCGACGTTGACCCAGATCCCGAAGGTGGCGGAGCGTACGGAGGGCAGGGTCTCGGTGACGACACGGAGACCGCCGGGGAGCACCGTACGGCGGACCGTACCGATGCCGTTGGTGCCCTTGAGAAGCGTTTGGGTACGGGCGACGGCCCGCGCCTTCGAGGAGGCGCGGGCCGTCGTCACGGAACTACGGGACGTCACTTGGAGGCGTCGTCCTTCTCGTCTTCTTCACCCTCGACGACCGGGATCAGGGAGAGCTTGCCGCGGGAGTCGATCTCGGCGATCTCGACCTGCACCTTGGAGCCGACGGCCAGCACGTCCTCGACGTTCTCCACGCGCTTGCCACCGGCGAGCTTGCGGATCTGCGAGATGTGCAGCAGACCGTCCTTGCCGGGCATGAGGGAGACGAAGGCACCGAAGGTGGTGGTCTTGACGACCGTACCCAGGTAGCGCTCGCCGACCTCCGGCATGGTCGGGTTGGCGATCGCGTTGATCGTAGCGCGGGCGGCCTCGGCCTGCGAGCCCTGCTGGGCACCGATGTAGATGGTGCCGTCGTCCTCGATCGTGATGTCGGCGCCGGTGTCCTCCTGGATCTGGTTGATCATCTTGCCCTTCGGGCCGATGACCTCACCGATCTTGTCCACCGGGATCTTGACGGTGATGATCCGCGGGGCGTTCGGGGACATCTCGTCCGGGACGTCGATGGCCTCGTTCATGACGTCCAGGATGTGCAGACGCGCGTCACGGGCCTGCTTCAGCGCGGCGGCCAGGACCGAGGCGGGGATGCCGTCGAGCTTGGTGTCGAGCTGGAGCGCGGTCACGAACTGCTTGGTGCCGGCGACCTTGAAGTCCATGTCGCCGAAGGCGTCCTCCGCACCGAGGATGTCGGTGAGGGCGACGTAGTGGGTCTTGCCGTCGATCTCCTGGGAGATGAGGCCCATGGCGATACCGGCGACGGCGGCCTTGAGGGGCACACCGGCGTTCAGCAGCGACATGGTCGAGGCGCAGACCGAGCCCATGGACGTCGAGCCGTTGGAGCCCAGCGCCTCGGAGACCTGGCGGATCGCGTAGGGGAACTCCTCACGCGACGGCAGGACCGGGACGATGGCGCGCTCGGCGAGCGCTCCGTGGCCGATCTCGCGGCGCTTGGGCGAGCCCACGCGGCCGGTCTCGCCCACCGAGTACGGCGGGAAGTTGTAGTTGTGCATGTAGCGCTTGCGGGTCACCGGGGAGAGGGTGTCCAGCTGCTGCTCCATACGGAGCATGTTGAGGGTGGTGACGCCCAGGATCTGGGTCTCGCCACGCTCGAAGAGCGCCGAGCCGTGCACGCGCGGGATGGCCTCGACCTCGGCGGCGAGCGTACGGATGTCCGTGACGCCGCGGCCGTCGATGCGGACCTTGTCCTTGATGACGCGCTCGCGGACCAGCTTCTTGGTCAGCGCGCGGTAGGCACCGGAGATCTCCTTCTCGCGGCCCTCGAAGGCCGGGAGGAGCTTCTCGGCCGCGATGTCCTTGATGCGGTCGAGCTCCGCCTCGCGGTCCTGCTTGCCGGCGATGGTGAGCGCCTTGGCGAGCTCGGTGGAGACGGCCTTGGCGAGGGCCTCGAGGACGTCGTCCTGGTAGTCCAGGAAGACCGGGAAGTCGCCGACCGGCTTGGCGGCCTTGGCGGCCAGCTCGGACTGCGCCTTGCAGAGGGACCTGATGAAGGGCTTCGCGGCTTCCAGACCGGCTGCCACGACCTCCTCGGTGGGGGCCTCGGCGCCGTCCTTGACGAGCTGGAAGGTCTTCTCGGTGGCCTCGGCCTCGACCATCATGATCGCGACGTCGCCGTCCTCCAGGACACGGCCCGCGACGACCATGTCGAAGACGGCGTCCTCGAGCTCGGTGTGCGTCGGGAACGCGACCCACTGGCCCTTGATCAGGGCGACGCGGGTGGCGCCGATGGGGCCGGAGAAGGGCAGACCCGCCAGGATCGTGGAAGCCGAGGCGGCGTTGATCGCGACCACGTCGTACAGGTGGTCGGGGTTGAGCGCCATGATCGTCTCGACGATCTGGATCTCGTTGCGCAGGCCCTTCTTGAAGGAGGGGCGCAGCGGCCGGTCGATCAGCCGGCAGGTGAGGATCGCGTCCTCGGAGGGGCGTCCCTCGCGGCGGAAGAAGGAGCCGGGGATCTTGCCGGCGGCGTACTGCCGCTCCTCGACGTCCACCGTGAGGGGGAAGAAGTCGAGCTGGTCCTTGGGCCGCTTGGAAGCGGTGGTGGCCGACAGCACCATGGTGTCGTCGTCCAGGTACGCGACGGCGGAGCCGGCGGCCTGCTTGGCCAGGCGGCCCGTCTCGAAGCGGATGGTGCGGGTGCCGAAGGTGCCGTTGTCGATCACGGCTTCGGCGTAGTGGGTCTCGTTCTCCACTAGTGATTTCTCCATACTCGTCGTCATCATCGTCTTTCGTCCTCCCGCCCGTGTGGCGGAGGACGGTGCGTGGAGAAGCGCACCTGGTGTGCGGGCCGGTCTTCGATCGAAGCCCCCGGGCGTTCTTTCCCGGGTGCCACTACCGAGGACCGGCGGCTGCGGGAGTGCGCTTCTCCTCGTGCCGTTCAGTTGTGTCGCGTCGTGCGGGTGGTGCGGTGGTACGGGTGGTGCGGTACTGCCTGTGGTGCCCACGTCCAGGTTACTGAGGTTGCCCCCGGTAGCGCACGTACGGCAAAGGGAGCGGCCCCCGGGAAGTGGGCGCCGCTCCCTCTCACAGCGTGCTTACTTGGCACCGCCGGCGGCACCGCGGCGGATGCCGAGGCGGTCGACGAGGGCGCGGAAGCGCTGGATGTCCTTCTTGGCCAGGTACTGCAGGAGGCGGCGACGCTGGCCGACCAGGATCAGCAGACCACGACGGGAGTGGTGGTCGTGCTTGTGCGTCTTGAGGTGCTCCGTCAGGTCCGAGATCCGGCGGGAGAGCATGGCGACCTGAACCTCGGGGGAACCGGTGTCACCCTCCTTCTGGGCGAACTCGGACATGATCTGCTTCTTCGTAGCGGCGTCGAGCGGCACGCGTACTCCTCTGTGGTGTTCGATGCGCCCACGAGTGCCCCTGGTCTTGATCTCAGGGGAGCTTCCGTGACTCGGAGGCGAAGGTCCGATGGGCGCTGCCCCCAGAAGGAACCGGGGACGCGTACACAAACGGCCACCGCACAGACTACCAGCCGCCGGGCAGCGCCCCCGCCGTCCACCCCCGCGCAGGCGGGAGCGGCCCCCTGGGGACGCGCGAATCAGCTGGTGAGGGACCTGATCGAGGTGTAGACGTCGAAGACGGCGAGGCACAGGGGCAGGAGCGTCAGCAGGACGAACGCCTCGGCGACCTCCAGGAAGCGGCCCCAGAACGGGGTGACCCCCTTGCGGGGCACGATGAGCCCTATGGCGGTGATCACCGCGGCGGTCGCGGCGACGGCCGCGGTGAGCCAGATCGTACGGATGTCGAGCGCCGCGGTATCGCCCCGCAGGGCGTCGATCATGATGCCCGCCGGGGGGCGCAGGCAGAGGCCGAGGCCGAGCAGCACCAGTGCGCCGAGGCCCGCGGCCAGCGCGCAGGCGACCTGTGCGGTGTAGCGGAAGAGGTGGGCGCGCATCAGCATGGCGCAGCCGGTGGCCAGGGCCAGCAGCTGTCCGAAGACGTCCGCGGAGAAGCCGAGGACGGCCGCGCCCGCGACGGCGACCATGGCGCAGCCGCCGGCGAGGCCGAGCAGCAGTTCGTGGCCGCGCCGGGCCTGGGCGGCGATCTTCACCGCGTCGACCGGGCCCTGGGGGGCGTGTTCGGCGGTGCCGTAGTCGCCACTGGTGGTGCGGGGCGGCTCGAAGCCGATGGGCAGGCGGGCGAAGCGGGTGGAGAGACCGGGCAGGAAGCCGAGGGCTCCGACGGAGAGCGGGGCGCAGACGGCCGCGGTCTCGGTGGGTTCGAGGTCGGTGAGGATCGCGGCGAAGGTCACCAGCACGCCGACGGCCGAGGCGAAGACGAACGCGACGAAGGGCCCGTCGCCGGTGGGCGCGACGATCACCAGGATCACCGAGACGACGAGGACGGCGACGCAGGCCAGCAGGAACTGGAGGCGGCCGATCCCCTCGCCCGCGCCCAGCGGCAGCAGGCCGGACCCGGCGACGGCTCCGTTGACGAGGGCGCCTGTGCCGAGGGCGACGGCCGAGCCGCGGTCCTCGTACACCCGGGCGCGCACTCCGGCGAGGGCGAGCAGCAGGACGGCGGCGACCGCGGCGATGACGCCGGGGAGGCCGTGCATGTCGTGCAGCGGGTCGGCGGTCCACAGGACGAAGCCGAGGAGGGCGAGCAGCACCGAGCCGCCGAAGAGGCCGGAGCCGCGCATCAGCGCGTCGCCCCAGAGGGTGCGGTCGCGGGCCACGGCGGAGGCGACGGCGTCGGAGACGTCGTCGAACACGGCGGGCGGCAGCGATTCGGAGAAGGGGCGCAGGGAGAGCAGCTCGCCGTCGAGGATGCGCTGGGCGGACAGGGTTCGTCCGCTCTCGAGGACGGTGCCGTCGCGGCGTACGAGGTGGTAGCCGACGGGTGCCCCCTCGGCGGGGCTCTGCCCGGAGAGCCGGAGGACCTCCGGGTAGAGGTCCGCGAGGGGGACGTCCTCGGGGAGGGCGACGTCGACGCGGCCGTCGGGGGCGACGACGGTCACCCTGCAGAATCCGGTTCCGTTGCCGGCCGGAACCCCTGGGCCGGTCCGGCCGGGTCCGGTGGTCGCCGCTCGGGCCGTCGTGGTCACCTGTCGCTCCCCCTCGTCGCGATGTGTCTCCGCCGAGAGCCGTCTCTCCGCCGAGACCTCGCTTGCCATGTCTCTCCGCTGAGGCGTGAGTCTTCGCAGCCCGTCCCGAATGACCGTTTTTCTGGCGGTAGTTCGCGGGTGCGTACACGCGTCGCGCTACCCTACCGCTCTCCGTCCGGCTGCTCCGTCAGTAGGATCTTTGCCCGGGCGGAGCCCGTCGCCACGGGGGCGCCGAGAGGAACAGATCTGTCCGGCAAGGGAATTGGTGAGTTGTGAGCCACATCGTGGTCAAGCGCCCTCCGCGCGCGCTGCCCTCCGAAGTGCCGGACGCCGAGGTGCAGTTGCAACCTCCTCCGGAGCTGCCGCGCGGGCAGCAGGAGGGCGCGATGATGCAGCTGCTGCCGATGCTCGGCATGGGCGGCTCGGTGGTCTTCTTCTTCATGACGCCGAACCCGATCATGCGGATCATGGGCATGATCATGATCGCGTCGACGGTCGCCATGGCGATCTCGATGCTGGTCCGTCACCGGCGCGGTACGCAGGGGCAGCTCGCCGACATGCGGCGCGACTACCTGAAGTACCTCACCCAGACCCGCCGCGAGGTTCTGCGGACGGCCCGCCTCCAGCGTGACGCCCAGTTCTATCTGCACCCCTCCCCCGAGCAGCTGTGGGCGCTGGTCGCCGAGGGCAGCAGGGTGTGGGAGCGCCGGGTCGCCGACGTCGACTTCGGGCAGGTCCGCATCGGCCTGGGCAACCAGGAGCTGGCCACCCCGCTCGTTCCGCCGCAGACCGCGCCGGTGGACGAGCTGGAACCGCTGACCGCCGGGGCGATGCAGCAGTTCCTCAACACCCACTCGTCGTTGGACGGGCTGCCGATGGCCGTCTCGCTCCGCGCCTTCTACCACGTGACGGTCAGCGGCGACCCCGACTCCGTACGTTCCTCCGCCCGCGCGCTCATCGGTTCGCTCGCCTCGCTCCACTCCCCCGAGGACCTGGTCGTGGCGATCGCCGCGGACCGGCGGTCGTCGCCGCACTGGGAGTGGGCGAAGTGGCTCCCGCACGTCCAGCTGCACGGCTCCACGGACGGGGCGGGCAGCCGGCGGCTCATCTCGACGAGCTCCACGGAGCTGGAGGAGCTGCTGGGGGCCCGTCTCGAAGGCCGCCCCCGCTTCCAGGCGGGCGGGCAGCCGCTGATGGACCAGCCGCACATCGTGGTGGTGCTCGACGGGGAGTCGGTTCCGCCGATGTCGGTGCTGGCCTCCCCCGAGGGCGTACAGGGCGTCACGGTCATCGAGGTCGTGCCGGGAGAGGTGACCGGTGGCCGCGGCGGGCTCTCCGTGGTGGTCCACCCGCACTCGCTCCAGCTGGAGTCGGGCCACGGGCTGGTCTACGAGGGCCTGCCGGACCTGCTGAGTTACGAGGCCGCGGAGGCGCTGGCCCGCCAACTGGCACCGCTGAACGTGGCGGCGGGCGGCGATGACGACGAACCCCTGCTGGCCAACCTGGAGTTCACCGATCTGCTGAACCTCGGGGACGCCTCGTCGGTGGACGTCTCCAGGACCTGGCGCCCCCGCTCGCAGGCGGAGCGGCTGCGCGTCCCGATCGGTGTCGGCGAGGACGGCGGCCCGGTGATGCTCGACCTCAAGGAGGCCGCGCAGGAAGGCATGGGCCCGCACGGCCTGTGCGTGGGCGCGACGGGTTCCGGCAAGTCGGAGCTGCTGCGCACGCTGGTGCTGGGGCTCGCCGTCACGCACTCGTCGGAGACGCTGAACTTCGTCCTCGCCGACTTCAAGGGCGGTGCCACCTTCGCGGGAATGGCGCAGATGCCGCACGTCGCCGCCGTGATCACCAACCTCGCGGACGATCTGACGCTGGTGGACCGCATGGGCGACTCCATCCGCGGTGAGCTGAACCGGCGCCAGGAGATGCTCCGCGACGCGGGCAACTACGCCAACATCCACGACTACGAGAAGGCGCGCGCCGCCGGTGCCCCGCTGCTGCCGATCCCCTCGCTGGTGCTGGTGATCGACGAGTTCAGCGAATTGCTCACCGCGAAGCCGGACTTCATCGAGATGTTCGTGCAGATCGGCCGTATCGGCCGGTCCCTCGGCGTGCACCTGCTGCTCGCCTCGCAGCGCCTGGAGGAGGGCCGGCTCCGCGGACTGGAGACGTACCTGTCGTACCGGATCGGTCTGCGGACCTTCTCGGCGGGCGAGTCCCGTGCGGCGCTCGGTGTGCCGGACGCCTACCACCTGCCGAACGTGCCGGGTTCCGGCTATCTGAAGTACGGCACCGACGAGATGGTCCGTTTCAAGGCGGCGTACGTCTCCGGGGTCTACCGCACGGGCGCGGAGCGGGCGTCGACGCCCGGCGGGCCGCTGCCGGTGGACCGCAGGCCGGTCGCGTTCACGGCGGCGCCGGTGCCGGTGCGGTACGTGGAGCCGGAGCCGCAGCCGGACGTGCCGGAGGCCCGCAAGAGTGAGGACGACGCCCTCGCGGACACCGTGCTGGACGTGATCGTGCGCCGGCTGGAGGGGCGCGGCGCCTCGGCCCACCAGGTGTGGTTGCCGCCGCTGGACAACCCGCCGTCGCTGGACGAGCTGCTGCCGGGCCTCGCTCCGGTACAGGGACGCGGCCTGACACAGCCGGGGTTCGAGGGCGCGGGACGCCTGGTCGTCCCGCTCGGCGTGGTCGACAAGCCGTTCGAGCAGCGGCGCGACACGCTGTACCGGGACTTCTCCGGTGCCGCCGGCCACATGCAGATCACCGGCGGTCCGCAGTCGGGCAAGTCGACGCTGCTGCGGACGCTCATCGCGGGGTTCGCCCTCACCCACACCCCGCACGAGGTGCAGATCTACGGACTGGACTTCGGCGGCGGCGGCATGGCGTCGGTCAGCGGTCTCCCGCACGTCGGCGGGATCGCCTCGCGTCTCGACCCCGAGCGGGTGCGGCGTACGGTCGCCGAGGTGTACGGCATCCTGACCCGGCGCGAGGAGTACTTCCGCAGCGCGGGCATCGACTCGATCGCCACCTTCCGCAGGATGCGGGAGCGCGGCCAGGTGTCGGTGGAGGACCAGCCGTGGGGCGACGTCTTCCTGATCATCGACGGCTGGGGCAACTTCCGCAGCGACTACGAGGGGCTGGAGGGGGCCGTCCTCGACATCGCGGGACGCGGGCTCGGGTACGGCATCCACCTGGTCGTCACCGCCTCGCGGTCCATGGAGGTGCGGGCCAACCTCAAGGACCACCTGATGAACCGGCTGGAGCTGCGGCTCGGTGACGTCATGGACTCCGAGCTGGACCGCAAGTCGGCCGTCAACGTGCCGGCCGGGGTGCCGGGCCGGGGTCTGACGCCGGAGAAGCTGCACTTCATGGCGGCGGTGCCACGCATCGACAGCATCAACTCCGACAGCGACCTCTCCGAGGCGACCGCCGCGATGAACCAGGAGGTCGCCCGCCACTGGACGGCGTCCCCGGCCCCGGCCGTACGCCTCCTGCCGCGCGAGCTGCCCGCGTCGGCGCTGCCGCCGGGCCACGCGCACCCGGAACGCGGCATCGCGTTCGGCATCGACGAGAACAACCTGGAGCCGGTCTTCCTCGACTTCGAGCACGACCCGTTCCTCATGGTGTTCGGGGAGAGCGAGTCCGGGAAGTCCAACCTGCTGCGCCTGATCATCAAGCAGCTGGCGGAGCGCTATGACGGCAGCAGTTGCAAGCTCTTCGTCATCGACAACCGGCGCTCCCTGCTGGACGTCACCCCGCCGTCGCACCTGGCGGAGTACGTGCCCATGTCCAACAACATGGAGCACCACATGGAGGCGCTCTACGACCTCATGCAGCGGCGTACCCCGTCGGCGACGGTCACGGCGCAGGAGCTGCGGGAGCGCAGCTGGTGGCGGGGCCCGACGGTCTACGTGGTCGTCGACGACTACGACCTGGTCTCCACGTCGAGCGGCAACCCGCTGAGCAGGCTCACCGAACTGCTGCCGTTCGCGCGGGACGTGGGGGTGCGCTTCATCATCGCCCGCAACACCGCGGGCGCGGGACGGGCCGCGTACGAACCGTTCATCCAGCGGATGACGGAACTGGGCGCCCAGGGACTGCTGCTCTCCGGCGATCCGAACGAGGGCGACATCATGGGCAACGTCCGCCCGCGTCCGATGCCCGCCGGCCGGGGCGTGTTCGTCTCCCGCCGCCGGGGCAACCCGCTGGTGCAGACGGGGCTGGTGGACGGCGAGCGGTAGCCACCTCCTTCCGCCGCGCGCTTCGATGCCGGGCCGGGTCCGCCTTTCCGGGGGCCCGGCCCGACGCCGTGAAGGCCCCGGCGGAGTTCCCGCCCTTCCTCTCCCGCGTGGCGCGTCACCACCGCTGCGGGCAGCGCCTCGTCCCGGCAACGGCTCGGCGCCCCTTCCGGTCTCGGAAGGGGCGCCGTCGTTCGTGCCGTCGTTCGTCCGCGGGTGCCGGACGTCCCCACGCGCGTGCCGGAGCGGCCGGGCGGGGTGTGGGCACCTCCCGCGCATGCCCACACACCGCCTCCTCGTGCCGCGCTCACCCCGGGAGCGTCAGCGGCCGCTACATGAAGTTCTGCGCGGCCTTCTTGTCGCCACCCTGGTACGCGGACGCGGCCTCGCGCACGGAGCGGGAGATCTGCAGCAGCGACTCGTGGATCGCCCGGGCGTCCTTGTCCCAGCCGGCCTGGGCGGTGTCGTACGCGCCCTTGGCCTCGCCCTGCCAGAGCTCGGCCACGGAGGCGACCCGGCTCTTGATCGCCGCGAGGTCCTCGTCGAGCTGCTTGCCCTGCCGCTCGATGGAAGCAGCGGCTGCGTCCAGGCTGGCGTATGTGACAACGGTCGTACCGTCGTTGGCCGACATGTGGTCCTCCGATTCGGAGTGGATACGGAACGACTGCCGCTCGGCGCGGTCAGTCGCGGGGGTCAGAAGCTGCTGAGGCTCGACGTGGGCGCGGAAGAGCCCGAGTCGCCGCCCGTGTAACCCGGCACCACGTCGATGCCGCGGAGCGCGGCCTCGACCTCGTCCTCGGTGTTCCCGGAGATGGTGCGGGCGGCCTTGATGGCCTCCTGGAAGTTCTGCAGCCGGTTGCCGATCGACACCATGTTGTCGTTGATCTGCCGCTGCTTCTCGTTGAAGGCGTTGGCGCCGATGCCCTTCCAGGCGCCTTCCAGGCTGTCGATCGTCGCCTGGAGCGTCTTCAACTGCCCCTTGACGGAGTCGAACCGCGTCGAGAGTTCGTTCTCCAGCTGAAGGAGACTGTGTTCTGTGACCTTCTGATCTGCCATGGACCTGGCTTCCTTTCGGGTTCTCTCTACGGACCGGCAGATTCTCGCCGGAAGTTCGTGGGTGGGCCGACCGCCCGTACAGACGCGGCCGGGGCCGGGGCCGTCGCCGGTCCGGCCGGTCAGACGGCGCCGCGGCGCCTGCGGAGGAAGTAGAGGGCGCCCCCGCCGAGAACGACCACGGCTACCACCCCGCCTGCGATCAGGCCGAGGTTGCTGCCGTTGTCCGTCGGCTCGCTGGAGCCTGCCACAACCTGGTCGTCACCGGATTTGCCCTGGGAGGGCTGTGACGAAGCTGAAGCAGAGGCGGACGGGGCAGCCGAGCCGGCGGGGGCCGGCGAGGCGGTGGACCCGGAGCCCGACACGCTCGTGCTCTTCCCGGTGAGCGGGCTGACGTCCGGGTCGCCGGGGGTGCCCTTGTGCTTGAGGAGGCTCATCGACGGGCGGATCAGACCGTGACCGAGGTATGCGCTGGTCTCGTCGTCGGCCCAGTCTCTGGCGGCCGTGTCGAAGAGGACCCGGAGGACCTGATTGGCGGTCCAGTCGGGGTGGGCGGACCAGACCAGGGCGGCGGAGGCGGAAGCGACGGCGGTGGCCGCACTGGTTCCGCTGCCATTGCAGTAGGACTGGAGCGCCTGGTCGCACCACATGGGGACGTTGGTTCCGGGGGCGGCCAGGTCAACGAAGCCACCATGCTGGGACGTCTTGGCCACCGTTCCCTTCTGGTCAGCCGAGGAGATACCGACAACCTCCTCGTACGCCGCGGGATACTCCGCGTCGTTGACCCCGTTGCCTTCGTTTCCCACGGCGGCAAAGAGCAACTTGCCCTTGGACAGGGCGTACTTCGCCGCCTCACGCTCCTCGTCCGCAGGAAAGTCGCTACCGAAGGACATGCTGATGATCCGCGCGTCGCTGTCGGCAGCGGCTCGGATGGCGTCTTCGCTGTCGTGGGCGTTGACGTGGTTGTTGTTCTGGAACTCGGTGTCGGAGATGCGGTACGGAATGATCTTCGCGTCCGGTGCCAGCCCCTTCAACCCACCCTTAACGCCCGTGCCGGCAATGAGTTCGGCCATGCTGGTTCCGTGTCCGGTGTAGTCGTCGTTCTCGTCACCGTCCGCCTCGGTGGCGTCCCAGCCCTTGAGGACCTGACCCCGGAGCGACGCCGTATCGGCGTTCACGCCCGTGTCGATGACCGCGACCGTGATGCCCTTGCCCGTGGAGACCTTCCACATCTCCTCGGCCTGCATGGCCTTGAGGTACCACTGCTCCGCCTGCACGTCCACCGCCACTGCGGACGGAGCCAGCCCGGCGAAGCAGGCACTCCACGCTGCGGTCGCGGCGAGCGCGCCGATCATTCGTCGGCGCGCGCCACGGGACACGCGGCGCGTCGGGGCATGGCTCATTTCTGCGCTCATCCTGACTTCCGAACCTTCCACGTGCCTACTCGATCACCGGGGGTGCGGCCTCGGGCCGTCCGGCCGTCCAGGTCTCTTCGTCTTCCGTCAGGTAGTCGGGCCGCGTCGACGCGTTGTTCTCTTCCTCTTCCTCGCGCTCCTGCCGCCCTCCGGGGCGTACCAGACCTACCCCTCCCGAGGTGAAGCCCTTGCCGCCCGAACGGCCGCGCGGAGTGCCGACGACGCCCTTCGAACCCGGAGTTCCCCGGCCGGTCGGCCGGCCCGCGGAGGAGCCGTTGCCGACAACTCCACGCTGGCCCGCGCTCCTCGCGGACGTGCCGCCCTGCCCCGTGTTCTGACCGCCGATCACCGTGCCGCGTCCGCCCGCCCGCGCGCCCGAGGCGCCGGAGGCAGAACCCTTCTGCTGGGGAGTTCCGCCCGTGATGCCGCCGCGTCCGGCCCGAGGGGTGGAGCCCGTGCCCGAACCACTCTGGCCCGCCACCGGGCGTCCGCCCGACACACCGGACCGGCCGGTGGCGGACGACGTGCCTCCAGTGCCGGCGGAACGCCCGACAGCCTGGGAACCACTGGACCGCCCCGCGTTTCCGGTGGCCGTCCGCTGAGCTGCCGAGGTGCTTCCGCCCGAGAGCCCTGCCCGCGTGGAACCCTTCGGGGTGCCGGTGGTGCCGGAAGCCGGCTTCACGCTGCCGCCCCGCACCGAGGTGCCGAGCGGACCCGTCGTGGGGAACAGCGTGCTGCTGGGCCCCGGTGACGAACCCGTGGCAGCGGGCACGGTCGGCGGGCCGGTCGTCGCGGTGGGGGGTGCGGAGGGCGTGGTGACGCTGTCGATCTCGGTGCGCGTGCCGCCGTCCAGGACGGGCTTGGTGGTGGTGCCCAGATCGTCGGCGGTGTGGTGCGCCTGGGGGCTGCTCACCTCGCCGGTCACCGACTTCACCGTGCCGGAACTGGTGGAGTGCTTGGGAAGGCTGCCGCCTGTATGTCCGGAAGATCCGACAGGGGTAACCGGCTCTTTGTAGAAGCCCTTCGGGCGCGGCATGTCCACCGACAGCTTCATGTCGAACCGCGGCGCCTCCTGCGTGGCCAGCACCTCCGAGGTGACGGAGTAGTAGGAGGCCAGCCGGTTCGCCTGGTTGATGGCCTCCTGCCGGTGTTGCTCGACCCGCACGGCAGCCGTGTACTCCGGGTTGCTCTCGATGCGCTCCGGGGCGGGGATGTCCTTGACGTCCTTGCGGATCGCGCGGCCGTCGCGCGGGGGCAGGGAGCTCTTGACCGAGGCCAGCCCGGTGCCGGCGACGGTGATCTGGGTGGCGGCCGAGTCCGCGAACTCGCTGAGCCGGGTCGCGTGGGCCACCAGGCCCGCTCCCCAGTCGCGGAACGCGATGTTGGCCTCGCCCTTCCAGTCCACGACGGCGATGTGGTCGCCGAGTTCCTTCGCGGCTTCCCTGATCGCGTCCCGGGCCTTGTAGAGCGCCTGCCCGGCGGCTTCCAGGTCCGCCGGGTTGGAGTTCTCGACCAGGTCGATCATCGCGTTGAGGTCGTGGCCCTCGAAGGAGGTACGGCCTGCCGGGCGGCCCGAGCCGCCGAAGAAAGAGCCCGCCACCTCGCGGACCCGCTCGGTGATGTCCGTACCGACGATCTGCGCCGCGACCCGGCTGTGGTCGTACGTCTGCTGCTCGGCCGGGGTCAGCTCCGGCTGGTTCTCGGTCATTCGGCTGCCCACCCTGAGTCGACCGTGCCGTCCTGGTTCTGCTTCCGGTTCTGCTGGTGCTCCTTGTCCAGACGGGCCTGGATCACGTAGAACCGGCGCCGCACCTCGTCCTCGGTGTTGTCCATGCCGACGGCGGCGGCGTGGACGCCGAGGCTGAGGTATTCGATCTGGTCACCGAGCGTCTTGGAGAGCGAGGTGAGCGACTCGTGGACGCGGGTGTACTGGGAGTAGAGGGCGTCCGCCTCGGCGAAACCGGCGTTCCCCCCGCTGAACGAGGTGCGCGAGATCTCGTGGGCCCCGATCTTGGTACGGCCGGCCGCCGAGCTCTCCAGGTCGGCGAGGAGTGCGTCCACTCTCTTCTTGAACCGCTCCAGCGCGCCTACGCCATGCTCAAGGTCGGCTTTACCGCCGGTAGAGCTTCCTCCGCCATCTGCGAGCACGGTGATTGCCTTTCCCCCGTTGTTCTGGTTTGCACAAGCCGTCCTGCGTTGCGATCGCATCGGGACGCCCCACGGCGATCACACACCCCATACTCTATCCACAGCCTCTTGCGGGTCCAACTGTGTTGTCAGCCTTGTGACTTACAGATGGACAGTTCGCAGGAACGGCCCGTACCGGCATCTTCTTGCCAACCGACCACCGTGCGAACGGTGGTGGGGACGGCAAGAGCGCAGGGTTCATGCGCCGGGCGCCCCGGAGAACCGGCGCCGACGCGCGTCGCGCAGCGCCACGGCGACCCCCGCTATCGCGGCGACCAGCACGCCAGCGCCCACCACGACGTACGTCGCGAGGCGGGTGTTGCGCTCCTCGGGCGTCTCCCCCAGGGTGAGTTCGGCCGGGGTGGGGGCCTCGGCGCCGCTCATTCCTTCACGTGCGGTCGGTTCCTTGACCGGCTTGTCGTCCTCCGTGAGGGCGCGTACCGGATCGACGACTCCCCAGCCGACCAGGCGGTCGTGCCCTGCGACGGACCGCTCGGCGGTCTGCTCGATCTGGGCGACGATCTCCTCCTGCTCCCACGTGGGGTGCCGGGACTTGATCAGGGCGGCGACCCCCGCCACGTAAGGGGCGGAGAAGCTGGTGCCGTTGTCGGCGCAGTGCCCTCCGGCGGGCACGGTGGAGATCATGTCCACGCCGGGGGCCGCGACGCCCACCCAGGGGCCGGGCTGGGAGAAGCCGGCGCGCTCGTTGTTGCGGTCCGAGGCGGCCACCGCCAACACCCCCGGGTACGAAGCGGGGTAGGTCCTCTTGTCGGTCGCCTCGAGTCCGTCGTTGCCCGCCGAGGCGACCACGACGACCTCCGCGGCGAGCGCGTGGTCGACGGCCTCCTTGAGCGCGGCTTCGGGTTCCACCGCGTTGGCCGTGTCCTGGGAGATGTTGATGACGTCGGCGTGGGCGGTGTCGACGGCGTAGACGATGGCGGCGGCGAGGCTCTTCGCCGTGCCGTGTCCCTGCGCGTCGTTCTGCTGGATCGGGATGATCGTGGCGCCGGGGGCGAGGCCCACGAAGCCGGTGTTCTTCGCCTCCCGTGCGGCGATGATGCCGGCGACCTTGGTGCCGTGACCGACGGTGTCCGTCGTGCCGTTCTCCTTGCCGCGCGGCAGGGGCTCGCCGTTCTCGTCCTTGATGCCCTTGGCCATCAGGTTGATCCCCGCCGAGGCATCGACGGCCTTCTTCAGCTGCGGGTTCACCGTGTCGACCCCGGTGTCGATCACCGCGACCCGGACGCCCTTCCCGGTGGAGCGGCTCCAGAGTTCGTCGAGCAGTACCCGCTGGAGCGACCAGGGGCGGCCCGCGTACGGCTTCGAGGGGAAGGTGCACTGGGTGAAGTCGTCGGCGACCGCGGGGGCGACCGGCACGGAGACCAGGGTGACGGCGGTCGCCGCGGCGACCGTCAGGGCACGCCGCTTCCGTGGCCGTGCGGGAGTAGCAAAGTTCAAGGGGGTCATGGGCTGTCCGCCGCCCTTCTCAGGAGCCCTGCGGCTGACGGGCAGCCGCGGTCGACAGTCGGGGACCGGTCGGCAGGAACTCGGACCAGGCCGCCGGGACCGGGGCCGGGGTGACCTTGCCGTACCCGAGCCGGTTCTGGGCCTGCTGCGCCTCGGCCAGCCGCTCGGCCTTCTCCTTGGCCGAACCGGATTCACCGATCCCGGAATCGCTCTCGGCGCTGTCGCCGTTGGACTGCATCGCGTACCGCAGCCCGGTGTCGGTGACCAGGAACAGATACCCGGTGGAGGTGTCCGAGCCCTTGAACTGGCGGAAGAGCTGACCCGAGCCGGGGGTGACGTACGCGCTGCTGGATCCGGTGGGCAGGGTGGCGGGGAAACCGGTGCCCGCCCAGGTGGAGAGGGTGGTGGCGCCGGTGTCACCGTTCACCTCGCGCAGCACGCTGCACACGGTGTTGCGGCTACCGCTCGCCGTACTCGCGGAGTTGACGGCGCGAGGGGCGTCCTTCGGCCATTTCTTGTCGCCGCCGAAGGACTGGCCCGGCGCGATGGCGGCGGCGCTGACCGCCTTCGCGGCACCCGCCTGGCCGAGGCCGATGAGGTCACGGCTGCTGAGGAGCAGCTTGGCGGTGAACTCGGACACCGGCGCCACCCGCCCCCGCAGGACCACGTACTTCTGGGTCGAGGTGCCCGAGGTCGCTTCGAGGACCATGCCGACCTTGTCGAGGGCGGGGTCCAGGTCGCCGCCCACCCCGGCGTCCTCGCCTGGCGTACCGGGGACGACCGGGAAGGTGATGGGGTCGCCGGTGTGCAGGGTCGCCAGCCAGGCGGAGGAGACCCGTTGCGGAGTGCGGCGCTCGCCGACGAGGGTGCGCAGCAGCAGTTCGTCCTTCTTGTCGACGGTGTACGCGCGGCCCTGGGCGTCCACGACGTGGCGGGCGCCGTCCGGGTCTTCGACGTACATCAGCTCCCCTGCGGTGAGGCGTTGGGTGCCCTCGGTCTTCTTCTCCTCCCGCTGGGCGAAGACGAAGGCGGCCTTCTGGATCGCCCGGCCGCCCTCGCCGGGGCGCTCGCAGACCGCCCACCGCTTGGCGGCGCCCGCGTCGCCGGTGCCGGGCAGCCGGTCGGGGGCGTAGGGAATGCCCAGGGTCGCGCCGTGCGGAATCCGGCCGCTGTCGAGTTCGGACTCGGCGACGTTGACGACCTTCCCCTTGTCCGGGTCGAGCAGCAGTTTCGCGGAGGACATGTTGAGGACCGGGTGGAGCTGGGTCTTGCCGTTGGTCTTGAGGACGACGTAGCGCGTCGTCGACTTGCTGGCGATGATGACGTTCTCGTTGGGGGTGTCCCAGCCGGTGGGCGCCACGGGCTTGAACATGCCCCAGGCGCCGAAGACCGCGAGGATCACGACGCCGGCGACGGTCCCGGGGACCACCGCGCGCAGGGGGCGTGGTGCGCCCTCCTCGGAGCCGCTCGGGTGGGGTTGCACGAACTGCGCGATCAACCTCCGCTTCGCGAAGGTGTAGGCGTTGAGTTCGTCCCGCCTTGATGCCATGATCCGCTGCCCCTTCTCCCCGACGGGCGACCAGATAACCACATCCGTTGGCGGATTCAGTCGTCGCACCGGCGCCCCTACTATGCCTGTTGACGGTGCGCGGACACCCCTCAGGTAGGGTGATCGCCCCGTCAACACCCGCGGGAAAAGCTGAGGGCCGTCCCGCACTTCGTGGTGGATCGGCGCGCGGCGTCGGATGCGGTGCATCGCAAGGCGGAGGGACGGCCACGTACGGGATGTACGCGGCCGTTCCGACAACGCGGCGAGGTGCCGTAGCTGTCGTCGCGCACCCGCCTTGAAGTGCGGGACAGTCCTTGAACAGGGACACGAGGGGGCAACACGGCGATGGGCACTGCGACGCGCGAGCGTACGGGCCGGGGGACCGCGGACGCGTCCGGCACTTCCCGGCGGCAGCGCCGCGGCCGACGGCCCGGGACCGAACCGGCCGCTTCCTCCGCTCCCGCCGCGGCGGTACTGCGACCGGCCGCGCGGACCAGCCGGGTCAGCCCTCTGCTCCGGCAACTGGTGCTGGTCGAGGTGGCGTTGGGCGCGGCGGCGGTGGGGGCCGCGCTCGGCGGGATGTGGATGGTTCCCGGCATGGCGGTCGCCGGCGTCCTGGTCGTGATCGCGGTCATCCGGCGGCGCGGCACCGCTCTGCAGGACTGGCTGTCGACGGCGTTCGCCCTGCGGGCCCGGCAGCGGATGCCACTGAGCCACCAGCCCGACGCAGAAGCGTCGTTGGGGCCGATCGCGGAGAACGTGCCGGGTTTCGCCCCCTTCGTCTACATCGACCGGGAGCGCCGTACGGTCGGGATGCTCGGCGACGGCACCTTCCTCACCGCCGTGGTGCGGGTCGAGGCGAGCGGCGAGGCGCTCCGCCCGGCGTTCGGCGCCCGGGCGCTTCCGCTGACGCTGCTCGGCGAGGCCCTCGAGGTGGACGACATCGTGCTGGAGTCGGCGCAGTTGGTGCAGCAGGTCCGCTGCGCCCCGGCGCCGCACCTCCCGGAGCGGTCGGTGGCCCGTCTCTCGTACGCCCCTCTGCAGGAGCAGACCGGGGCTCCGGCGCTGCGGATGACGTGGGTGGCGGTGAAGCTCGACCCGGAACTCTGCCGTGAGGCGGTGGAGGCGCGCGGGGGCGGGGTCGCCGGTGCCCAGCGCTGCCTGGTGCGGATGGCGGACCACGTGGCGAGCCGGCTCACCGGGGCGGGGTTCCGGGCGACGGTGCTCGACCAGGAGGAGCTGAACGCGGCCGTGGCCACCTCGGCCTGCGCGAACCCGATCCAGTCGGCCCGTGCCGTGCGCCTGGAAGCGGCGGCGCAGCGGCGGACGAAGGAGACGTCGCGGGTGTGGCGGTGCGACGACCGGTGGCACACGACGTACGCCGTCGACCGCTGGCCCGAGTTGGGCCGCGGCGCGACGCCGCTGCCCAAGCTGGTGGCGCTGCTGACCTCGGTACCGGCGTACGCCACGACGTTCAGCCTCACCGTGCGGCGCGGCGCGCACCAGGGCGCGGTGTCGGTGGCCGGGCACGTACGGATCACCGGCGGTTCGGACACGGAACTGGTGAGCGTGCGCAGGACGTTGGTGCAGGCGGCCCGGGTGGCCAAGGTCGGTCTCGTACGGCTGGACCGCGAGCAGCTGCCCGGTGTGCTCGCCACTCTTCCGCTGGGAGGCGCGCAGTGAGCCGGATCATGTCGCGGCACGGGTTGCGGGGTCCGCGTCACGCGGGCCACACCATCGCGGCGGACCACCTGGGCGCGCTGTCGCTGCCGGTCGGCGACGACGGTGTGGTGATCGGCAACGACGCGGAGAACCGCCCGCAGATCATCGGGTTCCACCGCCCCGCCCCGTACGACGTGCTGCTCATCGGCGGCCTGTGGACGGCTCAGGTGCTGGCGCTGCGCGCGGCGGGCACGGGGGCGCGGGTCGCGGTGGAGACGGGCCGCACCCAGGCTTGGACCACGCTGGCGCAGGCGGCGGGCGCCGGACTCGAATGCGTCTCCCTCCACGAGGTGGGCCGGGTGCCCCCCACGGGCGCGACGGTGGGCAGTCCGGTGGTCGTCGTACGGGACTGCGGGATGCGGCCTCCCCGCGGCCGGGTCGTCTCGTCGCCGTGGCAGTCCGTACTGACGCTGCTCCCCTATCTGAGCCCGGTGGCACCGCGGTTGATGCGGTCCTCCTCACTGGTGGGGGTGCAGCGGGTCTCGCCCGCCGAGGCGGACCAGATCGGCCGCATCCTCGGTCTCTCCCGCGTCGAGAGCGAGGCGCTGCCGACGCTGGCGGACGGCGTCACCCTCTGGGTGTCGGGGCGTGAGCACCACTGGGTGATGACGAACGCGACGGACGCGGAGACCGGTCTGCTGGGCACGGCCCGCAGGATGGACTGAATCCGTCCGGTTCCGCCCCCGGGCGGGCCCGTTCCGTGGACGATGGAACCCCACGTCACCGTTCGATCGAAAGGGGCGCCGCAATGGGCACCCAGCAGGAGAAGGACGAGCTCTACGCGCTCGACATCACGGACGCCGTGTGGCTGAGCGCCCCCGGTACCGAGGACGAGGAGGAGCGGGTCGAGATCGCGCACCTGCCGGAGGGTGCGGTCGCGATGCGTTCCTCGCTGGACCCGGAGACGGTGCTGCGCTACACCGAGGCGGAGTGGCGGGCCTTCGTACTCGGCGCCCGGGACGGGGAGTTCGACCTCAAGTAGCCCTCGCGGAGGGTCGGGGCGGTGGTCCGGCCGGACTGCCGCCCCTTTCGCGTACGCACACGTCGGACCGGCCGTCGTGGCCGCCGCCGGCGGGCCCGCGCGGGTCGACTCGGCTCGGTGCGGGCGGATGTGACGGAACGGACCGCCCACTGCCCCCGCTACGGCCTGACGAAGGGGGGGCGATGGCGATTAGGGTGGGGTGTGGGCGTGTCGCGGTACCTTCGGGCGTGCGGCGCGCGGCCCGGTGGGAGAGCCGGGCGTATCGGACAACGGGGAGACGGTCGCCCCTACCCACCACGGCACCAGGGTGCTCGACCACACCAGGAGGCACAGTGAACAGCGATCGGGACGAGATGCGCGAGGGATGGAACACACCCGGCGACGAGTCGTCCGACGCCGATCCCGCCGAGATGACGGGTGAGTTCACCATCGACTACACCCCGCCCGCCTGGTACACGCAGAACGCCGTGGGCGACTCCTCGGGCGCATCCGGTACCCCTCCCACTCCGCCGCCCCCGAACGGGCCCCCGCTCTCGGTGCCGGGACTGCCGTCCCAGGGCGGGTACGAGCGCGCCTGGACGGCTGCGGCTCCCACGCCGCCGGTACAGCCCGCGCCGCCCGCCATTCCCGCGCAGCCCGCGATCCCGGTGCAGCACTCGGCCCAGCAGGGCGAACAGGGGCCGCCCGCGGCTCCGTTCGGAGGCGGTGACGTGGAGAGCGGGGCCACCATGCGCTTCTCGGCGGCGGCGCTGAAGCGGGAGTTCGCCGCCCGCGACGCCGAGGCCGCGGCCGCGGCAGCCGCCGGTACGGGCACGGGCACGGGCACGGGTACGGGCGAGGCGCCCGCCTCCGCACCGCCCGCCGTCCCCCCTGCACCCGCACTCGCGCCGGAGAGCTCCGCCCCCGATGCGGAGGTGCACTCCCCTGCCGATGCCTCCGACGCCGACGCACCCGCCCGGGACGATGCGGCCCGTCCGGACGGGGCTCCGGATGACGTCTCCCGTGCGGAAGCCGGCACCCCGGCTGACACCACCGACACCACCGACGCCACCGACACCACCGACACCACCGACGCCAGTGCCACCACCGAAGCGGCCGGTGCCACCGACGCGGTGGCCGCTTCGGAAGCGGCCGAGAGCCCCGGCGACGGGAGCCCGACGGACCCCACCCCGGAAGACCAGGAGCCCACCCCCTCGGACGTCGCACCCACGGACGTGTCCGCTCCGGAGACCGCGGGCGCTCCGGCCACCCCGGCCATCTCCGCCGCTTCCTCCTCTGCGGACGAGTCGGCCACCCCGTGGGACGCCGCCGCCCCGGTCGCCGGTGAGGCCCGCCCGCCGGAGCAGCAGAACCCGGCGGACCGGGCCGTCCCGGTGCCCTGGTCTCCCGCTCTCCCGGCAGCTCAGGCGCCGAACGCGCTGCCCCCGCTGCCGCCCGCCTTCCACCCGGCCGGGCCTCAGCCCGGCGCCCCGGAGCCGGTACCCCAGTGGCCCGCCTCCCCCGACCGTCCGGCCGGAGGCTACGGCTCCCCCCAAGCGCCTCAGGCGCCTCAAGCGCCCCAGGCACCCCAGCCACCGGTCCCCCAGCCGCCGCAGGCGCCTGGGCCCCACGCGCCGTACGGGCAGGGCGGTTACGGCTTCCCGGAAGGGCAGCAGCCGTACCGGCCGTACCCGCCGCAGAGCGGTCAACTGCCCCCGCAGGTAACGCCGCAGGCCGGCTACGGGTTCCCCCAGCCGCCCCTGCCCCCGCAGCCCCTGCCCTCTCAGGCGCCGGTCCCCCTCCCCCCGCCGCAGATTCCCGACGCGCAGGCCGGCTACGGCTACCCGCAGGGGCCCCCGCCGCCCCACCAGCCGTACGCGCCCCGGGGGCACGTGCCGCAGCAGGGCCAGGTGCCCCAGCAGCAGGGCTGGTCCCCGCAGCCCTCGCAACTCCCGCAGTCCCCGCACCTCCCCCAGTCCCCGCAGGAGCACACCCCGTTCCCCGCGCAGGGCGTCCCCGCTCCGCAGCCGCCCTCTCCGCAGGAGCTCCCGCAGCAGGGGCCCGCGCAGCAGCCGGTCGATCCCCGGAGTGGGACCGCCTGGCCGACCCCGGTCACGCACGACCAGCGTGAGCGCTCGGTGCCGGGCGCCCCGCTCGGGTACACCGCCGCCGTGGAGCTCTCCTCGGACCGGCTGGTGCGGGGCAAGCAGAAGGCGAAGAGCAGCCGCAACCCCTCGTCGGCCTCCCGTTTCAAACTGGGCGGCAAGAAGGAGGAGGCGGACCGGCAGCGCAAGCTCGAACTGATCCGGACGCCCGTGCTCTCCTGCTACCGCATCGCCGTGATCAGCCTCAAGGGCGGCGTGGGCAAGACCACGACGACCACGGCGCTGGGCTCGACGCTGGCCACCGAGCGGCAGGACAAGATCCTCGCCATCGACGCCAACCCGGACGCCGGGACGCTCGGCCGCCGAGTGCGCCGGGAGACCGGGGCGACCATCCGCGACCTGGTCCAGGCGATCCCGTACCTCAACTCCTACATGGACATCCGCCGCTTCACCTCGCAGGCGCCCTCCGGGCTGGAGATCATCGCCAACGACGTGGACCCCGCGGTCTCCACGACCTTCAACGACGAGGACTACCGCCGGGCGATCGAGGTACTGGGCAAGCAGTACCCGATCATCCTCACCGACTCGGGTACCGGTCTGCTCTACAGCGCGATGCGCGGGGTGCTCGACCTCGCGGACCAGCTGATCATCATCTCGACGCCCTCGGTGGACGGCGCGTCCAGCGCCTCCACCACTCTGGACTGGCTCTCCGCGCACGGGTACGCCGACCTGGTGCAGCGTTCCCTGACGGTCATCTCCGGGGTCCGCGAGACCGGCAAGATGATCAAGGTGGACGACATCGTCCAGCACTTCCAGACACGGTGCCGGGGCGTCGTGGTCGTCCCGTTCGACGAGCACCTCGCGGCGGGGGCGGAGGTCGACCTCGACATGATGCGGCCGAAGACCCGCGAGGCGTACTTCCACCTCTCCGCGCTCGTCGCGGAGGACTTCGCGCGGGCCCAGCAGCAGCAGGGCCTGTGGACCTCCGACGGCCAGAACCCGCCGCCGCAGTACGCGCCGCCGATGCCCGGGCACCAGCAGTACCCGCCGCAGGCGCACCCCCAACAGCCGTATCCGCAGCAGCCGTACGGGGGACAGCAGCCGGCCCAGCAGCCGTACGGAGGGCAGCAGCCGTACGGGGGACAGCAGCCGCCCCAGCAGCCGTACCCGCCGCAGTCCTACCCTCCGCAGCAGGGCAGCGGCTGGCAGCAGGCACCGCCTCCGCCCGCACAGCCGTACGGGGGACAGCCGTCCCAGGAGGGGCAGGCTGGCCAGGCAGGACAGCCCGGACGGCCGGGTCCGGACGGCCCCTGGCCCGCGCCGGGGTGGCAGCAACCGCCGTCCGCGCCGCCCCACCAGTAGCGCCGAGAGGTTCAGACCAATGAGGGCCCGCACCGTTGTCACGGTGCGGGCCCTTTGCGTATTCCCGCAGCCCACACGCCGTTTCGGCGACCGTTGACTCCAGTTGGCCGCCGCTGATAAACCTTCGCTTCACCAGTTGGCGAACCACTGCTCAACCCGCCGCCCCACCAGCGAGTCATGACGCGAGGTCGACGTCCCATGGTCACCAGAAGTCCCGTCCGCTCCGCCCGGCCAGGCCATCGTCTGCGCCTCCTCACCGCCTCGGGGGCCGCCGCGCTGGCGCTCGCCGCCGGGTCGCTCGTACCGGGCGCCCCCTCTCCGCTCGCCGTCTCGCCCGCCCACGCCGACGACGGCAGGACGACCCTCACGGTCGCGGTCGCGCAGAGCGTGGACTCGCTGAGCCCGTTCCTGGCCCAGCGACTGCTGAGCACCAGCGTGCTGCGGCTCATGTACGACTACCTGACGAACTATGACCCGAAGGACAGTCACGCCGTCCCGGGTCTCGCCACCAAGTGGGAACCGTCCCCGGACAAGCTGACGTGGACGTACACCATACGGTCCGACGCGAAGTGGTCGGACGGCGAGAAGGTCACCGCCGAGGACGCGGCGTGGACCTTCAACACGATGATGAAGGACGAGGGCGCGGCCACCGCCAACGGTTCCTTCGTCACCAACTTCGACAAGGTGACCGCTCCCAGCCCCGACAAGCTCGTCATCACCCTGAAGAAGCCGCAGGCCACGATGGCCGCGCTCGACGTGCCGATCGTCCCCGAGCACGTCTGGAAGAACGTCACCGACTTCTCGAAGTTCAACAACGACACGAAGTTCCCCATCGTCGGTGACGGGCCGTTCGTCCTGACCGACTACAAGGTCGACAGCTACGTCAAGCTCAAGGCCAACAAGGACTTCTGGCGCGGGGCGCCGAAGTTCGACGAGATCGTCTTCCGGTACTACAAGGACCAGGACGCGGCCGTCGCCGCCCTGCGCAAGGGTGAGGTCTCCTTCGTCGCGGGCAGCCCGAGCCTGACGCCCGCTCAGGCGGCCTCGCTCAAGACCGCCCCGGACATCAAGGTGAACGAGGGCCCCGGCCGGCGTTTCTACGCGCTGGCCACCAACCCCGGGGCGCGTACCAAGGACGGCCAGAAGTTCGGCGACGGCAACCCCGCGCTGCTCGACCAGAAGGTCCGTCAGGCGCTCTTCCTCGCGGTCGACCGGAAGACCATCATCGACAAGGTCTTCCAGGGCCACGCGGTGGAGGGCGCGGGATACATCCCGCCGCGCTTCTCCGCCTACCAGTGGCAGCCCGCGGCCGGGCAGCAGCTGGGTTACGACCCCGCCCGCGCCGCCTCCCTCCTCGACCAGGCCGGGTACCGGAAGAACAGCGACGGCCACCGGGTCGGCAAGGACGGCAAGCCGCTGGACCTGCGCATCCTGTGCCACGCCACCGACCCGAACGACAAGGCGGTCGGCAAGTACCTCCAGGAGTGGTGGGGCGATCTGGGCGTCGGGCTGAAGGTCGACTGCCTCGACAACGTCTCGGACCCCTGGTACGCCGGGGAGTACGACCTCGCCTTCGACGGCTGGTCGGTCAACCCGGACCCGGACTTCGTCCTCTCCATCCACACCTGCGGCGCCCTGCCCGCCAAGGCCAAGGAGTCGGCCGCGACGGACAACTTCATCTGCGATCCGCAGTTCGACGACCTCTACGCGAAGCAGCTGGCTGAGTACGACCCCGCCGCCCGCGCGACGCTCGTCAAGGACATGCAGTCGCGGCTGTACGACACCGGGTACATGAACGTCATGGCGTACCCGAACGCCGTGGAGGCGTACCGCACCGACCAGATCGCCTCCATCACCACCATGCCCTCGGACGCGGGCAACATCTACGGCCAGGACGGCTACTGGAGCTGGTGGTCCGCCGTGCCGGCCGCCTCGGCGAGCGGCTCCTCGGACTCGGGCTCGTCCACCGGGGTGCTCGTCGGCGTCGGCATCGCCGCCGTCGTCCTGGCCGCCGGCGGACTGCTGTTCGCCCGGCGCCGCCGTTCCACCGCGGAGGACCGTGAATAACCGATGAGTACTGACAGCACTCCCCTGCCGGGCTTCGGTCCGGCGGGCGTGGAAGGTGCGGGAACCGCCGGTCCGGCTCAGGCCGGGCCGGCGGTCCGCGCTCCGCACGCCCGGTCCACCACCGCCTACCTCCGCTACGCGGCGGGCAAGCTGGCCGGCGCGGCCGTCTCGCTCTTCGCCGTCCTCGTCACCAGCTTCTTCCTCTTCCGGCTGATCCCCGGCGACCCGGTCAAGCAGATGACCGGCGGACGCCAGGTCACCACCGAGCAGATCGCCGCCATGCGGCGGGAGTTCGGGCTCGACCTGCCGCTCTGGCAGCAGTTCACGCAGTACTGCGGCAACGCCCTCACCGGCGACTTCGGCACGTCGTACCAGTTCCGCGCCCCGGTCATCGACAAGATCACCGAGGCGCTCCCCGCGACGCTGCTGCTCACCGGCACCGCGTTCGTGATCTACACCGTGATCGGCATCTGGCTGGGCTCCCGCTCCGCCTGGCGCAACGGTTCCTTCGGGGACCGCTTCCACACCGCGTTCGCGCTGACCCTCTACTCCGTGCCGTCGTTCTGGCTCGGTCTGCTGCTGATCGTCACGCTCTCGGTCGGCATCGGCCCGATCCCCGGGCTCTTCCCGACCGGCGGTATGGAGTCCGGCGACTCGTCCGGCTTCGGCTACGTCCTGGACGTCGCCCACCACCTGGTGCTGCCCGTCCTCACCCTGGTGGCCGTGGAGTACGCCCGCACCCTGCTGGTGATGCGGTCCTCGCTGCTGGACGAGATGGGCGGCGACTACCTGACGACGGCCCGCGCCAAGGGGCTGCGGGACGACCAGGTCCGCCGCCGGCACGCGGTACCGAACGCGATGCTGCCGACGGTGACGCTGCTCTTCGTCAACCTCGGCAACACCGTCGCCGGTGCCATCCTGGTGGAGACCGTGTTCTCCTGGCCGGGACTCGGCGGTCTCTTCTACCAGGCACTGAGCGTGCCCGACCTGCCGTTGGTGCAGGCGCTGTTCTTCGTCTTCGCCGCTGCGGTGATCCTGATGAACACCCTCGCCGACGTGCTCTATCCGCTCTTCGATCCCCGGGTGGGCCGATGACGACCTCGACGGACGCGCTGGGCCCGGGCAGCGGCCCGCGCGCACTGGCGTGGACCCGCAGGCGGCGGGCCGCGGCCCGCTTCTGGGCGCAGTACCGGACGCACCGGGCCGGGATGGCGGGGCTCGCCGTGCTGGTGGTCATCGCCGTACTGGCGGTGGCCGCGCCGCTGCTGGTGGGGGCCGACTCGAAGAGCGTCACCCAGGCTCCCGGCGGGCCGATGGAACCGCCGAGCGCGGAGTTCCCCCTCGGCACCGACCAGTTCGGCCGGAACCTGCTGGCGCTGCTGCTCTGGGGCGCCCGGGTCTCGCTCACGGTGGGACTGCTCGCGGCCTTCCTCTCGGTGGCCATCGGCACCCTGGTGGGCGTCACCGCGGGTCATTTCAAGGGCTGGTACGGGGCGGTGGCCATGCGGGTCACCGACTGGTTCCTGGTGATGCCGACCCTGGTGCTCGCCATCGCCCTGGCCACCGTGCTGTCGCGGTCGCTGTGGACGACGGTGCTGGCGATCGGCGTGACGACCTGGCCCACCACCGCCCGGCTGGTGCGCGCCCAGACGCTCTCGGTGGAATCCCGCCCCTACATCGAGCGCTCCCGGGCGCTCGGCGGCGGACACGGTCACATCATGAGCCGCCATGTGCTGCCCAACGTGATGCCGATGGTCCTCGCCCAGGCCACCCTGGCGATCTCGACCGCCATCCTCACCGAGGCGACACTCGCCTTCCTGGGGCTCGGAGATCCGACGATCGTGTCCTGGGGCGGTCTGCTCCAGGACGCCCGCGAGGCCGGGGCCGTCAGCTCGGGCGACTGGTGGTACCTCGCCCCGCCCGGACTCGCCATCGCGCTCGTCGCGCTCGCCTTCACCCTGTGCGGCCGGACCATCGAGTCCGTGCTCAACCCCAAACTGGGGGTACCGCGTTGAGCGCCCCCGAGGAACGGACCAGCATGACAGCCACGGTGTCCGGCGGGCCCCTGCTGGAGGTACGCGACCTGCGTGTCACCTACGGCTCCGGGGCGCCGGCCGTGCCCGCCGTACGCGGCGTGGACCTGCGGGTCGACGCCGGGCAGAAGCTCGGCATCGCCGGGGAGTCGGGGTGCGGGAAGTCGACGCTGGCGCTCGCGCTGCTGCGGCTGCTGCCCGCCTCGGCCACCCTGAGCGGCGAGATCCTGCTGGACGGCGAGGACGTCCTGACGATGAAGTGGGGCCGGCTGCGGGCGGTCCGCTGGGCGGGGGCGTCCATCGTCTTCCAGGGGGCGATGCACTCCCTCAACGCGGTACACCGGGTCGGCGACCAGATCGCCGAACCGATCCTGCTGCACCAACGGGCGACCCCGGCCGCCGCCCGTACCCGCGCCGGTGAGCTGCTGGAACAGGTGGGTCTGCCGGCGACCCGGGCGACTGCCTACCCGCACGAGCTCTCCGGCGGCCAGCGGCAGCGCGTCATGATCGCCATGGCGCTCGCCTGCTCCCCCCGGCTGATCGTCGCGGACGAACCGACCACCGCCCTCGACGTGATGATCCAGGCCCAGATCCTCCGGCTGATCGAACAGCTCGTCGCCGACCAGGACCTCGGGCTCATCATGATCAGCCACGACCTGGCGGTGCTCTCCGACACCTGCGACCGGCTCGCGGTGATGTACGCGGGCCGGGTCGTGGAGGAGGGCCCGGCCCAGGAGGTGTACCGGCACGCCCGGCACCCGTACGGGGCCGCGCTCTCCGCCGCCTTCCCGCGCATCGGCGACCCCGCCTCGCGCCACGCACCGCGCGGGCTGCCCGGCGATCCCCCGGACCCGGCGGCGCTCCCCTCCGGCTGTGCCTTCCACCCCCGCTGCTCGGCGGCGCTCGACTCCTGCGCCGAGGAGGACCAGTGGCTCCGGGACGCGGGGCCTGGGCGGCGCGCCGCCTGCGTCCTGGTGGGCCCGGCCACCGCACCCGCCACGGCCCCCGCCCCCGCCCCCGCCGAAGAACCCGCCGCGCAAGCGCCGGACGTGGGGGTGGCACGCGTGGAACCCGCCGAGGGCACCGGTACGGCCACGGGCACGAGCGAACCAGGAGCAGAGGAAGCGAGGAGCGCCCCATGACGACCACTCCGGCGACGCCCGTCCCCACGGCGGCCACGCCCCTGCTGAGCGCCGAAGCGCTGGAGGTCACCTTCCCCGGCCGCCGGGGCGCCGCGCCCGCGCGGGCCGTGGACGGGGTGGCGCTCGACATCCGGCCCGGCGAGATCGTGGCCCTGGTCGGCGAGTCGGGGTGCGGCAAGACGACGCTCGCCCGCTCGCTGCTGGGCCTGGTGGCACCGACCTCGGGCCGGATCACCTTCGAGGGACGGCCGCTGGACCTCTCCGCCCGTGCCATGAAGGCGTACCGCAAGCGCGCCCAGCTGGTGCTCCAGGACCCCAGCGGTTCCCTCAACCCCCGCCACACGGTGTACGACGCGGTGGCGGAGGGGCTGCGCATCCACGGCCACCGGGGCGACGAGACCGCGGCGGTGGCCGGGGCGCTCTCCCGGGCCGGACTGCGGCCCCCGGAGCGGTTCTTCCTGCGCTATCCGCACGAGCTCTCGGGCGGCCAGCGCCAGCGCGTCGTGATCGCCGGGGCGCTGGTGCTGGAGCCCGAACTCCTCGTCGCCGACGAGCCGGTGGCCTCGCTGGACGCCTCGGTGCGCGGGGAGATCCTGGCGCTGCTGCTGCGGCTGAGGGACGAACTCGGCCTCTCGGCACTGATCGTGACCCACGATCTCGGGCTCGCGTGGAACATCGCGGACCGGGTGGCGGTGATGTACCTGGGGCGGATCGTGGAGACCGGAGCGGTCGAACAGATCCTGACGGCCCCCCGGCATCCCTACACCCAGGCGCTGCTGTCGGTGCTGCCGGAGGCGCCGGGCGAGCCGGTGGTGCTGGCCGGCGAGGCACCGGACCCCTCGAACGTGCCGGGGGGATGCCGGTTCCACGTCCGCTGCCAGGTGTTCGCCTCGGGCGAGGCCGAGCGGGCGGGGGTGGCGGACGCCTGCCGGACGGAGGATCTGCCGTTGCTCGGCGGCGGGGGCGAGGGACAGGTCGCCTGTCACTGGGCCCGAGCGACCGCCGGTGAGGAGCCGGCCGCGGCTCCGGCGTAGTCGGGGCGGGCAGCGGGAGGGCCGGGTGCGGCGTCAGGCGCCGCGCTCGGCCTCGTACGCGGCGATCAGCTCGGAGCACCGCTCGACGTCGGCGGCCATCGCCACCAGCAGGTCGTCGACGGAGTCGAACTTCAGCATTCCGCGCACGTAGGCGAGGAAGTCCACCGCCGCGTGCATGCCGTACAGGTCGAGCCCGATCCGGCCGATGGCGTACGCCTCCACGGTCCGCTCGACACCGTCGAACTGCGGGTTGGTGCCGACCGAGATCGCGGCGGGCATGCACTCGCCGGCCACATTGAGCCAGCCCGCGTACACGCCGTCGGCGGGGATCGCGCTGTGCGGGACGGTCTCGACGTTGGCGGTGGGGAAGCCCAGGTCGCGGCCGCGCTGCGCGCCGCGCACCACGATGCCCTCGACCCGGTGCGGGCGGCCGAGGATCTCGGCTGCCCCGGAGACGTCGCCCTCGGCGATCAGCCGACGGGTGAGCGTGGAGGAGAACGGCAGTCCGTCGCCCGCCTCTCCGCTGACGAACAGGTCGATCACCTCGACGGCGTAGTCGTAGGTGGCGCCCAGTTCGGCGAGGAGCTCGACGTTGCCCGCCGCCTTGTGGCCGAACCGGAAGTTCGGGCCCTCGATGACGGTCCGCGCGTGCAGCCGGTCGACCAGCACCTTCACGATGAAGTCGGCCGGTGCCAGCTTCGAGAACTCCAGGGTGAACGGCAGGATGAGCAGCGCGTCGACGCCCAGCTCCGCCATCAGCTCGGCGCGGCGCAAGTGCGGGGCGAGCAGCGGCGGGTGGCTGCCCGGACGGACGACCTCGCTGGGGTGCGGGTCGAAGGTCACCACGACGGACGGGACACCCAGCTCACGGGCGCGTGCCACCGCCCGGCCGATGATCAGCTGGTGCCCTCGGTGCACCCCGTCGTAGGACCCGATGGTGACGACGCTGCGTCCCCAGTCCTCGGGGATGTCCTCCAAGCCGCGCCAGCACTGCACCGTGACCGCTCCTCGCCCGAACCTGTGTACGTGAGTATGTGGATTACGCAGGTCTAAGACTGCCATGCTCGTGCCCGGCCGACTGCATCGGCACCTTCATCGTGCGGCGGGAGACCGTCAGGTGCTCCAGGGCCGCCCGGGCCCCGGGGCCCACGACCGCCGCCCACTCCTCGGGAGCGGCGGCCAGCCAACGGCAGACCATCGCGGCGAATCCCGGCGCACCGGTGGCGAGTTCGACCAGCTCGCGGTCGAACCGGTCGGCGCCCCGGGCCGACCGGACGAGGAGCGTCCCGGTCCGGTGCACCAGGGCGCGGGTACGGGCCTCGGGGCGCCGCGCCGAACCGGCCGCGGCCGCCCGGAGCAGGGCGAGCAGCACCTCCGGGTCACGGCCGGTGGTCTGCTCGTACTCCATCAACGTCTCCAGCAGCTCGGCCCGGGCGGGCCGGGACGCCGGGCTCCCCCCGGGGACGAGCGTCCGGACCAGCGCCGTGCGGACCGGGGCCGGCACGGGCGGGTCCCGGAGCAGCGAGGCGACCAGCGGGAGCAGCAGCGCGCGGGCCGCCGCGCCCTGCTCCAGCCGCCGGTCCACCAGGGCGGCGACCCGCGCGCCGGCGGAGCCTTCGCCGTCCCCGGAGTGCTGGATGTAGGTGCGGACGAGTCCGGCGGTGTGCAGCGAGAGGGCCGGCAGGTCCAGGGCGGCCAGCTCGGCGAGCGCCTTGCCCGCCTCCTCCCCCGGTCGGGACAGCCGGTCGCGGAGGGCGGCCAGCGCGGGTTGCGGGGAGCACTGCAGCACCTCGGCGACGAGCGCGGTCGGGAAGCCCGGTGCGCCGTCGGCGTAGGCCCGCAGTGCCTGGGTCAGCCACCGGTCCCGGGTCTCCGGCTCGCGCACGAGCAGTGCGAGCGCCGGGCCGTGCAGCGGGGTGTCCTCCGTCCGCCCCAGCAGGGCGAGGGCGGCGGCGCGGAGCAGCGCCCGGTCCTCGGGGTCCTCGGCCCGGCCGAGGACGACGCCGGCGTAGCGCGCGGCGGCGGCCCGGCGCTCGGGCCGCTCGTCGTCCCGGGCCCAGCGGGCCACGGCGCGGCTCAGCGTGGCGGGCTCGTCCTCGGCGAGGGCGAGGAGGAGCTCCGCGGCGCACGGGTGCGGGGTGTCCACCAGGGCCTCGGGCAGGTCGTCCGGGGCGAGGTCCCGTCGCGCGAACAGCAGCGTCTGCGCGACCGTGGCGACGGTGGGCCGCCGGTCCGGCGGGTCGTCCGCGACGGCGTCGGAGGCGTCGGCGCACAGCGGGCGCTCGTCGATGAACCACCCGCAGAGCAGCCGTCGCACCACCGCCGGGTCGTCCGTCAGCAGGCGGTCCACCGCGTCGAGGTAGCTCTCCCGGCCGTCGCGGCCCCCGGTGCCTTCGGCGGGCATCACCATCCGCAGCAGATCGACCCGGTCCTCCACGGGCAGCCGCAGCAGTTGCCAGAACCAGGGGTCGAAGGCGGCGTACGCCCCGCTGCGTACGGCTCCGCCCGGGGCGGCGGCCCGGGTGATGCGCCCGGCGAGCACCCGTAGCACCCCGGCGTACGGACGGGCGTCGACGACCTTGAGCAGCGTCTCGCGCAGCAGGCGGGCGGCCCACCACGCGGCGTCCATGAGGCCGGGGCGGGCGGGTCCGTCGTCCGGGGCGCGGGCCCCGAGGCGGTCCAGCGCCTCGATCAGATCGGCCATCCGGTGCGCGAGCGCGGCGTCGCCGTGGCGCCGGCCGGCCAGCAGCAGCGCCTGGACGACCGGCCCGATGCGGTGGCGGGGCACGGGCAGGTGTGGCGAAGGTGCCGACCCGCCGGCCGCCCCGGCGGCGGGCCGGTCGTCGGCGTGCCGGCGGTGCACCAGGAAGTCGAGGGCCGCGTCCAGGTCGAGGTGGGCGCCCTGCACCCAGTCGCCGACCTCCTCGTGGGCGAAGCGGTAGCCCTGCCCGGCCGGCACGAGGAGTCCCTCGGTCAGGACGGCGGAGGCCCAGCCGGTGCGCCGGGGGAAGAGTTCCTCGAAGGCATCCCGGTCCAGCTCCCCCTGGCCCGTCCCCAGGCACCGGCGGGCCGCCTCGTGCACCTGGCCCGCCACCCGCGCGGCGAGCCTGCGTACGGCGGTGCCGCCCATGGGCGGATCGGCGGGCGCCGCGATCCGCAAGGCCACCCGGGCACAGGTCAGGTCGAGGTGGGCGGCGAAGACGTCCTCGGTGTCCGGGCAGCCCGGTACGTCGGGCGGCAGCACCGCACGGACCTCGGCGAGGAGCCGCAGGGTCAGCGGGTGGTGGTCGTGGCCCGCGGCGACAGCACCGTCCGGGATGCCGTACCGCTCCCTGGCCAGGGCTGCCCGGGCCTGGTCGAGATCGGTCAGCGGCAGGGCGGGAGGCAGGCCGACGGCGGGGTGTGCGGGGTGGTGCAGGACGCCCGGCGGGTGGAGTGGCCCCGCCGTCTCCCAGTGCTCGGGGCGGCAGGCGACCACCATGCGGACCTCGTGCGCGCGGAGCCAGCCGGCGGTGGCGGAGGTCCATGCGGTGAGCCGATGGGCGAGGACGGGCGGCATCTCCTCGGGCCCGTCCAGCAGGACGAGCAACGGCCGCCCGGCGGAGGCGGCGAGGGCGGCGATCCGTTCGGGGGTGGCTGCGGCCGTCCCGTCCGGGACGGCCGGCCCGTCCGCCGCGCCCACGACGCGGGCCGCCCGGTCCAGTGTCCGGGCGACGGCATCGGCCACCGAACGGTCGTCGGCCCGCAGATCGGCGCCGCGCAGCCAGAGGGTGGGTGCGCGGACGTCCGCCTCCGCGCGGCGGGCGGCGAGGGCGGCGAGCTCGGTGGTGCGGCCGGTGCCGGGGGCGCCGACGAGACCGAGAACGGCGGCCGTACCGCTCCCGAAGGCGTCGAGCTCCGCGGCGACGTCCTCGCGCTCCACGGGTGCCGGCCCCCGCTCGGCGGCACGGACCGTGCCGACGGAGGTGGCGGCGGAGACGGAGGTGGCGGTGAGCTGGAGGGCGCCCCCCAGGTTGAGGTCGGGGCCGTAGCCGGGAACGGTGAGGGTGTTCCGTCCCAGCAGCTCGTCGAGCGGGCCGCCGTCGCCGGGGTGCAGCAGCACGGCGAGTCCCGCCGCCTCGTGTCCGGCGCGCAGCGCCGGACAGAGAACGCCGAGGACCGCTCCGGTGCGCGGGTCGGTGACGGGGCCGCCGATCGCGGCGCCGCCGGAGCGCAGCGCGTCCCGGCCGTCCGTGCCGACGGCGAGCTCCAGCGCGGCGGCCACCCGGTGCCCGCGGCCGTCGCGGGTGGTGTAGGTGGCCGGGGTGGTGCCGAGTACGCGGGCCTGACGGATGCCGTGCGCGGCGATGTGGACGTACGCTCCCGGCTCCGCGCGTTCGGGCGCCGCGATGGGCAGGGGTTCCAGGCCGAGCGCGACGGTGTCCCCGGTGTGCAGCAGAGCGAGGCCGAGGGCGGGCAGCGGGAGGATGTCGCCGGGATCCACCGGGCGGGTGACACCGCCCGGCCCGTGCAGGACGAGTGGCCCGCCGCCGGGAACGCAGTCGAGGACCTGGTGACTGGTCACCACGGTGCCCCGGTCGTCGGCCAGGAACCCGGTGCCCCGGGGCCGGCCGGCCTGGTCGCAGATCCTCACCAGCGTCGTACGGTCCCCGCTACCCATGGTTCCGAAGGTAGGCGGGCCGAGCCGGACCTCTAGGCCAGAACGGGTGAATGCGCCCCTTCGCGCCCCTGATTCACTCCGAGCGCCCGTCCATTGGGGTGAGTTCGGGGGTCTCCATGGACAGAGTGCTCGGCGGAGGGGGTTCGTGGAGAGCGGGGGGCCTGCTCCACGACAGCGGCCTGTTTCCCGTCCGGTGGACACCGGGCGGGAAACAGGCCACGCGAAGAGAGCCGTACGGGAGCACGGCCGGAGCGGAGACGGCTCCGGCGGGGACGCCTCGGCGGAGACCGCTCAGGCGAAGACGGCGAGGCTCTTGGCCTTGCCCTTCTCCTCCTCCACCAGCACGAGGAAGGTGCCGTCCGGCCCGAAGACGGCGACCGGACCGGGCGGGTACGCCGGCATGTCCAGCCGGACGCCGTTGAGCAGCAGCTTGGCGCGCTTCTCGTCCACGTCCCAGCGGGGGAACGCCGACGCGGCCGCCTCGGCCACCGGCATCACGGTCAGCTCCTGCTGGTGCTGGTCGAGCGTCCGGGCCGCGTCGATGCCGTACGGGCCGACCCGGGTGCGCCGCAGCGCGGTGAGGTGACCGCCGACACCGAGCCCGGCGCCGAGGTCCCGGGCCAGGGCCCGGATGTACGTCCCCGACGAGCAGACGACGGAGACGACCAGGTCCATGACCGGGGTGCCGTCCTCCGCGACCGCCTCGCGGACGTCGTAGACGCGGAACGAGGAGACCGTCACCGGACGGGCCGGGATCTCGAACTCCTCGCCGCCGCGCACGCGCGCGTAGGACCGCTTGCCGTCGATCTTGATGGCGCTGACCTTGGACGGGACCTGCATGATCGGTCCGCTCAGCGCGGCGACCCCGGCGTCGATGCCCTCACGGGTGACCGCGGAGGCGTCGGTGGACGAGGTGATCTCGCCCTCGGCGTCGTCGGTGACGGTGTCCTGGCCGAGCCGGATCGTACCGAGGTACTCCTTCTCGGTGAGCGCGAGGTGGCCGAGCAGCTTGGTGGCCCGCTCCACGCCGAGCACCAGCACCCCGGTCGCCATCGGGTCCAGCGTGCCGGCGTGGCCGACGCGGCGGGTGCGGGCGATGCCGCGCATCTTGGCGACGACGTCGTGCGAAGTGAAGCCGGACGGCTTGTCGACGATGACAAGGCCGTCCGGCGTTTTGATCTGCTCTGTCATGCGGAGGTGTCGTCCTCGTCCTCCGGCTTGCGGTACGGGTCGGCGCCACCGGCGTACGTGGCGCCCGAGGACGCCTCGCGCACCTTGGCGTCCGAGGCCCGCACCTGGTCGAGGAGGTCCTCGATCGCCTTGGCGTTCTCCGGCAGGGCGTCCGCCACGAAGGCGAGGGTGGGGGTGAACTTCGTCCCCGCCGCCGCCCCTACCGCCGACCGGAGCACGCCCTTGGCGCTCTCCAGGCCCGCCGCAGCGCCGGCCCGCTCCTCGTCGTCGCCGTAGACCGTGTAGAAGACCGTGGCCTCCCGCAGGTCACCGGTGACGCGGGTGTCCGTGATCGTCACGTGGGTACCCAGCCGGGGGTCCTTGATCCCGCGCTGCAGTTTCTCGGCGACCACCTGCTGGATGAGGTCCGCCAGCTTCTTCGCCCGCGCGTTGTCGGCCACTGGTCCGTCTCCTTCTGCCTTGCTCAATCGTCTTCGTCGCTGTGCAGCCGCCGCCGTACGGACAGCAGCTCCACTTCCGGCCGGCCGGCGACGAGTCGCTCGCACCGGTCCAGAACGTCTGTGAGGTGCCGGGTTTCCCCGGAGACCACGGCGAGGCCGATTTCGGCCCTGCGATGGAGATCTTGATCGCCCGTCTCCGCCACGCTCACCGCGAATCTGCGCTGGAGCTCGGCGACGATCGGCCGGACGATGGAACGCTTCTCCTTCAACGACCGTACGTCGCCGAGGAGGAGATCGAAGGACAGAGTCCCCACATACATGGATGCCCGGATGTCCCGCCGGTTCGGGTTCGCGTCCTGCTCACGCTCGGCAGGAACACCAGAACCGTACCGGAACGGCCGGGGCCGGTCGACGGGAATTCTCACCCGCCGACCGGCCCCGACTGTTGAGGTACGGGTCAGCCTCGCGGCTTCTCGCGCATCTCGTACGTCGCGATGACGTCGTCGATCTTGATGTCGTTGAAGTTTCCGAGGTTGATACCGCCCTCGAAGCCTTCGCGGATCTCGGTGACGTCGTCCTTGAAGCGGCGCAGACCGGAGATGTTGAGGCTCTCCGCAATGACCTTGCCGTCGCGGAGCAGGCGCGCCTTGGTGTTGCGCTTGACCTCGCCGGACCGGACCAGGACACCGGCGATGTTGCCCAGCTTGGACGAGCGGAAGACCTCGCGGATCTCCGCCGTACCGAGCTCGACCTCTTCGTACTCCGGCTTGAGCATGCCCTTGAGGGCCGCTTCGATCTCTTCGATCGCCTGGTAGATGACCGAGTAGTACCGGACGTCCACGCCTTCGCGCTCGGCCATCTGCTGCGCGCGCCCTGCGGCCCGCACGTTGAAGCCGATCACGATGGCGTCGGAGCCGGTCGCCAGGTTGATGTCCGACTCGGTGACCGCACCCACACCGCGGTGCAGGATCCGGATGTCGACCTCGTCGCCGACGTCGAGCTGGAGCAGCGAGGACTCGAGAGCCTCCACCGAACCGGACGCGTCGCCCTTGATGATGAGGTTGAGTTCCTGGACCAGACCGGCCTTGAGCGCCTCGTCGAGGTTCTCCAGGGAGAACCGGACACCCTTGCGGGCGAAGTTGGCGTTGCGCTCACGGGCCGCACGCTTCTCGGCGATCTGCCGGGCCGTACGGTCTTCGTCGACGACCAGGAAGTTGTCGCCGGCACCCGGGACGTTGGTGAGACCGAGGACGAGGACGGGGGTCGAGGGACCCGCTTCCTCGACGTTCTCGCCCTTGTCGTCGAGCATGGCGCGGACTCGGCCGTAGGCGTCGCCCACGACCATCGTGTCGCCGACCCGCAGCGTGCCTCGCTGCACCAGGACGGTGGCGACGGCACCGCGACCGCGGTCGAGGTGGGACTCGATCGCAATACCCTGCGCGTCCTGCTCCGGGTTGGCCCGCAGGTCGAGCGAGGCGTCGGCAGTGAGGACGACGGCCTCCAGCAGCGACTCGATGTTGAGACCCTGCTTGGCGGAGATGTCGACGAACATGGTGTCGCCGCCGTACTCCTCGGCCACCAGCCCGAACTCGGTGAGCTGACCGCGCACCTTGACCGGGTCGGCACCCTCGACGTCGATCTTGTTGACCGCGACCACGATCGGCACGTCGGCCGCCTTGGCGTGGTTCAGCGCCTCGATCGTCTGGGGCATCACACCGTCGTTGGCCGCCACCACGAGGATCGCGATGTCGGTCGACTTCGCACCACGTGCACGCATGGCGGTGAACGCCTCGTGACCCGGGGTGTCGATGAAGGTGATCTTCCGGTCCTCGCCGTTGACCTCGGCGGAGACCTGGTAGGCACCGATGTGCTGCGTGATGCCGCCGGCCTCGCCCGCAACGACGTTCGTCTTGCGGATCGCGTCCAGCAGTCGGGTCTTACCGTGGTCGACGTGACCCATGACGGTCACGACCGGCGGACGGGCGATGAGTGCTTCCTCGCCACCCTCGTCCTCGCCGAACTCGATGTCGAAGGACTCGAGCAGCTCGCGGTCCTCCTCCTCGGGGCTGACGATCTCGAGGACGAAGTTCATCTCGTCCGCGAGGAGTCGCAGCGTCTCGTCGGAGACGGACTGCGTGGCGGTGACCATCTCGCCGAGGTTCATCATCACGCCGACGAGCGACGCCGGGTTGGCGCCGATCTTCTCGGCGAAGTCGGTGAGGGAGGCACCGCGCGACAGACGGACGGCCTGTCCGTTGCCGCGAGGGAGCATGACGCCGCCGACCGACGGGGCCTGCATGGCCTCGTACTCCTGGCGCCTCTGCCGCTTCGACTTGCGACCACGACGCGCCGGACCGCCGGGACGGCCGAACGCACCCTGTGTGCCACCACGGGCACCGGGGCCGCCGGGACGTCCACCGAAGCCGGGACGACCGCCGAAGCCGCCGCCGCCGCCGGGACGACCGGCACCGCCGCCGCCACCGGGACCGGCCGGACGGCCGGCGAAGCCGCCACCGCCGCCGCCACCGGGACGACCCGCGAAGCCGCCGCCGCCGCCGGGACGACCGGCACCGCCGGCGCCGCCGGGACGACCCGCACCGCCGGTGCCGGGACCACGGCCACCGCCGGGGCCACCGCCGGGACGCGGACCCGCAGCGGGACGCTGCGGCATCATGCCGGGGTTCGGACGGTTACCGGCGGGAGCGCCGGGACGCGGAGCCTGCGGGCGGGGCATGCCGCCCGGGCTCGGACGGGCACCGCCCTGGGCACCCTGCGGACGCGGGGCGCCGCCGGGACCACCGGTGTTGCCCTGGGGGCGCGGGGCGCCGGGGCGCTCCTGACCACCGGGGCGCGGCGCACCAGCCGGACGGGGCGCCTGGGGGCGCGCCATGCCGGTGGTACCGCCGGAGGTGAAGGGGTTGTTGCCCGGACGGGGACCGGCCGGACGGGTGCCGCCGGGACGCGGGGCGCCCTGACCGGCAGGACGCGCGGGGCGGTCGCCGCCACGCTCGCCGCGGTTGTCGCGCTGACCGCCGTCACGGCTGTCGCGCGGGCCGGCGTCACGCTGACCGCCGGCCGGGGCCGGACGGGCGGGACGCGGACCCGGGGTGGCACCCGCGGGACGCGGGGCCTGGGACTGCTGGGGCGCGGCCGGCTGGGCCGGCTCCGGCGCCGAGAACTCGGCGACGGGGACCGGGGTCACCGGGGCGGGCCGGGGAGCCGGACGCGGACCCGGACGGGGACCGGCCGACGGGGCGGCCGGAGCCGCCGGGGTGCTTGCCTCGGGCGCGGCGGCCGGCTTGGGAGCCGGTGCGCCGGGCTTGGGGCCGACGGGGCGTGCCGCAGCGGCCGGGGAGGGCGCCGCGGGCTTGGCGGGGGCAGCCTTGCGAGGCGCTCCCGGCTTGGCAGCGGACTTGCCGGCGTTGCCGCCGGGCCCCTGCAGTGCGTCAGTCAGCTTGCGTACAACCGGCGCCTCGATCGTCGAGGACGCCGAACGGACGAATTCACCAAGTTCTTGGAGCTTGGCCATGACGACCTTGCTCTCGACGCCGAACTCCTTGGCGAGTTCGTAAACCCGGACCTTAGCCACATTGCTCCTTTTAGGTCCGGGTTACCGCCGGACCGTCGCTACTTCATGGGCGTACTCATCGCGTACTCATCGAGTGCTCATCGCAATCTCGACCTACTTCCAACTCGCGAGGTACCTGACCGCACGGGGACCCGTGCCGTTCACTTTCACTTGTCCTGCGGTGTCACCCGCTCGACGAACCGCTGCAACGCGGAGACGTCGAACGGCCCCTTGGCCTTGAAGGCCCGGGGGAATGCCCGGCGGCGGACCGCCAGGTCGAGACAGACAGATGCCGGGTGCAGATATGCACCCCGGCCGGGCAGCGTACCGCGTGGATCGGGCGCACAGGCGCCCTCGTCCACCGCGATACGCAGCAACGCACTCTTGGCCGCTCGCTCCCGGCATCCCACACAGGTGCGTTCGGGACAAGCGCGGGCTTGCGTCCGGCCAGACACGGCTAAGTCTACCTCCCCGCGCCGACCTCACCCCCACGGGGCAGAAATCGAACGGATGTTGTTGTGATCTTCAGCGGATTCCCGCCTCGATCTATTCCTCGTGGGCCCCGCCGGGCCCTGGTTCCCCGGGGTGCGCACCGAGATGGCGACACCGCTTGCGGGGGTGCGGCTGCCGGGCCCCCGGAGGGAAGTACGGTTCCCGGCAGCCGTGAGCGGGCGGTGGTCAGCCGCGCTCCGAACGCTCCCGGGCCCGCTCGGCCCGCTCGCGGTCGGCGACGTCGCGCTCCTCGTCCGTCTCGGTGTCCGGGCGGATGTCGATGCGCCAGCCGGTGAGGCGGGCGGCCAGACGGGCGTTCTGCCCCTCCTTGCCGATCGCCAGGGAGAGCTGGTAGTCGGGCACGGTCACCCGGGCGGAGCGGGCACCGAGGTCAACGACCTCGACCTTGCTCACCCGTGCGGGGGACAGCGCGTTGGCGACCATCTCGGCCGGGTCGTCGGACCAGTCGACGATGTCGATCTTCTCGCCGTGCAGCTCGGCCATGACGTTGCGGACACGGCCGCCCATCGGGCCGATGCAGGCGCCCTTGGGGTTGATGCCGGACCGGGTGGAGCGGACCGCGATCTTGGTGCGGTGGCCGGCCTCGCGGGCGATGGCGCAGATCTCGACGGAACCGTCGGCGATCTCCGGGACCTCCAGCGCGAAGAGCTTCTTCACCAGGTTGGGGTGGGTGCGCGACAGCGTCACGGACGGGCCGCGGACACCCTTGGCCACCCGGACGACGTAGGTGCGCAGCCGCAGACCGTGGGTGTACTCCTCGCCCGGCACCTGCTCCTGCACCGGCAGGATGGCTTCGAGCTTGCCGATGTCGACGAGGACGTTGCGGGGGTCCTTGCCCTGCTGGACCACACCGGTGACGACGTCACCCTCGTGGCCCGCGTACTCGCCGAAGGTCCGGTCGTCCTCGGCGTCGCGCAGCCGCTGCAGGATGACCTGCTTGGCCGTGGTCGCCGCGATGCGGCCGAAGCCGGACGGGGTGTCGTCGAACTCCTTGGCCTCCTGACCCTCTTCCAGGTCGGCCGGGTCCTCCGTCGCCCAGACGGTGACGTGACCCTTGGGGTCCAGCTCCACGCGCGCCCGGCGGAAGCTGCCGTCCGTGCGGTGGTACGCGATGAGGAGGGCCGACTCGATCGCCCCGACGAGCACGTCGAACGGGATTCCCTTGTCCTGCGCCAAGCCCTTCAGAAGCTTCACATCGATGTCCACGGCTACGCCTCCTCTTCCTTCTTGTCCTTGCGGTTGAATTCGATCTCCACGCGTGCCTTGTCGATCTCGGCGAAGGCGATCCGGCGCGAGGTGGGCTTTCGGCCCTTGACGCCCGGAACCTCCAGATCGAGGCCCTCGTCGTCGACCTCCAGGATGCGCGCGATCAGCTCATCGGCGCCCGCCTCGGCGGACAGCCGGAACTTGACCAGGCGGCCGGTGGCGCGGACGTAATGGCGGTGCTCGGTCAACGGGCGGTCGGCGCCCGGCGAGCTCACTTCCAGGACGTACTCGTCCTCGCCCATCGCGTCGGTCTCGTCGAGCTTCTCGGAGAGGGAGCGGCTGAGCTCCGCGCAGGTGTCGAGTTCGACGCCGTCGTCCGAATCGACGACGATCCGCAGCACGCGGCGGCGACCGGCCCGGGACACCTCGATCTCTTCGAGGTCGAGGTGCGACGAGGCCACGAGCGGTTCGAGCAGTCCGCGCAGCCTCTCGCTCTGGTTGGTGCTCATCCGGGTGACTCCTCGGCCGCGTCTGCTGTTGTGGGGATCATCGTGCGTCAGGACAAAGGGTATCCGGTCGCGGGGGGTGTTGCCGTCCTCGGGCCGCCCTCGCGCGGGTACGCTCGCCTGCGGTGATCACTTCAGGACAGATCCTGTCAGGACTTGTTCAAGCCCGAAGGAGAAAAGTGCGGCGCACGGGGACGACGCGCAGGGGGGCGCTCACCGCCGCCGGGGCGCTCGCTGCGGGATCGGTACTGGCGGGCTGCGACACCGAGGAACCGGCGGCCGGGCGGACCGGGACCGGCCGTGGCGTCCGGCTGAGCCCGGAACAGCGACTGCGGACGGCCGGTGCGCGGACCAGCGCGGCTCTGCTGGCGCGGTACGACGAGGTCGCCGCCGCCCACCCCGTCACGGCAGCCGGGCTGGCCCCGCTGCGGGCCGCCGTGCGGCAGCACACCGAGGCGCTCGCCGAGGGCACCGCGACGGCGTCGCCGAGCCCGTCCGGGCCGGCCCCGACGAGTCCGGCGCCCCAGCCGTCGGCAAGCACCGCCGCCACGACGGAGGCGGTCGGCAGCACCGCGGACCCCACCGGCTCCACGGCCCCGGCCGGTGACACGCGGACGGCGCTGAAGGAGCTGGCGGCCGCGGCACGGCGGGCGGGTGACGCGCACACCGCGGCGCTGCTGGAGGCGGAACCGGAGCTGTCCCGGCTGCTGGCTTCCGTCGCCGCCGCCTGCGGCGTGCACGCGTATCTGCTCACCGAACTGGCCAAGGAGACCCCGGCATCATGACGGCCCAGGCACTGAAGGCGGCGCAGGCCGCCCTGGCGGCCGAGCACGCGGCCGTGTACGGCTACGGCGTGGTCGGGGCGCGTGTCTCCGGCAGCCGCCGCTCCCAGGCCACCGGGGCGTACCACGCGCACCGGGCCCGCCGCGACGACCTGGCACGGGCGGTGCGGGACCTGGGCGGTGTCCCGGTGGCGGCGGACGCCGCGTACGCTCTGCCGTTCCCGGTGCGTGACGGTGCGGCGGCGCTCCGGCTGGCGGCCGTCCTGGAGGACGGCGTCGCGGGCGCCTGCGCCGATCTGGTACGGGCCACGGAGGGGACGGCACGGCGGGACGCCGCGCTCGCCCTGCGGGAGGCCGCCGTGCGCGCGGCCCACTGGCTGGGCTCCGGCACGGCCTTCCCGGGGCTCGCGGAGCGGGCAGGCCGGGCGGGGACCGGATCCCCCTCTCCCCCACAGGCCGCGGGCGCCGCCGGGACGCATTGAGACGGGTCGCTGGACCGGCCTCGGAAAGGTACAGGTCAGGTATGGGTTTCGAACCGCCGCAACGTCTGGTGCGAGCGCTGGACGAGCAGTACGGGAAGGCCGGGGCCGACGCGTGGCTGGGCTCCCTCGGCGCACGGGTGGAGGCGGAGCTGTCCGCGGGCGGCCGGGACCTCTCCGTCGACCGGGTGGCCGCCCCGGGTGGGCGTACCAGCGTGGTCCTGCTGGTGCGCCGGGCGGACGGCACCCCGGCCGCACTGAAGATCGCCCCGCCCGGGGCGGCGCCGGAGGCCGAGCGGGCCGCGCTGGCCCACTGGAACGGCTGGGGTTCGGTACGTCTGCTGTCGCCGCCCGACGCGGCGCCCGACGGCGGAATGCTGCTGGAACGCCTCCATCCGGAGGTGTCGCTGCGTTCGCTGCCGGAGGCCAAGGCACTGCTGGAGGCGGCGGGCACGCTCCGCAGGCTCTGGGTGGCGCCGCCGGAGGGGCACGCGTTCGAGAGCGTCGCGGAGCGGACCGGGCGGCGGACCGGCGCGATGCGTGCGTTCGCCGCCGGGGACCCGGAGCTGGCTCCCCTGGTGGAAGCGGCGCTGACGGTCCGCGAGGAACTGGTCGCGGACCCCGCCGAGGAGGTACTGCTGCACGGCAACTTCCGGCAGAGCAAGGTGCTGTCGGGGGAGCGGGCACCCTGGCTGACGGTCGGGCCGGAGCCGTTGGTGGGCGAGCGCGCCTACGACCTGGCACGGCTGGTGCGCGACCGGGTGGAGGACCTGATCGCCTCGCCGGGCGGCCCGGCGACGGCCCGGCGCCGGGTGCGCAAGCTGGCGGACTCGCTGGAGGTCGGCCAGGAACGGCTGCACGGCTGGACGCTGTTCCGGGCGGTGGAGTCGGGCACCCGCGCGCTGGCCGAGGGCCGCCGACAGACCGGCGAGATGTCGCTGGAGTTCGCCGGCTGGCTCTGACCCGGGTTTTCCGGCCCCGCAGGCTAACTTAAGTTAGGGAGGAACCCCCCGCGCACCGGGTGCGCGGGGGGTTCCTCCGTACTGGGAGCCGGGAGATCAGCCCAGGTCGGCGGTGATGCGGGCGATCGCCTCGTCGACGGTGAGCTCCTCGCGCTCGCCGGTGCGGCGGTCCTTGAGCTCGACCACGCCCTCGGCCGAGCGGCGGCCGGCGACGAGGATGGTCGGCACACCGATGAGTTCGGCGTCGGTGAACTTCACACCCGGGGAGACACCAGCGCGGTCGTCGACCAGCACCCGGGCGCCCGCCGCCTTCAGCTTCTCGGAGACCTCCAGGGCCAGCTCGGTCTGGAGCGCCTTGCCGGCGGCGACCACGTGCACGTCGGCCGGGGCGATCTCGCGGGGCCAGCACAGGCCCTTGTCGTCGGCGGTCTGCTCGGCGAGGGCCGCCACCGCGCGGGAGACGCCGATGCCGTAGGAGCCCATCGTGACGCGGACCGGCTTGCCCTGCTGGCCGAGTACGTCGAGGTTGAAGATGTCGGCGTACTTGCGGCCGAGCTGGAAGATGTGGCCGATCTCGATGGCGCGGTCGACCTGGAGTCCGGTGCCGCACGCGGGGCACGGGTCGCCCGCCCGGACGACGACGACGTCCAGGTAGTCGTCCACCTCGAAGTCGCGGCCCACGACGACGTTCTTCGCGTGCTTGCCGTCCTTGTTGGCGCCGGTGATCCAGGAGGTGCCCGCGGCGACACGGGGGTCGGCGATGTAGCGGACCTTCTCCAGACCCTGCGGGCCGACGTAGCCGCGCACCAGGTCGGGGCGGCCCACGAAGTCCTCGGCGGTGACCAGCTCGACGACGGCGGGGGCGAGGTGCTCGCCGAGCTTGCCGAGGTCGACCTCGCGGTCGCCGGGAACGCCCACGGCGACGATCTCGCCGTCGACCTTGACCAGGAGGTTCTTCAGGGTGGCGGAGGCCGGGACGCCGAGGTGGGCGGCGAGGGTCTCGATGGTCGGGGTGTCCGGGGTGTCCAGCTCCTCGACCGGTCCGTGCGCGGAGCCGTCCACCGCGGTGGCCTTGAAGGTGACGGCCTCGGTGTTGGCGGCGTAGTCGCAGTTCGGGCAGTCCACGAAGGTGTCCTCGCCGGCGGGCGCGGGGGCGAGGAACTCCTCGGAGGCGGAACCGCCCATGGCGCCGGAGACGGCGGAGACGATGCGGTGGTCGAGGCCGAGGCGCTCGAAGATCCGGATGTACGCGGCGCGGTGCAGCTGGTACGCCTCGGCCAGGCCTTCGTCCGTGGTGTCGAAGGAGTACGAGTCCTTCATCTGGAACTCGCGGCCACGCAGCACGCCGGCGCGGGGACGGGCCTCGTCGCGGTACTTGGTCTGGATCTGGTAGAGGATGACCGGCAGGTCCTTGTAGGACGAGCACATGTCCTTGACGACCTGGGTGAAGATCTCCTCGTGGGTGGGGCCGAGGAGATAGTCGGCCCCCTTGCGGTCCTTGAGGCGGAAGAGCAGGTCGCCGTACTCGTCGTACCGGCCGCTCGCCTCGTACGCCTCCTTGGGCAGCAGCGCCGGGAGCAGCACCTCCTGGCCGCCGATGGCGTCCATCTCCTCGCGGACGACGCGGGTGATGTTCTCCAGGACCTTCTTGCCGAGCGGCAGCCAGGACCAGATGCCGGCGGCGGTGCGGCGGACGTAACCGGCCCGGACGAGCAGCTTGTGGTTGAGCGTCTCGGCGTCCGCCGGGTCGTCGCGCAGTGTCTTGATCATCAATCGGGACATGCGCTGGACCTGGGCCATGATGAACTCCTGCTCGACTGTGTCTACCGGGGGGACGCCCCCGGACCCCCGAAGGTGATGCGCCCGAGATTAGCCGGGCGGCGGGTGCGGGCGGAAATCCATTCAGATTCCGCGGCGCAGGGGGAGCGAGGCTCCCATGACCGCGTACGGCTGCGGGGCGCTGGGGAAAACGACCTGCCGGGCGAGATCGGTGTAGCCGAGAGCGCGGTAGAGACCGCGTGCAGGGCTGTCGGTGTCGATGGCCGACAGGATGGAGCGCGGCTCGGCGGCGGAGTCGGTCAGCCCGGTGATGAGGGCGCGGCCGATGCCGTGCTGCTGGAAGTCGGGGTGCACGTGGAGTTCGGTGATGACGAAGGAGCCGTCCAGCCACTCCTCGGTCCCCCTCGCGCGGAGGTAGGGCTCGACCACCCCCGACCACCAGTGGCCGCGGTCGTTGGGCAGCCCGTAGACGAAGCCGAGCAGCCGTCCCGAGGGGGAGGTGGCGCCCAGTGCGCGGGCGCCGGGGAGGGTGAGGTGGCGCAGCACGATCTGCCGGCGTACGGCGATCTCGCCGACGTCCAGCCCGAAGGCGATGGCCTGCACCTGGAGCGCCTCGTCCACGCGGGACGCGAGGTCGAGCGGCCCGATCAGGGGTGGTTCGCTGAGGTCTCCGGGAATGAGCGGCATGGCACCGGAGACTACTCCGGCCGCCCCGGGCGGCCCCGGGGGGCCGGACTCCTGCGGTCCGTGCGGTTCAGTGCGCCGGGGCGCCCGGCCCCTTGGTCACGGGGAGCTTCTCCCCCGCTTCGACGGGTACGTGGAGGCGGTTCTGCCGGGGCGGCATCGGACAGTTGTACTGGTCGGAGAAGCCGCAGGGCGGTACGAAGGCGCGGTTGAAGTCGAGCGTGACCCGGTCGCTCCCGGCCTCGTGCGGGACGAAGAGGAAGCGTCCGGCGCCGTAGGTGGAGTCGCCGTTGGTGGGGTCGCCGAAGACCAGCAGCAGGGTGCCGTCGTCGTCGAAGGCGCTCAGGGTGTACGGGGTGGCGTCCACGGTCAGGGTGATGTCGCCGGGGACGACCAGGTCGCGGGTGCCGCCGTTGTCCCGGATGTGCTCGAAGGCGACCTTGCGGGCGCCCTCGACGGGCGTGTAGGTGGCGTCGAGCACCCAGGCCGGGTCGTACGGGAAGGTGTCGATCCGCTCGAAGGAGTGGATCGCGGGTGCCGCGGCGTCCCAGAAGCGCAGGAAGTGTTCGGGGGCTCCGCTGACCGGTTCGGTCCGCTCCACGACCGTCACCGTGACGCTGTCGGGGAGGCCCGCACCGGCCGCGACGGGGTCGGGGACCTCGCCCGGGCCCAGCGGGCGGGTCTCCACCAGGGCGAGGTTGCCGGTGGGCGCGGTGACGGCGGCGTGCCGCTCCTGACGCCATGCCTCCCAGGCCGCGCGGGCGTCCGCCCACTCCCAGGTGGGCGCGGTGGTGGGTACGTGGTCGTCGGCGGGAGACGCGGTCTCGGTCATCGGCGGGGCTCATTACGTCGGGGGGCGGCGGTGTCCGGACGTACCGGTCCGCGGCCCTCAGCGGGCCCCCTGCCGACTATAAGTCGACTTGGCGACCCTCACCGCGCCGGGCGCCACCGGTCCCTGGCGGGGGTGCCCGTCCGCGCGGCGGTCCGAGGGCCTGGGGGCGGCGCCCGGGTCCGGCGGTCAGAACAGGACGCTCATGAAGGCTCCGGTCTCCCGGAAGCCGACCCGGCTGTACGCCCTGCGGGCGGCGGTGTTGAAGTCGTTCACGTACAGGCTGACCAGCGGGGCCACGTCGGCGAGCGCGTGGTTGAGGACGGCGGACATCCCGGTCTCGGAGAGGCGCAGCCCCCGGAACTCCGGGGCGACCCAGACCCCCTGGATCTGGCACGCCCGGTCGGTCGCGGCGCCGATCTCGGCCTTGAAGACGACCTTGCCGTCGTCGATGCGGGCGAAGGAGCGGCCCGCGCCGATGAGTTCGGCGACCCGTGCCTGGTAGAGCAGTCCGCCGTCGCCGGCGAGCGGGGAGACGCCGACCTCTTCGGTGAACATCGCCACGCAGGCGGGCAGGATGACGTCCATCTCGTCCTTGCGGATGCGGCGGACGTAGGGATCGGGGTCCACGGTGGTGGAGGGCCGGTCGGTGACCATCAGCGGCTGGTTGGCGCGGACCTCGCGGGCGGGGCCCCAGCCGGGTTCGAGCAGGCGCCACAGCAGTGCGGTGGGCTCGACCGGGCCGACGATGGAGGAGCAGCGGCGGCCGGCCCTGCGGGCGCGGTCCGCGAAGGCGCGTACGGCCTCGGGACCCGCGCAGATGGGGACGAGGTTGGCACCGGAGTAGCAGAGCGAGCGGAGCATCCCGTCCGCGTACCAGCCCCACATCTCGCCACCGAGACGCCAGGGGTCGAGACCGGCGATCTGGACACGGGAGGTCACGAAGGCGTTGGCCACGGGATCGCTCTCCAGAATGGCCAGAGCGGCGCCGAGGTCACTGGGTTCGAGGACCCGGGTGGTGGTGTGCGTCAACACGAGGGGGCCTCACCATACGGTCTGCTGATTTCCGCACTGTACCCAACAAGGCTCTGGGGCGCTGCCCGCATCCGAAGGCCGGGCAGCGCACCGCACGGGGCCGGGCCCGGGAACGACGCCGCGCCCCGCCCGGACGATGTCGTCCTGGCGGGGCGCGGAAGCCGGTGCGGGCGGGTCCGCCCGGTGGTCAGCCGACGGCGACCTGGGGCTCGCCCGAGGCGATGCCGTCCTTCTCCATCTGCTCGGCGATCTTCAGCGCCTCCTCGATGAGGGTCTCGACGATCTTCGACTCGGGGACGGTCTTGATGATCTCGCCCTTCACGAAGATCTGCCCCTTGCCGTTGCCGGAGGCAACGCCGAGGTCGGCCTCGCGGGCCTCGCCCGGGCCGTTGACGACGCATCCCATGACGGCGACGCGCAGCGGCACCTCCATGCCTTCGAGGCCGGCGCTGACCTGGTCCGCGAGCTTGTACACGTCGACCTGGGCGCGACCGCAGGACGGGCAGGAGACGATCTCCAGGCGGCGCTGCTTGAGGTTGAGGGCTTCCAGGATCTGGAGGCCGACCTTGACCTCCTCGACCGGCGGGGCCGAGAGGGAGACGCGGATCGTGTCGCCGATGCCCTCGGAGAGCAGCGCGCCGAAGGCGACGGCGGACTTGATGGTGCCCTGGAACGCCGGGCCGGCCTCGGTGACGCCGAGGTGCAGCGGGTAGTCGCACGCGGCGGCCAGCTGGCGGTAGGCGTTGACCATGACGACCGGGTCGTTGTGCTTGACCGAGATCTTGATGTCCCGGAAGCCGTGCTCCTCGAAGAGGGACGCCTCCCAGAGGGCGGACTCGACCAGGGCCTCGGGGGTGGCCTTGCCGTACTTCTTCATCAGCCGGGCGTCGAGGGAACCGGCGTTCACGCCGATCCGGATCGGGGTGCCGGCCGCGCCCGCGGCGCGGGCGATCTCCTTGACCTTGTCGTCGAACTGCTTGATGTTGCCCGGGTTCACCCGGACCGCGGCGCAGCCGGCGTCGATGGCGGCGAAGACGTACTTGGGCTGGAAGTGGATGTCGGCGATGACCGGGATCTGCGACTTGCTCGCGATGGTGGCGAGGGCGTCGGCGTCGTCCTGGGTGGGGCACGCCACCCGCACGATCTGGCACCCGGAAGCGGTCAGCTCGGCGATCTGCTGGAGCGTCGCGCCGATGTCCGAGGTGCGCGTCGTCGTCATCGACTGCACGGAGACGGGAGCGTCCCCGCCGACGGCCACCGATCCGACCTGGATCTGGCGGCTGACGCGTCGGTCGGCGAGCTTGGTCGGAACGGACGGCATTCCGAGAGAAATCGCAGTCATGCGCTGAGCATCCCCAAGGTGTGGATCGAGGCCCGGAAATCGGCGGGCTACAGCTTTCGAGGTTACGGCACCGGAGGTCCGGCGGACGCCGCACCCGGGTCGGAACACCGGCGGGTTCCGCCGGTGGTGCGACCGGGCGCCACGCGTGCGCCCGGCCGCCACTCGTGGTGCGGGTGAGGTCGCGGTCAGGTGATCTTGACCGGGTTCACGATGTCGGCGACGAGCACCAGGAGTGTGAAGCAGATGAAGATTCCGGCCACCACGTAGGCGACCGGCATGAGCTTGGCCACGTCGAACGGGCCCGGGTCGGGCCGCTTGAAGACCTTGGCCACGTTGCGGCGCAGCGCCTCCCAGAGGGCGCCCGCGATGTGGCCGCCGTCCAGGGGCAGCAGCGGCAGCATGTTGAAGAGGAAGAGCGAGAGGTTGAAGCCGGCCAGCAGGAACAGCATCATCGCGATCTGGTTCTGCGCGGGGACGTCGAGGGTCATGACCTCGCCGCCGATCCGCGCGGCTCCCACCACGCCCACCGGCGAGTCGTCGGCGCGCTCACCGCCGTCGAAGGCGGCGTTCCACAGGCCGGGGATCTTGGAGGGCAGCGCGATGATCGAGTGGACGCCGTTCTCGATCATGTCGCCCATCCGTACGACGGAGTCGCCGAAGGAGAGGGGCACGATCTCGCTGCGGGCGGCGAAGCCGAGGTAACCGGCGTCCACCCACTCGCCCGTCACGGCCTCGCCCTTGTCGTCCTTCTTCACCACGACGTTCTTGGCCAGGACGGCGTGGAGCGTGACGTCGTGGCCGTCCCGCCGGACGGTGATGTCGGCGGGGCCGATGGTCTGCCGGATGAGGTCGGAGAGCTTGTCCCAGTCGTCGACCTTCGCACCGTCGAAGGCGACGATCTTGTCTCCCGTGCGCAGACCGGCGGCGAGGGCCGGGGAGACGGGGTCGCCGGCCTTGCACTTCTCGCGCTTCTCGCTCTGCTCGATGACGCACTTCTGGACGCCCGCCACCTCGGTGGTCTGGGTCTGGAAGCCGAAGGTCATGGAGACGCCCAGGAAGATCGCGACGGCGAGGACCAGGTTCATGAACGGCCCGGCGAACATCACGATGACGCGCTTCCACGGCTTGCGCGTGTAGAAGAGGCGGCTCTCGTCGCCCGGTTCGAGCTCCTCGAAGGCGGCGGATCTCGCGTCCTCGATCATGCTCCGCCAGGGGGAGGTGGACCGCGCCTCGATCCTGCCGTCCGGACCGGGCGGGAACATGCCGATCATGCGGATGTACCCGCCGGCCGGGATCGCCTTGAAGCCGTACTCCGTGTCGCCCTTCTTGCGCGACCAGAGGGTGGGGCCGAAACCGACCATGTACTGCGGGACCCGGATGCCGAAGAGCTTGGCCGTGGAGAGGTGGCCGAGCTCGTGCCAGGCGATCGAGAACAGCAGGCCCACGACGAAGACGGCGATCCCCAGGACCGTCAGCAGGATCGTGCTCAAACTCATGCGTGCGCCTCCGCAGTCGACTTCGCCGAGAGTTCACGGGCCCGGGCGCGTGCCCAGGTCTCCGCTTCCAAGACGTCCGCGACCGCCAGTGAAGTTCCCGGGGCGGGGGTGCCGTGCTCGGCGACCACCGCGGTGACGGTGTCCATGATGCCGTTGAAGGGGAGCGCGCCGGACAGGAACGCGTCGACGCACTCCTCGTTGGCGGCGTTGAAGACCGCCGGCGCTGTCCCGCCGAGGGCGCCGACGTGCCGGGCGAGACCGACCGCCGGGAACGCCTCGGTGTCCAGCGGGAAGAACTCCCAGGTGGAGGCCTTGGTCCAGTCGAAGGCCGGGGCGGCGCCCGGGACCCGCTGCGGCCAGCCCAGCCCCACGGCGATCGGACCCCGCATGTCGGGCGGGGTGGCCTGGGCGAGCGTGGAACCGTCGGTGAACTCGACCATGGAGTGCACGTACGACTGCGGGTGGACGACGACCTCGATGCGCTCGAACGGAATGTCGTAGAGGAGGTGCGCCTCGATGACCTCCAGCCCCTTGTTGACGAGGGTCGCGGAGTTGATCGTGATGACCGGGCCCATGGCCCAGGTGGGGTGGGCGAGCGCCTGCTCCCGGGTGACGTCGGCCAGTTCGCTCCGCGTACGTCCCCGGAACGGCCCGCCGGACGCGGTGACGACGAGCTTCGCCACGTCGGCGCGGGTGCCGGCGGCGAGCGCCTGGAAGAGCGCGGCGTGCTCGGAGTCGACCGGGATGATCTGGCCGGGCGCGGCGAGCGCCTTGACCAGCGGGCCGCCGACGATGAGCGACTCCTTGTTGGCCAGGGCCAGAGTGCGGCCCGCCTTCAGCGCGGCCAGCGTCGGCGCGAGACCGATGGAGCCGGTGATGCCGTTGAGCACGGTGTGGCAGGGGCTCGCCGCGAGGGTGGCGGCGGCGTCGGGGCCGGCCAGGATCTCGGGGAGCGGCTCCCCCGTGCCGTACTCCGCGCGGAGCGCCTCGCGCAGGGCGGGCACGGCGTCCTCGGCGGCGACGGCGACCGTGTCCACCGCGAGCCGGCGCGCCTGGGCGGCGAGGAGGGCGACCCGCCCGCCCGCCGCCGAGAGCGCGGTGACCCGGAAGCGGTCGGGGTTGCGCAGCACCAGGTCGATGGCCTGGGTTCCGATGGACCCGGTGGAGCCGAGGATCACGAGGTCCCGGCGGCCTTCCGTCGCGTCGTGGACGAGATGCGGATCGGCGAGGGGGGCAGGGCTGTCGGTCATGGCGCCCATTGTCGCCGCTCCCGCTGTGCGCGAGGACAGGGCGTCCCGGGTCGCACCGTCCGGGGCCGCCGATTCAGCCCCGCGCGGCCCGGAACTTATCCCACTGCGCGGTCGTGACCTCCTGCGGCACGCCGCCGAAGTCGGCGGTGCCCAGCAGGTCGGCGTGGAACTCCGGGGTGGACGAAGGCGGCGGCCGTGAGCTCCTGTTCGATGGCCGGCTGGGCACCGGCCGCGTCGGTCGCCACCCCGGTGGCCGATGCCCCTGCCTTGCCGTCCTCGTGCGGCCGCCGCCGCAGGCGGTCGTACCCGCCAGCAGCAGCGCCACCACGGCCACGGCGGTGGCCGCTCCGCTCCGCCGGGTGCTCCGTCCGCCTCTGTTCCCCGCCCCTGGCGTCACTTCCACCCCACTGTTCGAACATCCTTACGTAGCGATGATCATGACTGGGCATCAGGTGTTCCGCGCGCGTTTCCGCCGGGCACACGGGGGCGCGCGAGGGGCGCCCGTCAGCCGGCCTGCGGAACCAGGCCCTCGGAGAAGCGCGCGAACACCTCGTGGAAGTCCGGGAAGGTCTTGCGCACGCACCCCGGGTCGTCGTAGGTGGTCCCGGGGTTGCGCAACGCGGCGACGGCGAAGGACATGACGATGCGGTGGTCGCCGTGGGTGGTGATCTCCACGGGGCTCGGGGTCCCGGGGTGGATCTCTATCCAGTCGGGTCCGGTGTGCACGGTGATGCCCATCGCGCGGAGGTTCTGGGCGCACGCCTCCAGCCGGTCGCACTCCTTGACCCGGGTGTTGGCCACGTCCTCGATCCGGACCGGCCCGTCGGCGTACGGGGCGAGGGCGGCGAGGGTCGGCATCGTGTCGGAGATGTCCCGCATGTTGACGGTGATGCCGCGCAGGGTGCCGTCCGAGCGGACCGTGGTGGCGTCCTCGGTGATCGTCACCTCCGCGCCCATCCGCCGCAGCACGTCGACGAAGCGGAGATCGCCCTGGAGCGCGTCGGTGCCGAGGCCGGGGACGGTGACCTCGCCGCCGGTGAGGGCGGCGGCCGCGAAGAAGTAACTGGCGGTGGAGGCGTCCGGTTCGACGGCGTACGTGGTGGCCCAGTAGCCGCCGGACGGCACGATGAAGGTGTCCCCCTCGCGGGTGACCTCGACCCCGAAGTCCCGCATCATCGCGAGGGTGATCCCGATGTACGGCGCCGAGACCAGCTGGGTGACGTCGATCGTCAGCCCCCCGGCCGTCAGGGGGCCGAGCATCAGCAGGGCGGTGAGGTACTGCGAGGACTCCCCCGCGTCCAGCGTGATCCGGCCGCCCTCGATGCCGGCGGCGTGCACCCGCAGCGGGTGGTGGCCGTCCGCCGCGTCGTGGCGCAGGTCGACGCCGAGTTCCCGCAGCGCCCTGCTGAGCGGGGCGAGCGGGCGGCGCCGCATCTGGGCGGAGGCGTCGAAGCGGTACGTGCCGGAGGGCGCGGCGGAGACGAGGGTGGGCAGGAAGCGGGCCGTGGTCGCGCCGTCCCGGCAGTACACGTCGGCCTCGGCGACACCGGGTCCGGCGGGGCGGCCCTCGATGTGCCAGCGGTCCTCCTCCTTCGTGACCCCGTACCCGAGGCGGGTGAGGCCCTCGGTGAACCCCTCGGTGTCGTCCGAACGGAGCGGGTGCAGGAGGGTGGTGGTGCCGTCCGCCGCCGCGGCGAGGAAGAGGGCGCGGGCGGTGACGGACTTGGAGCCGGGAATCTGGATGACGGTCACGGCGGGTCATCCTGCCGTGTCCGCGCGCGACGGGCGGGGCGCGTCCAGCGGGTGGACGCGCCCCCGGGGAACCGCCGGGCTCAGCGATAGGGGCGGCGGGCGCTCTCGGCCCGGGCCGGGCCGGGGGTCGCGTCCGCGATCCAGGGACCGTCGCCGCTGGGATCGATGACCCCGTCCTCCAGCCAGGTGTAGGAGCCCGCGAGGACCCGGTCGACCACCCGCCGGTCCAGGTCGTCGGTGTTGGCCCAGAGGCGGCCGAACAGTTCCTCCGTCCTGAGCCGGGACTGCCGGCAGAAGGCGTCGGCGAGCTGGTAGGCCTCGCGGCCGTGTTCGCCCTGTCCGCGCAGCAGCTCCGCGCGGACACAGGCGGCGCTCATCGCGAAGAGCTCGGCACCGATGTCGACGATCCGGCCCAGGAAGCCCTGTTTGGTCTCCATCCGGCCCTGCCAGCGGGACATCGCGTAGAAGGTGGAGCGGGCCAGCCGGCGCGCGGCGCGCTCGGCGTACCGCAGGTGGTGGGAGAGGTCCGGGTGTCCGGCGGGCCGGAACTCCGCGTACGAGCTGGGCACCTGACCGGGTCCCGCGACCAGTTTCGGCAGCCAGCGGGCGTAGAAGCCGGCCGCCGCCGCACCGGCCCTCGCCTTGTCGGCGAGCGGCTTCTCGGGGTCGATGAGGTCCCCGGCCACCTTGAGGTGGGCGTCGACCGCCTCGCGGGCGATCAGCAGGTGCATGATCTCGGTGGATCCCTCGAAGATGCGGTTGATCCGCATGTCACGGAGCATCTGCTCGGCGGGGACGGCCCGTTCGCCGCGGGCGGCGAGGGAGTCGGCGGTCTCGAAGCCGCGTCCGCCGCGGATCTGCACCAGTTCGTCGGAGATCCGCCAGCCCATCTCGGAGCCGTACAGCTTGGCGAGGGCGGCCTCGATCCGGATGTCGTTGCGGTCCTCGTCGGCCATCTGGGAGGCGAGGTCGACCACGGCCTCCAGTGCGAAGGTGGTGGCGGCGATGAAGGAGATCTTCGCGCCGACCGCCTCGTGCCGGGCGACGGGCCTGCCCCACTGCTCGCGGACGGCCGACCATTCGCGGGCGATCTTCAGGGACCACTTGCCGACCCCGACGCACATGGCCGGGAGCGAGAGCCGGCCGGTGTTGAGGGTGGTCAGCGCGATCTTCAGGCCGGCGCCCTCGGGTCCGATGCGGTTGGCCGCGGGCACCCGTACGCCGTGGAACCGGGTGACGCCGTTCTCGATGCCGCGCAGCCCCATGAAGGCGTTGCGGCGCTCCACGGTGATGCCCGGCGCGTCCGCCTCGACGACGAAGGCGGTGATACCGCCCGCGTGGTCCGGGCCCTCGGGCACCCGGGCCATGACGACCAGCAGATCGGCGACGACGCCGTTGGTGGTCCACAGCTTCACGCCGTCCAGGACGTATGCGTCGCCGTCCGGGACGGCGGTGGTGGCCAGCCGGGCGGGGTCGGAGCCGACGTCGGGCTCGGTGAGCAGGAAGGCCGAGATGTCGGTACGGGCGAGCCGGGGCAGGAAGGCGTCCTTCTGCTCCTGCGTGCCGAACATCTTCAGCGGCTGCGGTACGCCGATCGACTGGTGGGCCGAGAGGAGCGCGCCGACCGCCGGACTGGCCGAGCCGGCCAGGGCGAGGGCCCGGTTGTAGTAGACCTGGGTGAGGCCGAGGCCGCCGTACTTCGGGTCGATCTTCATGCCGAGCGCGCCGAGCTCCTTGAGTCCGGCGATCACCTCGTCGGGGATGCGCGCCTCGCGTTCGATGAGGGCGCCGTCGACGTGGGAGAGGCAGAACGCGCGCAGCCGGGCGAGGAACTCCTCGCCGCGCCGGACGTCCTCCCCCGCGGGCAGCGGGTGCGGGTGGATCAGGTCGAGGCGGAGCCGCCCGAGGAAGAGTTCCTTGGCGAAGCTGGGCCGGTGCCAGTCCTGCTCGCGGGCGTCCTCGGCGACACGGCGCGCCTCCCGCTCGGTCACCCCCGGCCGCGGCGGGTGGGAGCGGTCGGGGGCGGAGGCTCTGGCCGCGCCGGGGCGTTCGGGGAGGTCCTGGGGGGCTTGCGGTGCGGACATGGGGCTCACCTCTCCGCGGGGCGGATCGGGGGTGACGGCGGGTGACCGGCTCCGCGCCCGCGGGGCTGCAACCGGTGACACACGTCCGTATCTACCCGATTCGTCCCGCCCCCACCACCGCAGCGGCGGGCGTCCCCGACCCCGGACGCGGGCGGCCGGAGCCCCTGCACAGGGAGCTCCGGCCGCGTGACGCCGTCCCGCCCGCCGCACGCCACACGGGGGCGGGGCCCGGTCGTCCCAAGGCTGTCCCGCAATTCCTGGCGGGTGCGCGACGGAGGTGCCGCGCCGGGCGCCGCCCGCCCGGCGGGAATGGTCAGACACGACCTGGTGCCGCGCCCGGCACTAGAGGGCGAGGCCGGTCAGGACCAGGACGCGCTCGTAGGTGTAGTCGTCCATCGCGTAGCGCACGCCCTCGCGGCCGACGCCGGACTGCTTGGCCCCGCCGTACGGCATCTGGTCGGCGCGGTAGGAGGGGACGTCGCCGATGATCACGCCACCGACCTCCAGGGCCCGGTGGGCACGGAAGGCGGCCTGCAGGTCGTGCGTGAAGACGCCCGCCTGGAGGCCGTATTTCGAGGAGTTGACGGCCGCGAAGGCCGCCGCCTCGCCGTCCACCTTCTGGATCGACATGACCGGCCCGAAGACCTCCTCGTGGGCGAGGGTGGTCGAGTCGGGGAGCCCGGCGAGGACGGTCGGCGCGTAGGTGGCGCCGTCGCGCGTGCCGCCGGTGAGGAGCTCGGCGCCCGCGCGGACCGCCTCGTCGACCCAGGACTCGACGCGCACCGCCGCCTCCTCGCTGACGAGCGGGCCGACGTCCGTGGCGTCGTCGGAGGGATCACCGGTGATCAGGGCCTCGGTGGCGGCGACGATCTTCGGGACGAGGCGGTCGTGGACCGAGGCGTCGACGATGACCCGCTGCACCGAGATGCAGGACTGGCCGCCCTGGTAGTTGGAGAAGGTCGCGATGCGGGTCGCGGCCCAGTCCAGGTCCTCCTCGGAGGCGTAGTCGCCGAGGACGACCGCCGCGCCGTTGCCGCCCAGCTCCAGGGTGCAGTGCTTGCGCGGTACCGACTCCATGATCGAGTAGCCGACCGGGCCGGAGCCGGTGAAGGAGATCACCGGCAGCCGCTCGTCCTGGACGAGGGCGGGCATCCGGTCGTTGGGCACGGTCAGCACCGACCAGGAGCCGGCCGGCAGATCCGTCTCGGCCAGCAGCTCGCCGAGGATCAGCGAGGAGATCGGGGTGGCTGGGGCGGGCTTGAGGATGATCGGGGCGCCGACCGCGATGGCCGGGGCGACCTTGTGGGCGCTCAGGTTGAGCGGGAAGTTGAACGGCGAGATGCCGAGGACCGCGCCCCGCGGGAAGCGGCGGGTGAGGCCGAGGCGCCCGGTGCCACCCGCGTCGGTGTCCAGCCGCTGGGAGTCGCCGCCGTTGTACCGGCGGGCCTCCTCGGCCGCGAACCGGAAGACGGAGACCGCGCGGCCGACCTCGCCTCGGGCCCACTTGACCGGCTTGCCGTTCTCGGCGGAGATCAGCCGGGCGATCTCCTCGGTGCGCTCTCCGAGGCGGCGTACGACGTGGTCGAGCGCGGCGACCCTGACGTGCGCGGGGGTCGCGGCGAACTCCTCGCGGACGGCGTGCGCGGCGGCGACGGCCTCCTCGATCTGTGCGTCGGTCGGCACGCTGACGGTGCCGACGAGCCGGCCGTCCCACGGGTTGGTGACGGCGAAGCTGTCCTCGCCGGTGGCCTGGCGGCCGGCCAGCCAGAAGGCGTGGGTGGAAGTCATGGAGGTCCGGCCCTTCGGAGGTCGTGTGGCGCGCGACGGGCGTCGCGCGCCCGCCCGTGGTGTCCCGCGCGGAGTGCGTGGAGTGCGTGGGGTGCGGCGGCCCGCCGTCGCGGGTGTCGCCCGCCCACCGTAGGGCGGGCCCCGGCCCGTGGGGCTTGTCCATGATGGAGCGGGCGCGGGCGGCGGGACGCCGAATTGTCGAAGGCGGGGCCCCTCCCGGTGGTGGCCGCCCGGCTCGTCCGCTCAGGTGTCCGCCGCCGGTGAGGCCGTCGCCTTCAGGGCGAGCCAGAGTTCCATCCGGGCGTCCGGGTCGTCGAGCGAGCGCCCGAGGATCTCCTCCACCCGCCGCATCCGGTACCGCAGGGTGTGCCGGTGCACGCCGAGGTCGGCGGCGGCGGCGTCCCACTGACCGTGCCGGGAGAGCCACGCGCGGAGCGAGGCCACCAGGTCGCCCCGGCCCTTGGCGTCGTGCTCGCGCAGGGCGCGGAGCATGCCGTCCGCGAAGGCGCGTACCGCGTCGTCCGCGAGGAGCGGCAGCACCGAACCGGCCGCGAGTTCCTCGTGCTCCACCAGAGCCCTGCCCCGGCGGCGGGCGACCGAGAGTGCCTGCTCGGCCTGCTTGTACGCGGCGGAGACCGCTATCGGCCCGGCGGGGGCGGAGAGCCCCACCACGACGCGCGCCCCCTCCGCGCCCTTGTCGCGCGCCGGCCTGACGTCCTGCGCCTCCGCGTAGGCGGCGCACGCGGCGACCGCCGCGCCTCCGTCCACGGCCAGCACCACCAGCCGGTCCCCGTCGGGGACCGCGAGCAGCGGCTCCCCGGCCCGGATGGCCGCCGTGTCGAGGGCCTCGGCGAGGACCTCCGCCACGGCCGGTCCGGCGCCGGCCGCCGCGCCGGCCGCGGCCGTCGCCGGACCGGCCGCCGGCTCGGCGATCAGCAGCCGGAACGGCGCGTCGAAGAGCCCGCCGTAGAGGTCCCCCGCGACGGCCCGGGCATGGTCGGGCTCGCCGGAGAGCAGCATCCGGAGCACCGCGGCGCCCAGCCGTTGTTCGGCGCTGTGGAGCGCACGGGAGCGGGCCGTGGTCAGGGTGAGCAGCGCGACTGCCGAGTTGACGGCGTACCGCTCGGCGGTGCCGAGGGCCGCGCCCGTACCGACGGCGAGGGCGCCCCGGGCCCGGCGGCCGGTGCCCAGGGTCTGGAGTTCGACCCGGTCCTCCGCAGAGCCCACCACGGCGCTGGCCGGTGCGGGCCGCTCGCGCAGCCGGGCCACGTCCGGGGTGAGCCGGGCGGCCCGACGGGCGGCCCATTCGGGGGCGGCCGCGACGACCGCGCCGGAGGTGTCGTACAGGGCGGCCCAGCCGTCGACGTGGGCGGCGAGGCGGCCCAGCAGCGGGGCGGGGCCTTCGGCGGTGAGCGCGGCCCTGGTCAGTTCCCGCTGGGCCTCGAACCCGGCGGTGACCGCTCGGTACTGGTCGGCCGCGATCGCCGCGGAGACCGCCTTGCTGATGGCGATGAACGGGGTCGGCCGGGGCACTTCCAGGAGTGGCATCCCCGCCTCCTCGGCCGCGTCCACGAGGGCCGTGGGGACCGCCTCGTGCACGACGCCCACGGCGAAGCCGAGCCCGGCGACCCCGGCGGCGGTCAGCCGCCGCACGTAGCGGCGCATCTCCTCCGGGTTCTCGGCGTCGAGGTTGGCGGCGGTCACGAGCAGCAGCTCACCGCCGTCCATGTACGGAACGGGGTCGGCGAGTTCACTGGCGTGGGCCCAGCGCACCGGGGTGTCGAGGCGGTCCGCCGCGGCGCGGACGCGGAGCTTGAGGGCCGTGTGCTGGACGAGGGAGGCGAGCGTGGGGGGCATGGGACGAAACCCTCGGGTTCGGGTCGGTGTCGGGCCGGGCCGTCGGAACCGGCTCGGGTCGGCCGGTGTCGCACTGCGCCGTCCTGTACGAACGGACACCTCCGATTGTGCCAGGGCGGCACAATGGCCCCGCCGGACGATCCCCCCGACGACCGGCCCTCACGATCGATGACCGGCCTTCACGATCCGGCTGCGACAATCCGGCTGCGACGATCCGGCTGCCGGGGGGCGGTTCAACCGCCGAGCTCCACCAGGAGCGGCGGGGTGCGCTCCCCCGCGACGTTCGTCAGCGAGACCACCGCGTGGCCGGCCGGCACCGCGTACGCCAGCTCCGAGGCGGACCAGCGCTCCCGCTCGACCCGGCGCACGGTCACCGCGTCGCGGGTCACCGCCTTCCCGGTCACCAGCTTGCGCAGCGCGTGGAGGGCGCGGGTGACGCTCTGGTCGGCGAAGACGGCATGCTGGGCGACCTCCCGGGTCTCCATCCACTCCTTGCCCCACGCCTCCGAGAAGCGCTTCCCGTCCCAGGTGGTGACCCCGGCGAAGGCCATGCTGCAACCGACGGCGCCGAGCAGCGCCGTGTGCAGCCGCTCGGGAACGTCGTCGACGGTCCGCAGGGTGAGGAGCACGCCGGCGTTGACGGAGCGGAGCCGGCGGATGCCGCGCACCGTCTCCTCGGTGACGGCCCGCGTCGCGTCGTCCAGGACGAGGCCGAGGAAGAGGGCGCGGTCCGGGCGCGCGGCGGCGACGGCGGTGAACTGGGCGAGGATCAGCCGGGCGAGGAGCCGGGACGCCTCGGCGTGCGCGCGCTCGGGCAGGTCGATCCTCACCCGCAGCGGCAGCCGCTCCATCGACCGCAGGGAGAACGGCGCGGCGTCGGGTCCGTCGGCGAAGGAGGCGGCGAGCGCGGGCCGGTCGAGCAGGGCGAGCCGGTCGGCCAGGACCGGTCCGGGGTCGCCGGGTCCGCCGGACTGCCGGGTACGGGCGTCGAGCTCCCGGAGCATCGCCCGGTGGCCGCCGGCCTCCGCCGCTCCCCGCAGCGCGGCGAGCGCGGCCGGGTGGCCGTCGAGGAGTTCCCGCAGTTCGGGCACGGACGGGAAGACCCCGTGCACCGCCCGGTAGGGGCCGAGCAGTTGGACCAGCACGGTGACGGCCCGGCGTACGTCGACCGTCTCCACGTCGCCGACGAGCCCCTCCGCGAGCACCGCGGCCGCCTCGTCGGGGTCGGTGGTGCCGCCGTACAGGTCGAGGCCGTGGGCGGCGCCGGGGCCGCCGATCGTCACGACCACGTCGTAGAGGTCGTCCGGCCCCAGGTCGGTGCCGCCCCCGCCCACGGCGAGCACGGCGGCCCGCCCGGCGAGCGCCTGGAGGGCGAGGCATTCGACGACCGGGCGCGCCAGCCGCGCCGACTTGCCGCTGCCGGGGGGCCCGACCGCCAGCAGCGAGGTGCCGAGCAGGGCGGTCTCCAGTGCGACGCCGGACCCGCGCCGGACGTACGGGTTGTGCGGGTCGGCGGAGCAGCGGCCGATGCGGACCTGCCCGGTGAGCAGGTCGTGGGCGGCGGTGCGCGACGGCAGGTCGCGGCGGCCGGAGGGGTGGAGGAAGGCCCCTCCCCCCTTGCGCAGCACCGAGTCGGTGAACGGGGCGACGGTGTCGGGCCGCTGCCGGGCCACGGTCCAGGCCTGGTGGAGCCGGGCGCAGTCCACGTCGTTCATCCGGCCGGCCCGGACCTCCGCGGTGAGCGTCTCGGCGGCCTCGGTCTGGCCGGCCGCCCGGAGTTCGGGCCAGCGGGCCGGGGAGTGTTCGGGGTCGACCGCGCCGGGTCCGTCCGCCGTGCCGTCCGCCGCGGGGGCGGGCCCGCGCCGGCCGGTCAGCAGGGAGCGCCAGTCGCCGAGGACGGCGAACGGCGCGAGCACCGCGAGGGTGATCGCCGCGTAGATCCAGTTCGAGGCGGCCTGGCTCTGGAGGAACTGCCCGCCCGCGACGGAGACGACGAGGGCGAGCACCGGGCGCGCCACCGGGATCGTCTCCTTCCACACCAGGAGCTGCGCGAAGCCGGCGAGTCCCAGCGCGGTCGCCGCCCGGAAGGGCTGCCCGCGCTCGGCGACGTACCGGCGGAACACCTCGGCCCAGTTGCCCAGCCTGCCGCAGCCGTAGAGGAGGAGGCCGAAGAGGATTCCCTCGTACACACTGATGGCGTCGCGGCCCTGGACGGTGGCCGGGCTGTTGGTGCCCGCGTACCACCAGTCGCTCGGGGTGAACGCCCGCAGCGGCAGCAGGCGGTAGGGGAGGTAGCCGTTGCGCCAGAGCGACCAGAGCAGGATGCCGGCGAGTACGGAGATCAGGGCGCCGGTCAGCAGCTGCCGGTCCTCGGCCTCCTCGGACCTCTCGGGCGGCGGGGGCCGGTGGCCGTACCGCCAGACGCCCGGCTCCTCGGCCGGGCGTGGGGTGCTCAGCCAGGCGTCGAGGGACGGCGCCGCCGAGGGCGCGGTGCGGGGGCGGGGCGGGACGCCTGGGGGCGGAGCGGCAGGGGGCGGCCCCACGGGATGCGGCACCCACCCAGACCGCGTGTCCCGGGCGCCGTACGTGCCGTCGTTCTCCATGAACCGTTCCCCCTGACCAGCCAGGTCCGTCCGTGCCCCGGCCAATCTAGTGGGCGGGGACGGGGAGTTCAGCAAAGGCGCCCGGATGGTGGGCACCGGCGCGCGGGTTTCCCGGCCCCGGCGGGCCCGTGCACCGCAGCCGGACCCAGGGACGAACGGCTTTCGCGCCGGGTTTCCGCTCCCCCTCCGTTCTGTCCGTGACGGACAAGGACACGCCCCCACCACTCCCGATCGGAGCATGACCGGCCCCCTCCCGCGCCCCTAGGGTCTGTACAACCCCCCACAGGCCCCAGGGTCTGTACGGGTTGTACAGAACCCAGCCTGCAAACATCAGAAGCGTCCGCGCCACCCCCGCCCGCACCGCACCCCAGGAGCCCTCATGTCCGCAGTCCCGCAGGAGCGCCGCCTCGTCACCGCGATCCCCGGCCCGAAGTCGGTGGAACTGCAGGCCCGCCGTGTCGCCACGGTCGCCGCCGGCGTGGGCTCCACCCTGCCCGTCTTCGCCGCGCGGGCCGGTGGCGGGATCATCGAGGACGTGGACGGCAACCGTCTGATCGACTTCGGCTCCGGCATCGCCGTGACCTCCGTGGGCGCCTCCGCCGAGGCCGTCGTGCGCCGCGCCTCCGCGCAGCTCACCGACTTCACCCACACCTGCTTCATGGTGACGCCGTACGAGGGGTACGTGGAGGTCTGCGAGCAGCTCGCCGAGCTGACCCCCGGCGACCACGCCAAGAAGTCCGCGCTCTTCAACTCGGGTGCCGAGGCCGTCGAGAACGCGGTGAAGATCGCCCGCGCCTACACCAAGCGCACCGCGGTCGTCGTCTTCGACCACGGCTACCACGGCCGGACGAACCTCACGATGGCGCTGACGGCGAAGAACATGCCGTACAAGCAGGGCTTCGGTCCGTTCGCCCCCGAGGTCTACCGCGTCCCGGTCGCCTACGGCTACCGCTGGCCGACGGGCGCCGAGAACGCCGGTGCCGAGGCCTCCGCACAGGCCATCGACGAGATCACCAAGCAGATCGGCGCGGAGAACGTCGCGGCGATCATCATCGAGCCGGTGCTCGGCGAGGGCGGCTTCATCGAGCCGGCCAAGGGCTTCCTGCCGGCCATCGCGCGGTTCGCCGAGGAGAACGGGATCGTCTTCGTCGCGGACGAGATCCAGTCCGGCTTCTGCCGCACCGGCCAGTGGTTCGCCTGTGAGGACGAGGGGATCGTCCCGGACCTGATCACCACCGCCAAGGGCATCGCGGGCGGTCTGCCGCTCTCCGCCGTGACGGGCCGCGCCGAGATCATGGACGCCGCGCACGCCGGGGGCCTGGGCGGCACCTACGGCGGCAACCCGGTCGCCTGCGCGGGTGCGCTCGGCGCGATCGAGACGATGCGCGAGCTGGACCTGAACGGGAAGGCCAAGCGCATCGAGGAGGTCATGAAGGACCGGCTCTCGGCGATGCGGGACAAGCTGCCGAACGGCGACATCATCGGTGACCTCCGCGGTCGCGGCGCCATGATCGCGATCGAGCTGGTGAAGTCAGGCTCCAAGGAGCCGGACGCGGAGGCCGCCGGCAAGCTGGCCAAGGCCTGCCACGCCGAGGGCCTGCTGGTGCTGACCTGTGGCACCTACGGCAACGTGCTGCGCTTCCTGCCGCCGCTGGTCATCGGCGAGGACCTGCTGAACGAGGGCCTGGACATCATCGAACAGTCCTTCTCCACCCTCTGATCCGTGCGAATGCGAATCCCTGCGGAGCGCCGTTTCCCAGGGGATTCGCGGCAGTGGAGTGAGGGCCTGTGAAGAAGGTGTGCGAGGGCGATGGCGGGATCACGTCGTGTCTGGCCCCGGGGCCCGAGCTGCCGTACGGTTTCGGCAGATGAGAGAAACACCCCGTCCGCAGGGAACCGCGGACAGCATCGGGTCGGGGCTTCCCCGGCACCTGCCCGGTGGCGCGTTCGCGCGCATCACCGGAGCCTCTGGCTCCGGCACTCCTCACCGATCGGACGGCCGCCCGCCCCACACCCCCCGGGGCGCGCGGCGGACCGATCCGGCCGGCCGTCCCGGAACAACCCCCCCTGTTCCCCGGCGGCCGGCCCTCCTCTTTTCCTGGGCCTGTCTGATGGCGGCCCTCTTCGCCCTGACCACCTGGCAGGTGGTGGCGGCCGGCCCGTTGCTCCGGCTCGACGAGCGCGTCGGCAAGGGCCTCATCGGCCACGGCCCCCAAGGGGTCGCCCAGGTCTTCTCCGACCTCGGCGGGATGCCGGTCGCCCTGCCGGTCCTCGCCGGTGCGCTGCTGTACGCGCTGTGGCGGGGTGCCCGGGGCACCGTGCTGATCGCGGCGCTGACCATGGTGGCGGTGCCCCTGGTGGTCGTACCGCTGAAGGTGTGGACCGACCGGCAGGGCCCGCTGGTGCCGTACACCGGCTACTACCCGTCCGGCCATACGGCGACCGCGGCGGTGGCGTACGGGGCGTCCGCCCTGCTCCTCATGGCGTACCCGCCACGACGTTGGATGGCGCCCGTCGCCGCCGCCCTGCTGACGGCGGCGACGGGCGCCGGTCTGATGCTGCGGGGTTACCACTGGCCGCTCGACGTGCTCGGCAGCCTGTGGCTGAGCGGTCTGCTGCTCGCCCCGCTGTGGTGCGCCCGGCGATGGACCGGGCGCACCGGTACCGGTGCGGCCGGTGGGGTCCCGGCCGGGGACGGACCCGCGGCCGGGACTCCGGATCAGCCGAAGTAGGCGTCGAAGTTCCGGGCGAACTGGCCGTTGTTGTAGCGGTCCCAGTTGATCGACCAGGTCATCAGGCCGCGCAGTTGCGGCCAGGTCCCGTGGGTCTGGTAGCTCCCGCAGTCGGTCTTCTTCGTCAGGCAGTTCAGCGCCTTGGTGACCTCTGCGGGGGCGGTGTACCCGTTGCCGGCCTGGGTGGAGGCGGGGAGGCCGACGGCGACCTGGTCGGGGCGGAGGGCCGGGAAGATCTTCGTCTGGTCGCCTGCCACCGGGAAGCCGGTGAGCATCATGTCGGTCATGGCGATGTGGAAGTCGGCGCCGCCCATCGAGTGGTACTGGTTGTCCAGACCCATGATGGAGCCCGAGTTGTAGTCCTGGACGTGCAGCAGGGTGAGGTCGTCGCGCAGGGCGTGGATCACCGGCAGATAGGCCCCGGCGCGCGGGTCCTGCCCGCCCCAGGGGCCCGATCCGTAGTACTGGTACCCGAGCTGGACGAAGAAGGTCTCCGGCGCCATGGTGAGCACGAAGCCCGAGCCGTACTTGGCCTTGAGGGTCTTCACCGCTGCGATCAGATTGACGATGGCGGGCGTGGTGGGTGAGCGGAAGTCGGTGTCACCGGTGTTCAGCGAGAGGGAGTGCCCCTCGAAGTCGATGTCCAGGCCGTTCAGCCCGTAGGTGTCGATGATCTTGGACACCGAGGTGACGAAGGCGTCCCGGGCGGCGGTGGTGGCGAGCTGGACCTGGCCGTTCTGGCCGCCGATCGAGATCAGCACCTTCTTGCCCGCCGCCTGCTTGGCGGCGATGGCCGCCTTGAACTCGGCCTCCGACTCGACGTTGGGGCACTCGGTGACCGGGCAGAGCGAGAAGCGGATGTCGCCCGAGGTGACGGAGGTCGGCTCACCGAAGGCGAGGTTGATGACGTCCCAGGAGGCGGGGACGTCGGCCATCCGGGTGTAGCCGGAGCCGTTGGCGAAGCTGGAGTGGAGGTAGCCGACGAGCGCGTGGTCGGGCAGACCGGCGTTGTTCCCGCCGCCGGTGGAGCCGGTGGCCGCGGTCGTCGCCGTGACGGCCGCGGACTTCGCGGACTCACCGGCCGAGTTGGTGGCGGTGACCTGGAAGCTGTACGCCGTGGAGGCGGTGAGGCCGGTCACGGTGGTGGAGGTGCCGGTGACCGAGGCGACCTTCGTACCGCCGCGGTAGACCTGGTAGCCGGTGGCACCGGGGGAGGCCGTCCAGGAGAGCGGTACGGAGGTGGCGGTGGGGGTGCCGGCCTTCAGGCCGGTGGGGGCTGCGGGCACGGTGACCGGGGCGCCGCCGGGGCCGGTGAGGCTGAGGTCGTCCGCGTAGTAGGCGGAGGTGCCGTACCAGCCGTGGGTCCAGATCGTGACGGAGGTGGTGGCGGAGCCGGTGGTGAAGGTGGTGGAGAGCTGCTTCCACGCGCCGGAGGACTGCGTCCAGGTGGAGACGTCGGTGGTGCCGGTACCGGTCGCGCCGAGGTAGACGTAGTCCCCCTGGACCCAGGCGCTCAGCGTGTAGGTGGAGCCCGGCTTCACCGTGACGGTCTGGGCGCAGTTGGCGTAGTCGCTGCCGGCCGGGGTCGCCTTGAGTGCGGAGGTGCCGCCGTGGACGGGCGTGCTGACGGTGACTCCGCTGCCGGCGGAACAGGTCCAGTCGGTCAGGCCCGACTCGAAGCCGCCGTTGCGCGCGAGGTCGGTGTCGGCGGCGACGGCCGTGGGGGCCATGGCGGCGAGGGTGCCGGCCGCCAGCAGGCTCACGGAGAACGCGGCCAGGGCTCTGGTGAATGGGGCAGGACGTCGTCTGCGTTCCACAACTGCCTCCGTACGAGGGGGAATGGGGCGGCGCGCACAACATGGTCCAGACCAATCGGGGTTGTCAAGACCACTGACACCGGACCTTCTGCGGCATCCCGTGCCCCCGCACCCCTCCCCCGGCGGCCCGCCGGCTCATCGGCCCAGGTCACCGCCGTCCGCGTACCGTTCACGAGCCGCCACGACGGCCGCCGCCTCGTGCATCGCGAGTTCCAGCAGGACCGGGTCGGTGAGCGTCCCCGACCCGTCGGGCGCCACCAGCCAGCGCACTCCCCCGACAGCCCGCCCCGGGCGCGGGACCACGATCCAGGTACCGGTCCCCAAGCTCCGCACCCCCGTGCCGATCCACCGCCCGGCGGTGCCGGGCGGCACGAAGAAGCCCATCCGGGCGTCACCGAAGCCGGCCAGCACCGGGCCGGGCCTGCGGATCAGACGGGTGAGCACGTCGAGCGTCGGATGACCCAGCCTCGCGGACAGGACCAGCACGTCCCAGCGCCTGCCGGTGGGCAGGAGCACCACGCCCCGCGGGCTGCGCTCCCACTCCCACGAGCAGGCTTCCGGGTCCGGCGCCGCCGATGCCAGCCACTCCGCCGCCGCCTTCTCCACCGAGCCACGCATGACCGGCCTCCCTCTCCCGCGGCCTCCGCCACCTGATGTGACGGAGTGTCCGGAAGGGAGAGCACGTGGAGCGCGCATCATGACGCGGGTTTCCCCACCGTCAGCAGTGACCTGCATCACACCCCGGTACCGGTGGGTCGCCGGGCGGACGGTGCGACGGCGGGGTCAGCTGTCGAAACCGAGGCCGAGCCGGTCCATGGTCCGCAGCCAGAGATCGCGGTGGCCGCCGCGGCGGTCGGCCCGCGCGAGGGAGCGCTTGGTGAGCGAGATGCCGGCCCAGGCGAACGGCTCCGGAGGAAAGGGCACCGGTTTTGTGCGGACCATTTCCAGCGCGGTTCTCGCGGTCCTCTCCCCGGAAAGCAGATCGAGCATCACATCGGCCCCGAAACGGGTCGCCCCGACTCCCAGCCCGGTGTATCCGGCCGCATAGGCGACCCTCCCCCGGTGGGCCGTTCCGTAAAAGGCGGAGAAACGGGAGCAGGTGTCGATGGCCCCGCCCCAGGCATGGCTGAACCGCACCCCGGAGAGCTGGGGGAAACACGCGAAGAACTGCTGCGCGAGGGTCAGGAACGTCTCGGGACGCTGGTCGAGTCCGGCGCTGATCCGGCCACCGTACGGATAGACGGCGTCGTATCCGCCCCACAAGATGCGGTGGTCGGCGGTGATCCGGAAGTAGTGGAACTGGTGGGCGCTGCTGCCGAGCCCCTGCCGGTTCCGCCAGCCGATCGAGGCGAGCTGTCCGGCGTCCAGCGGTTCGGTCATCAACGCGTAGTCGTACACCGGCACGGTGTAGGGGCGGACCCGTCGGACGAGCGAGGGAAAGATGTTCGTACCGAGCGCCACCTGCCGGGAGAAGACCCGGCCGTACGGGGTGCGCACGGCCATCCCGGTGCCGGCGCGGGCCAGGTCGAGGCCGCGGGTGTGCTCGTAGATCCGGACGCCGAGTGCCCGGCAGGCCCGCTTCAGCCCCCAGGCGAGGCGGGCCGGGTGGAGCATGGCGACCCCGCGCCGGTCGAGCAGTCCGCCGAGGAAGGTCGGCGAGTCGACCTCCGCGCGTACCGCGTCCCGGTCGAGGAACTCCAGCCCGCCCAGGCCCAGTTCCTCGGTCTCCCGGTGCCAGGCGCGCAACTCGTCGAGTTGGTGCGGGGCGGTGGCGACATCGATCTCCCCGGAGCGCTCGAAGTCGCAGTCGATGGAGTGGCGGTGCACGGTCTCCTCGATGGCGTCGAGGTTCTCCGCGCCCAGCCGCTCCAGCGTGCCGATCTCGCCGGGCCAGCGCTCCAGGCCGTTGGCGAGGCCGTGGGTGAGGGAGGCGGCGCAGAAGCCGCCGTTGCGTCCCGAAGCGGCCCAGCCCACTTCGTCACCCTCGATCAGGACGACTTCCCGTCCGGGGTCGCGCTCCTTGGCCCGGAGCGCCGCCCACAGTCCGCTGTAGCCTCCGCCGACGACGAGGAGGTCGCAGTGCTCGTCGCCGGCGAGGGCGGGCAGCGCGTCCGGCTTTCCCGGGTCGTCGAGCCAGTAGGAGACCGGCTTGGCGCCGGCGAGGGATTCTGCCGCACTACGCATGGCTGCTGGGGCCATGGCTTCCAACTCCTCGAAAAGGTGGAGATTCTCAGAAAGGGGATTTGTTCTTCCGCCGGTCGGTGACGAGCCGGCCGACGACGACCGCCCCCACCGCGATGACGAACATCGCGGTGCCGATGACGTTGATCTGCACCGGCGTGCCGCGCTGCGCCGATCCCCAGACGTACATGGGGAAGGTCACCGTGGAGCCGGCGTTGAAATTGGTGATGATGAAATCGTCGAAGGAGAGCGCGAAGGCGAGCAGGGCTCCCGCGGCGATTCCGGGGGCGGCGATCGGCAGGGTCACCCGCAGGAAGGTCTGCGCGGGTCCCGCATAGAGATCGCGCGCGGCCTCCTCCAGCCGGGGATCCATCGACATGACGCGTGCCTTGACCGCCGTGACGACGAAGCTGAGGCAGAACATGATGTGGGCGATGAGAATCGTCCAGAACCCCAGCTGTGCGCCCATGTTGAGGAAGAGTGTGAGCAGGGACGCGGCCATGACGACCTCGGGCATGGCCATTGGCAGGAAGATCAGCGAGTTGATGGTCCCGCGCGCCCGGAAGCGGTAGCGGACGAGGGCGAAGGCGATCATGGTGCCGAGCACCGTGGCACCCACGGTGGCCCAGGCGGCGAGCTGGAACGAGAGCGACAGGGAGCCGCAGAGGTCCGCGACGCCGCACGGGTCTTTCCAGGCGTCCAGGGAGAACCGCTGCCAGGAGTAGTTGAAGCGCCCCTTGGGGTCGTTGAAGGAGAAGACCATCACCACGACGTTCGGGACGATCATGTAGGCGAGGGTCAGCAACCCCGCGATCACGACGAGCTGGCGTCGGAGCCAACGTACGACGGGCATCAGAGCAGGTCCTCCGTCCCGGAGCGGCGGATGTAGACGGTGACCGTGACCAGGACGACCGCCATGAGGATGAACGACAGCGCGGCGGCCGTCGGGTAGTCCAGTACCCGGAGGAACTGCGACTGGATGACGCTGCCGACCATCTTGGTGTCGGTGGAGCCGAGCAGCTCGGCGTTGACGTAGTCGCCACTCGCCGGGATGAAGGTCAGCAGGGTGCCGGAGACGACCCCGGGCATGGAGAGCGGGAAGGTGACCTTGCGGAAGGTGGTGGCCGGGGTGGCGTAGAGGTCGCTCGCGGCCTCGTGCAGCCGGGGGTCGATCCGTTCCAGCGAGGTGTAGAGCGGCAGCACCATGAACGGCAGGAAGTTGTACGTCAGACCGCAGACCACCGCCAGCGGGGTGGCGAGTACCCGGTCGGACTGGGTCCAGCCGAGCCAGCTGGTGACGTCCAGGACGTGGAGGGCGCCGAGCACGTCCACGACGGTGCCGCCGTCGGCGAGGATCGTCTTCCAGGCCAGCGTGCGGATCAGGAAGCTGGTGAAGAACGGCGCGATGACCAGCACGAGCACCACGTTGCGCCAGCGGCCCGCCTTGAAGGCGATGAAGTGGGCGAGCGGGTAGCCGAGCAGCAGGCAGAGCAGGGTGGCGGTACCCGCGTACAGCAGGGAGCGGACGAACTGCGGCCAGTAGTCGGAGAGCGCGTCCCAGTAGGTGGCGAGGTGCCACGTGACCTCGTACCCCTTCTCCAGCGAGCCGGTCTGCACCGAGGTGGAGGCCTGGTAGACCATCGGCAGCGCGAAGAAGACGAGCAGCCAGGCGATGCCGGGGAGCAGCAGCCAGTACGGCACCAGGCGTCGGCGGGCGGAGGGCTTGCGGATCGCGGGTGCCGTCGGCGGTACGGGCTCCGGGGGCGCCGGGGGCGCTTCGGTGGTGCTCACGGCGCGTCCGTGGCCGTCGCGGTGCCGTCGTCGGCGGTGGTGCCGGCGAGCACCGACTGGGTCGCGTCGAGCGCGAAGGTGTGGGCCGGGTTCCAGTGCAGGACCACCTCGGCGCCGGGCACCAGGCGGCCGTCGCGTTCGATGTTCTGCTGGTAGACCTGGAGTGCGGGGCCGGCCGGGGTCTCCACCCGGTACTGCGTGGAGACCCCGATGAAGCTGGAGTCGGCGATGCGGCCGCCGACGCGGTTGCGGCCGTCGGGTATCGAGTCGGCGTCGTCGGTGTGGGTGAGCGACATCTTCTCCGGCCGGACGCCGACGAGGAGCCGCCCGCCGGTGGTGGTGGGGGCGGCGCACCGGTCGGCGGGCAGCCGGAACGTCGCGCCGCCGGCCGTGACGACGAGGTCGGTGCCGGTGGCGAGGATCTCGCCCTCGATGAGGTTCGACGTGCCGAGGAAGTTGGCGACGAAGGTGGTGCGCGGGTTCTCGTAGAGGTCGGCGGGGGCGCCGAGTTGCTCGACCCGGCCGCCGTTCATCACCGCGACGGTGTCGGCCATGGTCATGGCCTCCTCCTGGTCGTGGGTGACGTGCACGAAGGTGATGCCGACCTCGGTCTGGATGCGCTTGAGCTCGATCTGCATGTTGCGGCGCAGTTTGAGGTCGAGGGCACCGAGCGGCTCGTCGAGGAGCAGCACCCGGGGGTGGTTGATGAGGGCGCGGGCGACGGCGACGCGCTGCTGCTGGCCTCCGGAGAGCTGGTGCGGCTTGCGACGGGCGAAGTCGCCGAGCTGGACGAGGTCGAGCATCTCGTCGACCTGCTTCTTGACGGACTTGATGCCTCGTCGGCGCAGCCCGAAGGCGACGTTCTCGGTGATGTCGAGGTGCGGGAAGAGGGCGTAGCTCTGGAAGACGGTGTTCACGGGGCGCTTGTGCGGGGGCAGCCCGGTGATGTCCCGGCCGCCGAGGTGAACGGTGCCGGTGGTGGCCTCCTCCAGTCCCGCGATCATCCGCAGGGTGGTGGTCTTCCCGCAGCCCGAGGCACCGAGGAGGGCGAAGAAGGAGCCCTGGGGGACGGTGAGGTCGAGCGGGTGCACGGCGGTGAAGGAGCCGAACGTCTTACTGATCCCGGCGAGGCGGACGTCGCCGTCCGGAGTCTGCTGCTGTGTCATGGGTCGCGGTCCCGGTGTGTGCAGGGGGAGAGATCTCAGGGCGGTGGGCGGGAAAGATCAGGGCGGTGGGCGGGAAAGATCAGCGCGGTGGGCGGGAAAGATCAGGGCGGTGGGCGGGAAAGGTCAGCGCGGTGGGCGGGAAAGGTCAGCGCGGGTGCCCGGACAAGTCCGGGCGGGGTGGCTCAGGCTCCGATGAGCTTGGCGAACTTCTCTTCGTACGCCGTCTCCTCGTCGGTGCTCAACGAGCGGAAGGCGCGCGACTTCGCCGCCATCGCCTTGTCGGGGAGGATCAGGGTGTTGGCGGCCATCGACTCGTCGATCTTGGCGAGTTCGTCCCGTACGCCGTCGACCGGGCAGACGTAGTTGATGTAGGCGGCGAGCTGGGCGGCGACCGGGGGCTCGTAGTAGTAGTCGATCAGCTTCTCGGCGTTCGCCCTGTGCGTGGCCTGCGCCGGGACCAACAGGTTGTCGGTGGAGGTGATGTAACCGGCCGAGGGGATCGCGTATCTGATGTCCGGGTTGTCCGCCTGGAGCTGGATGATGTCTCCGGCCCACGCGACGCAGGCGGCGAGGTCGCCCTTGCTTAGGTCGGCGGTGTAGTCGTTGCCGGTGAAGCGGCGTATCTGGTGGGTGTCGACGCCCTTCTGCATCCGGCCGATCGCGGCGTCGTAGTCGGCGTCCGTGAAGGAGGCGGGGTCCTTGCCGAGGTCGAGGAGGGTCATGCCGACCGAGTCGCGCATCTCGGAGAGGAAGGCGACCCTCCCCTTGAGCTTGGGGTCGTCGAGGAGCTGGGTGATCGAGTCGACCTTCCGGCCGCCGGTCGCCTTGATGTTGTAGGCGATGACGGTGGTGATGCCGGTCCAGGGGTACGTGTAGGCGCGCCCGGGGTCCCAGTCGGGGGTGCGGAACTGCGCGGAGAGGTTCGCGTACGCGTGGGGCAGGTGGGCGGGGTCGAGTCTCTGCGCCCAGCCGAGCCGGATGAGGCGGGCGGCGAGCCAGTCGGTGACGCAGATGAGGTCGCGGCCGGTGTTCTGGCCCGCGGCCAGCTGGGGCTTGATCTTCCCGAAGAACTCGACGTTGTCGTTGATGTCCTCGGTGTATTTGACCGTGATCCCGGTGCGGCGCCGGAACGCGTCGAGGGTGGGGTGGCCCTTCTCGTCCTCGCCGGTGTCCATGTACTCGGTCCAGTTGGAGAAGGCGACCGTCTTCTCCTGGGCCGAGCGGTCGTCGGACGCGGCCCCGGTGTCACCGTCCCGCTTGGCCGGCGGGATGCCGCAGGCACTCAGCGCGCCGATGCCGCCGAGCGCGAGGGCGCCCGCCCCGGAGGCGCGCAGGAGCGAACGCCTGGTGAGGGCGGAGCGGCCGTTGGTGAGGCTGCGGCGCAGGGCCGCGTTCAGGGCGGTGCCCCGGGCCTCCGGCTCGTGACGGTCCATACGGTTGTTTTCCTCTCGGGTGGTTCCGCCGCCGCGGCGACGCTGTTATCGGTCTCCGAAGATCGTGCGGTGCCAGCTCTTCCGGGCGACCGCGGTGTTGTCGTACATCACGTGCTTGATCTGCGTGTACTCCTCGAAGGAGTACGACGACATGTCCTTGCCGAAGCCGCTGGCTCCGTAGCCGCCGTGCGGCATCTCGCTGATGACCGGGATGTGGTCGTTGATCCAGACGCAGCCGGCCCGGAGTTCGCGGGTGGCCCGGCCGGCGCGGTAGAGGTCCCGGGTCCAGGCGGACGCGGCGAGGCCGTAGGGGGTGTCGTTGGCGAGCCGGATTCCCTCGTCGTCGGTGTCGAAGGGCAGCGCCACCAGTACGGGTCCGAAGATTTCGGCCGTGACGATCTCGCTGTTCCGGTCGGCTCCGGTGATCAGGGTCGGCCGGTAGTAGGCGCCGTCGGCCAGTGCCCCGCCGGGGGCCTCGCCGCCGGTGACGACGGTGGCGCCGGCCCGGGCGCGCTCCACGAATCCGGCGACCCGGTCGCGCTGGGCATGGCTGATCAACGGTCCGAGATCGGTGTGCGGGTCGCCGGGGTCGCCGAGGCGGACGGTCTCCATCAGCTCGGCGACGCCGGTGACGAATGCCTCGTACAGCGGACGCTGGACGTAGGCCCGGGTCGCGGCGGTGCAGTCCTGGCCGGTGTTGATGAGCGCTCCGGCGACCGCCCCGTGCACCGCCGCGTCGAGGTCGGCGTCGTCGAAGACCACGAACGGGGCCTTGCCGCCGAGTTCGAGGTGGAGGCGCTTGACCGTGGAGGTGGCGAGGGCGGCGACCCGCTTGCCGACGGCGGTGGAGCCGGTGAAGGAGGTCATCACCACGTCGGGGTGGCTCACCAGATGCTCACCGGCGACCGGGCCGGTGCCGCTGACGATGTTGACGACCCCGTCCGGAATCCCGGCCTCCGCCGCGGCCCGCGCGAACATCAGGGCCGTCAGAGGGGTGATCTCGGCGGGCTTCAGCACGACGGTGTTGCCGGCCGCGATCGCCGGGAGGATCTTCCACGCGGCCATCTGGAGCGGGTAGTTCCAGGGAGCGATCGAGCCGATGACCCCGAGGGCCTCGCGGCGCACGTACGAGGTGTGGTCACCGTCGTACTCACCGGCCGACTTGCCCTCCAGATGACGGGCTGCCCCGGCGAAGAAGGCGGTGTTGTCGATGGTGCCGGGCACGTCGAAGCCGGTGGTGAGCTTGATCGGTTTGCCGCACTGCAGCGACTCGACCCGGGCGAACGCGTCGGCCTGCGCGGTCAGTACGGCCGCGAACCGCTGGAGCGCCTCGGACCGTTCGGCCGGGGTGGCACCGGACCAGCGGGGGAAGGCGTCGTGCGCGGCGGCGACGGCGTCGTCCACGTCGGCGGTGGAGGCGAGTTCATAGGTCAGCACGGTCGCGCCCGTCGCCGGATCCACCACGTCCTGGAACCGGCCGGAGGTTCCCGGGCGCAGCTTCCCGCCGATGAACTGGGCGCCGCCGGCGAAGCGGTCACGCAGGGGAGAGGCGCTGTGCATGGGTTCTCCTCCGGAGCCGGAGCTGTCCACCGCACGGGGCCGGCGGGGCATCTCCCTGAGTTGACTGCCGATCTTGGCAGAATGAGATGCACGCAACAAGGGATTCCGTTGTTGCTTTTGGATTACACGACGATATCTGTTGATCGCCTGGTGATCACCCCTCCCTGAGCAGGGAAAATCCACCCCCCGTCCGTCGGTGGCGGATGAGAGGGTCGGCCCCATGGAGAGCAGCCTGAACAGCGAGAACGGGGAGCACACCACACCGGGCGGGAGCGCGCCGGAAAGCCGGGCGCACCAGGACCCCGCGGTGTGGACGGAACGGCTCGTGGCAGCGACCGAGAGCGGTGAACGGGTCAGGTACCTCCCGTTCTGGGGCCACCGCCCGCTTCCGGACGGCAGGCTGGGCGCGTCCTGTCTGAGCCAGTGGTGGCCGTCGCCGTTCACTGTCGACGGTGTGACGTATCCCTCGGCCGAACACTGGATGATGGCCCGGAAGGCGCGTCTCTTCGGTGACGCCGAGGCGGAGCTCGCCGTGCTGGAGGCCCGCACTCCGGCCGCCGCGAAGAAGGCGGGGCGTCTCGTCCGGGACTTCGACGAGGACGTGTGGGTGCGGGAGCGCTTCGGCCTCGTGGTGGCGGGCAGCGTCCACAAGTTCGGTCAGGACCCGGAGCTGCGCGCGTACTTGCTCGCCACCGGGGACCGTGTCCTGGTCGAGGCGAGCCCGGTGGACCGGATCTGGGGCATCGGGCTGGCGAAGGACGACGAGCGGGCCGAGGACCCCAGGCGGTGGCGCGGCCTCAACCTGCTGGGCTTCGCGCTGATGGAGGCGCGGGAGCGACTCCGCGCCGGAGCACCGGGGCCGGGAACACCGGGGCCCTCCTGAGCCCGCGCCCGGGCCGCCACCGCGCGGCCCGGGCGGGCCGCGGGAAGGCCCGGGCGGGCCGCGGGAAGGCCCGGGCGGACGGGTGGCGTCAGCCCTGGTCGATCACGAGCGAGGTCGCGTACGGGTCGTCGTAGTACGAATCGTCCTCGTCGTCCTCGCCCGCGAACATGGCGATGGACCAGATGAGGAACCCGACGACCACCGCGCCGATCAGAATGCCGATCGAACCGGTGATGATGCCGGCGAGCGCCTGGCCGCCGTTGTTGGCCTCACCCCGCTGCGCGCGCTTGCGGCCCAGGATGCCGAAGATCAGGGCCAGCACCCCCAGGATGATGCTCAGGACCCCCCACATGAAGAACAGGCAGATCGAGACGATGCCCAGCACCATCGCCGTGACGCCCATCCCGTTCGCCGGCACGGGCGCCCAGACCCCCTGGCCGCCGTACGCGTCGTAGCCGGTGTAGGTGGGGTACGGCTGCGCCGGGGCCGGGTAGCCGTACTGGCCCATCGGCTGCTGCCCGGGGCCGCCCGGGGACACCGGTGGCGGGGGCATCATCGCCGCGGGCCCCGGCCCGTAGCCGCCCTGTGCGGGCGGCGGGCCGTAGCCTCCTGCGGCCGGGTCCGCCCAGGGACCCGGGCCCCCGTAGGCCGGCCCTGCCGTGACGGTCGGCTGGTCGTGGACCGGCGGACGGACATCCCCGCCCTCCTTGCCCAACTCGACCCTGCGGTCCGGCGCCGCCCAGGGATCGCGCGGCGCCTCCCCGCCCGTCGGCGGCTCGGTGTTCTCTGTCATATGACTCCCCCCTCGTGGTCAGGTCATGCTACGGCCCGGCCCGAGCCGCCCGGAGCCGCCTACGATGTTCGGTGCCACCGGCGGGCCCCCGCCGGAGGACCGGACGCCCTGGGCGGTCGGTGCCGGCGTACCGAGAACCCCCGGAGAGCTCTGATGACCGACCCCCGTCCCTTCATCGCGGGACTGCCCAAGGCCGAACTCCACGTCCACCACGTCGGCTCGGCGTCCCCCCGCATCGTGGCGGAACTCGCCGCCCACCACCCGGACTCCAAGGTGCCCACCGACCCCGAGGCGCTGGCCGACTACTTCACCTTCACGGACTTCGGCCACTTCATCGACGTGTACCTCTCGGTGGTGGACCTGGTCCGCACCCCGGAGGACGTACGGCTGCTCACGTACGAGGTCGCCCGCGACATGGCCCGGCAGAACATCCGGTACGCCGAGCTGACCGTGACCCCGTACAGCTCGACCCGGCGCGGCATCCCCGAGCAGGGCTTCATGGAGGCCATAGAGGACGCCCGCAAGGCGGCCGAGGCGGAGTTCGGCACCGTACTGCGCTGGTGCTTCGACATCCCCGGGGAGGCCGGGCTCGAAGCGGCCGAGGAGACCGCCCGGCTGGCGCTGGACCTGCGGCCCGAGGGGCTGGTGTCGTTCGGGCTCGGCGGCCCCGAGGTGGGGGTGGACCGTCCGCAGTTCAAGCCGTACTTCGACCGCGCCATCGCCGCCGGGCTCCACTCGGTGCCGCACGCCGGCGAGACCACGGGCCCGGAGACGGTGTGGGACGCGCTGACGGCGCTGCGCGCCGAGCGCATCGGGCACGGGACCAGCTCCGTGCGGGACCCGGCCCTGCTCCAGCACCTCGCGGAGCGACGGATCGCGCTGGAGGTCTGCCCGACCTCCAACATCGCGACGCGCGCGGTGGCGGACCTGGACGCCCACCCGGTCAAGGAGATGGTGGCGGCCGGTGTCCTGGTCACCGTGAACAGCGACGACCCGCCGATGTTCGGGACCGACCTCAACAACGAGTACGCCGTGGCCGCCCGCCTGCTGGACCTCGACGAGCGCGGGATCGCGGAGCTGGCGAAGAACGCGGTGGAGGCTTCCTTCATGGACCCCGCCGGGAAGCGGAAGCTGGCTGCCGAGATCGACACCTACACGACACAGTGGCTGACGGCCCCCAACCGCTGAACCGGCCACCGCTCCGGACGCGACAATGGCCCCATGGCACACACCGTCACCGCCGTGGGGCATCGCGGAGATCCCTACCGCGTCCGTGAGAACACGCTCTCCTCGATCCGGTCCGCCCTCGAACGGGGGGCGGACGCGGTCGAGATCGACGTCCGGGTGACCCGGGACGGGGTCCCCGTACTGCTCCACGACGCCACGCTGGACCGTCTCTGGGGCCTCGACCGCCGGGTGGACGGCCTCGACCACGCCGAGTTGGCGGAGCGCACCGGCGGCGGGGTGCCGACCCTGCGCGAAGCGCTGGCCGCGGCCGGCCCGCACCGGCTGATGGTGGACCTGCCCGGCTCCACCGACGCCTCGGTACGGAGAATCGTGGGTACGGTGCGCGAGTGCGGGGCGGCCGACCGCGCCTACTACTGCGCCGGACCCGAGGCGATGATGCGGGTACGCGCCAACGACCCCTCCGCCGAGATCGCCCTGACCTGGACGACCCTCGCCCCGCCCCGCCCCGAGCTCCTCGCGGCGATCGGCCCGCGCTGGCTGAACTACCGGTTCGGGCTGGTGACGCGGGACCTCACGGACCGCGTCCACCGGGACGGCCTGCTCGTCTCCACCTGGACGGCCGACACCGGGCGCACCATGCGACGGCTCATCGCCCACGGGGTCGACTCGATCACCACCAACCGGATCGACGTACTGCGCCGCCTGGTCACCGGCTCGCCCTCCGGAAAGGCTGCTTGACCCCTTCCCGGTCGCCCCGGAACGGCCGGGCGGCCGGGCCCGTCCCTCAGGCCGCCGGGGCGGCCGAGAGCCGGGGTGACGGCCCACCGGCGCTCCGGCCCACCGCTTCCAGCCTCTTGATCAGCCGCCGCACCATGAGCAGCGGCACCACCCCGAAGACGCCGAACGACATGTCGATGACCGTCCACCAGAACGGGATGCCTCTCAACGGCCCGCAGATCAGGGCGAGGGGCAGGATGCCGGCGCAGGCGATCATGCCGAACTCCACGACCCAGATGTTGCGGACCGGATCGCGGTAGGGGCCGTAGAACGCCACGGCGATGACGAGATGGGCGAAGGCCAGCCAGTCGGTCCCGTACAGCACGAAGGGGTGGCGCGCGTCGGCCTCGTCGAGACCGGTGCGCACCCGGGTGATCCACTCCATGAGGGCGGGCAGGTGCTCGGGAACCGGTGACGCGGAGGAGGCCAGGAGTCCCTCGGTCCAGCGGAGTTCGTGCACCAGGGGGAAGGCGGTGAGCCCGCTCAGTGCCAGACAGACGATGAAGAAGACCAACCACACGCGTATGCGCCGCAACAGGACCCGTTCGCTCATGTTCCGCACTGTACGCCATTTCTGAACGCGTTCAAATAGGCCCGGCAAACGGCCCCGGCGGTCACCCGCCGCACCCCGGGAACGCCGAACGGCCCCGGAGAACCGGGGCCGTTCGGGAGCCGTGGAGCCCGGAGCCCTGCGGCGCGGCCCGGTGTGGGTCACCGGGCCGGGCGGAGCGGTCAGCCTTCGAGCGAGGTCATGACGTGCTTGATCCGGGTGTAGTCCTCGAAGCCGTACCCCGAGAGATCCTTGCCGTAGCCGGACTTCTTGAAGCCGCCGTGCGGCATCTCGGCGACCAGCGGGATGTGGGTGTTGATCCAGACGCAGCCGAAGTCGAGGTTCTTCGACATCCGCATCGCACGGGCGTGGTCCTTGGTCCACACCGAGGAGGCGAGCGCGTACTCGACGCCGTTGGCGAACTCCAGGGCCTGGGCCTCGTCGGTGAAGGACTGCACCGTGATGACCGGCCCGAAGACCTCGTTCTGGATGATCTCGTCGTCCTGGCGGAGGCCGGAGACGACGGTCGGCGCCCAGAAGTAGCCCCTGTCGCCGACCCGGTGGCCGCCGGCCTCGACGGTGGCGTGGGCCGGGAGGCGGTCGATGAACCCGCTGATCTGGGCGAGCTGGGCCGCGTTGTTGAGCGGGCCGTAGAGCACGTCCTCGTCGTCCGGCAGGCCCGTCTTCGTCTCCTTGGCCGCCGCGGCGAGGGCCGCCACGAACGCGTCGTGCACCGATTCGTGCACCAGCACCCGGGTCGCCGCCGTACAGTCCTGGCCGGCGTTGAAGTAGCCCGCCTCGGAGATCCCGGCCACCGCCTTGTCGATGTCCACGTCCTCGAAGACCACGACGGGCGCCTTGCCGCCCAGTTCCAGGTGGACGCGCTTGACGTCCTTGGCCGCCGACGCGGCGACCTGCGTACCGGCCCGGACGGAACCGGTGATCGAGACCATCGCGGGGGTCGGGTGCTCCACCATCGCGCGGCCGGTCTCACGGTCGCCACAGATGACGTTGAAGACACCGGCGGGGAGGATCTCGCCGATGATCCCGGCGATCAGGACCGTCGATGCGGGGGTCGTGTCGGACGGCTTGAGGACGACGGTGTTCCCCGCCGCCAGAGCCGGGGCGAACTTCCAGACCGCCATCATCATCGGGTAGTTCCACGGCGCTACCTGGGCGCAGACACCGACCGGCTCGCGCCGGACGATCGAGGTGAGGCCCTCCATGTACTCACCCGCCGAGCGCCCCTCCAGCATCCGGGCGGCGCCCGCGAAGAAGCGGATCTGGTCCACCATCGGGGGGATCTCCTCGCTGCGGGTGAGCGCCAGCGGCTTGCCGGTGTTCTCCGACTCCGCCGCGATCAGCTCCTCCGCGTGCTCCTCGAACGCGTCGGCGATCTTGAGCAGGGCCTTCTGCCGCTCGGCGGGCGTGGTGTCGCGCCACGCCGGGAACGCCGCGGCGGCGGCCGCCATGGCGGCGTCGACGTCGGCCTGCCCGGAGAGCGGCGACGTCGCGTAGACCTCCTCCGTGGCCGGGTTGACCACATCGATGGTCCGCCCGTCCGCCGCGTCCCGGAATTCCCCGTCGATGTAGTTGCGCAGTCGGCGCACCTCGGTGGTCACAGCCACCCCTCCTTCTCTTAGGTCTTCGTGGGCCCGGTGCCTCATGGCAAGCCTACGGTGCGCTCATCGGGACGCAGACGCTTTCGACATGCCCTGCACCCAGCGTGTGCGGATTCAGTCGGATACGAACACCAGGACAACGAATTTCATCGATCCCTGCTTGCCACTCACGGGAGTCCCGGTGCAGAGTGGTCCCCGTGGCCAGTCGTAACGCGGAGTCCCGGACCGGGAACGGATCGACCCCAGCGGTCGATGCCGTCTCCCTGGCGATCATCGAACAGCTCCAGGAGGACGGACGCAGGCCGTACGCGACCATCGGCAAGGCCGTGGGCCTCTCCGAGGCCGCCGTACGCCAGCGCGTGCAGAAGCTGCTCGACCAGGGCGTCATGCAGATCGTCGCGGTCACCGACCCGCTGACCGTGGGTTTCCGCCGGCAGGCGATGGTCGGCGTCAAGGTGTCCGGTGACGTGGAACCGGTCGCCGAAGCCCTGACGGCGATGACCGAGTGCGAATACGTGGTGATGACCGCGGGCTCCTTCGACCTGATGGTGGAGATCGTCTGCGAGGACGACGACCACCTCCTGGAGACGATCGGCACCCGTATCCGGACCATCCCCGGCGTGCGCTCCACCGAGAGTTTCGTCTACCTCAAGCTCAAGAAGCAGACCTACATGTGGGGAACCCGATAGCCGTGAGCAAGGACCTCAGCCGAACCGCGTACGACCACCTGTGGATGCACTTCACCCGCATGTCGGACTACGAGAGCGCACCCGTGCCCACCATCGTGCGGGGCGAGGGCACCTACATCTACGACGCCGCGGGGAAGCGCTACCTCGACGGCCTCTCCGGCCTCTTCGTGGTCAACGCCGGGCACGGGCGGCACGAGCTCGCCGAAGCGGCGTACAAGCAGGGCCAGGAACTGGCCTTCTTCCCCGTGTGGTCGTACGCCCACCCCAAGGCCGTCGAACTCGCCGAGCGCCTCGCCGACTACGCGCCCGGCGACCTCAACAAGGTCTTCTTCACCACGGGCGGCGGCGAGGCCGTCGAGACCGCCTGGAAACTGGCGAAGCAGTACTTCAAGCTCCAGGGAAAGCCGACCAAGTACAAGGTCATCTCCCGCGCCGTCGCCTACCACGGCACCCCGCAGGGCGCCCTGTCGATCACCGGCCTCCCCGCCCTCAAGGCGCCGTTCGAACCGCTCGTCCCCGGCGCGCGCAAGGTCCCCAACACCAACATCTACCGTGCGTCCCTCTTCGGCGACGACCCCGAGGCCTTCGGCCGCTGGGCCGCCGACCAGATCGAGCAGGAGATCCTCTTCGAGGGCCCCGACACGGTCGCGGCAGTCTTCCTGGAGCCGGTGCAGAACGCGGGTGGCTGCTTCCCGCCGCCGCCGGGGTACTTCCAGCGGGTGCGCGAGATCTGCGACCGGCACGACGTGCTGCTCGTCTCCGACGAGGTCATCTGCGCCTTCGGACGCCTCGGCACCATGTTCGCCTGCGACAAGTTCGACTACGTGCCCGACATGATCACCTGCGCCAAGGCCATGACCTCCGGGTACTCCCCGATCGGTGCCTGCATCGTCTCGGACCGGGTCGCGGAGCCGTTCTACCAGGGCGGCAACACCTTCCTGCACGGCTACACGTTCGGGGGCCACCCGGTCTCGGCGGCCGTCGCCCTGACCAACCTCGACATCTTCGAGCGCGAGGGCCTCAACCAGCACGTGCTGGACAACGAGGACGCCTTCTTCTCCACCCTGAACAAGCTGCACGATCTCCCGATCGTCGGCGACATCCGGGGCAACGGCTTCTTCTACGGCATCGAACTGGTGAAGGACAAGGCCACCAAGGAGACGTTCACCGACGAGGAGACGGAGCGCGTGCTCTACGGCTTCCTCTCCAAGGCGCTCTTCGACAACGGGCTCTACTGCCGCGCCGACGACCGGGGCGATCCGGTCATCCAGCTCGCTCCGCCGCTCATCTCCGACCAGTCCACCTTCGACGAGATCGAAGGCATTCTCCGGTCCGTCCTGACGGAGGCCTGGGCCACGCTCTGACCCCGCGCCACGCCCCGGCAGCCCTTGCACACCGACCCGTCCACCGTGGTCACCTCGGCCCGAATGCGCCCGTTCGAGTGAGAACGGACTCATCCGGGCCGCGTGCTGTTCGCACACCTCGGCGCGACTCCCTACCGTGCCCAGTGACCGATCGGCCGCGTCTTCGTTCCCCCGTACGGGGGAACGGGAAACTGACCTGAACCGAGGTGTACGCCATGGTGGCCCCGCCGGACAACGACGTGATGTGGGCGCGCTCCCTGCATCACTCCCACAATGGATCGCCGGGCCTCAGCGGTGTCTCGCTCGGTGTCCGCGACGGCGAGATCCTCGCCGTGACCGGGCCGCGCGGCAGCGGCAAGTCCACGCTGCTGCACTGTCTCTCCGGCCAACTGGTGCCGCAGCAGGGCGAGGTGTGGTTCAACAGCGTGCCGGTCCACACCATGGGCCCCCGCATGCGCGAACAACTGCGCCGCGACCGGTTCGGCTGGATCGCCTCCGATCCGCAACTCGTCCCCGAGCTGAGCGCCTGGGAGAACGCCGCGCTGCCGCTGCTGCTGCGCGGTACCTCCCACCGCACCGCCAAGAAGGCCGCCATGGAGTGGCTGGAGCGCATGGACATCGGACCGCTCGCCAGGAAGCGACCGCACGCGCTGCTCCAGATCCAGCGTCAGCGGATCTCCGTGGCGCGCGCCCTCACCGCCTCCCCCTCCGTGATCTTCGCTGACGAGCCGACCGCGACCCTGCACGGGGCCGACCGCAACCAACTGCTGCGGACCCTCACGGCGGCGGCACGTTCGCACGGCATCACCGTGGTGATCGCCACCCACGACGTGGAGATCGCCGCACTCGCCGACCGTACGGTCCCGATGCTGGACGGCCGCCGGGTCGCCACCGTCAGACTGCCCGCCGTGGCCGATACGGAAGGCCGCTCGGCGTGCTCGCTCTCCGTCTAGTCCGCGGCTCCCATCCCCTCGTCCTGGTCAGGCGGCTGCTGGTCGCCTCCGCATCCGCCGGGGTGGGCTTCCTGCTGCTGAGCACCCTCGGTCACGCCTCCGCCCACCCGGACCGGGCCGCGGGCTCGGTCCTGCGCCTGCTCTGGTGCTCGGTACCGCTCGCGGCCACCGTGCAGTTCGCCGTCGCCGTGGCCCGTACGGACCCGAGCACCCGGCCGCGTGCCGGACTCTCCGCCCTCGGTCTCGGACCGGTCCGGCTGTCGGTGCTCGCCGCGGTCTCCACGGCGGTCGCCACCACCCTCGGCTCGATGGTGGCCCTGCTCTTCTTCCTGCATCTGCGCGGCGATCTGACCGGGCTCCCCTTCGACGGGGGCGCGGCGGAGTTCCTGGGGGCCGGTACCCCGCTGCCGCTCGCCGCCGCCCTGGTCCTGCTGGCGCTCGTTCCGGTAGCGGCGTCCGTCGCGAGCGCGCTGGCCCTGCGGTCCCGGCCCACGGCCCCGGCCGAGGACGAACCGTTCGCGGCGGAGGAGCCCCTCTCCCCCGCCCAGGCTCCGGCCGGCCTGCCCTGGGGCGTGGCGTTGGCCGCCGCGGGGCTGGCGGTGGAGGCGTACGCGAGCCGGGGTTCCGGGGGCAGCCCCTTCCCGCTGCCCGGCAGGCTCGACTCCACCCCCGCCGGTGTGCTCGCCGGCTGGGTCCTCACCGCGACCGGCCTGGCGCTCGCCGGCCCCGGCCTCACCCACCTCTGCGGCCGACTGCTCCAGTCGGCGCGGCCGGGGGCCGTGCGGCTGCTGGCGGGCCGGGTCCTGATGGACGAGGCCCGCCGCATCGGCCGGCCGCTGGGCATCGTGTGCGCCGTCGTCTCGGGCGCCGTCGCCGCGATGGCGCTGTACGAACCGGGCTCGCGCCCCTTCGGGCCGCTCACCGCGCTCGGGGCCGTCCTGGTGCTCGGCTGCACGACGGCGTCCCTGCTCACCTCGGCCATCGAGGCGAGGCAGGACAGGGCACGGAACGCGGAGACCCTCCACCGGTTGGGCGCCCACTCGTCCGTCCTGCGGTCCGCGACGGCGCTGCGGGCGGCGGCGCTGCTGCTGGTGTTCGCCCCACTGACCTGGGTGCTGGCCCAGCTGGCGGCCCTGCCCCTGTCGGGCTGAGGCGCACCGGGATCCCGCTCCTCGCAAGGGACCCGCCGCCCCGGGCTGTCGCGGCGGGGGCCCGGTACGGGCGGAGAACCGGGACCGGGCGCGTCCGGGGCCAGGAGTCCGGGGCGCCCGCGACGGGGCTATCGGCTCGGGGACGTACCGGTTCGGGGAAGGTGCCGACGGACCGCTCGTCCGGGAACCGGTGCGCGGCACGCCGGAGACCGAGCGGGACCACGTCGGTCAGGACTCCGCTCCGGCCGCCAGGACGACCGTGCCCGCCGCGTCGAAGGTGACTCCCACGACCGCCCCCTCGGCCGGGGTGTCGGCGAGCGCGCACTCGGCCTCCACGACCGGACCGTGCTCCGGAGTCAGCCGTACGGCGACCCGGTCGCCCCGGAACGTGCGGGCTCCGGCCGTGCACCGCAGGCCGTTCCCGGCAGCGCCCATCCGCACGCCCGCGGGTCGTACCAGCAGGTCGCAGCGGCCCTGCGGCGATCCCGCCGGTACGGGCACCTCGCCCCACGGGGTACGGGCGATCGTGCCGGTGACCGTCGCCGCGACCACGTTGTCGAACCCGAGGAAGCGGGCGACGAAGGCCGATGCGGGGCGTTGCCAGACCTCCAGCGGGGTGCCCGCCTGGGCGATCCGGCCGTCCCGCATCACCACGACCCGGTCGGCGAGCGCGAAGGCCTCGCCCTGGTCGTGGGTGACGGCGAGCACCGTCGTGCCCAGGTCGGTGAAGATCGAGCGGAGTTCGACGACGAGACGCTCGCGCAGTCCCCGGTCGAGCTGGCCGAGCGGTTCGTCCAGCATCAGCAGCCTGGGGCTGGGCGCGAGGGCACGGGCGAGCGCCACGCGTTGCTGCTCACCGCCGGACAGTCCCGCGACGGCCCGGGGGCCCGCCCCGGAGAGGCCCACCAGTTCGAGGAGTTCGGTGACCCTGTGACGCTGGGCGGCACGGTCCACCCCGCGCATCCGCAGCCCGAAGGCGACGTTGGCGGCCACGTCCCGGTGCGGGAAGAGCTGGTGGTCCTGGAACATCAGCCCGAGACCGCGCCGGTGCACCGGGACGTCCGCCTGGTCGGCGCCGTCGAGGAACACCCGTCCGCCGTCCAGCGGCTGGAGCCCGGCGACGACGCGCAGCAGGGTGGACTTCCCGCTGCCGCTCGGGCCGAGCACGCAGACGATCTCGTGGTCGGCGACCGAGAGATCCACCGCGTCCAGCACCGCCCGGCCGCCGAAACGGACCGTGGCCGACTCCAGCTCCAGCATGGTCAGAACTCCCCGGATCGGTCGGTACGGATGTGTTCGAGGAGCAGCAGGGAGACGGCGCACACCAGCATCAGTATGGTGCTGAGGGCCATCGCCTGGCCGTAGTTGAGCTCCCCCGAGCGGCCCAGCAGGCGCGCGACAGCGACCGGCAGGGTGGGGCGGTCGGGTCGGGCGATGAAGACGGTGGCGCCGAACTCGCCGAGCGAGACGGCGAAGGCGAAGCCGGCGGCGACCAGCAGCGCCCGGCGCACCAGCGGGAGGTCGACCTCCCGCCAGGCCCGCAGCGGCGAGGCTCCGAGGACCGCCGCCGCCTCCCGCAGCCGGGCGTCCACCGCCCGCAGGACCGGCAGCATGGTGCGTACGACGAAGGGGACGCCCACCAGCGCCTGGGCGAGCGGCACCAGGATCCACGAGGTGCGCAGGTCGAGCGGGGGTTCGTCCAGCGTGATGAGGAAGCCGAAGCCCACGGTCACCGCGGAGACGCCGAGCGGCAGCATGAGGAGCGCGTCGAAGCCCCGGACCAGCCGTCCGGCCCGTCGGGTGAGCGCGGCGGCGGCGAGCCCTCCGACGACGAGCGAAATGCCGGTGGCGGCGAGGGCGTACTGGAGGGAGTTCCCGATCGCCTCCAGCGGGGCGACCAGGAAGGTCGAGCCGCTCGCCTCCGCGGAGCCAAGGGCCCGGTAGTAGGCGAATCCGTGTCCGCCGGGCTGGTCGAAGGACCGCTCCACGAGCACGCCGAGCGGCAGCAGGATCAGCAGGAGCACGGTCAGCAGGAGAGCGCCGAGGAGGGTCCACTGACCGGCTCCGCGCGGGCGGTGGGAGGTCTGCGCCGGATCCACGAGGCGCAGTGCGGTCTCCCGGCGGCGTACGGTCCGCGCGTGCACGGCCAGGATGGCGCCGACGGCCACGAACTGGACGAGGGTCAGCACCGCCGCGGTGGGCAGATCGAGCAGTTGCGCGGTCTGCCGGTAGATCTCCACCTCCAGCGTGGAGTACGCGGGGCCGCCGAGGATCTGCACGACACCGAACGAGGTGAACGTGAAGAGGAAGACCATCAGGGCGGCGGCGGCCACGGCGGGGGCGAGCGCCGGCAGGGTCACCCGGCGCCAGGCGGCGAACCTGCCCGCGCCGAGCACCCGGGCGGCCTCCTCCTGGCGGGGGTCGAGCTGCGACCAGAGGCCGCCGACGGTCCGGACGACCACGGCGTAGTTGAAGAAGACGTGGGCCAGCAGGATCGCCCAGACGGTGGTGTCGAGGCGTACGCCCCACAGCTCGTCGAGCAGTCCGCCGCGGCCGAGCAGAGCGAGGAAGGCCGTACCGACGACGACGGTCGGCAGGACGAACGGCACGGTGACGACGGCCCGCAGCAGCTGCTTGCCGGGGAAGTCGAGGCGGGCGAAGACGTAGGCGCCGGGGAGGGCGATCAGCAGGGTCAGCGCGGTGGACGCGAACGCCTGCCAGGTGGTGAACCAGAGGACGTCCAGCAGGTCCGCGCGGCCGAGGACCTCGCCGAAGCGCGCGAACTGCCAGCCGTCCTCGGTCTTCAGCCCCCGGGCCACGATCGCGGCGACCGGGTACGCGAAGAACAGTGCGAAAAACGCGACGGGCACGGCCATCAGGCCGAGCCGCGTCGCCAACGAGCGCGCGCCGCCTGCGGTACGGCGGCGCGCGGCGGGGCCCATGGTCTTCGACACTCAGGCCTTCATCACTTCACGACGAGCGAGGTCCACGTCCGGACCCACTGCTCACGGTGGGTGGCGATCTTCGCCGGGGCCACGGTGAAGGGCTTGTCCACGGTGGCGCCGAACTTGGTGTAGACCTCCGGCAGCTTCGTGTCCTCGACCACCGGGTCGACGAACATCTGGAGCGGCATGTCCTCCTGGAAGGTCTTGCTGATCAGGAAGTCCAGCAGCGCCTTGCCGCCCGCCTCGTTCTTCGCCCCGTCCAGCAGGCCGGCGAACTCGATCTGGCGGAAGCAGGTCGAGGTGGCGACACCGGTGGGGGCTTCGGTGGGCTGCGGGTCGGCGTAGTACACCTCGGCCGGCGGGCTGGAGGCGTAACTGACGACGAGCGGGCGGTCGGCATGCGCCTTCTTGCCGCCGGCCGATCCCGAGAACTCCTCGTTGTACGCCTGCTCCCAGCCGTCGACGACCTTCACGCCGTTGGCCTTCAGCTTCTTCCAGTAGTCCTGGTAGCCGTCCTCCCCGGAGTCGGCGATGGTGCCGAGGAGGAAGCCGAGGCCGGGCGAGGAGGTGGCGGCGTTCTCGGTGACCAGGAGGTTCTTGTACGCGGGCTTCAGCAGGTCCGCGAAGGAGCTCGGCGGGTCCAGCTTCTTGTCGGCGAAGTACTTCTTGTCGTAGTTGACGCAGATGTCGCCGGTGTCGACCGGGGTGACCCGGTGCTCGGCGTCGAGCCGGGTGTCGGCCGCGACCCTGCCCAGCCCCTTCGCCTCGTACGGGGTGAAGATGCCCTGGTCGAGGGCGCGGGAGAGCAGCGTGTTGTCGACGCCGAAGAAGACGTCGCCGCGCGGGGAGCCCTTGGTGAGGATCTCCTGGTTGAGGGCCGCGCCGGCGTCGCCGCTCTTGAGGACCTTGACCGTGTAGCCGGTCTCCTTCGTGAACTCCTCGAGCACGTCCTTCGACGCGGTGAAGGAGTCGTGGCTGACCAGGGTGACGGTCTTGGAGCCCTTGGAGGTGCCCGAGCCGAACGTGTCGTCGGAGCTTCCGCACCCGGCGAGCACGGTGACGCCGAGTGCGGCGGCGAGCGCGGTCGCCGCGTACTTCGTCGTGGTGTTCATGTGATTCCTCCTGGAGGTGACCAGGAAGAGACGCGGCCCCGCACGCGCCGGTGGACACCGGAAGCGGGCAGGGCGCAACAGCTTGAGTAAGGTCCGAACTTCCTACCCGGAATGACCCGGGCGAGGTTCAGAGGGTCTGCGGCCATCCGTTCACCGGTGCCGCACTCTCAGCGCTGTGGCGCTCCCCTGTCGGAATATGAAGTTGATGAACGCGGGGCCAGGCTACACGGACCCTGTGCGGGGGCTCTCCCCGGTCAGACCGTCAGCAACGGCCTGACCGCGGTAAATGCCCCACGACACGGACTCAGCGCTCGGAGGCCGCCAGCTGCCCGCAGGCGCCGTCGATCTCCTGGCCGCGGGTGTCGCGGACCGTGACGGGTACGCCGTGGGCCGCGATGGCCTCCACGAACGCCTTCTCGTCCTCGGGACGGGAGGCGGTCCACTTCGAGCCGGGCGTCGGGTTGAGCGGGATCAGGTTGACGTGCACCCGCTTGCCCTTGAGCAGTCGGCCGAGCCGGTCGCCCCGCCACGCCTGGTCGTTGATGTCGCGGATCAGGGCGTACTCGATGGAGATCCGGCGGCCGGACTTCTCGGCGTACTCCCACGCGGCGTCGAGCACCTCGCGGACGTTCCAGCGCGTGTTCACCGGGACGAGGGTGTCGCGGAGCTCGTCGTCCGGGGCGTGCAGCGAGACGGCGAGCCGGCACTTGAAGCCCTCGTCCGCGAAGCGCAGCATCGCGGGCACCAGGCCCACGGTGGAGACGGTGATACCGCGCTGGGAGAGGCCCAGGCCGTCCGGCTCGGGGTCGGTCAGCCGGCGGATGGCGCCGACGACGCGGTTGTAGTTGGCGAGCGGCTCCCCCATCCCCATGAAGACGATGTTGGAGAGGCGCGCGGGCCCGCCCGGCACCTCGCCGTCGCGCAGCGCCCGCATGCCGTCCACGATCTGGTGGACGATCTCGGCGGTGGAGAGGTTCCGGTCCAGACCGGCCTGTCCGGTGGCGCAGAACGGGCAGTTCATCCCACAGCCGGCCTGTGACGAGATACACATCGTCACGCGCTCGGGGTAGCGCATCAGGACGGACTCCACGAGGGTTCCGTCGTGCAGCTTCCAGAGCGTCTTGCGGGTGGTGTCGTCGTCGCAGCTGATGTGCCGGACCACGGACATGAGGTCCGGGAAGAGCGCTTCGGCGAGCTTCTCCCGCGACCCGGCCGGAATGTTCGTCCACTCCGACGGGTCGTGCGCGTACCGCGCGAAGTAGTGCTGCGAGAGCTGCTGCGCACGGAAGGGCTTCTCGCCGGTCGCGGCGACTGCCTCCTTGCGCTCGGCGGGCGTGAGGTCGGCGAGGTGCCGCGGGGGCCTCTTGGCTCCGCGGGGCGCGACAAAGGTGAGTTCTCCGGGCTTAGGCATGGTTCTTCCAGTGTCGCAGACACGCGAAGGTCCCCCCGGTCGTCACGCAGTTCAGGACCCGTGACGACCGGGCGAACCAAGTCGTCGCTCGTGGGCGTCAGAGGCCCCGACGACCCCTGCACGGCCCCCACACGGCCCGGTTCCCTGCAGCCTCGCAGGTCAGGTGCGCCTGGCCGGAGGGAACACCTGGCCGGATGAGACACCGACTCTGCCCCGGGCCGCCTTCCCGCTCCCGGACAGGAGACCCGGAACACTGCCTTCTCACTTCCTGTGAGGAGGTCGTCCCCTTGGGGCAAGTGGGCATTGCCCACTTGCCCCAAGGGCGACAGGGACGCAACGGGAAGGGCCCGCCGTCCTGTGGACGGCGGGCCCCCGGTGCTTGAAGACACAGGTGGAACGGGGTGTGCGGAAGGGCTCCAGCCGACGGAGTACAGCCCGTACGCCGCCGCCGGAACGTATCGCCTGAGGACCTCGGGGCCTCAGGCTCAGCCTCAGCCGCTGCCGACGAACAGCACCAGCAGCAACCAGACGACCGGAGCGGTCGGCAGGAGCGAGTCCAGCCGGTCCATGATCCCGCCGTGACCGGGCAGCAGCGTGCCCATGTCCTTGATGCCGAGGTCCCGCTTGATCATGGATTCGCCGAGGTCGCCGAGGGTGGCGCTGGCGGCGACCGCGAGCCCCAGCAGGAGCCCCTGCCACCAGGAACCGTCGTCGATCAGGAACTGCACGCACAGCGCGCCGCCCACCATCGCGAAGGCGATGGCCCCGAAGAGCCCCTCACGTGTCTTTCCGGGGCTGATGCGCGGAGCGAGCTTGTGCTTGCCGAAGCGCCAGCCGACCGCGTACGCGCCGGTGTCGCTGATCACCGTCAGCAGCAGGAACGTGAGTACCCGCCAGGCTCCGTCGTCCGCGGCCAGCATCAGCGCCACGAACGTCGCCAGGAACGGCACGTAAAAGGTGGCGAAGACACCCGCGGTGACGTCCCGGAGGTACCCCTCCGGCTTCGCGGTCATCCGCCAGACGAGTACGGCCAGCGAGGTGAGCGCCATCGCGATCCAGGCACCTTCGGCGCCCCAGACGTAGCCGGCCACGACCATGGCCGCGCCGCCGACCGCGAGCGGGATGAGCGGAGCCCTGATCGACTTCCGCTCGTCCAGCCGGGAGGTGAGTTCCCAGAGGCCGACCACGACGGCGACGACGACGACACCGACGAAGACGGCCTTCACGACGAACAGCGAGGCGATCACGACGGCACCGAGGCCCACGCCGACCCCTATGGCGGCCCGCAGGTCACGCCCCGCCCGCTTCTTCTGCGGAGGCTGCGGGGCGGGTACGGGCGCCGACGGGGCAGATGCGGGCGCCTGCGGCACCTCGTCGCGGAACAGGGGGCCACTGATGTGCGTGGCGTCCCCGTCCCGGCCGTCGTGGTCGTCTGCGTCGTCTCTACCTGCGTCGGGAGTGTCCGGCACGATGGGCATGGGCCGAGTCTGCTGGGCGCCGTGCGCATCGTGGGCAGGACCCGCCGGAGCGGCCGCGATCTCGGACGTGCCCCAGTAGCCGGCACCCTGCGGGGCACCCAGGGAAGAGTCGTTCATCAGACTTCGAGCAGCTCGGCTTCCTTGTGCTTCAGCAGCTCGTCCACCTGCGTGACGTACTTCGCGGTGGTGTCGTCGAGCTCCTTCTCCGCACGGCGCACCTCGTCCTCGCCGGACTCCTTGTCCTTGACGAGCTTGTCGAGCGCCTCCTTCGCCTTGCGGCGGATGGAGCGGATCGAGATCTTGGAGTCCTCTGCCTTGGTCTTGGCGACCTTGATGTACTCCTTGCGGCGGTCCTGGGTGAGCTCCGGGAAGACCACTCGGATGATATTGCCGTCGTTGCTGGGGTTGACGCCCAGGTCGGAGTCGCGGATCGCCTGCTCGACGTTGCGCAGCGCGGTCTTGTCGAACGGCGTCACCACGGCCATGCGCGGCTCGGGTACCGAGAACGAGGCCAGCTGGTTGATCGGGGTCAGCGCGCCGTAGTAGTCGGCGACGATCTTGTTGAACATCGCCGGGTGCGCGCGGCCGGTGCGGATGGCGGCGAAGTCCTCTTTCGCCACGACGACGGCCTTCTCCATCTTCTCCTCGGCTTCGAGGAGGATTTCTTCGATCACCCTGTGCTCCTGCGTGTCTTGAGTGGGCCCGGCATCGTCATCACCGGGACCTGCGGGTCCTGCGTCACGTCCTCACCTGCACGGTGTCCGACCGGCAGGCCGTTGTCCATCCGTGGGCCGTCAGGCCCGGGTGCTCTCGTCACTCACGAGCGTGCCGATCTTCTCACCGTTGACCGCGCGAGCGATATTGCCTGCGGTGGTCAGTTCGAAGACCAGGATCGGGAGCCGGTTGTCGCGACAGAGTGTGATCGCGGTGGCGTCGGCGACCTTCAGGTCGCGGGCGAGCACCTCGCTGTACTCCAGCGCGTCGAACTTCACCGCACCGGGGTTGGTCTTCGGGTCGGAGTCGTAGACCCCGTCGACCCCGTTCTTGCCCATCAGGAGCGCCTCGGCGTCGATCTCCAGGGCACGCTGGGCCGCGGTGGTGTCGGTGGAGAAGTACGGCATGCCCATGCCGGCGCCGAAGATCACGACGCGTCCCTTCTCCAGATGCCGCACGGCACGGAGGGGAATGTACGGCTCGGCGACCTGGCCCATGGTGATGGCGGTCTGTACGCGCGAGTCGATGCCCTCCTTCTCCAGGAAGTCCTGGAGTGCCAGGCAGTTCATCACGGTGCCGAGCATGCCCATGTAGTCGGACCGGGCCCGGTCCATGCCGCGCTGCTGGAGCTCGGCGCCGCGGAAGAAGTTGCCGCCGCCGATGACGACGGCGATCTCCGCGCCGTCGCGCACCACCGCGGCGATCTCGCGGGCGATGGCGTGCACGATGTCGGGGTCGACCCCGAGTCCGCCACCACCGGCGAACGCTTCGCCGGACAGCTTCAGCATGAAGCGTCCGGGCACCTTCTCGTCGCGCTTGTGGTCAACCTGTTTGGCGTCCGCGCCCTTGTCCATGGAAATTCTCCTCGTGCACATACGAAGAAGGCCATTGCCGGTGGGTCTGGTGTCCCTCAGCGGCAATGGCCTCCTCGTCAGATCTGCGGTCGCTCGGCAGGTGTGCGGCCGACGACTGCATCAGACCCTATCCCGGGTCCACCGCATTCGCGGACGGGACTCAGATGCCGACCTTGATACGCGTGAAGCGCTTCAGGGAGACACCGGCCTCGTCGAGAACCTTCTGGACCGACTTCTTGGCGTCCTTGGCGAAGGACTGCTCCACGACGACGACGTCCTTGAAGAAGCCGTTGACGCGACCCTCGACGATCTTCGGGAGGGCGGCCTCGGGCTTGCCCTCCTCGCGCGAGGTGGCCTCGGCGACACGACGCTCGTTCTCGACCGTCTCGGCCGGGACCTCGTCGCGGCTCAGGTACTTCGGCGCGAACGCGGCGATGTGCTGCGCGACGTCCTTGGCGACCTGGGCGTCCGGCTTGTCCAGCTCGACGAGCACGCCGACCTGCGGCGGGAGGTCGGGCATCGTGCGGTGCATGTACGCAGCCACGTAACCGCCGGTGAACTGCGCGAAGCGGTCCAGGACGATCTTCTCGCCGAGGTTGGCGTTGGCCTCGTCCACGAACGCCTGGACGGTCTTGCCGGCCTCGATCTCGGAGGCGAGCAGCGCCTCCAGGTCGGCCGGGGAGGTCGCGGCGACGTGCGCGGCGAGCGTGTTGGCGACGGCCTGGAACTTCTCGCTCTTGGCGACGAAGTCGGTCTCGCACTTCAGCTCGAGCAGAACGCCGGAGGTCTGGTCGTCGGAGATGAGCGAGACGACCGCGCCGTTCTCGGCCGAACGGCCTTCGCGCTTGGCGACGCCCTTCTGGCCCTTGATGCGGAGGGCCTCGACGGCCTTGTCGACGCTGCCGTCGGACTCGTCGAGGGCCTTCTTGCAGTCCATCATGCCGGCGCCGGTGAGCTCGCGGAGCTTCTTGACGTCAGCGGCGGTGTAGTTCGCCATGAGTCTGTGTTTCTCTCTCGAAGTCTGAAGATCTACGGGTGAACGGCGGGGGCGGTGCGCATGGCACCCGCCCCCGCCGTCAGTCAGCCGTGACGGAGGTGTCAGGCCTGCTCGGTCTCGGCGGCAGCCTCGACCTCGGCGGTCTCAGCGGCGGCCTCGACCTCGGCGGTCTCAGCGGCGGCCTCGGCCGGCTCGGCGTCCGCGGCCTTCTCGGTCTCGGCGGAGGCCTGGACCTCGGTGGCCTCTGCGTCGTCCTTCTTGTCGCCCTCGAGCAGGTCGCGCTCCCACTCGGCGAGGGGCTCGCCGGCGGCCTTCTCGCCCGGCTTCGAGTCGCCCTTGGCAGCACCGGAACGGGCGATGAGGCCCTCGGCGACGGCGTCGGCGATCACGCGGGTGAGCAGGGTGACGGAGCGGATCGCGTCGTCGTTGCCCGGGATCTTGTAGTCGACCTCGTCGGGGTCGCAGTTGGTGTCGAGGATCGCGACGACCGGGATGTGGAGCTTGCGCGCCTCACCGACGGCGATGTGCTCCTTCTTGGTGTCGACGATCCAGACGGCGCTGGGCACCTTCTGCATCTCGCGGATACCACCGAGGGTCTTCTCCAGCTTGGCCTTCTCGCGGGAGAGGACCAGGAGCTCCTTCTTGGTGAGGCCGGAGGCGGCCACGTCCTCGAAGTCGATGAGCTCGAGCTCCTTCAGACGCTGAAGGCGCTTGTAGACGGTGGAGAAGTTGGTGAGCATGCCACCGAGCCAACGCTGGTTGACGTACGGCATGCCGACGCGCGTCGCCTGCTCGGCGATGGCCTCCTGGGCCTGCTTCTTCGTACCCACGAACATGATGGAGCCGCCGTGCGCGACGGTCTCCTTGACGAACTCGTAGGCGCGGTCGATGTACGACAGCGACTGGAGCAGGTCGATGATGTAGATGCCGTTGCGCTCGGTGAAGATGAAGCGCTTCATCTTCGGGTTCCAGCGACGGGTCTGGTGACCGAAGTGGACGCCGCTTTCCAGCAGCTCCCGCATCGTGACGACGGCCATGGCCGTTCTCCTTGAGGTACTCGGTTCCGCGACCGCAGGTTTGCAGTCGCGCCTGACGCCCCACGCGCCGTGCCACGAAGGACCGAGAGGCGCGGCCACCGTCCGCTGAGAGGGAGGTGGCGGGGCGTGCGAAGTCGACCCGGTCGCCCAGGTCGCCACAAGAAGTGTACGGGACCCTCCGAGTGCAGGGTGACGGCGTTGTCCACAACCGGCGAGTACTCCACAGGCGGGGCCCAAGATCCCCGGGCCGACCAGCGCCGGGGGAGGGTTCCGGCATGCAGCGGACACAAGCGACCACCCACACCATCCACCCGCCACGGCTCCCTCCCCGGGTACGGGTACGGGTACGGGTAGGGGTACGGGTACGGCCATGGCTCCGGCCCCTGGCGCCGGGGGCGGCCCGGCCCCTCCCGGCTCCCGCCGCCGTACGGATTCCCGTGCGCCTACTCGCTCTCGTGCTTCTGCTCCTCTGTCCCCCGGCTCCGGCCGGCGCTTCGGTGCCCGCGCCGGGCGGGGTGCCGGTTCGGGTTCCGGTTCGGGTTCCGGTTCGCGTTCCGGTTCGGGTTCCGGTACCGGCGGGGATCCCGTCCGGAACGGAAGCTCCTGCGCTCCCGGCCGGAGCAGGCGGTGCCTCGGGGGCACGGAGCTGGCCGCTGGCGGGCCGGCCGGTGGTCGTACGGGGGTGGGAGCCGCCGGCCGGCCCGTACGCGCCCGGCCACCGGGGCGTCGACCTCGCCGCGCCCGCAGGCACCCGGGTCCGCGCGGTCGCGGCGGGCCGCGTCGCCTTCGCGGGCCGGGTCGCGGGGCGCGGGGTCCTCACCGTCGAGCTGGCGGAGAGCGGCAACCCACCGCTGCGCACCACGTACGAACCCGTTCGCCCCCTGGTACGGGTCGGCGACGAGGTCCGGGCGGGCGCGCCGGTCGCGGTGACGGAGCCGGGCTCCTCGCACTGCGCGGCGGGGTGCCTCCACTGGGGTGTGCGGCGCGGCGACGTCTACGTCGACCCGCTCACGCTGCTGCCGCCCGCCCTGCTGACGCGGGGCCCGTCACGGCTGCTGCCGGTGTCGGGCGTCCCGCTGCCGGAGGAAGCTCCCTGAGCCCGGGCGGGGCAGGGGTGTCAGCCCCGTACGCCCCGCAGGATCATGGCGACGGCGGTCTCGGCGATCACGCCCGGCTCCTCGGCCACGACCAGCTCGATCCGGCGCGCCGCCGCGTCGACGGAGCCCTGGAGCAGCATCGCCGCGAGCCTCGGCTGGGAGTGCCCGAGATCGCCCAGGGCCTCCACGATCATGGTGATCAGCCCGCCGTGCGCGGCCCTGATCTTCTCGCGGGCCCCGGCGTCGAGTTCGCCGGCGGAGATGGCGACCACAGCACGGTGGCGCCGGTCCTGCACGAGTTCCAGCTGCTTGCGGACGTACGCCTCGACCTTCTCCTCGGGCGTTCCGGCCCGCGCCATGGCGTTCTCGACCTCGGCCGCCCACACGGGGAAGTCGACGGCGCAGAGTTCCTCGACGACGGCGGCACGGGAACGGAAGTACTCGTACACCGACGACCTGGCGAGGCCCGTGCGTTCCGCGAGCGCGGGGAAGGTCAACGCTTCCGTCCCGCCCTCGGACAGCAGGGAGCGCGCGGCGTCCAGGAGGGCGCCGCGCTGCATGGTCCGGTGCTCGGCCACGGAGGCCGCTCGAATCCTGGGCACCGCTCCACTGTACGGCGCAGGGGCCGCCCGCGACGTGCCCGAGCGGTGGGTGAGGGCCGCTCAGCGGCCCGCGTCGGCCAGTTTCGCGCGCAGCTGGAGGACCGACTTGGTGTGGATCTGGCTGACCCGGCTCTCGGTAACGCCGAGGACGTTGCCGATCTCGGCGAGGGTGAGCCCCTCGTAGTAGTAGAGGGTGACCACGGTCTTCTCCCGGTCCGGGAGGGTGTTGATGGCACGGGCGAGGAGCCGTCTGAGTTCGCGGCCCTCGGCGACCTCCACCGGATCGTCGGCGGCAGTGTCCTCCAGCGTGTCCATCAGGCTGAGCCGGTTGCCGCCCTCACCGCCGACGTGCAGCAGCTCTTCCAGGGCCACCACGTTCGCCAGTGACAACTGGCTGAAAACCGCGTGCAGTTCTTCTAGCGCGATCCCCATCTCGGCGGCGACCTCGGACTCCGACGGCGTACGCCGCAACTGCGCTTCGAGCGTCGCGTAGGCGCGCTCGACGTTGCGCGCCTTCTGGCGTACGGAGCGCGGGATCCAGTCCAGCGCCCGGAGTTCGTCGATCATCGCGCCCCGGATGCGGGTGATCGCGTACGTCTCGAACTTGATGGCCCGCTCGATGTCGAACTTCTCGATGGCGTCGATCAGTCCGAACACGCCGGAGGACACGAAGTCAGCCTGCTCCACGTTGGACGGGAGCCCCACGCTGACCCGGCCCGCGACGTACTTGACGAGCGGTGAGTAGTGCAGGATCAGCTGCTCCCGCAGCCGCTCGTCTCCCGTGGACTTGTAACTGCGCCACAACTCTTCGAGGGAGGAGGGGGCGGAGGGCCGCACAGTGCCACGCGCAGCGGGTGGTACTGCCGCGCGGTCAGACCCGGAGGTGTGCTGGGGCATGTGGTGCCTTGAGCCGTTCTGCCGTGAAGTACTGAGGACTTGTGGGGAGCGGAGACCTGTGAGCGTAGCGTGACTGGGCCGTCGCGTTGCGCGTCCGAAGGGGGTGGCTGGAGCGCGCTGGTGCCGCGCGCGCTCCCGTCGCCGGGCGTACCGGACGACCGGGGCCGACACCGTACGCGTCGGCCCCGGGAGTGGCGCCGCACGAACCCCCGAGGTCACCCCGCTTACCTTTTCACCCGAATGCCCCAGGTCAAGTACCGCCTCGCCGGGCGTCCTCGTCGGGTCTCGGCCCGGCCACCGGTCGCCAGGTGTCGCCGTCCCGTTCGACGAACCCCAGCGAGTGCAGTTCGTACAGCCGCGCGAGTGCCTCGTCGGCCGAAGTCCCCGCGGACCGGGCGACATCGCGTACTCCCGCGGTCCCGCCGCGGGGCAGCGCGTCCAGCACCGCGGCGGACACCGGGCCGAGCAGGTCCCGGGGGAGGACGGTCCCGCGCCGGACCGGGGCGAGGTCGCCGATCTCTCCGACCAGTTCGGCCACTTCGGCCGCGTCGGTGACCAGTACGCCTTCGCCGCGCAGCAGTTCATGGACACCGGCCGACAGTCCGCTGGTCGCGGGGCCCGGTACTCCCATGGTGAAGCGGCCGAGCCGCTGGGCTCCCCGCGCGGTCACCAGGGACCCGCTGCGGTATTCGGCCTCCACGACGACCGTGCCCCTGGTCAGCGCGGCGATCACCCGGTTCCGGAGGATGAACCTGCTGCGGGTCGGATGGGTGCCCGGGGGCAGTTCGCCCACCAGCAGGCCCTCCTGAGCGATCCGGCCGATCAGCTCCGCGTGCCCGCGCGGGTAGGGGACGTCCACCCCGCACGCCAGGACCGCGACCGTCGCACCGCCGGCGGCCAGCGCTCCCCGGTGTGCCGCACCGTCCACTCCGAAGGCGGCGCCGGAGACCACCACCCACCCCCGCTCCGCGAGCCCGGCGCCCAACGTCGCGGCCATGTGGGCGCCGTACGGGGTACAGGCCCGCGCCCCGACCACCGCGACCGAGCGCAGCGCCCAGAGCCGCAGGTCCGGAGCGCCCCGGATCCACAGCCCCACAGGACGGGCGTCGCCGAGGTCGTCCAGCTGACCGGGCCACTCCGGGTCGCCCGGGACGACGAACCGCCCTCCGGCCCGGGCCACGGCCTCCAAGTCCCCTTCCGGGTCCGCCACGGCGGCCCGCATCCGGTAACCGGCGAGCCGGGCCGCCGTCATCCCGGGCAGCGTCTGAGGCGACCCGTCGTACGCCGTCAGGCGCCGCAGCACCTCTGCGGGACCGTGCGTACGCAGCCACCGGCCCGCCCGCTCGTCGCCGGGTTCGACGATCCTGGTGAGCGCGACGCGCGCCAGCCGCTCGGCATCGGGCCTCCCCGGCGGCGCGCCCCCGGACTCCTCCCGGTCCTGGAGCAGAAGGTCCGGGGGCAGAAGGTCCCGAGCCCGAAGGCCCCGGGGCACCTGCGGCGGAAGATCCTGCGGCAGAGGCTCCCCCGGCAGCGACTCCCACCGCGCCCCGCTCACGAGGCCCTCGCCGTCATGGGCACTCCCCGCTGGACGCCGGTACGCAACTCGAGGGCGACGGCCACGTCCGAGGCGTCCGGGCGGTCCGCGCCGCGCAGGTCCGCGACGGTCCAGGCCACCCGTAGCACCCGGTCGAGACCTCGCGCCGTCAGGGCACCCCGCTCCATGTCCCGCTCGGCGGCCATCAGCGCCCCGGGAGCCGCGAGCAGCCTGGTCCGCAGCTCGTGGCCCGGTACCTCGCTGTTGGTGGTCCACGGTGTGCCGGCCAGTCGCCCGGCCGCGCGGGCACGGGCCTCCCGCACCCGGTCGGCGACGACTACGGTCGGCTCGCCCCTGCCACCGCCGTCCACGAGGTCCGCGCGGGTGACGGGCTCCACCTCGACCCTCAGGTCCACCCGGTCCAGCAAGGGTCCGGACAGCCGGGCCTGGTAGCGGCGGATCACCGAGGGCGGGCACTCGCAGCCGGCTCCGCCGAGGCTGTGCCGGCCGCAGGGGCACGGATTCGCCGCCAGCGCCATCAGGAAGCGCGCCGGCAGTCTGACCACCCCTGCCGCGCGGGCCACCACCACGTGACCGGACTCCAGTGGCTGGCGCAGGGCGTCGAGGGCCCTGACCGAGAATTCGGGGGCCTCGTCCAAGAAGAGGATTCCTCGGTGGGCCAGGGAGACGGCCCCGGGTTTCGGCAGTCCGTTGCCGCCGCCGATGAGCGACTGCATGGTGGCCGAGTGGTGCGGAGCGCAGTAAGGCGCGGCACTCACCAGCGGTTCGCCCGGGGGGAGGATTCCGGCGACCGAGTGCACCGCCGTCACCTCCAGGGCTTCCCGCCGGGTCAGCGGCGGCAGGATGCCCGGCAGCCGCTCGGCCAGCATCGTCTTCCCGGCACCCGGGGGCCCGGAGAGCAGCAGATGATGACCTCCCGCCGCGGCGATCTCCAGGGCTTTGCGCGGCCGGCTCTGGCCGGCGACGTCGCTCAGGTCCTTGCGGTACGCCCCGCCCGGGCCTCCGGCCGGGGCGAGTCCCGCGCCGAATCCGGACCCGGGCACCATCAGTCCGGCGAGCAGGGTGTCCGGCCGGCTCTGCTGGCCGGCCGGCTCGTCGGGCACCGGTTCGTCGCTGAGGATCGCGATCAGCTGACGGAGACTCCGTACGCCCAGAACCGAGACGCCCGGCACCAGCGCCGCCTCGCCGGCGGTCTGCTCGGGGACCACGACGTGGCGGTATCCGGCTTCGGCGGCGGCGAGCACCGCGGGCAGCACTCCGCGGACCGGGCGCACCTGTCCGTCCAGGCCCAGCTCCCCGATCATGACGACGTCCGCGATCTGGGCCGGGTCGATCCGCTCGGCGGCGCCGAGCACGGCGCACGCCACGGCGAGATCGAACCCCGAACCGGATTTCGGTACGGAGGCCGGGGAGAGACCGACCGTGAGCTTCTTCTGCGGCCACTCGGCACCGGAGTTGACGACGGCCGCCCGGACCCGGTCCCTGCTCTCGACCAGGCTCTTGTCCGGCAGGCCGACCAGCGTGAAGGCCGCCACTCCTGGTTCCAGGTCCGCCTGGACCTCCACCACCACGCCCTCCACGCCGACCAGGGCGACGGAACAGGCTCGTGCGAAGCCCATCTCAGGCCACCCCCCGCGCGTGTTCGGCGACCGGACCGCCGCGTCGGGGCACGATCACCCCGACGAGGTCGATACGCACGCCGCCCGGCGGCGGTCCCCCGTGCGCGTCGAGCCACAACTCCGCGAGCCGCCGCAGCCGTTCCGCCTTGACCGGGGTGACGGCCGCCATCGGGTGCTGGTACTCCACCGATCTGCGGGTCTTCACCTCGCAGACGACGAGGGCGTCACCGTCGCGCGCGACGATGTCGATCTCTCCGGCCCGGCAGCGCCAGTTGCGCTCCACCACGGCCATGCCCGCGTCGGTCAGCAACCGCGCCGCCAACTCCTCGCCGTACCGCCCGAGTGCTCCCCGTGCGTTCTTCATCCGGCACCACCTCCGGCACCGACTCTGCGCGGGCCGGCCGATCCTTGTGGATCTTGGTGGACAACTCCCCGGATGTGGAAAACCCGGCCACCCCTGAGGATGACCGGGTGGCCCGGATTGACGAGCCGGGGAAACGATCCGCCATACGCCCCGGCGCGAGCTCCCCACTTCTCACCGAGGGGCGGTCAGCCGCCCGGAAGTTCGAGATCGCTCTTGTTGAGCTCTTCGATGTTCACGTCCTTGAAGGTCAGCACACGCACCTGCTTGACGAATCTCGCCGGCCGGTACATGTCCCAGACCCAGGCATCCGCCATGGACACTTCGAAGAACACCTCCCCCTGGACCGAGTGGACCTGCATCTCGTAGTCGTTGGTGAGGTAGAAGCGACGTTCGGTCTCGATCACGTATTTGAACAGACCGACGACGTCGCGGTACTCCCGGTAGAGCTTCAGCTCCATCTCGGTCTCGTACTTTTCGAGGTCCTCGGCGCTCATGGCATGCGTCCCCTTCAGCCGTGCGTTCCCCCATTGTGCTGCAGCCGGTGACGCCCCCGGACGTTCAGGCGATTTCGGGGGCGAGAATCTGCGGAACGCTCGGAGAACCCTCGTCGAGCAGCGTGCGCAGCAGTTCGGCGAGCTTGGTCGGATACACCGTCTCACGGGTCGCCCGCAGTTCGGCGGAAGTCCACCACCTGAGACCTGTGACGCTGCGGCGCTCCAACTCGGTCAGACCCCCCAGGTCGGTGGCGGTCCGTTCCGTGCGCGCGAGAAAATACCACTCGTCCTGTTCCCACCGGCGGCCGTCGAAGGGAAAGGAGCACCTGCGCTTCCAGAGGACCGGGCCGAGCTCCACGTCCGTGATGCCGGTCTCCTCGGCCAGCTCGCGGCGGGCGGCCTGCTCGTGGCTCTCGTCGCCCTCCAGTCCGCCGCCCGGTGTGAACCACCAGGTCTTCGCGGGATCCTCGGGTTCGAAGCCGTGCATCAGCAGAATCCGGTCCTGCGGGTCGAGGAGGACGACCCGTGCGACCGTCCGGATCTCAGCGGGCACCCGCCACCGCCTTCGCGGACCTGCCGCGCCGGGCCCACGCGGCGATCGGCCCGTAGGCGCAGCCGCCCAGGATCAGGATCACGCCCAGCACCACGGCTCCGAGCTGGAACGGCAGCGGCCCCGGGGACGAGATGCCGCCGGGAAGCCCGGCGAACCCCTCCGGCCGGTCGAGCATGCCGCCGGACGGCCAGGCCACGGCGTCGACCCGTGCTTCGACCGTGTCGCGGGGCACCGAGCCCTGTCCCTCCTCCGTGAGGTGGACGCGGGAGTCCAGGGAGATAGCGCGGTTGTCGCCGAGCAGGAAGAGTTCCCCCTCGGGGACCTTCGCGCTGAATTCCGTCAGGGCCGCCGGGGCGGAACCGCCGGAGCCGTCGCTCTCCCCGGCACCTCCGGAGGTCCCGGAAGCAGCGGAGTCCCCGAGGCCGCCGGAGGCGCCCACCGCCGGCTTCAGATACGGCTCCTCGATCGGCACGTCGTTGACGGTGAGCCGGCCCTTCGCGTCGCAGCAGACGACGGTGTCACCCCCGATCCCGATGACACGTTTGACCATCGGGGAGGTGCTCCACACCGTGTCCGTGAAGACCACGACGTCGCCGCGCCGCACCTCGTCGCCCGATATCCGCTGTGCCAGCACCTTGGACCCGGTCTCCACGGTCGGGGACATCGATCCGGTCGGCACGGTGTACGGCCGGTACACCAGCGCGGCCCAGGCGAACCCGCCGAGGAAGAGCACACAGCCGACGGCCACGACCAGACCCGACAGCACACTGCCGAGCCGGCCGCGGCCGTCTCCCGTACGTCCTGTTCCACTCATCCCAGCGTCCCCCATCGGAGATCGACAATCGCTGATCCGAGTCGGCACACTACCCGTCGGTACGCCCGGGGGTCAGCCTCCTGCGACGCCAGAAGACCAGCGGAAGCGCTCCGGCCACTCCGAGCGCGGCCGGAGCGGCCGCCGCGGCGGCGTTCAGGCCGGACTGGTCGAAGGTGCCGGGCACCGGCAGCGTCGCCCAGCGGTTGACGGGCCAGGCCACCAGCACGGCCCGGCCGACGACGTCGTCGACGGAGACGGTGCCCTGGCCGGGGAGGTTCTGGTGGTAGCGGGAGTCCAGGGAGTTCTGGCGGTGGTCGCCCATGACCCAGATCCGGCCGTCCGGAACCTTGATCGGGCCGAACGGCTTGTCGTCGCAGGGAGTGTTGCCCGGGTAGATGAAGGACTTCTCGTCCAGCGCCTTCCCGTTCACCGTGACGGGGCCGTTCTGCTTGCACTCCACCGTGTCGCCGCCCACCGCGATGACCCGCTTGATCAGGTCCTTCTCCTCGGCGGACGGCATGAGCCCGATGAAGCTGAGGAACTTCTGCGCGACGTTCGGATCGGGGGTGGTCGTGCCCTCCAGCCAGCCACCCGGGTCGTGGAAGACGACGACCTCACCGCGTTCCGGTTCGGAGCCGAACCACGGGGTGAGCTTGTCCACCAGCACCCGGTCGCCGCGCTGGAGCGTGTCCTGCATGGAGTCCGAGGGAATCGAGAACGCCTGGACCAGGAAGGTCTTGATCAGCAGTGCCAGGACGAGCGCGATGCCGATGAGGAGCGGGAGCTCCTTCCAGAAGGAGCGCTGTTTGGGGCCTCCGGCGGCACCGTCGGGAGTGTCGTCATCCCCCGTCCGGTGCGCCCCCGTCTCCGACGGATCCCCGGTCCGTCCGGGCCGGTCCTCGGGTTCGTCGTGTCCGGATCGTGCGCCGACCGCCAAATCCCCCACATCCACTCCTCACTCCGTGCCACCGCCCACGCCGGATGCGACGCAGGCCCATCACTCCCATAACGAGCGGGAGTTCCGCAGGGGTCGGGAGCGGGATCATTCCGTAGGGATCCTGGTGGGACACACTATGCGAGACGCCGGAAGCGGCCGACGCTCCCGCCGCCGCGTCCGGGACCCCGGCGAACGCGTCGCGCTGCCCCAGCGAGGCCCAGCTCCCCAGCGGCCAGGCGATGACCACGGCGCGCCCCACGACGTCCGACAGCGGCACAGTGCCGTCGAAGCCGTTGCCCAGGTGGTAGCGGGAGTCGGCGGAATTGGACCGGTGGTCGCCCATGACGAAGATCCGGCCCTCGGGAACCTTTACCTCGAATTGGATGGCCGATGGCACATCCCCAAGGTTCAGATAGGGCTCGTCGACGGCGACGCCGTTGACCGTGAGCCGGCCGTCCTTGCCGCAGCACTTCACGGTGTCCCCGCCGACCCCGACCACGCGCTTGATCAAGTCCTGTTCATCGGCGGAGGGCAGCAGTCCGATGAAGGTGAGGAACTCCTGTCCCTGCCGGACGCCGGCCGGCGCACTGCTGGTGCTCGCCGTCCCGCTCTCCCCCAGCCAGCCCCCGGGGTCCTTGAAGACCACCACGTCGCCCCGGTGCGGCTCCGCGTGGAACCACGGCGTCAGCTTGTCGACCAGGACCCTGTCGCCGATCTTGATGGTCTGTTCCATCGACCCCGAGGGGATCACGAAAGCCTGCACGAGGAAGGTCTTGAGGACCAGCGCGATCAGCAGCGCGAACACCAGCAGGAGGGGCACCTCGACCACCCGGGACCTGCGGCGCCGTCGCACGACCCGTCGCGCCAGCCTCCGCCGCTCGGCCCGGGTCGGTGCCGTACGGCCGCCCTCGGTCCCGGTCTGCGGCTCGGACCCGTCCGCGTCGGCGGGGCGGCAGGAGGCATCCTCCGCGGCGGAGCGGCTCGCGCGGCCGCGGCTACCCATGCGCGTCACCCGGCTCCGGTACGCCGTCGAACGCGCCGCCGGAACCGGCCGGCACTCCCGTCCGGCTCCAGGGCCAGCCGATCCGGTCCACCCGTCCGATCACCTGGTCCACGGGCACCATGCCGCCCCCGGGCTCGCCGAGGTGGTCGCGCGAGTCGCTGGAGCGGTCGCGGTGATCGCCCATCATCCAGAGGGTGCCGTCGGGCACGACGATGTCGAACGGCACCCTGGACGGGGCGTCTCCCCGGTGCAGGTACTCCTCGTCCAGGGGGGTGCCGTTCACCTCCAGCCGGCCGGCGCGGTCGCAGCAGGCCACGTGGTCGCCGCCCACCCCGACGACCCGCTTCACGAAGTCGGTGTCCGGGGGGTCGGCCAGCCCGAGCACCGCGGCGGCTCCGCGCAGCAGACCGGCGACGGGGCTCTGGCCGGCGGCCTCAGGGACGAAGGAGCCGGTGCCGTCGAAGACCACCACGTCGCCCCTCTCCGGCCCGGAGCCGAAACGGTAGGCCAGCTTGTTCACGAGCACCCGGTCCCCCACCCGCAGCGTGGACTCCATGGAGCCGCTCGGGATGAGGAAGGGCTGTACGACGAACGCGCCGAGGAGGAGGACGGCGGCCGGCAGGGCGGCGCAGATCAGGGCCGCCCGCCGCAGCGCCGGTCTGCGTCCGGTCCGCCCACCGTCGTCGGGGCCCGGCTCACCGGACGCACCGGAGGCAGGGGACTCACCTGGCTCGGCCGGCCCGTCCCCGGAGTCCCCGGAGTCCCCGGAACGCGAAAAGCGCGACCGCGCCCCCGGACCATTCGCAGGTCCCGAGGAGCGATCGCGCTTCGTGTGCTGTTCTTCCGTGTCCATCGCGGCCGAAGCTTATCCGGCCGCGCTGTGGACGTCGGTGTCAGCTCAGCGGTCGCGCTTCTCCTTGATCTTCGCGGCCTTGCCGCGCAGCTCACGGAGGAAGTACAGCTTGGCGCGACGGACGTCACCGCGGGTGACGAGCTCGATCTTCTCGAAGATCGGGCTGTGCACCGGGAAGGTGCGCTCGACGCCGACGCTGAAGGAGACCTTGCGGACCGTGAAGGTCTCGCTGACGCCCGCGCCCTGGCGGCGGATGACGATGCCCTTGAACTGCTGGATACGGGAGCGGTTGCCCTCGATCACGCGCACGTGGACGTTGACGGTGTCACCGGCGCGGAACGCCGGGAGGTCCGAACGCAGGGAGGCGGCGTTGACGCCATCGAGCAGGGAAGCCATTTTGTCTGCTTTCTTCGCCGATGCCACAGGTCATCGACGGGAGATCGTGAGGAAGATCGAAGTGCTGATCACGCCGGGCGGACGTCGTTCCCCCTGTGGCAGGGGCGCACGTCGGACGTACAGCAGCTGCTCATTCTTCCACGGGGGAAGGCCTGCGCCAAAATCGGCCGCCGGGCTCGGGCGCCCAGCCGAGGATGGAGAGGATCTCGCGATCCTTCTTGTCGAAGTCGCTCGCGGCGCAGCGCTCGATCAGATCGGGCCTGTTCAGCGCGGTTCGGGCGAACGCCTGGTCCCGCCGCCACCGCGCGATCCTCCCGTGGTGGCCGGTGAGCAGCACGTCGGGGATGACCCGGCCGCGCCACTCGGGGGGCTTGGTGTAGACGGGGCCCTCCAGCAGGTTGGCCATCGCCCCGGGGGCGAAGGAGTCGTCGCGGTGCGACTCGGCGTTGCCGAGGACGCCGGGCAGCAGGCGGGCCACGGCCTCGGTGACGACGAGCACGGCCGCCTCCCCTCCGGCCAGGACGTAGTCCCCGATGGAGACCTCGACGACCGGCATGCGGGTGGCGTACTCCTCCATCACGCGGCGGTCGATGCCCTCGTACCGCGCCGGGGTGAAGACCAGCCAGGGCCGCTCGGAGAGTTCGACCGCGAGTTCCTGGGTGAAGGGGCGTCCGCTGGGCGTGGGCACGACCATGACGGGGCTGTGCGCGCCGGCCTCGTAGCCGTCGGCGAGCACCTGGTCGAGGGCGTCGCCCCAGGGCTCGGTCTTCATGACCATGCCGGGGCCGCCGCCGTAAGGGGTGTCGTCCACGGTGTTGTGCCGGTCGTACGTCCACTCCCGCAGATCGTGGACCTGCACGTCGAGGCTGCCCCGGGCGCGGGCCTTGCCCACGAGCGAGACGTTCAGCGGGTCGAGGTACTCGGGGAAGATGGTGACGACGTCGAGACGCATTACGCCTTGCTCCCCGCACCGGCCCCGGAGCCGTCGTCCGTCCCGGAGTCACCGTCGCTCCCGGTCCCCGCACCCTCGGCCCGGGTCCCGGGTTCCTCGTCGCGCGAGGACGCGACGACCGCCTCGCTCGCGTCGATCAGACCGGGCGGCGGGTCGATGACGGCCCGCTGCTCCTCCAGGTCGATCTCGGTGACGATCTCCTCCACGAACGGGATCATCACTTCGCTGCCGTCCGGACGCTCCACGATGAAGAGGTCCTGCGAGGGCAGGTGGGTGATCTCGATGATCCGGCCGATCTCGGTACCGTCCACCAGGACCACGTCGAGGTCCATCAGCTGGTGGTCGTAGAACTCCTCCGGGTCCTCGGGGAGTTCCTCGGGGTCCACGTCGGCGATCAGCAGGGTGTTGCGCAGCGCCTCGGCCGCGGTCCGGTCGCTCACGCCCGCGAAGCGGAGCAGCAGCCGGCCGCTGTGCACCCGGCCGGTCTCGATCGTAAGGGGTCCCACGGCCGCCGGCTCGGTGGCGAGCACGGCACCCGGACCGAGTCGCAGCTCCGGCTCGTCCGTGCGGACCTCGACGGTGACTTCGCCCTTGATGCCGTGGGCGCGGCCGATCCGCGCAACTACCAACTGCACGCTGATTCTCCGATTGATGGGGCGGACGGTGACGTCCGGCGGGAGCCGGGCGACAGCGCCGGGGGTACGGGAGGGCCGCCCCGGGCACCACTGGGCCCGTGTCTGGCGATGCCTCGGGGCCGGAGCGACGACAAGGGCCGGGGACGGCTGTGAAGCCCTCCCCGGCCCTGGCCGGTGTTCAACCTTTTCAGCGCACCTGGTCCACGTCGACGAGGTCGACACGGATGCCACGGCCGCCGATGGCGCCCACGACCGTGCGCAGAGCACGCGCGGTGCGGCCGTTGCGGCCGATCACCTTGCCGAGGTCGTCGGGGTGTACCCGGACCTCCAGCACGCGTCCGCGGCGCAGATCACGCGAGGCGACCTGCACATCGTCGGGGTTGTCGACGATGCCTTTCACGAGGTGCTCGAGAGCCTCCTCGAGCATGCTCAGGCCTCGGTCGACTCGGCAGCGTCGGCCGCCTCGTCAGCCTTCTTCTCGGACTTCTTGGCCTTCGGGGTGATGGCCTCACCCTTGGCCTCGTCGCCGTCGGAGGTCAGGGCCTCGAACAGGGCGCGCTTGTCGGCCTTGGGCTCCGGCTGCAGCAGCGGCGCGGGGGCCGGGAGGCCCTTGTGCGCCTGCCAGTCACCGGTGAGCTTCAGGATCGCCAGGACGGGCTCGGTCGGCTGGGCGCCGACGGACAGCCAGTACTGCGCGCGCTCCGCGTTGACCTCGATGCGGGACGGGTTCTGCACCGGGTGGTACAGGCCGATCTCCTCGATGGCCCGGCCGTCACGGCGGGTGCGGGAGTCGGCGACGACGATGCGGTAGTGAGGCGAACGGATCTTGCCCAGACGCTTCAGCTTGATCTTGACTGCCACGGAAGTGGTGTCTCCTGGTCTTGACGGGATTGGGCACAACAAAATGCCACGTGGGGTTGTGGCACTCGAGGTGCCCGATGGACGCGTCAGCCGGAGGAGAGAGGGGTCCTGTTCGACTGTCGAGTGCAGCTGTCCATTGTGCCACACACCGTCGACTCACCCCACCGCGACGGTGGCTTCCGGGATACGGAACGGCTTGCCGCAACCGCCGCACACGATCGGCGCCTGGGCGAGGACCGAGGGGACGACGCGGACGTTGCGTCCGCAGTCGCAGACGGCCTTGACGCGGACGCCGCCGCCGGACGAGCCGTGCCGGGCTGCGGGCCCCCGGAACGACCGCTTGGTGTCGGCCGCCGTCGCCACGGTGTGCGCCTTGAGCGCGCGCTGGAGCCGTTCGGCCGTGGGGCGGTACCGCCTCCTGGCCTCCGCGTTGAGAGTGACCAGCGAGAAGCCGCTGCTGGGATGGGGCTCCTCGGTGTGGTCGAGGCCCAGCTCTTCGGCGATCGCGAGAAAACGTCGGTTGTGGTAACGGCCGGCGCGGGAGGTGTCGCGGACACCTCGGGCGGCGGCGATGCCGTGGACTGCCTCGTGGAGCAGTCGCTCGAAGGAGAGTTCGGCGCCACAGGCGGACGAGGACTCTCCGATCAGGGACTCGGGTGCGGCGAGATCGGGCAGCTCGGGGTGGTACCGCTGAATGTCGGCCCACGCCTGTGCCAGCTCTGCGGCAAGTACAGGTGGTGTCGTGCTCACGTCGTGATAACGAGCCGGAGGGCCTCGGTGTTCCTATTCCGGGGCATCCCAAATAATTTGCACGTACCAGCCGGTTGACGGCGATGCCATGTGTACGCGGGCGGGTACGCCGATCTGCGGAGAAGCTTCACAGCTCACACCAAGGTCGTACGTAGTAACGCGTAGGCGATCCCGTCGAGTGGGCGGGTCCGGACGGGTCCGTACTTCCCGCACGCCGTCACGCACCGCCCGGAGCCCGGGTCCGCCCGCGACGACGGGGCCCTCGCCCGGTCGGGGGCGAGGCTACCGGGCCCGCCCTCGGGACGGAGCACCGGCCCCGTACCCGGTCCGGGGCGTGCGCGGGCCCGAGCGCCACGAACACCCCGGACCACCACCCCCGCTACCGCCCCTGACCCCGCCCCGCGCGGGCGGGGAACGCTCGACGTGCTGAGCCCCGCGTGTCGGGTAAGACTGGGCGGAAGGAACGGGAGGCCCGCCCTCCCGGCGTCCCCGTCCCACCGCGGGCCGCCGGACCGCTTGGCGCCACCCGCGGACCCGCAGGGCCCGCGAAGCTGATCGGTACCGCCTTCCCGACGGCGAGAGTCGGCGGTCCGGCGCAGCCCCCGCCCGTGGAGGGCGCACCACCGGGGCGCGCAATGAATGACCCTGCGCCCCCTGGACGCGGCGGCCGATGCGCAGTTCCCTGACATACGGGGATGCGGACGCCCGCACTCGAGGGCGCGCATTCGGGCACGACCGAACCCTCTTGGCGATTGGGGTACATCCATGACACCAACGCTCGTCCGGCACCACAGGTACGCGGACACCCCCGCTCCGGTGGACACCGGTACCCGTGCCCGCGACTGGGCAGAGATCCAGGAGCGGATGCTGTCGCCGCTGTACGAAGCGGTCTACGAGAGGCTCGAAGTCGGGTCCGGCACCCGCATGCTCTCCCTCGGCTGCGGTTCGGGACTCGCGCTGTTGATCGCGGCGGCCCGCGGGGCCCGGGTCACCGGTGTGGACACCGACCACGACCGGCTCGCGCTGGCCCGGGAGCGGCTGCTCCCGCCCGGGGCGGAGGGGCCGGCCGGCCGGCCCGGACCGTACGCAGCCGGCGTCGGCGCACCGCCACGACTCGTCGACTCCGTCCCGGCGGTGCCCGCGGACGGAGTCCCGTACGACCTGCTGACCGCTTTCGATCCGATCGGCTGCACGGCGGGCGACTCCGAGGAACTCGTCCCCGCACTGAAGGCCGCCGTACCGCTGGCGGCCCGGGGCGCGACCGTCGTACTGACCGGCTGGGGGCCGCCCGAGAGGTGCGCCACGGCCGGGGTGCTGGAGGTGGCGGACCGGCTCGCGAACCCGTCCGGCGGCGAGCACTCCGGCGCAGGGCGTCCGGCGCGGCGGGACGATCTGGAGGAGGTCGCCTCCCGGGCGGGGCTGAAACCGGACGGCTCGGGCCGGGTGTCCTGCCCGTTCGGCTACGCCGGGCCGGAGAGCGCGGTTCGCGGACTGCTCTCGACCGGGTTCTTCGACGCGGCGGTGGCGGCCACGGACCGCGGTCGGGTCGCCGAGGAGATCGCGGAGGCGCTGCGACCGCACCGGCGGTCCGACGGCACGGTGTGGATGCCGAACGTCTTCCGCTACCTGGTCTGCGTCTGCTGAGACCCACCCGCCCGCGCGCCGCGTGTGCGGGGGACGGGCGGGTGCCCGTCCCCCGCACACGGCTGTGTGGCATCCCGCATCCCGCTCACACCGGGGGCGGTTTCTCCAGCCGGGTGATCCCGGCGGCGCGGTACGCCTCCGCCTCCTCCAGCGTCTCGTTCGCCAGCAGCGCCTCGGCGAGCGAGTCGAGCCGGTCGCGGTTCTCCCGCAGCAGCCGGCAGGCGTCCTCGTAGCACTCGTCGACGATGCGCCGCATCTCCTCGTCGATCGCGTCCAGGGTGGCGGGCGCCGCCGACAGCCCGTACGCCTGCTGGGCGTCGGCCGGGATGGCCGTGAGCCTGCCGACCCGGTGGCTCATCCCCCACCGTCCGACCATGCCCCGCGCCAGGCTGGTGACCTGTTCCAGGTCGCTCTCGGCGCCCGTGGTGATCACGTCGTAGACCACGTGCTCCGCGGCCATGCCGCCGAGGGCGCCGATGATCCTCCCGCGCAGATAGTCCTCGGTGTACGCGTACTTGTCGGCGTCCGGCGTGGAGAGCGTGACCCCCAGGGCCCGGCCGCGCGGCACGATGGTGACCTTGCGCACCGGGTCGGCGCCCGGCTGGAGCATGCCGAGGAGGGCGTGGCCGCTCTCGTGGTAGGCGGTCCTGCGGCGCTCCTCCTCCGGCATGACCAGCGGCCGTTCGGCGCCGAGCTGGACCTTCTCCAGGGCCTGCGAGAGGTCCGTCTGCCCGACCTCGTCCCCCTTGCGCTTGACGGCCAGCAGCGCCGCTTCGTTGGCGAGGTTGGCGAGGTCGGCACCGGTCATCCCCGGGGTGGCCGCGGCCACCCGGGAGAGGTCGACACCGTCGGCGAGCGGAATCCGCCGGGTGTGGATCTTCAGGATCGCCTCGCGGCCGCCCCGGTCCGGCGGGCTGACCTGCACGATGCGGTCGAATCTGCCGGGCCGGGTGAGGGCGGGGTCGAGTACGTCGGCCCGGTTGGTCGCGGCCAGCACGATCACGCCCTCGGAGCCCGAGAAGCCGTCCATCTCGGTGAGGATCTGGTTGAGCGTCTGCTCGCGCTCGTCGTGGCCGCCCATGCCGGCGCTGCCGCCCCGGACGCGGCCGATGGTGTCGATCTCGTCGATGAAGACGATGGCGGGAGCGACCTTGCGGGCCTCGGCGAAGAGTTCGCGCACCCGGCCCGCGCCCACCCCGACGATCATCTCGATGAACTCGGAAGCGGACGCGGAGAAGAACGGCACCCCGGCTTCGCCCGCGACGGCGCGCGCCAGCAGCGTCTTGCCGGTGCCGGGCGGCCCGGCGAGGAGGACCCCGCCCGGCATGCGGGCGCCCATCTTCCGGTAGGCCTCGGGATTCTTCAGGAAGTCGACGACGTCGTTGAGTTCGCCCTCCACCTCGTCGATGCCGGCCACGTCGGCGAAGGTGGTGCGGGTGGAGCTCTCCAAGGCAACCGGTTTGGGCGGCGCCTTGCGGCCGAAGCCGCCCATGCCACCGCCCGGGCCGCCGCGCGACATCCGCCGGGCGATGAACACCCAGAGCAGGACGAGGAGCAGCATCGGTGCCAGCGAGATCAGGAGGTTGGCGAGGAAACTGCGCTGCTGGACGACCGGTTCCGCGGTGACGGTGACGTCGTCGTGGACCAGTTCGTCCCACAGACTGTCGTCCGCGAAGGCGGGCCGCTGGGTGGTGAACTTGGTGTACTCGGTGTCCTCGCCGGGGACCTTCGCCTTCTTCTTCAGCTCGCCCTGGATGGCGTCACCCTTGGAGTAGATCTTGGAGACGTTCCCGGCGCCGACCTGTTTGGTGAACTCGGTGTAGGCGATGGTCGGCTCGTCGTCGCCGTTGAAGAAGGAGAGCACCAGGTTGGCGAGGAGGTAGACGATCAGCGCGGTGAGCAGCAGCCGTCCCCAGCCGCCGGGCATCTTGCGCCGTTGCGGCGGGGGCGGCGGTGCCCCTTCGGAACGCCAGGGCTGGTCGGGGCGATCGCGGGGAGGTACGGGGGTGGTCACACGCTCTCCTCTGCCGACGACCGTGAGTGGCGGTATTCGCGACATTAGGTGAGAAAGCACGCAGAAGCCCCTGGAGAGTCCGCCCCCTGGGCCGTACGCGGCACGCCCGGGGCCCGCCCCGGGGGCACGCGGCGGCACACGGAAGGGGCGCGCACCGTCGTGGTGCGCGCCCCTTTTCGCGTACTGCGGACGCCCGTGACCGGACCCGCTCGCGGCGGTCAGCCCATGAACTTCTTGAACTCGTCCGGCAGCTCGAAGTCCTTGCCCTGGGGGGCCTGGCCGGGTACGCCGAGGGCGTTGCCCTGGGCGGCCGCCTGCTCGCGACGGTCCGCGGCGGCCTGCTCCTCGGCCTTGCGCTTCATCGGGTTGCCGCTCTTGCGCTTGCCCTTGGCCTGCTTGATCTGCTTCTTCTGCCGACCGGGGCCGCCACCCATGCCCGGCATCCCCGGCATCCCCGGCATTCCGCCGCCCTGGGCCATCCGCGACATCATCTTGCGGGCTTCGAAGAAGCGCTCCACGAGGTTCTTCACCGCGGAGACCTCGACGCCCGAGCCCTTGGCGATACGGGCCCGGCGCGAGCCGTTGATGATGGTCGGCTCGGCGCGCTCCTTGGGCGTCATCGACTTGATGATCGCGGCGGTGCGGTCCACGTCGCGCTCGTCGATGTTGGCGATCTGGTCCTTGATCTGCCCCATGCCGGGCAGCATGCCGAGCAGCTTGGAGATGGAGCCCATCTTGCGGACCTGCTCCATCTGCGACAGGAAGTCGTCGAGCGTGAAGTCCTTGCCCTTGCTCGACGCCAGCTTGGAGGCCATTTTGGCGGCCTCTTCCTGGCTGAACGTCTTCTCCGCCTGCTCGATGAGGGTGAGCAGGTCACCCATGTCGAGGATGCGGGAGGCCATGCGGTCCGGGTGGAAGGCGTCGAACTCGTCGAGCTTCTCGCCGTTGGACGCGAACATGATCTGCTTGCCCGTGACGTGGGCGATCGACAGGGCGGCACCACCGCGGGCGTCACCGTCGAGCTTGGAGAGCACCACGCCGTCGAAGCCGACACCGTCGCGGAATGCCTCCGCGGTGTTGACCGCGTCCTGGCCGATCATCGCGTCGACGACGAAGAGGATCTCGTCCGGGCTGACGGCGTCGCGGATGTCCGCGGCCTGGCGCATCAGCTCCTGGTCGATACCGAGGCGGCCGGCGGTGTCGACGATGACGATGTCGTGGACCTTGGCCTTGGCGTACTCGATGGAGTCCTTCGCGACCTTCACCGGGTCGCCGACGCCGTTGCCCGGCTCCGGCGCGTACACCGCGACGCCCGCGCGCCCGGCGACGACACTCAGCTGGTTGACGGCGTTGGGGCGCTGGAGGTCACAGGCGACGAGGAGCGGGGAGTGCCCCTGCCCCTTGAGCCAGAGGCCGAGCTTTCCGGCGAGGGTCGTCTTACCGGCACCCTGGAGGCCCGCGAGCATGATCACGGTGGGCGGGTTCTTGGCGAACCGCAGCCGCCGGGTCTCCCCGCCGAGGATGGAGACGAGCTCCTCGTTGACGATCTTGACGACCTGCTGCGCCGGGTTCAGCGCGCCGGAGACCTCGGCGCCGCGCGCCCGCTCCTTGACGTTGGCGATGAAGGCGCGCACCACCGGAAGCGCGACGTCCGCTTCGAGCAGGGCGATACGGATCTCGCGAGCCGTGGCGTCGATGTCCGCCTCGGACAAGCGGCCCTTGCCCCGGAGGTTCTTGAAAGTCGCGGCAAGGCGGTCGGAGAGAGTATCGAACACGGCGCTCGTCGGTCCTCAGGGTCGGGGGCGTGGCAGGTCGCCTCCTAGAGTATCCGGCCCGGGCGGGCGGCCGTCCTCGCCGGTGGCGATCGGTACGTACGGGGAAGGCGCACGACGGCGCGAGGCAGCGGCGGCGGTACGGGCACAGGGTTCGCGCCTTCGCCCGTACCGCCGCCCCCGGGTCGGGAGCCGGGGGCGGCCCGCTCAGCGCAGGGCGGCCTCCAGCGACTTCGCCACGGTGGCGGCCTCCTCGTCGGAGAGGACCGTCCCGTCGGGGCGTGTGACGTAGACGGTGTCCACCGCGTTGGCGCCGAGCGTCGCGACGTGGGCCGAGCGCACCCGTACCACGCTGTCCTCCAGCGCCTGGCCGATCCGGTGCAGCAGCCCCGGGGCGTCCTGCGCGCGGACCTCGATGACCGTGGCCTGCCGCGAGGCGGCGGAGGCGACCGTGACCCGGGGCGGCGGGGCCTTGATGCCGCGCCGCCGGGGATAGGCGGACTCCCGTTCGGCGAGCCGGGCCTGGATGTCGAGCCCTCCGTCGAGCACCCGCAGGAGGTCGGTGCGGAGGCGGGAGACCTGCGGCAGCTCGCCGTACTCGGCGGCCACCCGCCAGCTGAGCAGCAGCAGGTCGGCGGATTCGCCCAGCTCGGTGGGGAGCTCCACGGCGCGCAGGTCGGCGGCCCGGACGGTGAGGCGGTGCAGGGCGAGCACCCCCGCGACGGCGGGCAGGACCCCCGGCCGGTCCGGCAGCGCGATGAGGAGTTCGACGCCGACCGGGCCCGGTTCGCCGGACTCGGAGGGCGGTTCGGGCTGGGTGTGCAGGGCGAGGACGGGTTCGCGGGTGCGCAGCGCCTCGACGGCGAGGCGCTCCTGTTCGGCGTCGGGCACGGCGGGCCCGGGGTCGGCGGGTGCCGCTCCGGCCAGGACGGCCGCCACCCGTCCGACGAGGTCGTCGACGAGGGAGGCGCGCCAGGTGCTCCAGGCGGCGGGTCCGGTGGCCAGCGCGTCGGCTTCGGTGAGGGCGTGGAGCAGTTCGAGGGTGGAGGCGGAGCCGACCGCCTCGGCGACCGAGGAGACGGTGTCGGGATCGTCCAGGTCGCGGCGGGTCGCGGTCTCGATGAGCAGCAGGTGCTGCCGTACGAGAGTGGCGACGACGGCGACGTCGGCCTTGTCGAAGCCGATGCGGGTGGCCATGTCGCGGGCGATGACCTCGCCGGCGACGGAGTGGTCACCGGGCCAGCCCTTGCCGATGTCGTGCAGCAGGGCGGCGACCAGCAGCAGGTCGGGGCGCCCGACCCGGCGGGTCAGGGAGGCGGCACGGACGGCGGTCTCCACGAGGTGGCGGTCGACGGTCCAGGTGTGGACGGCGTTGCGCTGGGGGCGGCAGTGGACGCGTTCCCAGTCGGGCAGCAGCCGGGTGACGATGCCCTCGGCTTCGAGGGCCTCCCACACTGCGATCGTCGCCTCGCCCGCGCCGAGCAGGGTGACCAGTTCCTCGCGGGCCTCGGGGGGCCAGGGTACGGAGAGGGGCGCCGCCGCTCCGGCGAGGTGACGCACCAGGTGGCGGGAGAGCGGGAGCCCGGACTCGGCGGCCGCCGCGGCGGCCCGGAGGGTCAGCACGGGGTCGCGCTCGGGGCGCGCGGAGCGGGCGAGGACGACCTCGCCGTCCGCCTCGACCACCCCTTCGGCGAGCGGGGTGCGTTCGGGTGCGGGTTTGGCGCCGCCGAGCATCGCGCGCAGGCGGGGGCGCATCGACCGGGCGCGCAGGACGCGGTCGACCTCGCGCCAGGTGACGTCGGAGGCGTACGAGATGGTGCGGGCGGCCTCGTACACCTGGCGGAGCAGGGCGTCGGCGTCGAGCAGGCCGAGGGCCTCGGCGACCTGGTCCTGTTCCTGGAGGGCGAGCCGGTCGGTGGCCCGGCCGGTCACGAGGTGCAGGGCGTCACGGGTGTCGAGAAGGACGCGGCGGGCTTCGAGGAGTCCTTCGCGGGGGGCGTCGGCCACCCAGGAGGCGGCGACGGCGCGCAGGGCGGTGGCGTCGCGGAGGCCGCCCCGGGCCTCCTTGAGGTCGGGCTCCAGGAGGAACTGGAGTTCGCCCATGCGTTCGGCCCGCTCCTGGCAGAGCGCGTGGAGGGCGGGCAGCCGCTTGGGGGCCTGGTTGCGCCAGTCCGCGAGGACGTGGGTGCGCAGCGCGGTGACGAGGCCGACGTCGCCGGCGACCGCGCGGGCGTCCAGCAGGCCGAGGTGGACCTTGAGGTCGTCGACGGCGGCCTTGCGTGCCTCCGTCGGGGTGCGTACGGAGTGGTCGAGCGCGAGGCCCAGGTCCCAGACGGGGTACCACATGCGGTCCGCCAGGGCGGAGACGGCTCCGGCGTCGGCCGAACCGTCGTGCAGCAGGAGGAGATCGAGGTCGCTGCGCGGGGAGAGTTCGCCGCGGCCGTAGCCGCCGACGGCGACGAGAGCGGCGCCGCGTACGCCCGCGTGTTCGGCGGCAGCGGTGAAGAGGCCGTTCAGCCAGTCGTCGGTGAGGCCGGCCAGGGCCGAACGGCGCGGCGGCCCGGACCGCGTCTCCTGCTGGAGGAGGCGCAGCCGGGCCGCCGCGTAGCCGCTGGGTCCCGAGTCTTCGGTTTCGGTGGTCACTTCGGTACTCGTCACCCAGTTGCCTTCCGTTCCACGGGCTTTGGTGTCAGAGAGCGTCCGGGCCGCGTTCGCCGGTCCGTACCCGGACCGCCGTGTCGACCGGAACGCTCCAGACCTTGCCGTCCCCGATCTTGCCGGTTCTGGCGGCCTTCACGACGACGTCGATGAGCTGTTCGGAGTCCTCGTCCTCGACGAGGACCTCGATACGGATCTTGGGTACCAGGTCGACGGTGTACTCGGCACCGCGGTAGACCTCGGTGTGGCCGCGCTGGCGTCCGTAGCCGCTGGCCTCGGTCACCGTCAGCCCCTGGACGCCGAAGGCCTGCAGGGCCTCCTTGATCTCGTCCAGCCGGTGGGGCTTCACGACCGCTGTGATGAGCTTCATGCGTCCACCTTCTTGATCGGAGCTGCCGGGGTGTCCAGGACCGGTGCGGCGGTGCGGGAGACCGTGCCGCCGCCGGCGCCGCTGAAGTCGTAGGCAGTCTCGGCGTGTTCGACCTGGTCGATGCCGGATACCTCGTCGTCCTCGGTGACCCGCATCCCCATCGTCTTGTCGACGAGGAAGGCGAGGATCGCGGACACCACCAGAGAGTAGGCCAGGACGGAGAAGACTCCTACGGCCTGCTTGCCGAGCTGGTCGAGACCGCCGCCGTAGAAGAGGCCCTTGGCGTCGGACTGGACACCGCCGGTGGCGAAGAACCCGATGAGCAGCGAGCCGGCGACACCGCCGACGAGGTGGACTCCGACGACGTCGAGCGAGTCGTCGTAGCCGAACCTGTACTTCAGGCCGACCGCCATGGCGCAGAGGAGACCCGCGATGACACCGACGGCGATGGCACCGAGGGGGCTGACCGCCCCGCCCGAGGGGGTGATGGCGACGAGACCGGCGACGGCACCGGAGGCGGCGCCGAGGGTGGTGAAGGAGCCGTGGCGCAGCTTCTCGTACCCGAGCCAGGCGAGCATCGCGGCGGCGGTGGCGACCTGCGTGTTGACGAACATCACGGCGCCCACGCCGTCGTCGTTGCCGAGCCAGGAGCCGGCGTTGAAGCCGAACCAGCCGAACCACAGGAGGCCGGCGCCGAGCATGACGAGCGGCAGGCTGTGCGGCCTCATCGGGTCACGCTTGAAGCCGACGCGCTTGCCGATCACGAGGATCACGCCGAGGGCCGCGGCACCGGCGTTGATGTGGACGGCCGTACCGCCGGCGAAGTCGATGACGCCCAGCTCGAAGAGCCAGCCGCCCGCGCCCCAGACCCAGTGGGCGACAGGGAAGTAGACCACGGTCACCCAGAGGGTGATGAAGAGCGCCCAGGCGCTGAACTTCACGCGGTCGGCGAGAGCACCGCTGATCAGGGCCGGGGTGATGATGGCGAACATCAGCTGGAAGACGGCGAAGACGTACACCGGGATGGTGTAACCGTCCCAGAGCTCGTTCAGGCCGATGCCGCTGAGGCCGACGTAATCGGACGACCAGCCGATGAGGGAGCCGGAGTCGGTGCCGAAGGCGAGGCTGAATCCGTAGAGCACCCACAGGATCGTCACGATCCCGAGGCTGATGAAGCTCATCATCAGCATGTTCAGGCTGCTCTTGACGCGGACCATGCCTCCGTAGAAGAAGGCCAGGGCCGGGGTCATGAGCATCACCAGGGCCGAGCAGATGAGCATGAACCCGGTGTTGGCGGCAGACAGCTGGGGTGCGTCTGCGGCAAGCGTCGTGATGCCTGGGGGCATCGGCGTCTCCTCGTCGTCGGAGCGGCCGCGGCGTGCGGGGGAAGGCTGCGGGACCACTGGAAAAAAGGTGCGGGCCTTATGCGCCATGAGATTGGCGGAGCACCATTTCCAGGAATGCCGCTCGGTGTTTCGCCGCAGTGACGAAGCCGCCCGGAGTGTTACGTCGGCATGAACCCGGAGCGACGTAACCGGTGTCCCGCCTACCATGCGGTCCATGCCGCATACGGTGCGGTTGAAGTCCCGCGACACGCGAACCGGCCACGGCGACCCTCGCCCACCTGGCGCGGAAGAGCCCGGCCGGTGGTTGCGGGGTGGTCGCCGCGGCCAGTGGGCGCGGGGCCGGATCAGACCGCTTCGGCGGTCTCCGGCAGTTGGTCCCCGAGCGCGTCGGTGAGGTGCGCGACGTCGGCCACGTCCCCGAAGTCCCTGGCAGCGGCGTCGACGGTCTTGCGCAGACGGGTGTTGACCCGCTCGGAGCGGACCTTCTTGGCGACGGCGAGCGCCTGGCCGGCCAGCACCATGGCCTGCTCGGGCTCGCGCTGGAGCAGACGGACCGTGGCCATGCCGATGAGGTTGAGCGCGTACGAGCGGTGGTGCTCGTCGTCCTCGGCGAACAGCTCGACGGCTCTGGCCATGGCGGGTGCGGCGAGCGAGGCGTACGTCGGGCTGCGGCCGGCGACATAGGCCAGGTCGCGGTAGGAGTGGGCGTTCTCGCCGTTGAGTTCGGCCTCGGAGAAGAACTTGATCCAGTCGGGCTCGGGTTCGTCGTCCAGACCGGCGTCGTCGAAGGTGTCCATGGCCATGCGGACCGCGCGCTTGCACTTTCCGGGCTGGCCCATGTTGGCGTGGGCGCGGGCCTCCATCGCATACAGCATCGACTGGGTCCGGGCCGTCGCGCACTCGCGGCTGCCGTACTGCGCGAGGTGGATCAACTCCAGGGCGTCGTCCGGGCGGCCGAGGTGGATCATCTGCCGGCTCATGCTGGAGAGGATGTACGAGCCCAGCGGCTTGTCCCCGGCCTCCTTGGCCGCGTGCAGGGCGAGGACGAAGTACTTCTGAGCGGTGGGCTGGAGACCGACGTCGTAACTCATCCAGCCCGCCAGTTCGGCGAGTTCGGCGGCGCAGCGGAAGAGCCGGACGGCGGTGGCCGCGGGCTGGGGCTCCTGCAACAGGTCGGTGACCTCGTGGAGTTGGCCGACGACCGCCTTGCGGCGCAGTCCGCCACCGCACTGCGCGTCCCACTGGCGGAACATCGCCGTGGTGGACTCCAGCAGGTCGAGTTCGGGCTTGGAGAGGCGGGACGGGCGGCGTGCGGCGGCGGGTGATTCGGGTTCGGCCGGCCCGGTGGGGGTGACCGGCACCAGCCAGCGCTGCATGGGCTCGATCAGCGTGGGTCCGGCGGCGAGCTGGAGCGAGGAGCCGAGGAAGCCCCGGCGGGCGAGCATCAGGTCGCTGCGGGAGAACTCGCTGAGCAGGGCGACGGTCTGCGGCCCCGCCCAGGGCAGGTCCACCCCCGAGACGGAGGGCGAGGTGTGGGCGGTCCGCAGCCCGAGGTCCTCCACGGCGACGACGCTGCCGAAGCGTTCCGAGAAGAGCTCCGAGAGGATGCGGGGGATCGGCTCGCGGGGCTGTTCGCCGTCGAGCCACCGCCGTACGCGCGAGGTGTCGGTACTGATGTGGTGGGCACCCATCTGGCGGGCCCGCCGGTTGACCTGGCGGGCGAGCTCCCCCTTGGACCAGCCGCTGCGCACGAACCATGATCCCAATTGCCCGTTGGGGCGCTTTCCGGCATTCGTATCGCCTGCGCCACTGCCACTCACCGGAACGCCCCCATCTCGCCGGAACCTCTTCGCGCGAAGCCCTGCCCAGCTACTCAGAATGCCGTAACCCGGTACCGCCCGTACGGAAGTTGCCCGCCATCGAACAAGAAATCGGGTTGCCATCGGCATACCCGAGGGTGCTCATACTCCCAGAGTCCGCGTACCGACGGTAATCCTACGATCACCCACGCGGCGAGGGCGAATGCAGAAACGCCACCATTCGCCACCCCTTCGAATGAAGCTCTCCGGCGCGGGGCGCGCTTGACTTGACAGGCGCCGAACAACAGGGGGCGTGAAGGAGTGCTCCGGGTGGTGCGGATCTCATCGCACCATTCCCGAGTGCTCCCGCGCGCCGCCCATTCGGGGGCGACCACCGGCGGTTCGCCGGATCGCGGAACCCCGCCGCCACGTAACCATCGGCGCGCCGGACCCGTTGGAGGGGGCATGGGCTTCACGATCGGCGGTATCCGTGGGCTGCGATCCGGGTCGCGGCACCGCGACCGCACGCCCGGGAGTACGGCCGTGGCGCAGTACACCGGCCTGTGGGGATGGGCCGTACGGCCCGGCGCCCGCGCACGGACCGGCTCCCGCACCTGCTCCTGCGGCGACCGGCGCTGCGCCGCGCCCGGCGCCCATCCGCTGGAGTCCGCCCGCGAGGTTCCCGCCGGAGCTTCCCTCGACGACGCGGCCTGCGCCTGGGCCGAGGTCCCCGGAGCCTCGATGATGCTGCCGGTGGGCCGGGTCTTCGACATCCTGGAGGTGGCGGAGGCGGCGGGCCGACGGGCACTGGTCCGGCTGGAGCGGATGGGGTTGCCGCTCGGCCCGGTGGCGGTCACCCCGGACGGCCGGGCCCAGTTCTTCGTCGCCCCCGGAGCCGCCGCCCAGCTTCCGGAGCTGCTCTACCGGATGGGCTGGGACGACGCCCCGCTCGACCTGCGCGCCCTCGGGCCGGGCACCCACATCACCGCGCCGCCCTGCGACCTCGGCGGCCTCGGTCCGGTCCGCTGGCTGCGCCCCCCGGCCCTGGACACGGCGACCGCTCCCCCGCCGGCCCGGTTGCTGCTCGGCACCCTGGCGTACAGCTGCCACCGCACGTAACCACGGGAGACCGGGCCGCTCCTCGCAACCCGCACGCACGCCGATGGGCGGCGGCCCCGGATCGGGGGCCGCCGCCCATCGGCGTGCGAACTGCGTTTCGAGGAGCGGTCAGTCGCCGATCAGCGCGTCGACGAAGGCGCCCGGCTCGAACGGGGCCAGGTCGTCCGGCCCCTCGCCGAGCCCGATGAGCTTCACCGGGACGCCCAGCTCGCGCTGGACCGCGATGACGATGCCGCCCTTGGCGGTGCCGTCGAGCTTGGTCAGGACGATGCCGGTGATGTCCACGACCTCGGCGAAGACCCGGGCCTGGACCAGACCGTTCTGGCCGGTGGTGGCGTCGAGCACGAGCAGGATCTCGTCGAGCGGGCCGTGCTTCTCCACGACGCGCTTGACCTTGCCGAGCTCGTCCATCAGGCCGGTCTTGGTGTGCAGCCGGCCGGCCGTGTCGATGAGTACGACGTCCGCGCCCTCGGCGATGCCTTCCTTCACGGCGTCGAAGGCGATCGACGCGGGGTCGCCGCCCTCGGGACCGCGTACCGTACGCGCTCCGACGCGCTCGCCCCAGGTCTGGAGCTGGTCGGCGGCGGCGGCACGGAAGGTGTCGGCCGCGCCGAGAACCACGCTGCGGCCGTCGGCCACCAGCACCCGGGCCAGCTTGCCGGTCGTGGTGGTCTTGCCGGTGCCGTTGACACCGACGACCATGACGACGCCCGGGGTCTCGGCGCCGCCCTCGGTCCTGACCTCACGGTCGAATTCGGGGGCCAGCAGGGTGATCAGCTCTTCGCGCAGCAGGGCGCGGAGTTCCTCGGGGGTCCGGGTGCCGAGCACCCGGACGCGTTCGCGCAGCCGCTCGACGAGCTCCTGGGTGGGAGCCACGCCGACGTCGGCGGTGAGGAGGGTCTCCTCGATCTCCTCCCAGGTGTCCTCGTCGAGGTTGTCCCGCGACAGGAGCGTGAGCAGCCCCTTGCCGAGGGAGTTCTGCGAGCGGGCGAGCCGGGCCCGGAGCCGTACGAGACGGCCCGCGGTGGGCTCGGGGACGTCGAGGGCGGGGGCCTCCGCCGCGGCGGCCGGGGCTTCCCCGGCGGGGGCCTCGGTGCCCGGGAGACCGGTTTCCTCGGTGGTGCGCCGCGCTTCGTCGCGCGGCGCCTCGGACTCCTCGCCGGCACGGGGTTCGGCGGGAGGAGTGATGGTCGGCGTGCTCGACGGCGCCGAGGGCGGCAGCTGCTTCTTCTTGCGGCTGCTGACCACGAGCCCGCTGATCAGGCCGACAGCGACCAGGGCGATGACTACAGCAAGGATGACGATTTCCATAACCCGTCCAGTATCGGCCACGGGCGGGGCCGGAGAGGTGCCTCGGAGTGCCCCTCGGCATCCGGTGCCCCACTTTGCGCCTTTTGGCGGTCATTGCGGTGAGCGGAGACACGGGACGCGGCGAATTACGGGGCTCGGGCGGACTCGGTGGGCTCGGTGGGCGCAGCACCTCACCCGTACGGCGCCGGGAACACCGCTGCCCCGGCCGGGGCCGGGGCAGCGGTGACGGTACGGGCGAGCAGGAGCAGGCCGGGCGGGCGGGTCAGCCCATCTCCTCCAGGGCCTTGCCCTTGGTCTCCTTCACGAACAGCACCACGAAGGGGATGGAGAGGGCCGCGAAGCAGGTGTAGATGATGTACGTCCCCGAGAGGTTCCAGTCCGCCAGGCTCGGGAAGCTCGCGGTGATGGCCCAGTTGGCGATCCACTGCGCCGAGGCGGCGACACCGAGGGCGGCCGCGCGGATGCGGTTGGGGAACATCTCGCCGAGGAAGACCCAGACGATGACACCCCAGGACAGTGCGAAGAAGAGCACGAAGACGTGGGCGGCGACCAGCGCCACCGTGCCTTCCGTGTTCGGCAGCTTCCCGTCGACCAGCTTGGCGGAGAACGCCCACGCTTCGAAGGCCAGCGCGACGGCCATGCCGATGGAGCCGGTGAGGGCGAGCGGTTTGCGTCCCACCCGGTCGACCAGGACCATCGCGATGACCGTACCGATGATGTTCACGATCGAGGTCGTGAACGAGTAGAAGAACGAGTCCGTCGGGTCGATGCCGACCGACTGCCACAGCGTCGCCGAGTAGTAGAAGGCGACGTTGATGCCGACGAGCTGCTGGAAGACCGACAGCCCGATACCGACCCAGACGATGGGCAGGAAGCCGAAGCGGCTGCCCAGCAGGTCCTTGAAGGAGGACTTGTGCTCCCGGTGCATGGCCGTCTCGATCTCGGTGACACGGGCGTCCAGATCGACGTTCTTCCCCTCCACCTCGGAGAGGATCTTGCGGGCCCGCTCCTTCTTCCCGACCGAGATCAGGTAGCGCGGCGACTCCGGGATGGCGAAGGAGAGCAGCCCGTACAGGACGGCGGGCACCACCATCACGCCGAGCATCCACTGCCAGGCTTCCAGCCCGCCGATCTTGCCGCGCTGGTCGCCGTCCGCGAGCTGGAGGATGCCGTAGTTGACCAGCTGCGAGATCGCGATGCCGATGACGATCGCGGCCTGCTGGAAGGAGCCGAGGCGGCCGCGGTAGGCGGGCGGCGAGACCTCGGCGATGTAGGCGGGGCCGATGACGGAGGCCATGCCGATGCCGAAGCCACCGATGATGCGCCACATCGCCAGGTCCCAGAGCGCGAAGGGGAGCGCCGAACCGACCGCACTGATGGTGAACAGCACGGCGGCGATCTGCATGCACCGGATACGGCCGATGCGGTCGGCGATGCGTCCCGCCGTCGCGGCGCCGATGGCACAGCCGATCAGCGCGACGGCGATGACCTGGGCGAGGGTTCCGGACCCGATGTCGTACCGGTCGCGGATGGCTTCGACGGCACCGTTGATCACGGAACTGTCGTAGCCGAACAGGAAGCCACCCATCGCGGCGGCGGCCGTGATGAAGATGACGTGCCCGATGTGGTCCGGGTGAGCCGCCCTGGCTCCGGACTCAGGTCCTTGCACTCTGCTGGTCACATGAACTCCTGGTGCCTGCCCGCAATGTCAGACGTGGATGGATGAGCCCTTTAAGTGGCGCATACGAAACACTTCGCCACCACTTGAATACGCAGGGGATGCGCCGGGAATCACCGGTTCACTCGTCGAATTCGGGCGTGTACGAGAGCCCACACCTACCCGCGTCTTCACCATTCGCGTGAAGCAGCCCGGGTATTTCGGTGAAGATTCAGCGAAGGCGCTGACTGATGACTTTCGATACTCCGTCACCCTGCATGGAGACCCCGTACAAGGCGTCGGCCACCTCCATCGTCCGCTTCTGGTGCGTGATCACGATCAGCTGCGAGCTCTCCTGGAGCTCCTCCATGATGCGGATGAGCCGCTGCAGATTGGTGTCGTCGAGCGCCGCCTCCACCTCGTCCATCACGTAGAACGGACTCGGCCTGGCCTTGAAGATGGCGACCAGCAGGGCCACCGCCGTCAGGGAGCGCTCACCGCCGGAGAGCAGGGAGAGGCGCTTCACCTTCTTGCCCGGCGGGCGGGCCTCCACGTCGACGCCGGTGGTGAGCATGTGCTCCGGATCGGTGAGGATCAGGCGCCCGTCGCCGCCCGGGAAGAGACGGGAGAAGACACCCTCGAACTCACGGGCGGTGTCCAGGTACGCCTCGGTGAAGACCCGCTCCACCCGCTCGTCGACCTCCTTGACGACCTGGAGGAGGTCTGACCTGGTCTTGCGCAGGTCGTCGAGCTGCTCGGCGAGGAACTGGTGCCGCTCCTCCAGCGCGGAGAACTCCTCCAGCGCGAGCGGATTCACCTTTCCGAGTTGCTGGTACGCCCGTTCGGCCGCCCTCAGCCGCTTCTCCTGCTCGGCCCGGTCGAAGGGCCGGGGCTGGTTGCGTGGGTGCTCCGGGTCCTCGGGCAGCTCCTCGCCCTCGGCCGGGAGCGACGGGGGTACCGGCCGCCCGGGGCCGTACTCGGCGACCAGCGCCGCCGGCTCGACGCCCAGTTCCTCCAGCGCCTTCGCCTCCAGCTGCTCCACGCGCATCCGCTTCTCGGCGCCCAGCACCTCGCCCCGGTGGACCGTGTCGGTGAGCTTGTCCAGCTCACCCTTGAGGTCCCGGCCCTCGGCGCGGGCCGCGGAGAGCGCGTTCTCCCCCTCGGCCTTCGCCGCCTCGGCCGCCGCCCGCTCCTCCTGCGCCCGTACGACGGACACCTCGACGTGCGCGAGCAACTGCCGGGCGCCGGAGGCGACCGCTGCGGCCACCGCCGCCTCGTGGCGCAGCCTGGCGCGGCGCTGTTCGGCGCGGGCGCGGGCCTCGCGCTCGGCCCTGGCTCCCCGGTCGAGGGAGTCGGCCCGGCCCGCCAAACCCTTCACCCGCTCCTCGTGGGTACGGACCTGGAGGCGGGCCTCCATCTCGGTCTGGCGCGCATTGGCCCCGTCGGCCGCGAGCCGGTCGCGCCGCGCCGTGTCCGGCTCCTCCTCCAGGGGCGTCTCCTCGGCCACCAGCAGCCGTTCGGCCAGCACCTCGGCCTCCTCGGTGGCGCGTTCCAGCGTCTCCTGGGCGCGGGCGGCCGAGGAGGCGGTCCGTTCGGCCTCGCCCGCGGCTCCCCTGGCCTGGCCGGCGAGCCGGCCGAGTTCCTGGGCGACCTGGGACTTCTCCCGGTCCGCCGTCCTGCGGCGCGCCTCCAGCGCCTCGACGCGGGCGGAGGCTTCCTCGCGGCGCTCAGCCGCGAGGCGCTGGGCCTCGGCGAGTTCCGCGCAGCGCACGACGAGCGAGGCCAGCTCGGCGGCGGCCTCGTCGACGGAGGCCTGCACCTCCAGCAGGCTGGGCGCCCCGGCCGAGCCGCCGTGCGCGAAGTGGGCGGAGAGCACGTCGCCCTCCCCGGTGACGGCGGTGACTCCCGGTTCGACGGCGACGAGCCGCTCGGCGTCCTCCAGCGTCGGCACGACGACCATGGACCGGGTCAGCACCCGCACGGTTTCCATGAGTCCGCCCCGCGCGCGGACGAGCCCGGCGACCGGCCGGCCGGTGCCGGTAGTACGGATCTCCGCGCCGGTGTGGCGCGTCCCCGGGGCCGTACCGCCCGGCTCGCCGGCGGACACGGGGGCGGCCGACTGGGCGGCGGCACCTTGCGGGGGCACCGCGGCAGGACGCCCGGGCGCCTGGTCGCCGCCCTGCGCCGGCACCCGGCCGGGTTCTCCGTCCGGTCCGCCGGGAAGCTCCGTGCCCCCGAGCAGGAGTGCGGCACGGCCCGCGTCCTCGGCGCGGAGCAGCCTGATCGCCTCGGCGGCGGTCGCGGTCCCGGTCACCGCGACCGCGTCGGCCGCCGCTCCGAGCGCGGCGGCCACCGCCACCTCGTACCCGGGCTCCACGTCGAGGAGGCGGGCCGCCGGGCCGAGCACCCCGGCCAGCCGGTCCCCGGCACCGAGCAGTGCGCCCGTACCGTCCTTGCGGCGCAGCCCGAGCGCGAGGGCGTCGTGGCGGGCGGCGGTGGCGGCCCGGCTGCGTTCCGCCCCGGTCGCGGCGTCGCGCGCGGCGCCGTGCGCGGTCTGCGCCTGCGCGAGGTCCCGCCGCGCGCTCGCGTGCTCCTCGCTCAACCGGGCGTCGTCCGCGTCGAGTCCGTCGACTTCGGCCTTGAGCTGCTCGTACTCCTCCTGGGCGGCGGTGGCCCGCTCCCTGGCGCCGTCCCGGGAGTCGGCGAGGCGGTCGATCTCGGCCTGGGCCGCGGCGGCCCGGCTGCGGGCGGCGTTGACCTGGCCGCCGAGCCGGGCGAGCCCCTCCCTGCGGTCCGCGAGGGACCGTGCGGCGTCCCGGAGACGTCGTTCCTCGGCCGCCAGCTCGCGTTCCAGTTCGGCCCGGTGGGCGGCGGTGTCCTCCAGCGCGTGTTCCGCGGCCTCCAGGGCTGCGGTCAACTCCGCTTCCTGTTCACGGATCCGGGCGGCCTCGCGTTCCATGTCCTCGGGGTCCCGTCCGCGCCGCTCCTCCTCCGGTACGGCTGCGGCGCTCTTCACCCGGGCGTCGGCGAGCGAGATCGTGCCCCTGACCCGCTCGGCCAGTTGCGACAGCTCGTGCCAGCTCTGCTGGGCCCGCTGGAGGCGTGGGGTGAGACGGCGGACCTCGCCCTCCAGCTCGGCCTCCCGGGCGAGGGCCTCTTTCAGCCGCGCCTCGGCGGACTCCTTGCGGCGTTTCGACTCGGCCTCGTCGGCGATCTCCTCGCGCAACGCGTCCCGCAGGGTCACCAGGTCGTCGGCGAGCAGCCGCAGCCGCGCGTCGCGCAGATCCGCCTGGATGACCGCGGCCCGGCGGGCGACGGCGGCCTGCCGGCCGAGTGGCTTGAGCTGCCGGCGGAGTTCCTCGGTGAGGTCCTGGACGCGGGCGAGGTTGGCGCCCATCGCGTCGAGCTTCCGCAGCGCCTTCTCCTTGCGCCTGCGGTGCTTGAGGACCCCGGCGGCCTCTTCGATGAACGCCCGGCGGCCCATCGGGTCGGCGTGCAGGACGGAATCCAACTGGCCCTGGCCGACGATGACATGCATCTCGCGGCCGATGCCGGAGTCGGAGAGGAGTTCCTGGATGTCGAGCAGCCGGCAGGTGTCGCCGTTGATCTGGTACTCGCTGCCGCCGTTGCGGAACATGATCCGGGTGATCGTCACCTCGGCGTACTCGATGGGCAGCGCGCCGTCCGAGTTGTCGATGGTGAGCGAGACTTCGGCACGCCCGAGCGGCGGGCGCCCGGTCGTCCCGGCGAAGATGACGTCCTCCATCTTGCCGCCGCGCAGGGACTTCGCCCCCTGTTCCCCCATGACCCAGGAGAGCGCGTCGACCACATTGGACTTGCCCGACCCGTTGGGGCCGACGACGCAGGTGATCCCCGGTTCAAAGCGCAGCGTGGTGGCGGAGGCGAACGATTTGAAACCGCGCAGGGTCAGGGCCTTGAGGTGCACGCCGCCGGACTCTACCTTTCGTGCACGGTTTCACCGCTGAGGGTGCAGGGCACATCTGACGTTAACCGAACCGCTGATCTCCCTGGGGAAAGGGACGCGCGGCAAAGGGGCGGGGCGGGGGCGGGCCCGGTAGCGGGATTGACGCGAGGGGGAAGAAAAGAAGGGACGCCGAAGCGTCCCTGGTGGTGCGTGGTGCGTGCGCGAGACCGTAAAACCGTATGCGCGCGCGATCCCGTGGGTGGGTGAGGTCCACGGATCGTCCCGCACGGTGGATCAGTGGCCGTACGCCCGCGATCTCGGACGATCACGAGGTGCGGTACCGCCGATCCGCGGTGAAGACGATCCGGAAACGCTCCCGGGCCGCCGAAATCCTGCGGGCCCGGCCGGCCCCCTGTCGGGCGACCGGTCAGGTCAGAGCGGGCTCTGCCTGGTGTACGTCCATGTCGATGCCGTCGAGCAGCGACTGGTGCTGGGCGGCGGCGTTGAGCGCGTCGTTCTCGTCCTGGATCCGTACGAGCTCGGATTCCAGGTCTTGGACGCGCTTCTGGAGCCGTCGCATCTCGGCGAGGAGTCGCGGGTCGGAACCGCCGACGTAACCGAGAAGCGCCTTTGCCATGATGGATGGTCCTCCACACTGAGTGACCGACCGAAGCGGTGTGGGTCGTGAGGGAATCGCACCCGCGGTGCCCGGCAGTGCTCTTGTCATCACTGCGGTAACGGCGGAAACAGCCCTGTCGAACAGCTGAGGTGCGCGGGGATTTCAGAGTCTCACCAAAAAGTTTGACGGTCAACACGATCACACCCCGTGGGCGCCACCATCCCCGGGACGGCCTGCCCGGCGATCACCCGGACCGCGGCCGCCGGCGGGCCGGCACCTTTCGGCGATCTTGACCAATCGGGTAGCTTCGCATGCCCGGCGGCCTTTGGCAACACCGGGGTGCGGCGGGACTTCGCCGCAGGTCATTCCGGGTGCCGTCACCCCGGCGCGCACCACGGTGGAGGGGGCCGGGCACCGCGCGGACGACCTCCCCGAACCCGCGCCCGGCGCCCCGCTCACCGGATGGCGAACCCGTCGTAACCGCCGCGGGGGGTGTCCCAGATCTCAGTCACTCCGTCCACGCGTCCGGGCGTGTCGTCGGAGCCCAGCCACTCCAGCAGACGGTGGCAATTCTCACGTGCTCCCTCGGCGACGACCTGCACCCTGCCGTCGTCCAGATTGAGGGCGAAGCCGACGAGCCCTCCGATCTCCAGAGCGTTTGCCCTGGTGAACCAGCGGAACCCTACTTGCTGTACTCGGCCGCGTACCCACACCACGAGTCGTGCGTCTTCGCTCATACGGGAACGCTAACCGGACCGGCCGCTCCGAAGCCCCTCGCAGCCGTCCCTCATGGCGTACAGTCCGGTCGCAATAACCTCACCCGAACGGGTGAGTACCACGGACACGGTGACCTCCCCGGGGACCACGGGGACCGCCGCACGGCACGAGGAAGGCACAGCGCATGGGACGCCACCGACGATCCGCCGCAGGCCCCGCCGCTGACGAAACCGCCCCGGTGCCCTCCGGGGGACGGCACGGGGGCGCCCGCCGGACGAAGCGCCGGGTGCCCCTTCCGGTACGCGCCGGGCTGCTCGGGATATCCGCCGCGGTGGCGGTGGGCGCCGTCGCGGCCGCCTCCGGGATGCTCCCGGGCGGTGAGACGTACGGCCTGAGCGACAGCTCCCACGCCGACCGCGCAGACTCCGGCGGTGCCCCGGACCTGCTCACCCAGGGCACCGCGAGCGCCGACCCGGCAGGCCGTGGCACCGCGGCCCCCACCCCGGCGAGCCGGGGCAGCGAGCGCCCGGGGACGCCCTCGAAGACGGCCGCCGCCTCCCCCTCCGCGTCCGCGTCCGCCACGGAGAAGACCGCGAGCCCGACGCCCTCCGCCACTCCCCCGGTGGCGAAGACGGCCACCGCGCCCGACCCTGCGAAGTCCACCGCCGCCCCCGCCCCGGCCCCCACCTCGGCCGCGGCGAAGACCGAGGCTCCCGAGCCGGCCGTGGACACCTCCGTACAGGCGGCGGTCCTGAGCCTGGTCAACCAGGAACGGTCGAAGGTCGGCTGCAGCCCGCTGACGCTCAGCTCCTCGCTGACCTCGCTGGCCCAGCGCTTCAGCCAGGACATGGCGGCCCGTGACTTCTTCGACCACACCGACCCGGACGGCGACACGCCCTGGGACCGCGCGGCGGCGGCCGGGATCAGCAACCTCGGCGGCGAGAACATCGCCCGCGGCCAGGCCGACGCCCAGGCCGTCATGGACAGCTGGATGAACAGCGAAGGCCACCGAGCAAACATTCTCAACTGCGATTACACGACCCTGGGCGTCGGCGTGTACATCGCCGACGGCGGCCCGTGGTGGACGCAGGACTTCGGCTTCTGAGAAAGCAAGGCCGAACAAACCGCGTCACGGCCTCTGCAGGCCGCGACAGGGCCGCGCCAGGCCCCAATTCCAACCCACGAGACGAGGCGGTGGCATCCGAACTCGGCGCCGGACGGGCCGAGTGACCGGCCGCTAGCCTAAGGCTGCGTGCTACATGGGATCGGCTGGTTGAGCCGGTCGAGGGACGGGGGTCAGCCCATTGGCCAGCCACTTTACAGAAGCATCACAAAAGCGACATCGTGCCGAAAAGGAAGGGTCGTTTCCCGGTCAATTTTCACCAGGAAACGACCCATGCACAGGTTCTACTGGGGCTGGGATGTCACGCCAGCCAGGACGGAGCCAGGGTCTCTGACCAGGAATTCGAGGGTCTCAACCTCGCCGCCATCTACTTCAATGACGATGCGGTGTTGGCCGTAGCGCTCGATCAGCAGTCCTCGAAGCGGGACCGACACGGGCAAACTCGGCTGCGGGAGATCTTCATCGGGCGGGGCGCTAGGCCCGAACCAGCCAGTCTGAATCTCGCCCAACCTCCGCCCGCCCTCAACTTCTGTCACTCTGACAGTCATCTTGTGCGAGCCAGCCAACTCAACGTAATCAGCTGGCGACAGCAGCACCGCTAGGTCGACGTCGAGAGGAGCCGGAAGCGGCACTGCCAGCACGGTCACGCCGGCACCGAGGACATGCAGAAGCCCCTCGCGAACGGTCGCGCGGTCGCACAACACAGCCATGCTGAGTTTCATGTCTGTGGAAGGTCCTCCGCTGGGCCAGCATCCGCAGCCGACACTCTCGCTGGGACGACGGCGTTGACGGCCGTTGTAGCCATGCCTGGAACCACAGCCGCCAGAACTGCGGCGCCCGCAACCAACTGATTACGGAACCCCCCCACCCTCAGCCAACTGGTCAGCGAGCCAGTGATTCGCTGCTCCCCGGCTGTCGCGACGGAGGGGATTGGAACCGCGTGAGGGATGACGACGTCGTCCCCCAGCGCCTCCCAGTCGACGTCCAAGTAGACAAAGGTGTCATCCATATGGGCCACACGCGCAGGAGCTGCGACTTCGTCGTCAGGTTCGTAGGCAACGACGCAGTCACCCACGGCCATGTAGCCGTCCGCTCGCGATGCCCTCGTCGGGACCAATCCAGAAGCAGTCCTAGCGTTGAGGTCGATGCGCACCCTCACAGGGGGGCGCGTGGAGGTTCTCACTTGCTCCATGCTGGATTCCTCCTTCGGCCTGCCGCGAGTAGAGCTTCTAGCCTCTTAACGTCAGCGGGAACCAACTCGTTACCCAAAATTATGTCGTGGTGGTAGGGCAGGGGCTCTGAGAGTTGCACACCAAAGCCCTCTTCGGCGAGTGCAGAACGAGTCGTTACACAGACGTTCTTCCCACCGCATGGAGCTTCACGACAGATGAACGCGATCATCTCATCAATCGTCTGGTCGGGTTCAGCCCGGACCATCCCGAAGGATGAGACTGCGTAGATTGGGTGTTTCCCCATGGCTCTTAGACGGTCGTACTCATCTTGGGCATGCTCTGTCAGGCCTCGCTCCGTAAAGGGTGAAAAGCGCACAAGAAGCAGCTCCCCCGCTGACAGTTCAACCACCCCAAGAGTCTAGCGCCCTCCTTCTGACAGGGCATCACCCTTAACAAACTCTCAGGCCACTACGCATCGTCGCGTGCCCCACGCAGCACTTTCGTGCTTGCCCCAGCCGACTAGTCCGTTGGGGGCAACAGCCGGCGCGGGATCCCAACACAACTCGCCACCCTGTGTCTGGGACGTCTGTCGGCTGTCAGAACACTGCCAAACATCATCAGCGGTCACCAGCGCCCACTACTGTTGCCCAGTTCAGAGCCGCGCAGGTACGACGTTAGGCAGGTCGCTGAAACGGGACCGCCTCAGTTCTTCGGCTTCTGACCGGACGGTCGGACGGCCGACCGGTTTCGTCACGTGCGGCGCCTCCGGTGTTCCGGGGCGCCGCACTCGCACGTCGGCCCCCGGCATCCCCGCTCAGCGCCCTGGCGCCCCCTCACCGCGCCCGCGGCACCCGCTGGCAGTTCGGGCAGAAGTAGCTGGAGCGGTTCATCCAGGGGCGGCGGCACATCGGGGTCCCGCAGCGGTGGCAGGGCTCGCCCTCGCGGCCGTAGGCGTCGAGCGAGCGGTCGAAGTAGCCCGATTCGCCGTTCACGTTGACGTACAGGCTGTCGAAGCTGGTGCCGCCCTGGGCGAGCGCCGCGTTCATCACGTCCCGGACGTGGCCGAGCAGTTCTGCGGACTTCGGGCGGGTGAGGGTCGCGGTGGGCCGCTCGTAGTGGAGCTTCGCGCGCCAGAGCGCCTCGTCCGCGTAGATGTTGCCGACGCCGCTGATCAGCGACTGGTCGAGCAGGGCCCGCTTGACCGTCGTGCGGCGCAGGCGCAGCGCGGTGTGGAAGGCCGCGTCGTCGAAGGCGGGGTCGAGGGGGTCGCGGGCGATGTGCGCGATGACGTCGGGGAGCCCGTCCGGGGTGGTGGCGTGCAGCGAGAGCCCGCCGAAGGTGCGCTGATCGACGAAGCGCAGGTCGGTGCCGAGGGTGTCGGCGAAGCGCATCCTGATCCGCAGGTGCTTCTCGGCCGGGGCGTCGTCGGGCCGCACCAGCAGTTGGCCGCTCATCCCGAGGTGGCCGAGGAGGGAGACGGGCTCCTCCTCCAGCGGGATCCACAGGTACTTGCCGCGCCGCATCGCGGTGCCCAGGCGCATGCCGCGCAGCCGGGCGGCGAAGTCCACCCCGCCCGCGAGATGGCGCCGCACCGAGCGCGGGTGCAGGACCTCCACCTCGGAGACGGTCCGGCCGGCGACCCAGCGTTCCAGACCCCGGCGTACGACTTCGACCTCGGGCAGCTCGGGCACGGTGAGACTCCTCCAGGGGCACCAGGGGTACGGCGAATGCCGCGACCCCCCGGTGCACGGGGCACCGGGGGGTCGCGAACGGGGTCAGGCCGGAGTGACGTCCGTGTTCTGCGGGGGTTCGGCAGGAATGTCGGCGGTCCCTGCGTCGGCCGCGGACTTCTCCGCGGTCACCCTCGCTTCGGCGGCGGCGCTGATTTCACGCCAGGCGGACTCGGCCGCCTGCTGCTCCGCTTCCTTCTTGCTACGACCGGTGCCGGTGCCGTACGAGACACCACCGACGCGAGCGGCAGCAGTAAAGATCTTCTCGTGGTCCGGGCCGGTCTCCGTGACGAGGTACTCGGGGACTCCGAGACCCTCGCTCGCGGTGAGTTCCTGGAGGCTGGTCTTCCAGTCCAGGCCGGCGCCGAGGTTCGAGGACCTGTCGATGAGCGGGTCGAAGAGCCGGTGGACCAGCTCCGAGGCCGCGTCGAGGCCCTGATCGAGATAGACCGCGCCGATCACCGCTTCAAGGGTGTCGGCGAGGATGGAAGCCTTGTCCCGGCCACCCGTGCCCTCTTCACCGCGGCCGAGCCGGATGAAGGAACCGAGTTCGAGGCCGCGGCCCACTTCCGCAAGCGCACGCGAGTTGACCACCGCGGCCCGCAACTTGGCCAGCTGGCCTTCGGGCAGGTCGGGGTGGGTGCGGTACAGCGTGTCCGTGACCACCAGGCCGAGCACCGAATCCCCGAGGAATTCGAGACGCTCGTTGGTGGGCAGGCCGCCGTTCTCGTACGCGAACGAGCGGTGGGTCAGCGCACGCACCAGAAGGGCGGACTCAAGGTGATACCCGAGCCGCCCTTCCAGAAGCGTGTGGGACGAGGCTGTGTTGACGTTGTCTGCCTGCTTCTTGGCGTGGGACAACTCAGACATCGTGCCTCTCACCAGCCACTCAGACTTCGAGGACCTGGCGCTTGTTGTACGTGCCGCAGCTCGGGCACGCAATGTGCTGGAGCTTCGGCTCCTGGCAACGCTCGCACGAAACCAGGGTGGGGACCGCAGCCTTCCACTGCGACCGGCGGTGGCGCGTGTTGCTGCGCGACATCTTCCGCTTCGGAACAGCCACGGCTACTTCTCCTGCTTCTCGTCGACGCCAGGTTCGGCGCCGCCCATGTTGTCCTTCTCGCCGTCCTGAACGGTCTCGGCGAGTCCCTGCAATGCCGCCCACCGGGGGTCGGCGGCGTCGTGGTGGTGGCCCGGATTCTCGTCCAGCCTGATTCCGCATTCGGAACACAGACCGGCACAGGTCTCCGAGCACACCGGCTGCATCGGCAGTGCGAGCACTACCGCGTCACGCAGCACTGATTCGAGGTCGAACAAGCCGTCCTCAAGGAAAAACTCGTCCTCGTCGTCCTCGGCGTCGTCGGCCGGGTCCGCGGTCTTGCCGCGGCCCCGGTCGTCGGCGTCAGGGTACGAGAACAGTTCCTGGAAGTCCGCTTCGACCTCGAAGGTCAGCGGTTCCAGACACCTTACGCACTCCCCCTCGGCGGATGCACGGGCGGTGCCTGTGACGAGCACCCCTTCCATGACCGATTCGAGGCGGAGGTCCAGCGTCAGCGGAGCGCCTTCCGGCACACCGATGACCCCGTCGATACCCAGATCCCTCGGTGCCTCCACCGAGCGGGTCAGCCGCTTCAGGGCACCGGGACGCCGACCCAGCTCGTGCGTATCGAACACGAGAGGATTGCGGTGGTCGAGGTGGCCGTTCAGGGCTTCTCCTGCTTTCGAGATTCATGTGCATCGCACGGCGTCGGGAGGGGCCGGCCCGTTCCGGATTCGAAGCGGGCAGCCGGGATCGCGGAGATACGCGCGACCGAGGAGCCAGGATACTGGACGTACCGCTCAGCACCCAATCCGGACCTGTCGGACCGGTGGGAGCCGTGCGGCGTCCGGTCAGCGGCCCTCCTCAGCGGCCCTGCTCGTACCGGCGCAACTGCTCCAGGTCGATCATGCTGGTGTCGAAGAGGCTGGTCTCGTCGAGCGCGGGCGGCGCCTCCTGCGGCTGCTGCGGCTGCTGGTCGGCCCACCCGTACTCGGGCTGGTCCGTCTGCCCGGGATGGCCGCTCTGCGGCTGGTAGGCGTTCGGGTCGTACGGCTGCTGCTGGTAGGCGTACACGTCCTGCTGCGGCTGCTCGTAGCCGTCCTGGCGCTCGTAGCCGTCCTGGCGCTCGTAGCCGTCCTGGCGCTCGTAGCCGTCCTGCTGCGGCTGCTCGTAGCCGTACGGGTCCTGCTGGGCCGGCTGCTGGTAGTCGTAGCTCTGGACGGGCTCGGCGTACGGGGACAGGGGCCGCGCCGGGTAGTTGGGGGAGGCCTGCGGCAGTTCGGGGTCGGCCAGCTCGGCGAGGCCGGCCAGGTAGTCGGCGTCGCTGGTGTGGCCCTGGTGGCCCGCGGCGTCCTGGGCGGCCATGTGCACGCCGAGGTCGTCGGTGGCCACCCGGCCGTGCAGCTTCTGCCGGCCGCGCCCCACCGCCTCCAGGGTCTTGCCGAGGACCGCCTCGAAGGCGCCGAGCTTGGTGTCCACGTACTCGTCGGCGCGGCGCTGGAGCGTCTCCGGGTCGGCGCTGCGCTCGGGGGCCTCGGCGAAATCGGGGTCCTCGTAGCCCTGCTCGTCGAGACCGTGGCTGCGGCCGAGCAGCTTCTCCCGGCCCCGGTCGACGGAGCCGATGGTCTTGGTGAGGACGACCTCGAAGTTGGCGAGCTTGCTGTCGACGTACTCGTCGGCCTCCGCCTTGACCTCGGCGGCCTCCCGGCGCGCCTCGGCCAGGATGCGGTCGGCCTCGTTCTGGGACCGTACGACGACCTCGGTACCGGAGATCAGCGAGCCGCGCTCGGCGTGGGCGGACTCGATGATCCGCTCCGCCTCCTGGCGGGCCCGGTCGACGAGCTGTTCACTCCCGCCGATGACCTCCTCGGCGTGGGCCAGCGAGCCGGGCAGTGCTTCGCGGAGCTCCTCGAGCATCCCGAGCAGATCGGCGCGATTGATCACGCACGAGGCCGACATGGGCATGGACCGGGCGTTCCCGACCGCCTCGACGATCTCGTCGAGTTTCTTCTGCACGTCCACCGTGTGCTCGCCACTCTCTGCCGCTGTTGGAGACGGACGGGACGACTGTAAGGCCAGTCGCCCGCCGTCCGACACCGGGTGACGGCCGGTCAGCCGGTCACTTCCGCTCCAGCCGTTCCTGCAGCGCGGCGTGGACGGCCGGCGGCAGCAGGTGGGAGACGTCTCCGCCCCAGGTCGCCACCTCCTTGACCAGGGAGGACGACAGGAAGCTGTAGGTGGGGTTGGTGGGGACGAAGAGCGTCTCGACACCGGAGAGGCCGTTGTTCATCTGGGCCATCTGCAGTTCGTAGTCGAAGTCGCTGACCGCCCGGAGCCCCTTCACGATGGCGGGGATCTCCCGCTGCTTGCAGAAGTCGACCAGCAGGCCGTGGAAGGACTCGACCTCGACGTTGCCGAAGTCGGAGGTGACCTCGCGGATCAGCGCGATCCGTTCCTCGACGGTGAACAGCCCTTTCTTGGACTGGTTGATCATCACTGCGACGTGCACGACGTCGTACAGCTTCGAGGCTCGGCCAATGATGTCGAGATGTCCGTTGGTGATGGGGTCGAACGACCCCGGACAGACGGCGCGGCGCAACGTGGTTCCCTCGCTCCCGGGTCCGGTCATCGTGCGTCTTCGCACATGGAGGCGGCGCGACCGTACCAAAGGGTCGCTTCGCCGTAGCGACGGGACCTCAACGGCTCGAAACCCTCCGGCCAGACGAATTCCCCGCCTCTGGTGGCTCGTTCCACGGTGACGAGTGCGCCCTCGCCAAGCCAGCCCCGCGAGCGGAGTGTGAGCAGGATCTCCCGAAGATCGTCGTCGGTGACGACGTAGGGCGGGTCCAGGAAGACCACGTCGTACGGGTCGGCGGGCGCCGGTCCGGAGACGACCTGTTCGGCCTTGCCGGTACGGACCTCCGCGCCGGGCAGACCGACCGCGCCGGCGTTCGCGCGGACGGTACGGACCGCCTTGGGGTCTGCCTCCACGAGCAGCGCGTGGACGGCGCCCCGGGAGAGCGCCTCCAGACCGACCGCGCCGGAACCCGCGTACAGGTCGGCGATCCGGATGCCGTCGAGCGTGCCGAGCAGCGCCTCCCAGGTCGAGAAGAGGCCCTCACGCGCACGGTCGGAGGTGGGGCGGGTGCCGTTGCCGGGCGGTACGGCCAGGCGGCGTCCGCCGGCCGAACCGGCGATCACGCGGGTCATGGGAGTCGGTCCTCGGGTCGCGGGAAGGCGCGCGGGGGTCGCGTGCCTCTCTGGGGCGTGTTTCGCACGGGGCGTCCCGTCCCGATCCGGACGGGACGCCCCGACGCGAGACACGTCCCACGATATGGCGTGCGGGCGGCGCGGGCCCGGGCGGACCCGGGCCCGTCCCGGTCACCCCTTGTCGAGGAACTCCTCGCGGTCCTTGTCCAGCAGGGCGTCCAGGGCGATCCGCAGCTCCGGGTGACCGGTCAGCTCCGGGTCGGCGGCGACGGTCCGGGTGGCCTCGGCCCGCGCGGCGGTGATGACCTCCTCGTCCTCGATGACCGTGAGCATCCGCAGGGAGGAGCGGACGCCGGACTGGGCCTGGCCGAGCACATCGCCTTCGCGACGCTGTTCGAGGTCGATCCGGGAGAGCTCGAAGCCGTCCAGGGTGGCGGCGACCGCACTCAGCCGGGCGCGGGCGGGACTGGCCTCGTGCGCCTCGCTGACCAGCAGGCAGAGTCCGGGGGCGGAGCCCCGGCCGACCCGGCCGCGCAGCTGGTGGAGCTGGGAGACGCCGAACCGGTCCGCGTCCATGATCACCATCGCGGTGGCGTTGGGGACGTTCACCCCGACCTCGATCACGGTGGTGGCGACCAGCACGTCGACCTGGCCGGCGGCGAACCGCCGCATCACGTCGTCCTTGTCGTCCGGGTTCATCCGGCCGTGCAGCACTTCGACGCGGAGGCCGGAGAGCGGCCCGGCGGCGAGCCCGGCCGCGATGTCGAGCACGGCGAGCGGCGGCCGCTTGTCGCCCTCGGAGGCGCTCGGCGCCTTCTCCTCCGCCGTCTCCCGCTCGGCGGCCTTCGTCGCGGACTTCCTGCCGCCCTTCGCTCCGCCCGTCTCCTCGGCGTCGTCCCCGATCCGGGGGCAGACGACGTACGCCTGATGGCCGCCCTCCACCTCCTCGCGGACCCGCTCCCAGGCGCGGGCGAGGAAGTGCGGCTTGTCGGTGGCGGGCACCACGTGGGTCGCGATCGGCGAGCGCCCGGCGGGGAGCTGGTCCAGGACGGACGTCTCCAGGTCACCGAAGACCGTCATCGCGACCGTGCGCGGGATGGGTGTGGCGGTCATCACCAGCAGGTGCGGCGGCTGCTTCCCCTTGGAGCGCAGGGCGTCGCGCTGTTCCACGCCGAAGCGGTGCTGCTCGTCGACGACGACCAGCCCGAGGTCGTGGAAGGACACCTTGTCCTCGATCAGCGCATGGGTGCCGATGACCAGTCCGGCCTCGCCGGTGGTCAGGTCGAGCAGCGCCCGGCGGCGGGCCGCCGTCCCCATGGACCCGGTGAGCAGGACGACCTTGGTACCGAGCGAGGAGCCCCCGAGCATTCCGCCCTCGGCGAGGTCGCCCATCATCTCGGTGATGGAACGGTGGTGCTGCTGGGCGAGCACCTCGGTGGGGGCGAGCATGGCGGCCTGCCCACCGCTGTCCACGACGGCGAGCATCGCGCGCAGGGCCACCATGGTCTTGCCGGAGCCGACCTCGCCCTGGAGCAGCCGGTGCATGGGGTGTTCGGTGGCGAGGTCGTCGAAGATCTCGCCGGACACCGTCCGCTGGCCCTCGGTGAGGGTGAACGGCAGCCGGGCGTCGAAGGCGTCGAGCAGGCCGTCGGGGGCCGGGCGGCGGGCGACCGCGGGGAGCTGGGTGTCGGCGAACCGGCGGCGGGCCAGCGCGACCTGGAGGACGAACGCCTCGTCCCACTTGAGCCGGTCCCTGGCCTCCTCGATGTCCGCCTTCGTCTGCGGCCGGTGCACCTTGACCAGGGCCTCGGGCAGCGGGACGAGCCCGCGCCCTTCCCGCAGCGCGGCGGGCAGCGGGTCGACGGCCTCCTGGGCGCTGGGCAGCACGGTGTCCACGGCCTTGGCGATGCGCCAGGAGTCGAGCTGCTTGCAGGCGGGGTAGAGGGGCAGCAGCCGTCCGGCGAAGGCGTCCACGGCCTCGCGCACGCCCGCCTCCCCGTCCGCCGCGCCGGCCTCGGTGTCGAGCAGTTGGTACGTGGGGTGGGCGAGTTGTGTCTTGCGGTTGAAGACGCCGACCTTGCCCGCGAACATCGCCCGGCGGCCGGGGAGGAGTTCCTGGTGCGGCTTGTGCACCCCGTGGCCGAAGAAGACGAGCTGGAGCCGGCCGCTGCCGTCGGTGAGGGTGACCTCCAGGCGTTTGCCGCGGCCGTTGTTGAAGCCCAGCACCCGGGCGTCGGCGACCTGGGCGACCACCGTGACGTGTTCGTCCAGCGGGAGGTCGGAGAGCGGGGTGAGCCGGCCCCGCTCCTCGTACCGGCGCGGGTAGTGGTGCAGGAGGTCGCCGACGGTGTGCAGGCCGAGGTGCTCGGCCATCACCTTCGCGGTGGCTCCGCCGAGCAGCTTCTTGAGGGGTTCATCGAGCGCGGACACGGGTTCCATTGCACACCACGCCACCGACAGTCGTCGGCCCGGAGTGCCCGGGGCGTGTCCGGCGGGGCTCCCGCGGCACGGGGGTTCCCCGCCGTCCGGCTATTCGACGCCGATCAGCAGGGGGGTTCCCGGGTGCCCGCCCCGGTAGACCGTGGTGTCGACGGCCAGGTGCCGTTCGCGTACGTACGCCTCCAGCGTGTCGCCGAGGGTGTCCGGTACGTCCTCGCCGAGGACGAGGGTCACGAGCTCCCCGCCGGCCGCGAGCATCCGGTCCAGGACGGTACGGGCGGTGCCGGGGACGTCCGCGCCGATGACGGCCACGTCCCCGTCGATCAGGCCGAGGATGTCGCCGGCCTGGCAGATGCCGGCCGTGGTCCACGACTGCCTTTCGGCGACGGCGAGTTCGGCGTAGCGGGTGGCCCCGGCGGCCGCGGTCATGGCGACGACGTCCTCGTCGAAACTGCGGCCGGGCTCGTGCACGGCGAGGGCGGCGATGCCCTGGACGACGGCGCGCGTCGGGACGACGGCGACCCGGATGCCGTCGTCCCTGGCCCGCTCTGCGGCGACGGCCGCGACGTGGCGCAGGCCGGCGTCGTTGGGGAGCAGCACGACCTCACGGGCGTGGGCCCGGCGGACGGCTTCGACGAGTTCGCCACTGACGGGCGGCCTGCCGGGGCGCGCGAGCACCGTGACGGCGCCGGCCTCCTCGCAGAGTCCCCTTAGGCCCTCGCCGGGGACGACCAGGACGACGGAGCGTGGGGCGGGTTCGGTGGGCGGGGCCGTACGCGCGGCGCCGAAGTGGGTGATCCGGATCCGGTGCGGGCGCCCGGCCTCCACGCCCGCCTCCACGGCGGCACCGGCGTCGTCGACGTGCACGTGGACGTTCCACAGGCCGTCGCCGCCGACCACGACGAGGGAGTCACCGAGGGCGTCGAGCCGTTGGCGGAGCAGGTCCACCGCTGCTTCTTCGGCCTCCAGCAGGTAGATGACCTCGAACGCGGGCCCGTCGCCGGACGCCGCCCGGTCCTCGCACTCCCCGGCGGCGGGGCTCCCGTCCGCCGGGGGAAGCGGTTGGGGCACCTGCCGGGGGACGTGCGCGGGAGCCTGTCCGGTCACCGTCTCGACCAGCGCCCCCAGCACGGTCACCAGGCCCTGGCCGCCGGCGTCCACGACTCCGGCGCGGCCGAGTACCGGCAGTCGGCCGGGGGTTTCCGCGAGCGCCTCGGCGGCTCCCGCGTGGGCCGCCCGTGCGACGGCCGCCAGGCCGCTCCCGGCGGCGAGGGCCCCGGCGGCCCGCGCGGCGGCGGTGGCCACGGTGAGGATGGTGCCCTCGACGGGGTGGGCGACGGCCCGGCGGGCCGCGGTGGCGGCGTGCGCCAGGGCCCGGGACAGGTGGTCCGCGTCCCCGCCGTCCGCGAGGACGGCCGCCATCCCGCGCAGGAGCTGGGCCAGGATGGTGCCGGAGTTGCCCCGCGCCCCGATGAGCGCCCCGTGCGCCATGGCGCGTACCGCGTCGGCGGCGCCCGGCCCCGGTGCGCCCGGCCCCATTGAGCCCGGCCCCGCGTCGGCGGCGCCCGGCCCCGGTGCGCCCGGCCCCATCGAGCCCGGCCCCGCGTCGGGCGCTGCGGCATCGGTGCCGTGGGCCGCGAAGACGGCCTCGACGGCGGCCCGCGCGGACTCCACGGTGAGGAAGAGGTTGGTGCCGGTGTCCCCGTCGGGGACGGGGTAGACGTTGATCGCGTCGATGGCGGCGCGCTCCCGCCCCAGGGCTTCGAGGGTCAGGGAGCACCAGGTGCGTACCGCGACGGCGTCGAAAACGTCGGGGGGTTGCGGCACCTGGGTCCTCCTTGAAGCGGCCGTGTACGGCGGGCTGCCTCGCAGGTTAACCCCGGGCCACCGGAGAGTGGCCCGCTCCGGGGGACGGGAGGGCGGCGGGCGCAGCCGTGGTAGTTTCGTTGTACCGACGCAGCCGTTGTATGGTGTTTCGGTTGCCCGATGGAAGTCGGGCTATTCCTCCGGTGCCGTCACTTCAGTTCTCTGATTCCGGCGCGCCGGATTTCACTGTAAGTGCACCTGAAGTCTTTGGAGTGACCCGTGGCTGCCAACTGCGACGTCTGTGGCAAGGGGCCGGGCTTCGGCAACAGCATCTCCCACTCGCACCGCCGTACGTCTCGTCGCTGGAATCCCAACATCCAGCGCGTGCGTGCCGTGGTCGGTCGGACGCCGAAGCGGCTCAACGTCTGCACCTCGTGCATCAAGGCCGGCAAGGTCGCGCGCTGACGTCCCCGTCGTAGCGCAGCCTTCCGGTTGCCCAAAAAGCCGGTCCACCTCGGTGGACCGGCTTTTTGCTGCGCCCGGCCGGAGACGGCCCCGTCGCCCCGCCCCCGTCGCCCCGGGCCCGGGGCGACGGGGGCGGGGGCAGGGGCGGAGACCGAGGGCTGGGCGGACGGGGGGCCGGGAGCGTCCCGCGCCTTCAGGCCCGGCGGCTGCGCCAGCCGTGGTCGACCGGGCCGATGCCGGAGCCGAGGGGGAAGCCGGCCTCGATCGCCCCGGTGACGTAGGTCTTCGCGTTCCGGACCGCCGTGGGCACGTTCTGACCGCGTGCCAGCCCGCAGGCGATGGCCGAGGCGAGGGTGCACCCCGTGCCGTGGGTGTGCCGGTTGTCATGGCGCGGGGCACGCAGCCAGTGCTCCCGGTCACCGTCGGTGAGCAGGTCGACGGCCTCACCGGGCAGATGGCCGCCCTTGATCACCACCCAGCGCGGGCCGAAGGCGAGCACGGCGGCGGCCGCCCGTCGCATGTCGGACTCCTCGACCACCTCCACGCCCGTGAGCTGTGCCACTTCGTCCAGGTTCGGGGTGGCGACCGTGGCCAGGGGCAGCAGGGTGGTCCGTACGGAATCGAGGGCCTCGGCGGCGAGCAGCGCGTCCCCGTGTTTGGAGACCCCCACCGGATCGACAACGACCGGGACACCGGTGCCCGCGAGGAGTTCGGCGACCGTCCCGACCAGTGCGGCGGACGACAGCATGCCCGTCTTCACCGCCTGGATTCCGATGTCGTCCACGACGCTGCGGTACTGGGCGCGTACCGCGTCGGCCGGCAACTCCCAGGCGCCCTGGACGCCCAGGGAGTTCTGGGCGGTCACGGCGGTCAGCACGCTCATGCCGTGCACGCCCAGCGCCAGCATCGTCTTGAGGTCGGCCTGGATGCCGGCACCGCCGCCGGAGTCCGATCCGGCGACGGTGAGGACACGGGGAGGTACGGCGGCGGCAGATATCGGCATGCCCGCAATGTACTGGGCGCGGTGATGCGCGGGGTCGACGGTCCACCGGCCGGACTCCGGGTGCCGGACTCCGGGTGCCGGACTCCGGGTGCCGGACTCCGGGGACGGGGAGTCCGGCCGGTGGGGACGGGGTGGGGAAGGTGGGACGACCGGGGCAGGCCTATGGCGCGTCCTCGACGTCGCCGAAGTGGTCCCAGCCTCCCCTGCTCGTCCAGGGCGCACCGTCGACGGTGACCCGGGGGAGGGCGGACGGGTTCAGGACCTCGCCGATCACCCTCCAGCGGGCAGGCAGCTTCACGTCGGGCGGGAAGGTCGCCACGATCGCGTGGTCCTCTCCCCCGGTGAGCACCCACTGGAGCGGGTCGACGCCGACCGCCTGTCCGATGTCCGACATCTGGGACGGAATGTCGATGAGTCCTGAGCGCAGGTCGATACGGACCTTGCTGGCCTCGGCGATGTGTCCGAGGTCGGCGACCAGTCCGTCGCTGACGTCGGTCATCGCGGTGGCGCCGAGCCCGGCGGCCGCGGGGCCCGCGTGGTAGGGCGGTTCGGGGCGACGGTGGGCTTCCACGAAGGCCCGGGGCGAGCGGAATCCCCGGGAGAGTACGGCGAATCCGGCGGCGGACCAGCCGAGCCAGCCGGTGACCGCGACGACGTCGCCGGGGCGGGCGCCGGCCCGGGTGACCGGTTCGTGGTTGCGGAGGTCGCCGAGCGCGGTGATCGCGACGGTGATGGTGTCCCCGCCGACCACGTCGCCGCCGACCACGGCCGCCCCGGCGACCTGGCACTCGTCGCGGAGCCCGTCCATGAGTTCGGTCGCCCAGGTCACCGGGAGGCTCGCCGGTACGACGAGGCCGAGGAGCAGGGCGGTGGGCACGGCGCCCATCGCCGCGATGTCGGCGAGGTTCTGCGCCGCGGCCTTGCGTCCGACGTCGTACGCGGTCGACCAGTCGCGGCGGAAGTGGCGTCCTTCGATCAGTACGTCGGTACTCGCCACGACCCTGCGGTCCGGAGCCGCCACGACCGCGGCGTCGTCGCCGGGCCCCAGCCGTACCGCCGGAGTGGTGGTGAGGCGGGCGGTCAGCTCTCTGATGAGCCCGAACTCCCCCAACTCACCCACGGTTCCCTTCACCGGGTGTCACCTCTCGTTCGTCGCACCGGCGTCCGGTGCGGGCTGCTCCGACGTGTCCGCGCGGGTGCGCCCGTCCCCCCGCACGGGCCCGGTCGCGGGCGGTCACCGCTGTCTGTGATGTCGGGAGACACGTCGTCCCGTGTCGCCCGTACGCCACGCTACGGACGTCTCCCGGTCCCGGGTCTCCCCGCTCCCCTCTGCGACGCGATAACGTGGCGTCCCTCTCCCCCACATGATCCTCGTGGCCGCCCTGGAGGTTCCGTGGTACAGGCGTACATCCTTATTCAGACCGAGGTGGGCAAGGCGTCGATCGTCGCCGAAACCATCGCGAAACTTCCGGGAGTGATCCAGGCAGAGGACGTCACCGGCCCCTACGACGTGATCGTGCGTGCCCAAGCCGACACGGTGGACGAGATCGGCCGCATGGTGGTCGCCCGGGTCCAGCAGGTGGAAGGCATCACGCGAACCCTGACCTGCCCCGTAGTCCACCTCTGACCCCCGTCTACGCTGGTCCGGTGACGTCTTCCCGCCGCCGGCCGCTCCGCCCGTCGTTCCTCGTGCCGTCCGCCGCCGCGCTCCTGCTGGCGGCGGGCTGCTCCGGCGGCTCTCAGCCGTCGGTCGCGGTGCCCACCCCGTCCCGGGACGCCGCCGCGTACTGTTCGGCGCTGCACGAGGCGCTGCCGAAGACCGTGGCCGGGCTGGAACGCAGCGATCCCGCACCGGAGTCGGAGCTGACCGCCGGCTGGGGGGACGGGGCGATCGTACTTCGCTGCGGGGTTCCCCGGCCCGCCGCCATGGCGGACTCGGCTTCCAGGGGGATCGACGCGGACGGCGTCAACTGGCTGCTGGAGCAACGCCCGGACGCGGGGCCCCGGTTCACGACGACGTACCGCAAGGCGTATGTCGAGGTCACCCTGGGGGTCGAGTACGCCCACGACGCGAGCCCGCTCGCCGAGTTCGCGAAGCCGGTGCGCGAGACGGTCCCCGACAGCCTGTGAACCACGGCCCCGACGTGTGCCGCCGCACCCCCGCCCCGCCCGGCCGGTGGTGCGGCGGCCGGGCGGGGCGGGCGCGGTGTCAGCGCAGGCCGGTGGAGCGGGTCAGGGCCGCCTGGATGAGCCGGTCGACCAGCTCCGGGTAGTTGACGCCGCTCTCCTGCCACATCCTCGGGAACATCGAGATGGGGGTGAATCCGGGCAGGGTGTTGACCTCGTTGATGACGAACCCGCCGTCGTCGGTGAGGAAGAAGTCGGCGCGCACCAGTCCCTCGCAGGAGACGGACTCGAAGGCCGCGACGGCGAGCCGCTGGACCTCCGCGGTCTGCTCGGGGGTGAGCGGAGCGGGCACCAGGGCGTCGGCCGCGTCGATGTACTTGGCCTCGAAGTCGTAGAAGTCGTGTGCGGTGACCGGCGGGATCTCGGCCGGCACGCTGGCGCGCGGACCGTCCTCGAACTCCAGCACCCCGCACTCGATCTCGCGTCCGCTCAGCAGCGACTCGACGAGGAACTTCGGGTCGTGGCGGCGGGCCTCCTCGATCGCCTCGTCCAGCCCGCCGAGCCCGTCGACCTTGGTGATGCCCACCGACGAACCGCCGCGCGCGGGCTTCACGAAGAGCGGCCAGCCGTGCTCGCCGGCGAAGTCCACGATCCGCTTGCGGGCGGCGGAGGGGTCGCTCTCCCACTCCCGCGGACGGACGACCAGGAAGGGACCGACGGGGAGCCCGAAGGAGAGGAAGACCCGCTTCATGTACTCCTTGTCCTGGCCGACGGCCGAGGCGAGGACGCCCGCGCCGACGTAGGGGACACCGGAGAGTTCCAGGAGGCCCTGGAGGGTGCCGTCCTCGCCGTACGGGCCGTGCAGCACGGGGAAGACGACGTCCACCTCACCGAGTGCCCGGGGCACCGATCCCGGCTCGTTGAGGACGACTTCACGGCTGCCCGGGTCCACCGAGAGAACCACGCCGCCCTTCTCCGACTCGGCGAGCGCGTCCACGTCGGGAACCTGCCGGTCGGTGATGGCCATGCGGGCCGGGTCGTCGCCGGTGAGTGCCCAGCGGCCGTCCTTGGTGATGCCGATCGGCAGGACGTCGTAGACGGTCCGGTCGATGGCTTTCAGGACGGCGCCGGCCGTGACGACCGAGATGCCGTGTTCGGAACTACGTCCGCCGAACACGACGGCCACACGCGGCTTGCGGCGCTGCTGCCCAGGGCTCTCGGGGCCCTCAGGGCTCTCGGGACGCTCAGGGCTCTGGGGGAGGTTCTCGCTGCTCATATCGCGATGAGCGTACCTGCTGGTACCGGAAGGAGTCAGCGCCGCTCGGGCTTGGCGCTCCGCGACATCAACTCCTTGACCGCGACGACCGGCGACTTGCCCTCGTGGACGATCTCGACGACGGTCTCCGTGATCGGCATGTCGACCCCGTGCCGGCGCGCCAGATCGAGCACCGATTCGCAGGACTTGACTCCTTCGGCGGTCTGGCTGGTGGCGGCGATCGCCTCCTGGAGCGTCATGCCCCGCCCGAGGTTGGTGCCGAAGGAGTGGTTGCGCGAGAGCGGCGAGGAGCAGGTCGCCACCAGGTCCCCGAGGCCCGCGAGTCCGGAGAACGTCAACGGGTCCGCGCCCATGGCGAGACCCAGCCGGGTGGTCTCCGCGAGCCCCCGGGTGATGAGCGAGCCCTTGGCGTTGTCACCGAGTCCCATGCCGTCGGCGATACCGACCGCGAGGCCGATGACGTTCTTGACGGCCCCGCCGAGTTCGCAGCCGACGACGTCGGTGTTGGTGTACGGGCGGAAGTACGGGGTGTGGCAGGCGGCCTGGAGCCGCTGGGCCACCGACTCGTCCGTGCAGGCCACGACGGCCGCCGCGGGGCGCCGTTGGGCGATCTCCCCGGCGAGGTTGGGGCCGGTGACGACGGCGACACGGTCGGCGGAGACCTTCGTCACGTCCGTGATCACCTCGCTCATCAGCTTGGCGGTGCCGAGTTCGACGCCCTTCATCAGGGAGACGAGGACGGTGTCCGGTTCCAGGTGCGGGGCCCACCGGGCGAGGTTGGCGCGCAGGGTCTGGGAGGGCACCGTGAGCACCGCGAACTCCGCGCCGCGCAGCGCCTCGGCGGGGTCGGTGGTGGCCCGGACGGACGCGGGCAGTTCCGCGCCGGGGAGGTAGCCGGGGTTGGTCCGGGTGGTGTTGATGGCCTCGACGACCTCGGGACGGCGGGCGCAGAGGGTGACCTCGCAGCCGGCGTCGCCCAGGATCACGGCGAAGGCCGTGCCCCAGGAGCCTGCCCCGAAGACGGCAACTTTGCGCGGGAGAGTCACTGGGAGCCCTTCTCTTCGGCCGCGCGCCGCTGGTTCGCGCGGGCCTTGCGGTGGTCGTACGGCTCGGCGGGAGCCTTCTCGCCCCGGACGATCTCCAGTTGCTCGGTGATCGCGGCCATGATGGCGGCGGTGACCTCGCGCAGCACCTCGGGAGTCGGCTGGGCGTCGTAGAAGCGGCTGAGGTCGACGGGAGGGCCGACCTGCACCTGGAGGGTCTTCCGGGGGAAGAACCGGTACTTGTTCTCCTTGGCGTACGGCGGCATCGCGAGGTTCGCGCCCCACTGGGCGACCGGGATGACGGGCGCCCGGGTCGTCAACGCGACACGGGCGGCGCCGGTCTTGCCGTTCATGGGCCACATGTCGGGGTCGCGGGTGAGGGTGCCCTCGGGGTAGAAGGCGACGCACTCGCCGTCCTCGATCGCAGCCACGGCGGCGCGGAAGGCGTTCAGCGCGTCGGTGGTCTCGCGGTACACCGGGATCTGGCCGGTACCGCGCAGCATCATGCCGACGAACGGGGCCCGGAAGAGAGCGGCCTTCGCCAGGAACCTCGGCACCCGGCCGGTGTTGTACTGGAAGTGCCCGTAGGAGAGGGGGTCCACGTAGGAGTTGTGGTTGACGACCGTGATGAATCCGCCGTCGGCCGGAATGTTCTCCATTCCCCGCCAGTCGCGCTTGAAGAGAACCACCAGTGGCGGCTTCGCGATGGCCGCCGCCAGGCGGTACCAGAAGCCGATTCTGCGGCGGGGCACTCGGACACCTCTCACTCGGGTTTCTCTCGGACCTGACCTGCTGCTCAGCCTCGGACGGTCATGTCCCGCACCAGGCCCTCGCTCTGTCGAGAACACCGTACGCCCCGCTCCCCGGACCGGACCTGCAGGCGGTCGCCCCCGACAGGCGAGAATGGGGCCGACGTTCACGGAGGGGGAGATCACCACGAACACCGACCCGCTCGGCGGCTGGTCACTGGTCGTCCCGTTGAAGCTCTTGGCGTACGCCAAAAGCAGACTGCGGGACGCCCTGGGCGAAGGGCTGCGCCCCCGGCTCGCGCTGGCCTTCGCCGAGGACACGGTCGCGGCGGCGCTCTCCTGTCCGGACGTACGGGATGTGGTGGTCGTCACGGACGACCCACTGGCGGCGGACCGTCTGGCGGCGCTGGGAGCCCGCGTCGCACCCGACTTCCCGGCCGCCGGTCTCAACGCGGCGCTCGCGTACGGCGCGGGTCTGGTGCGCGCCGGGCGGCCGGCGGCTCCGGTCGCGGCCCTCAACGCGGATCTCCCCGCGCTGCGCCCCTCAGAATTGTCCCGGGTCCTCGTATTCTCTTCCGGATTTCCCCGGACATTCCTTTCGGACGCCGCGGGAATCGGAACGACATTTCTCTCGGCGGCACCCGGAGTGGAATTGCGGCCTGCTTTCGGCGGGCCCTCGCGCGAGCGTCATCTCGCGTCGGGGGCGCGGGAGGTGCCGACCGCGGGCCTGGATTCGGTCCGCCGGGACGTGGACACCGGGGACGATCTGCGGGTGGCACTGGCCCTGGGCGTGGGGCCGCGCACGGCGGAACTCGGCGACACCGCGCGACGGGCGCTGGAGGCGGTCCCGCGGCCCGCGGACCCCGCCCCCACCGGGCGATAGGCTGCGGGCCATGCAGGCGACCGCGTACACGTACGACTCCGAGACCCGCAGCGGCAGTGTGCTGCTCGATGACGGCACCCCGGTGGACTTCGGTACCGCCGCGTTCGACGCGGGCGGCCTCCGGCTGCTCCGTCCCGGCCAGCGGGTGCGGATCGAGGGGTCGGGCGAGGGTGCCTCGCTCCGGATCGACCTGGTGACCCTGCAGACCTTCTAGTGCCGCGCCGGGCGCCGCCCGCTCGGCGCGAAGGGTCGGACACGGCCCAGCCGGCCCCGGACAGCCCGCGGGCCGGGCTCCCCGAGGGGAACCCGGCCCGGCGCGTCGTGCGAGAACGAGCGGGTGCTCGGTCTCACTTCTTGCGAGCGGCGGCAGCCTTCTTGGCCGTGGTGGTGCGCGCCGTGGTCTTCTTGGCGGGCGCCTTCTTGGCGGTGGCCTTCTTGGCCGGGGCCGTCTTCTTGGCGACGGCGGTGGTCTTCTTCGCCGGCGTGGCCGCCTTCTTCGCGGCCGCCGTGGTCTTCTTCGCCGCTGCGGCGGTGGTCGCCTTCTTCGCGGGGGTGGCGGTGGTCTTCTTCGCCGCCGTCGTCGTGGCGGCAGCCGTGGTCTTCCGCGCCGTCGCCGCCTTGCGGGCGGTGGCCTTCTTGGCCGCGGCCTTGGTGGTCGTACGGGTGGAAGCACCGCCCGAGAGGCTGCCCTTGGGCGCCTTCTTCACGGCCACGTCGTTCTTGGGGAGCTTCTTGGAGCCGCTCACCAGGTCCTTGAAGCCCTGACCCGCGCGGAAGCGGGGCACCGAGGTCTTCTTGACCCGGACGCGCTCGCCGGTCTGCGGGTTGCGGGCGTACCGCGCCGGGCGGTCGACCTTCTCGAACGAGCCGAAACCGGTGACCGAAACACGGTCTCCGGCCACGACGGCGCGGACGATCGCGTCGAGTACCGCGTCCACCGCGTCAGCGGCCTGCTGGCGGCCGCCGACCTTCTCGGCAATCGCTTCTACGAGCTGAGCCTTGTTCACGTCTTCCCCTTCGGAGACATTGCCAGAACGAAAGTGTTCAAGCGTTTTCGCACGTTAGGCAGATATATACCGCAAATCAAACACGAAACGGGCTAATCACCCTAGTGCCGCAACGAAGTCGACTGATGCGGACTTCCGCGGAGTCAGTCACCTTCGGGGAATCGGTCCTCATCGAGGTCCTTCATCAACCGGTCCAGGCGCCTTGCCGCGCCTGAGAGATCGTGCTTCGCCATCGCCGTGACGGCCAACAGCTTCCGGGACAGCGCCATCCGTACGCCCTCCGGGACTTGCAGTGCGCGCACCCTTCCGTGCGCTTCCTTCAATTGGTCGGCGACTTGGCCATAGAGCTTGAGTTGGTTGTCGCCTTCCATGCACCGATTGTGCCATCTGGGGCGAGTTGTCGCCCGACAGGGTCTCAACAACCGACTGCGCCCCCTACCCGAAGGCAGGGGGCGCAGTCTGGAAAAGCGCTGCTCAGACCTCAATTGTACGCGGCTTGAAGGTCGGCCTTGCCACCTCATATGCCGCGATGTCCGCTTCGTTCTGCAGGGTGAGGCTGATGTCGTCCAGCCCGTTCAACAGACGCCAGCGGGCGTTCTCGTCGAGCTCGAAGGGCGCTTCGATGCCCTCGGCACGGACCTGGCGGGCCTCCAGGTCGACGGTGATCTCGGCCGTGGGGTCGGCCTCGGTCAGGTCCGACAGCGCGTCCACGACGGACTGGTCGAGCACCACGGTCAACAGGCCGTTCTTCAGCGAGTTGCCGCGGAAGATGTCGGCGAACCGGGCCGAGATGACGGTCTTGAAGCCGTAGTTCTGGAGCGCCCAGACGGCGTGCTCACGGGAGGAGCCGGTACCGAAGTCGGGGCCGGCCACCAGCACCGAGGCACCCTGTCGTTCGGGGCGGTTGAGGATGAAGTTCTCGTCCTTGCGCCAGGCTTCGAAGAGGCCGTCCTCGAACCCGTCGCGGGTGACCTTCTTCAGCCAGTGCGCGGGGATGATCTGGTCCGTGTCGACGTTGCTGCGGCGCAGCGGGACGGCCCGGCCGGTGTGTGCGGTGAAAGCTTCCATGGTTCTCAGACTCCGGCAGGCGTGCGGTCGTCGGACAGGTCGGCGGGCGAGGCCAGGTGGCCGAGGACCGCGGTGGCGGCGGCGACCTGCGGGGAGACCAGGTGGGTCCGGCCGCCCTTGCCCTGCCGGCCCTCGAAGTTGCGGTTCGAGGTGGAGGCGGAGCGCTCGCCGGGTGCCAGCTGGTCCGGGTTCATGCCGAGACACATCGAGCAGCCCGCGTGGCGCCATTCGGCACCGGCCGCGGTGAAGACCTTGTCCAGGCCCTCCGAGACCGCCTGCAGAGCGACCCGGACCGAGCCGGGGACGACCAGCATCCGCACGCCGTCGGCGACTTTGCGGCCGTCCATGATCGCGGCGACGTTGCGCAGGTCCTCGATGCGGCCGTTGGTGCAGGAACCGACGAAGACGGTGTCCACGCCGATGTCGCGGAGCGGCTGGCCGGCGGTCAACCCCATGTACTCCAGCGCCTTTTCGGCGGCGACGCGCTCCGAGGCGTCCTCGTACGAAGCGGGGTCGGGGACGTTGGCGGAGAGCGGAGCACCCTGGCCGGGGTTGGTGCCCCAGGTCACGAACGGGGCGAGCGCGGCGGCCTCGAAGACCACCTCGGCGTCGAAGACGGCGTCGTCGTCCGTGCGCAGGGTCTTCCAGTACGCGACGGCGGCGTCCCAGTCCTCGCCCACGGGGGCGTGCGGGCGGCCCTTCAGATACGCGAAGGTCGTCTCGTCCGGGGCGATCATGCCCGCGCGGGCGCCGGCCTCGATCGACATGTTGCAGATGGTCATCCGCGCTTCCATCGAGAGCTTCTCGATGGCGGAGCCGCGGTATTCGAGGATGTATCCCTGGCCGCCGCCGGTGCCGATCCGGGCGATGACCGCCAGGATGAGGTCCTTGGCCGTGACGTCCTCGGGGAGGTCGCCGTCGATGGTGATGGCCATCGTCTTCGGGCGGGCCATCGGCAGCGTCTGGGTGGCCAGTACGTGCTCCACCTGGCTGGTGCCGATGCCGAACGCCAGTCCGCCGAAGGCGCCGTGGGTGGAGGTGTGGGAGTCGCCGCAGACGACGGTCATGCCCGGCTGGGTGAGGCCCAACTGAGGGCCGACCACGTGCACGACGCCCTGCTCGACGTCGCCGAGCGGGTGCAGGCGGACGCCGAACTCCGCGCAGTTCTTCCGCAGGGTCTCCAGCTGGGCGCGGGACACCGGGTCGGCGATCGGCTTGTCGATGTCGAGGGTCGGAGTGTTGTGATCCTCGGTGGCGATGGTGAGGTCGAGGCGCCGCACCGGGCGTCCGGCCTGCCGGAGACCGTCGAAGGCCTGCGGACTGGTCACCTCGTGCAGAAGGTGCAGATCGATGTAGAGGAGGTCGGGCTCGCCCTCTGCGCGCCGGACGACGTGGTCGTCCCAGACCTTCTCCGCGAGTGTCCTACCCATCGCTTTCCCTCCGACCGGCGTCTTCGCCGGCCCAACTAGAGATTCGGTGCGCCACCGCCCCTGTCCCGTGCGGGACGGCTCCCCCGATCGGGGCGGCGACTGCGGGCCGTTGTACGGCCGTCGGTACAGGTTCGCAACTTCCACGGGAAATTGAACTTGCGTTTCACAGAGTGAGACGCGAATATCGTCGTATGGACAACTCTAGCGGCGTCGGCGTTCTCGACAAGGCTGCACTCGTACTGAGCGCTCTGGAGTCCGGTCCGGCCACCCTCGCCGGGCTGGTCGCGGCGACCGGTCTCGCTCGCCCCACGGCCCACCGGCTGGCCGTGGCACTCGAACACCACCGCTTGGTGGCCCGGGACATGCAGGGCCGGTTCATCCTCGGCCCGCGGCTCGCCGAGCTCGCTGCGGCAGCCGGCGAGGACCGCCTCCTGGCGACGGCAGGACCCGTACTCACCCACCTCCGCGACATCACGGGCGAGAGCGCGCAGCTCTACCGCCGCCAGGGCGACATGCGCATCTGTGTCGCCGCGGCCGAACGGCTCTCCGGGCTCAGGGACACCGTGCCGGTCGGCTCCACGCTCACCATGAAGGCGGGCTCCTCCGCGCAGATCCTGATGGCCTGGGAGGAGCCCGAACGCCTCCACCGGGGTCTCCAGGGCGCCCGGTTCACGGCTACGGCCCTCTCCGGGGTACGTCGCAGGGGATGGGCCCAGTCGATCGGTGAGCGCGAACCGGGCGTCGCGTCGGTCTCGGCCCCGGTGCGCGGCCCCTCGAACCGGGTGGTGGCCGCGGTCTCCATCTCCGGCCCGATCGAGCGGCTGACGCGGCACCCGGGACGGATGCACGCGCAGGCGGTCATCGACTCGGCCGCGCGGCTCAGCGAGGCGCTGCGCCGCGGCTGATCACCCTCGACGACCGTTCGCCCGCCCCGTGCCTCCGTTTCCTCACCCGTTGTTCCCGTTACCGCCCTTGCTCGCGTCACCGCTCCTGTTCGCACTGGCCGCCCCAGCGTCGTAGCGGCCTTTTTCATGTTCCGGGCGTCCGGGCTGTAACGGCCGGGCAGGGGAGGTGAGATGTGGGGCGGGCCCCGGTGCACGACTCGCACCCACGGCCCGGGAGCACGAGAAAGGCCCTCCACCGGAGTGGAGGGCCTTTCTCTTCTGCTGCGTTGTACCCCCGACCGGATTCGAACCGGCGCTACTGCCGTGAGAGGGCAGCGTGCTAGGCCGCTACACAACGGGGGCGTGTGACTTCAGACCGGCTGAACAACCTTGCCGAAATCGGTACTTGCGCTGGGCTACCAGGACTCGAACCTAGAATGACGGTACCAGAAACCGTAGTGTTGCCAATTACACCATAGCCCATGGTGTGGTACGTACCCCCGACCGGATTCGAACCGGCGCTACTGCCGTGAGAGGGCAGCGTGCTAGGCCGCTACACAACGGGGGCCCTAGCGATCCTGCATCAGGAACATCGGGTGCGACCCGGATTGTTCCCGCGGGAAGGATCTGTACCCCCGACCGGATTCGAACCGGCGCTACTGCCGTGAGAGGGCAGCGTGCTAGGCCGCTACACAACGGGGGCGTGTACTTCGATCGTGCTTGCTTCAGTCTTGCGCTGGGCTACCAGGACTCGAACCTAGAATGACGGTACCAGAAACCGTAGTGTTGCCAATTACACCATAGCCCACTGAAACGCAACCCCTGCGGGTCTTGTCTCCGTGTGCGCGTCCCGGCCGGATCTTTCGGCCCGCTCGGGCGGCGCAGAAAGAACATTACCCGAAGGTGTCCGGCGCTCCAAAACGGGTATCGCCGGACAGCAGTGCGGGCAACTGGTGGAGGCTCGTGATCCGTACGAGATCGGCCCTCCCGCCGCGCTCCCAGCGGTCCAGCCAGATCCCCGTCAGCCCGGCCGCGACCGCGCCCGCGGCGTCGGTGTCGGGTTCGTCGCCGACGTACGCGACCTCGTGCGGGTCCAGCGCGAGCGCCTCGCAGGCGGCGTGGAAGGCGCCCGGATCCGGCTTGGAGACGCCCAGCTCCACGGCGCACAGGAACGCCTCGAACCGGTGCCGTACGCCCAGCGTGAGCAGCTTGCGGTCCTGCGTCACGGCGCCCGCGTTCGAGAGGACGCCGTGACGGTAGCCGTCCAGCAGGTCGAGGACCGGAATCACGTCCGGGAAGAGGCTCCAGGCGGCCTCGTAGTGAGCCGCGTGCCGCCCGAACCACGCGTCGGCCTCCGCGTCCTCCAGGTCCCGTGCCAGGAACTCCCGCACCCGGCCCCTGCGCTGACCCTCGTAGTCGGTCTCTCCCGCGGCGAACCGTGTCCAGTGACGTCCGGCGATCGTCCGCCAGTCGTCCAGGGCCTCGTCGGGCGTGGTGTAACCACCGGGCAGCCCCTCCAGCTCCAGCAGCCGCGCCATGGCCTGCCGGTCGGCTCCCGAATAGTCGAAGAGCGTGTCGTCGATGTCCCAGAGCACGGCGCAGATAGGCATGCGGGCCACGCTACCGGCCCCGCCCCCGCCCGGCCCGGCGTCTACCGGCCAAGAAGGCCGGGCAGGCCGTGCAGGCCGGACAGGCCGGACAGGCCGGGCAGGCCGGACAGGCCGGACAGGCCGGACAGGCCGGACAGGCCGGACAGGCTTCCGGGACGCCCGAGGGGCGGACCACCGGGATTCCGGTGGTCCGCCCCTCGGGACGTGCGTGCGGTGCGCGTTACGCGGTTGCGGCGGTGAGCTTCGCCAGGGCCGCGTCCACCCGGGACAGGGTCTTCTCCCGGCCCAGGATCTCCATGGACTCGAAGAGCGGCAGGCCGACCGTGCGGCCGGTGACGGCCACGCGTACCGGGGCCTGGGCCTTGCCGAGCTTGAGGCCGTGGGCCTCGCCCGCTGCGAGAACGGCGTTCTTCAGGGCCTCGGCGTTCCACTCGGCGCCGGCCAGATGGGCGCGGGCGGTGGTGAGCAGGGCGTCGGAGCCCTCCTTCATCGCCTTGGCCCAGGACGCCTCGTCCTCGACGGGCTGGTCGAGGAAGAGGAAGTCGACGTTGGCGGTGATGTCGGAGAGGACCGTCACCCGGGTCTGGGCGTGCGGCGCGATCTCGGCGAACCGGTCCGCGTCGAACGCCTCGGGGGCCCAGTTCGCGTACGGCGCCCGCAGCCAGGGACCGCACGCCTCGGTGAAGTCCTTCACGTCGAGCCGGCGGATGTGCTCGGCGTTGATGTGCTCGGCCTTCTTGAGGTCGAAGCGGGCCGGGTTGGCGTTGACGTCCGCGATGTCGAAGGCGGCCACCATCTCCTCGACGGAGAAGATGTCGCGGTCCTCGGCGATCGACCAGCCCAGCAGCGAGAGGTAGTTGAGCAGCCCCTCGGGCAGGAAGCCGCGCTCCCGGTAGAGGTTGAGGGACGCCTCGGGGTCACGCTTGGACAGCTTCTTGTTGCCCTCCCCCATGACGTAGGGGAGGTGGCCGAAGACGGGGGTCGCCTTGGCGATGCCCAGATCGGTCAGGGCGGCGTACAGGGCGAGCTGGCGGGGGGTGGAGGAGAGCAGGTCCTCGCCGCGCAGGACGTGGGTGATCTCCATCAGCGCGTCGTCGACGGGGTTGACGAGCGTGTAGAGCGGGGCCCCGTTGGCACGGACGATGCCGTAGTCCGGCACGTTCTCCGGCTGGAAGGTCAGCTCACCGCGCACCAGGTCGGTGAAGGTCTGCGGTACGTCGGGCATCCGGAAGCGCACGATGTGCGCGCGGCCCTCGGCCTCGTACGCGGCCACCTGCTCGGCGGTGAGGTCGCGGCAGTGGCCGTCGTACCCGGACGGCTTGCCGGCGGCACGGGCGGCGGCGCGGCGGGCATCGAGCTCCTCGGTGGTGCAGTAGCAGTCGTACGCGTAGCCGCCGGCCTTCAGCTTCGCGGCGACGTCACGGTAGACGTCCATCCGCTGCGACTGCCGGTACGGGGCGTGCGGGCCGCCGATCTCGGGGCCCTCGTCCCAGTCGAAGCCGAGCCAGCGCATCGAGTCGAGCAGCTGCTGGTACGACTCCTCCGAGTCGCGCGCCGCGTCGGTGTCCTCGATGCGGAAGACCAGCGAACCCTGGTTGTGCCGGGCGAAGGCCCAGTTGAAGAGGGCCGTCCGGACCAGGCCCACGTGGGGGTTGCCGGTCGGGGAGGGACAGAACCGGACACGGGGGGAAGATCCGTTAACCACGCTTGATCACCTTGTTGGTGAGAGTGCCGATGCCTTCGATGGTGACGGCGACCTCGTCGCCGATGTGCAGGGGGCCGACCCCCGCGGGGGTGCCGGTGAGAATGACGTCACCGGGGAGGAGCGTCATCGCTTCGGTGATGTGGACGACCAGGTCCTCGATGGAGCGGATCATCTCGCTCGTACGGCCGAGCTGACGCTGCTCGCCGTTGACGGTCGCCTGGATCGTCAGGTCGGACGGGTCCAGATCGGTCTCCACCCAGGGGCCCAGCGGGCAGGAGGTGTCGAAGCCCTTGGCCCGGGCCCACTGCTTCTCGCGTTTCTGCGCGTCGCGGGCGGTGACGTCGTTGGCGCAGGTGTAGCCGAGGATGACGTCCTTGACCCGTTCGCGGGGGACCTCGCGGCACATCCGGCCGATCACCACGGCCAGTTCGGCCTCGTAGTGGACCTCGTCGGAGAAGGAGGGGTACTCGATGGCGTCGCCGGAGCCGATCACCGAGGTGGTGGGCTTGAAGAAGGCGACCGGGACGTCCGGGACCTCATTGCCCAGTTCGGCGGCGTGCTCGGCGTAGTTGCGGCCGATGGCCACGACCTTGTTGGGGAGCACGGGGGGCAGGAGCCGGACCTTGCTCAGCGGGACCTTGGTGCCGGAGAGCTCGAAGTCGGCGTACGGAATGCCCTTGATGATGTCGAGGACGAGGCCACCGGATTCCACGGTGCCCTCCCCCTCGACGGCGCCGAAGGCGACATTGCCGTCGATGGAGAACCTGGCGATGCGCACGGGATGCTGTCGCCCCTCACTTGCTGGCTGGCTGAAGACTGACGCTCCAGGCTATCGCCTCGCCGTGCGGGGACCAGGGAGCGTCCGGCGGATCGTCGCCGGACAGCCCCGGGGCGGCTGTCGTGCCGGTGATGCCGGTGGTATCGGTGATGCCGGTGGCGCGTCTACCGGAGGATGGTGCGGCGCGGGTTGGCCGTCCGCGCCGGCAGCTCGGCGGTGTGCTCGGGACGCTCGGGGGCCCCCAGCGTGGAGGCGTCGTCGAGGTGCGCCAGCGTAATGCGCCGGGGATTGGCGAGCTTGCGGGGCTGCGTGGTGTTCATCTGCCGTTCGGACCTTGTCGCCGGGGGCGCGACCCGGGGGTGCGCCCAGTTGTCGGGTTCGCCATCCCAGTAAAGCGTCAGGCTAAACATCGGATTCCCGGCCGGGCCCCGGATGAGACGGCGATCATCATGTGAGTTTGCTCACGGCCGACCCCATAAATGCCGCATACCGGAATGATGATCATGACCGAAGAAACGGACATTGCACCACTGAATGTTCTATTCCGCTCCTGATCATCAGGACTGGGACACCACACTCATCCGGCCACCCTGTCCGTAATGATCCACTTTCCACATGAACACGCCGCACGGCTGGTCACACGGCCATCACACCCCGTAACACCCACCCGAGGGGAACCCGTGGGCCTTGTTGGAGGTCCGGCACTGTGCTGGAATTCCACGCACCGCCGCGGGTAGAGACCGGTGCGCAGGGGCGCAACGCAGCGCCGAGAGGCGGCGGAGGGGGTTCAAGAACGCCGGTCGTTCATCGACCACCATGGGGCGCGTCCAGCGCCCCACGACGCCGACACCGTCACCGCCGCGCATGCGGGGGGACGCCTGGTCCAGAGGTTGCGACGCTAGTGCAGGGACGTTTCAAGAGGGATGGCAGCGCTCCGGCGGAACAGGAGCCGCGCGGCGGGACCGACCGCGGTTCCTCGCCCCAGCACGCCCAGAACCCCGGGTCGGCAGGCGCCGGCGACGGCGCGGAGCAGACTGCGCGCCCGGGCTCCACGACGACCGAGGGCGCCGAACCGGCGGCGGCCGCAAAACCCCGTGACCCGGTGAGCACGGGGTCGCGCGTAGCCCTGCGTAACTGGCGCATCAGCACCCGCCTGGTTTCCCTGCTGGCGCTCCCCGTGGTCGCCGCCACCTCGCTGGGTGGACTCCGCATCAACGAGTCCATGAACGACATGCAGCAGCTGGAGCACATGCAGCTGCTGACCCAGATGACCAAGCAGGCGACCGCCCTCGCGCAGGCCCTGCAGGTCGAGCGCGACGAGTCGGCGGGACCGCTCTCCAACGGCGTGAAGGTGACCAACTACAAGGTCACCGAGCCCCGCAAGAAGACGGACCGGGCCAAGGAGGCGTTCCTCGACGCCACCATGGCCATCGGGGACACGCAGAACGACGAGGCCCTCGAAGGCATCCACGCCAGCGTCAACATGATCGCGACGCAGCTCGGGCAGATCCGCGACATCCGCAAGACCGCGTACGCCAAGGGCACTCCGAGCGTCAACACGATCGACCAGTACAGCCAGTTGATCACTTCGCTGCTGAGCCTCTCGCAGGACATGGCCCAGGCGACCTCCAGCCCGGAGATGATCAAGCGCACCCGTGCGCTGGCGGCCTTCTCCTCCGCCAAGGAGTACGCCTCGGTCCAGCGGGCGATCATCGCCGCCGCGCTGCCGGGCGGGAACAGCACCAAGACGCACCTCAGTGCCAACGACCAGCAGTTCGGTCGCAACGCGCTCCGCAAGGAGAGCCTGGCGATGAACTCCTTCGAGACGATCTACGCGACCACCGGGCACAGCGCCTCCGATCTCACCGCACCGCTCTCCAGCGGTAACCCCGAGATCCAGGCGGCCAACACCTACGCCAAGCAGGTGCTCGACACGACGGTCGGCATCAAGGGGCGCAAGCCGCGCTCCTACCTCGACTGGTACGACCAGAGCTCCACCAAGATCCAGGCGATGGAAACCATCGAGGCGACCCTCCTCAGCGACATGGAGGGCAAGGCCCGCGAGCTGCGCGAAGCCTCCCAGCGCGAGGCGATCCTCAACGGTGCCGTCATCCTGCTGGTGCTCGGCGTCTCGCTCGTCGGCGCCTTCGTCGTGGCCCGGTCCATGATCCGCTCGCTGCGCCGTCTCCAGGACACCGCGACCCGGGTCGCCCAGGACCGGCTGCCCGAGCTCGTCCGCCAGCTCTCCGAGACCGACCCGCAGGACGTCGACACCTCCGTCGAGTCCGTCGGTGTCCACTCCCGTGACGAGATCGGCCAGGTGGCCGCGGCCTTCGACGACGTGCACCGCGAGGCCGTCCGCCTCGCCGCCGAGCAGGCCCTCCTGCGAGGGAACGTCAACGCGATGTTCACCAACCTCTCGCGCCGCAGCCAGGGCCTCATCCAGCGTCAGCTCTCGCTCATCTCCGAGCTGGAGTCCCGCGAGGCCGACCCGGACCAGCTCTCCTCGCTCTTCAAGCTCGACCACCTCGCGACCCGTATGCGCCGGAACGGCGAGAACCTCCTCGTCCTCGCCGGTGAGGAGCCGGGCCGCCGCTGGACCCGCCCTGTCCCGCTGGTCGACGTGCTCCGTGCCGCCGCCTCCGAGGTGGAGCAGTACGAGCGCATCGAACTGGCCGCGGTGCCCGCCACCGAAGTGGCCGGCCGGGTCGTCAACGACCTCGTGCACCTCCTCGCCGAGCTGCTGGAGAACGCCACGTCGTTCTCCTCGCCGCAGACGAAGGTCCGGGTCACCGGTCACGCCCTGCCGGACGGCCGGGTGCTCGTCGAGATCCACGACACCGGTATCGGTCTCTCGCCCGAGGACCTCGCGGCGATCAACGAGCGGCTCGCCTCGCCGCCCACCGTGGACGTCTCGGTCTCCCGCCGCATGGGTCTGTTCGTGGTCGGCCGGCTGTCCTTGCGTCACGGCATCCGCATCCAGCTCCGGCCCTCCGACTCCGGCGGCACCACGGCACTCGTCATGCTGCCCGTGGACGTCGCACAGGGCGGCAAGCAGCCGCCGCCCAAGGCGGGCGGGGGCCAGCAGGCGCCCGGCGGTCTGCTCGCCGGGGGTTCCGGTGCTCCGCGCGCCGGTCTCGGCGGTCCGGCGCCCGGGGCCAAGGGACTGGCGGGCACCGCCCCCGCGCGCGGTCAGGTCGGCGCGGGCTCCGGTCCGCGTGCGGCGTTGCCCTCGCGCGACACCGCGGCGCGCGGCCCCCAGCAGCCAGGTCCGCAGGGTGGACCGCAGACCGGTGGGCCCCAGCGGCAGCCGGGCGGTCCGTCCGTCCCGCAGACGGGCCCGCAGGCCGGTCGTCCGCAGGGTCCGCAGGACTTCGGGCGGCCCGAACCGCAGCGGCAGGGCGGTGGTGCCCGGCTGGGCGCCCGCGGCCCGCAGAGCGGTCCCGAGCAGGACCAGCCGAACCTCTTCGGGCACAACGCCCCGGCCCACCAGGCCCCGATGGGCCGGCAGGAGCAGGGCGGCCGTCCCGTACGACAGGATGTCTTCGGCGGAGCCAACGGGCAGCAGCAGCCGCAGCAGTGGCAGGGCAACCCCGGCAACCCCGGAAACCAGAACGGCCAGAACGGTCAGAACGGTCAGTTCGGCCAGAACGATCCGTTCGCCCAGGGCGGCCAGAACGATCCGTTCGCCCAGGGCGGTCAGGGCGGTCAGGTTCAGGGCGGTCAGCCCGGGTTCGGCCGGCACCAGGGCAACCAGCCCCAGCACGGCCAGGGCATGGGCGGCCAGGGTCAGGGCGGTCCGGGTCAGAACGGGTTCCAGCAGCCGGGCGGTCCCGGCCGTCAGCTGCCGCCGCCCGGTGGCCCGCGTGCCGAGCTGCCCGGGGGCAACCCGCAGCCGCAGCACCCCCAGCCACCGACCACCACCTGGGGCACGGAGGACCGGGGCGCACAGCACCGGGGTCAGGCCGACGCGCCCCGGGGGCACGAAGAGGCCGAGGCCACGGGACAGTTCGCGGCTCCGACGGGACCCGTCCCCAACCGGAACTTCACCTCCCCGCTGAACCGGCGCACTCCCGGCGACGACCGGCAGGGTCCCGGCTCCACCTCGGAGTTCGCCCGCCCGGACTTCTCGGCGCCGCAGGTCCCGCAGCAGCAGGACCCCGCGAGCACCGCGCAGTTCGCCCGTCCCGACTTCGGGGTTCCGGACCAGGGCCTGCCCGCTCCGCGCCAGTACGGCAGCGGCGACGAGCAGGGTGTACCGCGTCCGGCTCCGGCAGCCGAGCCGCCCCAGCGTTCGCTGCCGCCGCGCCGGCCCGCGCCCGAGGCGTTGCCGCCGGCCGGTCCGGGCGACGGCCGCACCCCGCTGTACGACACGCTCGAGACCAACTGGTTCCACGGCCCCCAGCAGGGCGGCCGGCCGGCCGACGCGACGGCGGCTCCTTCGCCGTCCGACGGCGTTCCGGCTCCGGCGGCGCCGCGTCGCTCCTCCGGAGAAGCAACCCCGTCCGGTCCGTGGCGGGCTTCGCCCAACGACGAACTCGTACGTCAGGCCGAGCGGGTCAAGAAGCCGGCTGCCGGCGGTGTCACCACTTCGGGGCTTCCCCGGCGGGTTCCGCGTGCCAATTTGGTTCCGGGTACCGCTCAGCAGCAGAATCACCAGTCCGGACCTCAGGTTTCGCGTGCGCCCGACGACGTGCGCGGGCGTCTGACCAATCTCCGCCGGGGCATCCAGCAGGGTCGGCAGGCGAACAGCCAGTCGACCGGCAGCTTCCAACTCGGCCCCACTCACCAGCAGGAGCGTTAGTTGAGCCCCATGAGTCAGGCCGCGCAGAATCTGAACTGGCTGATCACCAATTTCGTGGACAACACCCCCGGGGTGTCGCACACGGTGGTGGTCTCCGCCGACGGACTCCTGCTGGCCATGTCCGAAGGATTCCCGCGCGACCGCGCCGACCAGCTGGCGGCCGTCGCCTCCGGGCTCACCTCACTGACGGCCGGCGCCTCCCGGATCTTCGAGGGCGGCGCCGTCAGCCAGACGGTGGTGGAGATGGAGCGCGGCTTCCTGTTCCTGATGTCCGTCTCGGACGGTTCGTCGCTGGCCGTTCTCGCACACCCGGAGGCCGACATCGGCCTCGTGGGTTACGAGATGGCTCTGCTCGTCGACCGTGCCGGCTCCGTCCTCACGCCCGACCTGCGCGCCGAGCTCCAAGGAAGTCTGCTCCACTAGGCGGCCACGCAGCGGAAATCCCTCGGGATCTCCTCAGGTACTGCCCACCACCCTCACTCGTCCGGCCGCTAACCGCCCCCACCGGCCCCTTGCAGACGGCGAGTAGACACTCTGCTGTCACGCCCGGAGGATTCATGACCCCGCCACCCGCCTCACCCGATCCGTACGGCGCTCTGCACCACGCGTCGTACGACGGCGAGGGCGACCAGCCGCTGGTTCGTCCGTACGCCATGACCGGCGGACGGACGCGACCGCGTTACCAGCTCGCCATCGAGGCGTTGGTCAGTACGACGGCCGACCCCGCGCACCTGGGGACGCTGCTGCCCGAGCACCAGCGGATCTGCCACCTCTGCCGCGAGGTCAAGTCGGTGGCCGAGGTTTCGGCTCTGCTGTCCATGCCGCTCGGTGTGGCCCGCATCCTGGTCGCGGACCTGGCGGAAGCCGGCATGGTGGCCATCCACCAGCCGGGCAACGGAGAGACCGGCGGAACGCCGGATGTGACACTGCTCGAAAGGGTGCTCAGTGGACTTCGCAAGCTCTAGCGGCGGTACGGCCCGCTCCACCACGTCCGCGAAGATCGTGGTGGCGGGGGGCTTCGGCGTGGGTAAGACCACGTTTGTCGGTGCCGTTTCGGAGATCAGCCCGCTGCGCACCGAGGCCGTGATGACGTCCGCGTCCGCGGGCATCGACGACCTGACCCACACCGGGGACAAGACCACCACCACGGTGGCCATGGACTTCGGACGCATCACCCTGGACCAGGACCTGATCCTGTACCTGTTCGGCACCCCCGGGCAGGACCGTTTCTGGTTCATGTGGGACGACCTCGTACGCGGCGCCATCGGCGCTGTCGTCCTGGTCGACACCCGCCGCCTCGCCGACTGCTTCCCCGCGGTCGACTACTTCGAGAACAGCGGCCTCCCCTTCGTCATCGCCCTCAACGGCTTCGACGGACACCAGCCGTACACCCCCGACGAAGTACGCGAGGCACTCCAGATCGGACCCGACACCCCGATCCTCACCACCGACGCCCGCCACCGCTCGGACGCCAAGAGCGCCCTCATCACCCTGGTCGAGCACGCCCTGATGGCCCGGCTCAAGTAGGCATAAGTCGGTATCGGCGTAGGCAAGTTGCCGTAGCCACGCGGGGGTGGTCCTGTGTCCTTCGACACGATCCGCCCCCGCGTTCATAACGTTTCGACAGAGAATTTCCAGCGGGCCGACACCCGACGCATCCGTCCGGTGTCACTCCGCTCATGTGAGCCTCGCCTTTTGGCGGGGCTCGTTCTTTATGCCCGTTTTATCTGAGGCATGCGCCACTCGGCACGATCGAGTCGGAGTGTTTGGAACGCGGCAGGTCCCCATGCTGGAATGCGGCGAACTCCCGAGTAGTACGGCCCTGAACGAATTTACCGGCACAACGTAGGTGCCGACGCCGAGAGGTTGTTGGTCGAGTGAGGCGAAGCAACGAAGGCTCCCCGACGCAGCCTGAGCGGGGCAACTTCACGCCGCCGCGCACCGCTGTGTCCCCCGGGGAGCGCGCCGACCGTGCGGACACGGCCGACGACGGATCGCCCGTCGGCAGCACGAGCAAGCTGTCCCCGCGCAACTGGCGCGTGGCGACGCGGCTGAACGCGATCCTCCTGATCCCCGCGCTGGTGGGCCTCATCATGGGCGGCTTCCAGGTGAAGGGGTCGATCGACACCTGGAACGAGGCACAGGACGCCGAGAAGACCGCCTTCGTCGTCCGTGCGGCCTCGGTGTACGGGCAGGCGCTGCTGAACGAGCGCGACCTCACCGCCCAGCCCCTCCTGGCGAAGGAGTCCACCGCCTCCGTCGTGACGCAGAGCCGTGCCGCCACCGACGCCGCCGCGTCCGGGTTCACCGAAGCGGTGGCCGACATGCCGCGGACCGCGGGTCTGCAGCGTCGGCTGAAGCTCTTCAGGGGCGAGGAGCCGAAGCTCGCCGCGCTGCGGAAGTCCGCGTACGCCACGAGCCTGGACCCGGTGAAGACCGAGGAGGGCTACACCCAGATCCAGCACTCGCTGATGGAGTTCGCCAACGAGCTCGGCCTGGGTACCGGCAACGTCACCAGCTACGGCCGTACCGTCTACGCACTCGAACTCTCACAGGCCGCCGAATCGCTCCAGCGCTCGATCGGACTGCACCTGCTGGTGCGTCCGAGCGAGAAGGAGACCACCTTCAACGACCAGGTCAAGGCCTTCGGCTCGTACAACTACCTGGAACAGATCGCGCTCGGCGAGTTCAACTCCGGTGGCACCGAGACGGACGTGAACCGTCTTCGGACGGTCATGGCCGGCAAGGCCGCGGAGGGCGCCGACCAGTTGAAGGCCGCCAAGGAGCAGGCCGAGGCCACGGGGGCGCCGTTCGTGGCCCCGCCCACCGTCGACGGCTCCGTCTTCGACGGAATGGCCGCGCAGATCGGCAAGGGGCTCTCCCCGTCCGAGCTGAAGGCGAAGGGCATCACCCCGGAGACGTGGCTGGCCGCGTCCACCGCGAAGTTCGAGGGGTACGCCACCGTCACGGACGAGCTCGTCGACAAGGCGGTGGAGGAGGCCGCGCAGATCTCCTCCGACGCCAAGACCGACGCCATCGTCAACGCCTCGATCGTCGTCGTCGCCCTGCTCGCCGCGTTCGTCGTGGCCGGATTCATGGCACGGCAGATGAGCCGGGCGATGCGCCGGCTGCGCACCGCCGCCTTCGAGGTCGCCGAGCAGCGGCTGCCGTCGCTCGTCGACCAGCTGTCGCGGACCGACCCGGGCCGGGTCGACACCCGGGTCCAGCCCATCCCGATCAACACCAGCGACGAGATCGGCGAGGTCGCCCGCGCCTTCGACCAGGTGCACCGCGAGGCCGTCCGGCTCGCCGCGGAGCAGGCGATGCTCCGGGGGAACGTCAACGCGATCTTCACCAACCTCTCGCGCCGCAACCAGTCGCTCATCGAGGGCCAGCTGACCCTCATCACCGGCCTGGAGAACAACGAGGCCGACCCGGACCAGTTGGAGAGCCTCTTCAAGCTCGACCACCTGGCCACCCGTATGCGGCGCAACGGCGAGAACCTCCTGGTGCTCGCCGGCGAGGAGCCGGGCCGCCGCTGGAACCAGCCGGTGCCCCTGGTGGACGTGCTCCGTGCCGCCTCCTCCGAGGTGGAGTCGTACGAGCGCATCGAACTCACCGGGGTCCCGGACACCGAGATCCACGGCCAGGCCGTGACCGACCTCGTGCACCTGCTGGCGGAGCTGCTGGAGAACGCCACGGTCTTCTCGTCGCCGCAGACCAAGGTCCGGGTCACCGCGACCCGGCTGCCGGACGGCCGCGTGATGATCGAGATCCACGACAAGGGAATCGGCCTCACCGCCGAGGACTTCGCCGACATCAACCACAAGCTCGCCAACCCGCCGACCGTGGACGCCGCGGTCTCCCAGCGGATGGGCCTCTTCGTGGTCGGCCGGCTCTCCGACCGCCACGGCGTCCGGGTGCAGCTGCGCCCGTCGGGCGAGCAGGCCGGTACGACCTCCCTGGTCATGCTGCCGGACGCGATCACCCACGGTGGCGGTGGCGAACCCGTCGCACCGGCGGGCGACTTCACCGTCTCCTCGATCATCCCGGAGCAGCAGCACCCCCAGCCCCCCGCTCCGCAGCTCTCGGGAATGCGCACGGCAGCCGAACTCGGCTTCGACGACTCGCGCTACGAGGGGGACTCCCCGACGCTCGACCCGGTGGGCCGCTCGCTGATGCGCGAGGAGCGCCGGGCCGCCCTGGAGGCCGCCCACACCGGCGGCGAGCAGTCTCCGTTCGAAGGCGCCGGACAGGGTGCCCCGCAGCAGCCGTTCGAGCAGAACGGCTACCCGCAGCCCGGGTACGAGCAGCCCCCGTACGACCGGAACGGCTACCCGCAGGGCACGTTCGATCAGGGCTCCTACCAGCCGGACCCCTACGCGCAGCAGCAGGGCTTCGAGCAGGCCGGCCATCAGACGGCGTACGACCCGTACACGGCGGACGCCACCTACCGGCCGGACGCCGAGCAGCTCCCCCAGAGCGGCTATGCGGAACAGGGTTACCCGGCTCAGAACACCCAACAGCCTTCGTTCGGTGACCATTTCGCGCCCCACGGTGACCAGCACCAGCAGGGCGGGTGGCCGGAACAGGGTGGTTTCCAGGGCTCCTACGAGTCCCCGCCCCAGGAAGAAGCGGAATCTGCTCCCGGCGCTCCCGAGGAGACGCCCGAGCGCGTAGGCTTCGATCATTCGGGTCCCACCGCGAACGCCGGTCACGAGATGACCGACGCGGGGCTCCCGCGCCGGGGCGGGCAGCCGCAGCATCCGGCCGGCCTGCCCCAGCGGCAGGACCCACCTTCGGCCACCGAACCGCAGGACGGCGAAGGCACGGACGACTGGCGTTCGACCAACGACGAGCGCTGGGAGCGGGCCGAGAAGCTCCGGGACCCGAAGGCCGGCGGAATAACCCTCTCGGGGCTTCCCCGGCGGGTACCCAAGGCCAATCTGGTCGAAGGCACCGCGGAGCAGACCCAGCAGGGCGGGCCCCAGATCTCCCGCACCCCCGAGGACATCCGCGGCAGGTTGAGCAACCTCCGGCGCGGCATCCAGCAGGGACGCAAGCAGGGGTCGGACAGCAGTAATACCTACAACCAGGAGCGTTAGTGTGAGCCCGATGAGCCAGGCGGCGCAGAATCTCAACTGGTTGATCACCAGCTTCGTGGACAGCACCCCCGGGGTGTCGCACACGGTGGTGGTCTCCGCCGACGGACTCCTGCTGGCCATGTCCGAGGGGTTCCCGCGCGACCGCGCCGACCAGCTGGCGGCCGTCGCCTCCGGTCTGACGTCGCTGACCGCGGGTGCTTCGCGGATCTTCGAGGGCGGTGCCGTCAACCAGACAGTTGTGGAGATGGAGCGAGGGTTTCTCTTCATCATGTCGATTTCGGACGGATCCTCGCTGGCGGTTCTGGCCCACCCGGACGCCGATATCGGTCTGGTTGGGTACGAAATGGCACTTTTGGTGGACCGCGCGGGCGGCGTCCTGACGCCGGATCTGCGCGCCGAGCTCCAGGGAAGTCTTCTCAACTAGGAGACAGACAGTGCGTTTCTCGTCACCGCGCCATAGGGTGCGGTGGCGCGGCCCCTCTGGGATCGGCGAATGGCAGTAGGAGGAGGAGACGTGGCAGCACCCACAGGCGGACACCCGTATGACGGCAGTCAGCGGGTTCCGGACGAGCACGGGGAAAACCGCTTCAACTTCCCTTCCGCAGCGAGCAGCGAGGGCGGTGCGCAGGGTTACGACCCCTATTTCCCGCCCCAGCAGCCCGTACAGCCGCACCCGCGCGGAGCCGACTGGCCTCAGCATCCGGGACCGGGGTGGTCCCAGCGGCAGCAGTCCGAGTACCAGCCCCGGCAGGAGCCGCCGCAGCGGTTCGAGGCCCCGGCCCCCCGGATCCAGCCGGTGGCGCAGCGGCCTTCGCGGCCCGCGCCGCCGGCACCTGCCGCTCACAACCCGTTGGTCCGTCCGTACGCCATGACCGGCGGACGGACGCGGCCGCGTTACCAGCTCGCCATCGAGGCGCTGGTGAGTACGACGGCCGATCCTTCCCGGCTGCAAGGGCAGTTGCCCGAGCACCAGCGGATCTGCCGGCTCTGCTTCGAGATCAAGTCGGTGGCCGAGATCTCGGCCCTTCTCTCGATCCCGCTCGGCGTTGCCCGGATCCTCGTCGCCGACCTGGCCGAGGCCGGACTCGTCGCTATCCATCAGCCCGGCGGCGACGAGACCGCCGGCGGCCAGCCAGATGTGACACTGCTCGAAAGGGTGCTCAGTGGACTTCGCAAGCTCTAGCGGCGGAGCGGCCCGCTCCACCACCTCGGCGAAGATCGTGGTGGCAGGGGGCTTCGGCGTGGGTAAGACCACGTTTGTCGGTGCCGTTTCGGAGATCAACCCGCTGCGCACCGAAGCCGTGATGACGTCCGCGTCCGCGGGCATCGACGACCTGACCCACACCGGGGACAAGACCACCACCACGGTGGCCATGGACTTCGGACGCATCACCCTGGACCAGGACCTGATCCTGTACCTGTTCGGCACCCCCGGGCAGGACCGTTTCTGGTTCATGTGGGACGACCTCGTACGCGGCGCCATCGGCGCCGTCGTCCTGGTCGACACCCGCCGCCTCGCCGACTGCTTCCCCGCGGTCGACTACTTCGAGAACAGCGGCCTCCCCTTCGTCATCGCCCTCAACGGCTTCGACGGACACCAGCCGTACACCCCCGACGAAGTACGCGAGGCACTCCAGATCGGACCCGACACCCCGATCCTCACCACCGACGCCCGCCACCGCTCGGACGCCAAGAGCGCCCTCATCACCCTGGTCGAGCACGCCCTGATGGCCCGGCTGCGCTGACTGCGCCCACCTCGGGGGGACGCCCCCGCGCGACGAGAAGCCCCGCTCCCCCGGTTGTTCACCGGGAGGTCGGGGCTTCTTCTCGTGCCTGTGCCGTCCGGGTCGTGCCTGTGCCGTGCGGCCCGCCCTCCGGCGGCGAAGACGGCTCTTTCCGGCCATGCAATGGCCCCGGCCGGAGAATTTCCCGGCCGGGGCCTCATGCGTACTCAGAGCGGCCCTCCAGGGCCGTGCGGGGGGTTACGGGCCCCCGGGAGGGGTGTCAGCCCTGCCAGCTGTGCGGGGCGCGGAAGCCGGGGGTGCGCTCCAGGCGGCGCCATCCGGCCGTGTCCCGGAGCCGGCGGGCGGGAACGGGCTGGGCCGCGGCGCGGGCGAGCAGCACGGCGGTGATGGCCGCGAGCTCCTCGGGAGCGGCGTGCCCCTTCTCGACGCGCAGCACGGACTCGGCAGTGGTGACGCTCATGGGATGTCTCCGTCTTCTCGGCAGGGTGTCGTGGTCGGTGCGCGGGTACCGCGCGGGCCGGCGACTACTGCGGGGGGTTGCCGTGCTTGCGGGACGGCAGGTCGGCGTGCTTGTTCCGGAGCATCGCGAGCGAGGCGATCAGCACCTCGCGGGTCTCGGCCGGGTCGATGACGTCGTCGACCAGTCCGCGCTCCGCCGCGTAGTACGGGTGCATCAGCTCGGCCTTGTACTCCTTGACCATGCGGGTCCGCATGGCCTCGGGGTCCTCGGCCTCGGCGATCTGGCGGCGGAAGATGACGTTGGCGGCACCTTCGGCTCCCATGACCGCGATCTCGTTGGTCGGCCAGGCGTAGGTGAGGTCGGCGCCGATGGACTGGCTGTCCATGACGATGTACGCACCGCCGTACGCCTTGCGCAGGATCAGCGAGATCCTCGGCACGGTGGCGTTGCAGTACGCGTAGAGCAGCTTGGCACCGTGCCGGATGATCCCACCGTGCTCCTGGTCCACGCCGGGGAGGAAGCCGGGTACGTCCAGAAGAGTGATGATCGGGATGTTGAAGGCGTCACACATCTGGACGAATCGTGCGGCCTTCTCGGACGCTTCGATGTCCAGGACACCGGCCAGGGACTGCGGCTGGTTGGCGACGAGCCCGACGACCTGACCGTCGAGCCGGGCGAGGGCGCAGATGATGTTGCGGGCCCAGCGCTCGTGGATCTCCAGGTAGTCGCCGTCGTCGACGAGCTCCTCGATGACCTTGTGCATGTCGTACGGGCGGTTGCCGTCGGCCGGCACCAGGTCCAGCAGGACCTCGCCGCGCCGGTCCGCCGGGTCGTCGCTCGCGACCGACGGGGGGTTCTCGCGGTTGTTCGAGGGCAGCATCCCGATGAGGTAGCGGACCTCGGCGATGCAGGTCTCCTCGTCGTCGTACGCGAAGTGCGCGACGCCCGAGGTCTCGGCGTGCACGTCCGCGCCGCCGAGGCCGTTCTGGGTGATCTCTTCGCCGGTGACCGCCTTGACGACGTCCGGGCCGGTGATGAACATCTGCGAGGTCTCGCGGACCATGAAGACGAAGTCGGTGAGGGCGGGGCTGTACGCCGCGCCGCCCGCGCACGGGCCGAGCATCACGCTGATCTGCGGGATGACACCGGACGCCCGGGTGTTGCGCTGGAAGATGCCGCCGTAGCCGGCGAGCGCGCTGACGCCCTCCTGGATACGGGCACCGGCGCCGTCGTTCAGGGAGACCAGCGGCGCTCCGGCCGAGATGGCCATGTCCATGATCTTGTGGATCTTGGTGGCGTGGGCCTCGCCCAGTGCGCCTCCGAAGATCCGGAAGTCGTGTGCGTAGACGAAGACCGTCCGGCCGTCGACGGTGCCCCAGCCGGTGATGACACCGTCGGTGTAGGGCTTCTTGGACTCCAGGCCGAAGCCGGTGGCCCGGTGCCGCCTGAGCTGCTCGACCTCCTTGAACGAACCGGCGTCCAGCAGGAGTTCGATGCGCTCGCGGGCGGTCAGCTTGCCCTTGGCGTGCTGCGCCTCGGTCGCCCGGTCGCTCGGGCCGCGCCGCGCCTGCTCGCGCAGGGCCAGCAGCTCGGCCACCCGGCCACGCGTGTCGCTCGACTCACCCGGGATTTCGTCCACAACGGTCATGTACCGACCCTACGAATCCGGCGGCACAAATACCGCCGTCGAATCCGTACAGTCTCCTGCCCCGTTTCCTGGCGAGGACCGACAGAACCCTCGCACCATGCGTGCGATCCACCATCTCGGACCCACTCCGCATTATGGGGTTCCCACAAAGAGGCGGGAGGGCGTGGAGGTACGCCCGGGAGGGCCGTGCGGGGTCGAGCGTAGTGGAACACCTACTCCGCCGGGTACCGGGGCCGCCGGCCGCCACCCCTCCGCGGGGCCCCCGGCGGCCGGGCCGCGTCGAGGGCCGCACTTCCTTCCACCTCTTGTCGCCTCTCGGCCCGGACGAGGGCGAGTGACACCCCCGCACCTGCCAACACGGGGTTCTTGAAGACGAGTTGTGAAGAAACAACGATACTGAGAGCGCTCTCAGTCACACCTCTTGACCCCTGTGACGGGCGTGGTGAGAGTGGTGCGCACCACAGGGCGGCCCCCACCGTCCGCACGGTCCGGCCGTGCTCCCCCTCTCACCCCCCACCCCTGCGGAGCTCCTCGTGATCTCTCGTCGTACCTTCCTCACCGGCGCGGCCGCCTCTGCCGCGGCGCTCAGCTATCCCGTCTGGGGCAGCGCCCTCTCGCCGCGCGCCTCGGCCGCCGCCGCGACCTGCGAGCTGGCCCTGGTGAACCGCTCGCTCCCCGGCACGGTGCGGGCGTACGTCACCGGCCACGAGCAGTCCACCGACCGATGGGTGCTCCTGCGCGCGGACGGCAGCCTCTACCGGCCGGACTCCCCCGCCGCGGCACAGACCCCCCTGCCGGTCGACTGCTCGATCCCGCTCAACGGGGCGGGCGGCGCTCCGGTGGTGCTGACGCTCCCGCAGATGTACGGCGCCCGGGTGTACTTCGTACGGGACGACACGCTGGACTTCTACCTGAACCCGGGCCCTGCCCTGGTGGAGCCGGCCTTCGCCACCTCCGCGGACCCGAACTACGGGCGGACCTGGTCCTTCTGCGAGTTCACCTTCAACCCGCAGCAGCTCTACGCGAACATCAGCTACGTCGACCTCGTCACGGCGCTCCCGATCGGGCTGACCCTGGAGGGCGACAGCACCCACACCGTCGCCCCGCTGCCCGACGGTGCGGTGCAGCGGATCGCGGACGGGCTGACCGCCCAGGCGGCGGCGGACGGGCAGCCCTGGGACCAGTTGGTCACCCGGGGTGCGGACGGGCAGGTGCTGCGGGTCGTCTCCCCGCAGAACCTCATGGCACCGTACTTCGACCGGCCGGACCAGATGCCGTTCCGGGACCTGTTCACCGCGCAGATCGACCAGGTCTGGGAGCGGTACCGCTCCACCGATCTGCGGATCGACCTGCAGGGCGGCCGGGGCGTGCGGGCCGGCCGGGTCAGCGGGGACACGCTGGTCTTCGACGGGGGCCACACGTTCAGCAAGCCGGTGTCCAAGGACGTCTTCACCTGCAACCACGGCCCCTTCACCAACAACCCCGCCGACTCGGACGACAAGAAGGCCCTGCTGGCGCGGCTGGCGGCGGGGTTCAACCGCTCGATCATGCTCAGCCATCCGGACCAGCCGAACGGGACGACCACCGCGGACTACTACCGGGAGGCCGTGACCAACCACTGGTCCCGCATCGTGCACGCCAACAGCCCGATCGGGTACGCCTTCCCCTACGACGACGTACGCCCGGACGGTCAGCCGGACGTCTCGGGCGCCGCGAACGACGGCAACCCCCGGCGCTTCACCGTGAGCGTCGGTTCCTGATCCTCAACGGTCAAGACCCTCAAGACCCCGCCCCCCGGCCGTCCGGTCCCCCACGGCACGTGTGCCCCCTCCTCCCGCTCCTGACGAAGCGGAGGGAGGGGGCACACGTGTGCGTGCCGGCCCGGCCCGGTCAGCAGCCGCCGCAGTTGTAGTAGGTCACGTCCCAGTGGTTGCCCTCGTTGACGTAGACGTTGCCGGAACCCGCCTGGTACTGGGCGTATCCGTCGCCGCGGAGCCCGATGTAGGTGAAGGTGCCGGTGACGTAGTTGTTCAGGCAGGTGTTCTTCGCGAAGTCGAGCTTGTAGCCGTTCCAGTGCGAGTAGGTGCCACCCGCGTGACCCGTCTCCGTACCCCCGGTGATGTTGAGGGCGCAGCCGGTGGCGCTCTTGAGGGTCTGGGCGCCCTGGGCGGTGGCCAGGTTGAGCTGGTCGAAGGAGGTGCACGTGGCGTTGTTCCGGTCCGAACAGCCGCCGGAGGAGGACCAGGTGATCCCGGACGAGCTGAACCGGGCGGTGGCCTGGGCGTGGGTGAGTTTGGTGGCGGCGTGGGCGTCGGTGGCGCCGCCGAGCACGCCGACTCCGGGGGCGAAGAGGACGCCCAGGACGAGGGCGAGGGCGGTGAGGGCGGAGCGGAGCCTGGGACGGGTCAACATGGGGGGATCTCCTCCTGCTCATGACAACTCTGGTCTGTCGCCGCGCAGCGGAAAGGATGGGACGCGAGAGCGCGGCGCGGCAAGGGCGATACTGCCCGAGTTCTACGCGCGTCCGCCAGACCGCATCCGTGGCGATGCGGTGAATGCCGGGGCTGGCAGGCGGCGACGGCGGGGTCGGGGCCCAGGGAGACGGCCCGCGGAAGGGACTTCGACCTCGATGTTGAACTTTGAACTAAACAGGTCTAGAGTCAATGTCGTTGAAGGTTGAACAACCCGATCGCCTTCGACTTCCTGGATCACGTCTCCTGAGGAGGAGCCATGGCTCTGTTCAACCGCAAGGCCGCCGCCACCACGACCGCTGTCGCCGAGAAGCCCGCCGTGGACCCCGCGCTCGCCGCCCTGACCGGCACCTACACGATCGACCCGGCCCACAGCAGCATCGGCTTCACGGTGCGCCACGCCATGGTGACGAACGTGCGCGGCTCCTTCGGTGAGCACGAGGGCACCCTGGTGCTGAACGGCACCGACCCCCACCACTCCACCGCCTCCATCGACGTCAAGATCGCCAGCATCGACACCGGCATCGCCGACCGTGACGGCCACCTGCGCAGCGGCGACTTCTTCGACACCGAGAAGTTCCCGCTGATGACGTTCCGCTCCACCAGCGCCGAGCAGCTCGGTGGGGACACCTACCGGATCACCGGCGACCTCACCATCAAGGACGTCACCCGCCCGCTCTCCATCGACCTGGAGTTCAACGGCTCGGCCACCGACGTCTACGGCAACGAGCGTGTCGGCTTCGAGGGTGACGCGACCATCCTGCGCTCCGACTGGGGCCTGACCTGGAACGCCGCTCTGGAGACCGGTGGCGTGATGGTCAGCGACAAGGTCAAGCTGACCTTCGACATCTCCGCGATCAAGGCCGCCGCCTGATCCCCGCGTGACCCCGAGCGCGCCCGCCCCTCCCTCCCCCGCCGGGGAGGACCGGGGCGGGCGCTCGCGCGTGCGGGGATGGCACGCCGGGCCGGTCACCCGGTGCCGGTCACCCCGTACGGCGGATCTTCAGGGCGTTGTCCGTACGGGTGGTGGGGTTGCCGTCCGGGTCGTTCTGCACCCGCTCGTGCTCACCGCTGAGGAGCACCTCCCACTCCCCCGGCGCCGGTTCCAACGAGGCCAGCACCTCTTCGGGCGTCGGGAAGGGCACCCGGGGATCCGGGTTCTTCTCCCAGTGCGGGAAACCCGCGTGGCCCACGACCAGCAGAATCCCGCCGGGCGCGACGGCGTCGGCCGCCCGCCGCAGAATCCGCTCCCGGGGCAGGTCCCCCATGGAGTGCAGGAACTGCGCCGACACCAGGTCGAACTCCCCCTCCGGGAAGGACACCCCCAGGTCGTGCCACTGCCAGTCGATCCGGTCGGTGACCCCGGCGTCGGCCGCGTGGCCGGCCGCCCGGCCCAGCGCCACCCGCGACAGGTCGGTCGCGGTGACGTGCCAGCCCTGCCGCGCCAGCCAGACGGCGTCGGCGCCCTCCCCGCATCCCAGGTCCAGCGCGCGCCCCGGCTCAAGGTCCGCCACCTCCCGGACCAGCACGGTGTTGGGGTTCCCGCTCCAGATCCGGTCGCTCTCGCGGTAGCGGTCGTCCCACATCTCGGCGTCGGTACGCGTCCCGGTGTCGGTGCGTGCGGTGCTGTCGTCGGTCAGGTCGTCGGTCATACGGTCTCCCGGATCGGTGGAGGGTGAGCGGCGGGCTTCCACCGCACGGCGGGTGTCTTCGGCGACGAGGTCCGCGTTGAGCGCCGCGGCCGCCTTCAGCCCGGCGGCGGCCGCTCCGACGAGCTGTTCCATGAGGTTGGCGACGTTCCCCGCCACCCACACCCCGGGCACGTCCGTGGCACCCGTCGGGTCGGCGGCGATGTACGTACCCAGGACCTGGCCGGACATCTCCATCGCGGTGGGCACCAGCCCGAGGCCTTCCAGCACGCCGGAGCGTGCGGTGAAGCGCGGCTGGACGACGAGCGCCTCGCGCGCCACCACCTCGCCGGAGGCCAGCCGGACCCCGGTGAGACGGCCGTCCCGCGCCTCGACCCGGGCCACCTCACCTTCCACCACCGTGACGCCCCGCGCGGCGAGCTGTTCGTGCTCCTCCTCGCCGAAGTCGTCCGCCAAGTGCCGGAAGAGCGTCACATCGTCGGTCCACTGCCGCCACAACAACGCGTGGTGCACGGCCAGGGGGCTGGTGGCCAGGACGCCGACGGGCCGGGTGCGCACCTCCCAGCCGTGGCAGTACGGACAGTGCAGGACCCCGGCGCCCCACTGTTCGGCCAAGCCGGGGACGGGCGGGAGTTCGTCCACCAGGCCGGTGGTGACGAGAAGCCTGCGCCCCTCGACCGCCGGCCCGTCCGCGCGTTCCACCCGGAACCCGCCGCCCGGCAGTGCCCTGGCCCCCACCGCCTCACCCGCAACGATCCGCGCGCCGTACGCGGCCGCTTCGGCCCGGCCGTCCGCCAGCAGTTCCCGCGGCGGGACGCCCTCACGGCCCAGGTAGTTGTGGGCGTGCGCCGCGGGCGCGTTGCGCGGCTCCCCCGCGTCGATCACCAGCACCGACCGCCGCGCCCGGGCCAGCGCCAGGGCTCCGCTCAGCCCGGCGGCGCCACCGCCGACCACCACGACGTCGTACGTGTCACACCCCTGCGTCGAGTCACTCATGGGGCAACACCTCCTTGACCGGAGATGGTGCGCCCGCCCCGCGCCGACGACAAGCTTGCTTGCCGGAACGGCAAAATCGGATGGTGACCCAGCGGCACAGGCTCAGAACCCGCCGCCCCCGTCGAATCCTCCCCCGCCGCCGAAACCGCCGCCGTCCCCGAAGCCTCCGCCGTCGCCGAAGCCTCCGCCGTCGCCGAAGCCGGAGGAGTCGAAGTCGGAGCCGGAGACGTCGCCGCCGGACCAGTCACCGCCGGAGCCGAAGTCCCCGCCGCCGTAATCCGCCGCGTAGGCGGGGGTGGAGAGCATCGAACCGAGCATCGTGCCGACCAGCAGTCCGGGGAGCAGCCCGCCGCCGAAGTAGCCGCCGGCCCAGGGCCCGTACGCGGGTCCGGCCTCCCAGTACGGGCGCCGGTGGCCGCCGCCCACGTCGACGGTGCGGCTCGCCGGGTCCTCGCCGTCCTCCAGCCGGGCCCGGTCGGCGGCGCAGACGGGGACCTCGCGGGGGGAGCCGCCGGTGGGGCGCCACCGCGCGTCGGCGACCGAGGGGCCGTGGCGCGGGTCGAAGAAGCAGGGGGGCCTGCGGTCGGGCAGTGCGGAGCCGGTGCGGCGGGCCTCCAGCACGGCGAGGGAGTAGCGGCCGTCCTCCAGGGCCTGGGTGACGGCCCGGACGTCGGCCGGGCGCTCGGCCTTCTCCATGCGCGATTTGGCGCTCTCGTACGAGTCGAGCGCACGCGCGTAGTCGGCGCGCATCGCCTCGTCGGCGCCGGGCTCGCCGGGGCGGAAGTCGAGCCGTTCCAGGGTCTCGCCGTAGGCGGTGATGTCCTCGTCGACGACGACCCTGAGCTTGTCGAGCGCGGCGCTCTCCTCGGCGCGCACCCGACGGCGGTTGCGGCGCACGACCGCGTAGGCTCCCGCGCTGCCGACGACCGCGACCCCGGCGAGGACGAGCAGTCCGGTGCCGGCCGAGCCGCGGGCGGCGGAGCCGTTCCCACCGCCGCCCCAGGACGCGGGGGCATTGCCCCTGGCCTGTTGGAGCGCGCTGTCGACGAAGGCGCCGAGCTGTGCGTCGGTGGAGGTGTCGGCGGCCGGGGCCTTCACGGCCGCGGTGAGGTTGTCGACCGCGCGGACCGGCATGACCTGCGGGTCGGCGCCCGCGTCGAACCCGTCGCCGAGGCGGACGGCGTACACCCCGGTGATGCCGGTGTCGTTGCGCAGGGTCGCCAGCAGTCCTTCCGGGGGGAAGGCGGAGGTGCTCGGGAGCACGGCGACGAACACCGGCTTGTCGGCCTGGGTGATCCGGTTCTCCAGGGCCTTCTCCTGGGCGGTGGAGAGCTGGTCGCGGGCGCCCGGGTCCACGTACACGGGGTCCTTGCGGAGCGCCCGCGCCGCGTCCTCGATCGTGGCGGTCGGCGCGCGTCCCGGGAACGCGGACGCGGCGGGGACGAAGGCCAGGAGCGCGGTCGAGAGCACCAGCAGCAGGCCGGCCAGGAATGCGAACATCTGCCTTTTCCGCATACTTCACGCTACTCCGGACGGCCCGGCCCGCGCGCTGTCCCGGGGTGGGAGGACACCCAGGCGCAACAGCTGTGCCTGGAGGGGACACGCGTGCCCGGACGACAGGCGTACCCGGACGACAGGTGTGCCCGGACGACAGGTGTGCCCGGACGACAGGTGTGCCCGGACGACAGGTGTGCCCGGACGACAGGTGTGCCCGGACGACAGGTGTGCCCGGGCACGAACGCCCTGCCCGGGCACACCCTCGTACGCTCGCTCGCTCGTACGCTCGCTACCGGCGGGTCACGCGGCCCGGTAGGCCGCCCGCAGCTTGGCCACCGCGCCGGTGAGGTCACCGGTGAGCAGCAGGTGGTCGGCCTCGGCGAACGGCTTGGAGACCGCCGCCGTCAGCTTTCCGCCGGTCTTCTGCTGGACCAGCAGCCGGGCCTGGTCGGCGATCACCTTGCCCGCGGCGGTGTTGCCGAGGTGGAGCTTCTCGGCGATCCCGGCCGCCACCGAGAGGGCGGTCAGGGTGGCCTCGCCGCCCGCGGGGGCCTTCTTCCGGGTGGTGAGACCCCAGCCGAAGGGGAACTGCGGGTCGTAGGTGGCGTCGCCCACGTTGATGGGCAGCTGGGTCTCGGACTTCGGCCAGGTGACGGGCAACTGGCCGGTGAAGGCGCGCTTGCCGTAGAGCACGTCGGCCACGCCGTCGCCCTCGGTGCCCGGGAGCCAGGAGGCGACCAGGGCGTCGATGTCACCGAGGCGGTCGCCGATGAGCTGCGGACGGCCGGAGACGACCAGGACCGCGCACTTCATCGCGGCGCAGACCTTGTGGATCGCGGCCTTGTCGGCGGCCGTCAGCTCCAGGTCGTTGCCGTTGCCGACGTCGCCGATGCCCTCGGCGTACGGGGTCTCGCCGACGACGACCACACCCACGTCGTAGCCGTCGGTGGCGGCGGAGGCGTCCTGGGAGTAGGTGACCGAGGAGGCGTCCTTCTTCATGCCCTCCAGGATCGTGGTGCCCTCGGTGATGTCACCGGAAGAGCCCTGCCAGCTCACCGTCCAGCCACCGGCCTGGTTGCCGATGTTGTCGGCGTTGGAGCCGGCGACGTAGACCTTCTGGTTCGCCTTCAGCGGGAGGACGGCGCCGTCGTTCTTCAGCAGCACCTGGGACTTGGCCGCCGCCTCACGGGCCACCGCACGGTGCGCGGCGGAGCCGATGTCGTCGATGTTCGACGTGTCGGCGTACGGCTTCTCGAAGAGGCCCAGCTTGAACTTCTGGGTCAGGATGCGGGAGACCGCGTCGTCGATCCGGGCCTGGCTGATGCGGCCCGCGGTGACCTCGCTCCGGAGTGTGCTGGTGAAGTCCTGGTACGCGGTCGGCACCATGATCATGTCGAGGCCGGCGTTGACCGAGGTGCGCACGTCGCTGGCGTAGTCACCGGGGATCTGGTCGATGGCCTGCCAGTCGCTGATGACGAAGCCCTCGAAGCCCATCCGGTCCTTGAGGACGCCGTTGATCATCTCGGCGTCGGCGTGCATCTTCACCGGGCCCTGGTCGTCGCCCAGGATGTCCAGTGAGGAGTACGACGGCATGACGGTGCCGATACCGCGGTCCACCGCCTCCTGGAACGGCGCGAGGTGCACCGCCTCCAGCTCCTCGCGGGTGACCTTGGTGACGCCCTGGTCGATCGTGTACGAACCGGTGGTGGAGGAACCGAACTCGGTGCCGCCGTCACCGACGTAGTGCTTCGCGGTGGCGAGCACCTTGTCGTCGCGGTCCAGGTCGCTGCCGTTCGCCGCGCCCTGCATGCCCTGGATCACGGTCTCCATGGACTCGACGAGCGCCGGGTCCTCGCCGTAGGACTCGTAGGACCGGCCCCAGCGCTCGTCGCGGGTGACGCAGACGCAGGGGGCGAAGTCCCACGGGATGCCGGTGGCGCGCACCTCGCTCGCGGTGACCGCGCCGGTCCTCTGGGCGGTCTGCGGGTCACGGGTGGCGCCGATGCCGATGTTGTGCGGCATGATCGTCGAGCCGATGACGTTGTTGTGGCCGTGCACCGCGTCCACGCCGTAGATCAGCGGGATCTGGAAGCGGGTCGCCTGGGCGCGCAGCTGGTAGGAGTCGATCATCGACGCCCACGCCTCGGGGGTGTTGGGCGTGGGGACCGAGCCGCCGCCGGAGAGCAGCGAGCCGAGGTCGTAGGAGGCGATGTCGCCGGGGCTGCGCAGCGCGTTGCGTTCGGCCTGGGTCATCTGGCCGGCCTTCTCGGCGGGCGAGAGGCGGGACAGCAGGTCGGCGACGCGCTGCTTCACCGGGAGCTTGGCGTTCTGGTACGGGAGGCCGTGGGCGTTGATGACGACCTGCGGGGTCTCCGTCGGGGCCTTCGCGCCGGTGACGGTGAGGACGAGCGGGATCGTCCGGGCCTCGGACGCCTTCTTCGCCTTCTTGGTGGTCACCTCGACGGTGTGGGTGGCGCCCGAGGCGGTGCCCGCCGGGAAGGTGTACGTCCCGGTGACCGGGGTGTAGTCGGTTCCGGCCACCGCGGTGCCGCCCTGCGTGGTGTACGCGACGGTGACGGGCTCCTCGACGGGAAGGCCGCCGGTCGTGGACAGGATGAGGCGAACGGTCGCCGCGCCGCCGCCGTCCACCGGGTGCACGGTGGCGTCCGTGGCGATGCCCGCGGTCAGCGCCGGGTCGGCCTTGCCGTAGAGCTCCATGCCGTCGATGGCGAAGGAGCCGGGCGCGCCGGTCGGCAGGGTGAGGGCGTAGCCCCACATCCGGTCGAGGCCGAGGATGTGGTCGATGCCGCCGACGGGCTGGTAGTCGCCGCGGTAGACGAAGTCCGCGAACGGGACCTCGACCTGGTGCCAGCCCTCCCAGTCGTCGGTGAAGGACATCGTCCACAGTTCGGACGCACCGCCGTTGGCGCCGCCGTCCTTGATCTCGAAGCTGATCTTCTTGCCGGAGCCGGGGGGCAGGGGCGCCTTGTTCTGCCCGTACCACCAGAAGCGGATGCCCTTGTGGGCGCTCCAGTTCTGGGGGGTCTGGTCGACGGCGAACTCGTGGCTCAGTCCGCCCCAGCCGCTGATGTCGTAGGTGCCTTCGAGGACCTTGGAGCCCTCGGGGGCGTCGGCGCGCTCGGTGAGGGCGAGCTTCGGCTGGTCGTCGGCGTCCGAGCCCCAGGTGAAGATCGAGTCTGCGGGCGGGGCGCTGAGGGGGACCTCGCCCTCGAACCGGTCGACGAGCACCGGTGCGGGGTCGTCGGCCGCCGCGGGGACGGCGGCCGTGATCAGTCCGGCGAGGACCGTGACGGCGGCGAGGAGGGCCCGCGCCGATCCTCTTCGGTGACGGGTAGCTGGCATTGCGGCTCTTCTCTCGTCTCGGCTGCGCGGGGTCCGGCAGCGGTGCGGGTGGGGCGAGGGGTGCGGGGGCGGAGGTTCGTGGGGGATCCCGCGGGGGGGTGGGTGGGTCCCGGTGGGTGCGGCCGTCCGGAGCCGCGGGTGCGCCGGGAGGGGTCAGGGCGCCGAGCGGCGCACCACGAGTTCCGTGGGCAGCACGACCGGTTCCGCCGGGGCGGGGGTGCCGCCGAGGTGGGCGAGGAGCATCCGGGCAGCCGTCTCGCCCATCGCCCGGGTGGGCTGGCGGACGGTGGTCAGCGGGGGCGCGGTGTGCGCGGCCATCGGGATGTCGTCGAAGCCGATGAGGGCGACGTCCTCGGGTACCCGGCGGCCGGCGGCGCGGAGCGCTCTCAGGGCGCCGGTGGCGCTGACGTCGTTGTGCGCGAAGACGGAGTCGAACGGGGTTCCGGATGCGAGGAGTTGGGCCATGACGCGCTCTCCCCCGCGTTCGGTGAAGTCGCCCTGGGCGACGAGGGCGTCCGGCAGCACGGACCGGAATCCGTCGAGCCGTTCGCGTACGCAGCCGTAGTGGGCGGGCCCACCGAGGACCAGCGGGCGGGTGCGTCCGCCGGCCAGCAGGTGGCGGCCGGCACTCGCGCCGCCCTCGTAATTGGTGGTCACGACCGAGGGGAATTCGGGGTGGTGCCCCCGGTCGTCGATCAGCACGATCGGCAGGCCGCCGCGGTGGAGCGCGGTGAGGTGGCCGAGGGTGTTCTCCGGCTCCACGACCACGAGCCCGTCGAAGGCGCGGGCCGACACCTGCGTCGTGAAGCGGCGCACGGACTCGGCGCCCCGGTTGCAGGTGAAGAGCAGCAGGCCGTACTCCGCCGCCTCGACGGTGTCCACGACTCCCTGGAGGACCTCGCCCATCCACGGCCAGGTCAGCGAGGGCACCAGCATCCCCACGGTACGGCTGCGCCCCCGGGCCAGGCCGACCGCTCCGGAGCTGGGGACGTAGCCGAGGTGCGCGATCACTTCACGAACACGGGAGGCGGTGGAACGGTCCACGTCCGCCTTGGTGTTGAGCACCCGCGAGACGGTCGTCTTGCTTACTCCGGCGGCCCGGGCCACATCGGCGATCGTGACGCGCAACGGAGCCTCCTGACCAGGACGTACTCGGGGCCTGCGCGCTTTCCGCCACCGGAACGGTGGTTTTCAGCCCGCCGGGACGTGACGAGGAGTGCCGACGCCGATGGGAGTGACGGCCGGCTCGCGGTACCGGTCCCGGAACCGGTACCGGCGTCGCGGCTGGAGTTAACTCCGCTCGAACAGAGCCGTCAATACTTCACACCGAGATTGGTCCACGCCCATCCGGCAAGCAGGCAAGGGTAGTTGTGCCTTCACTTCTTGGAGGAGCGCCCCCTCTTGACGGGGCCCGGCAAGAGCAGTTCACTCACGCCTCGATCGACGGCAACACCCCACCCCTGTGCCGAAGAAGGGCATTCCCCCATGATCCGATCGAACAGATCCCGCGGAGCGGCCGCGGCGCTCCTGGCCACCGCACTCGCCGCGGCCGGTCTCACCGGGCTGGCCGCACCCGCCGCCCAGGCGGCCGGCGAGAGCGTCTCCATCGTGCTGACCACGACCGACGACTCCGGTGGCCGTCACGTCACCCGGGGACTCCAGGCCCAGACGCCGGTCGCCTTCACCGCCGGCAGCGGGAGCGCGGGCACCACGGTGACGGTGGACGAGAACACCCGGTACCAGACCTTCACCGGCGGCGGTGCGTCCTTCACGGACACGGCGGCCTGGCTGATGAAGAGCAGCGGGGCGCTCAGCGACGCGACCCGCGACGCCACGATGAAGAAGCTCTTCTCCCCCACGGAGGGCATCGGGCTCTCGTTCGTCCGCAATCCGATGGGCGGTTCGGACCTGGCGAGGACCGGGTACACCTACGACGACCTGCCCGCCGGGCAGACCGACCCCTCGCTGGCGAAGTTCTCGGTGGCGCACGACCTCGCGGACGTCCTGCCGCTGACCAAGCAGGCGAAGCAGCTCAACCCGTCCCTCACCACGATGGCCTCGCCCTGGACCGCCCCGGCGTGGATGAAGGACAGTGGCCAGCTCAACGGCGGCTGGCTGAAGGCCGAGGACTACGGCGCGTACGCCGACTACTTCGTGAAGTACCTCCAGGCGTACCGCGACCAGGGCGTTCCGGTCCAGTACGTCACCGCGCAGAACGAGCCGACCTGCTGCTCCGGCTATCCCTCGATGAGCTGGAACGGCTCGGGGCTCGCCTACTTCACCAAGAGCGAGCTGCTGCCGAAGCTCCAGGCGGCGGGGCTCACCACCAAAGTGCTGGCGCACGACTGGAACTGGGACACCTACGACGCCTACGCCGCGCCGACCGTGGACGACGCCGCGGTGCGCAGCCACCCGAACTTCGGCGGGGTCGCCTGGCACGGCTACGGCGGCGACATCGCCAAGCAGACCGCGGTGCACAACCAGTACCCCACGATGGACGCGTTCCAGACCGAGCACTCGGGCGGCACCTGGATCGCCGACCAGCAGCGGGAGGACATGCTCAACATCGTCGACTACACCCGCAACTGGGCGAAGTCGGTCACCAAGTGGTCCCTCGCGGTGGACCAGAACCGGGGCCCGCACAACGGCGGTTGCGGCACCTGCGACGGGCTGATCACGGTCCACAACGGTGACAGCAGGAGTGGGCAGGTGGACTACAACATCGAGTACTACACGATGGGCCACCTGACGAAGTTCGTCCGCCCGGGAGCCTCCCGGATCGCGTCCACCGCCAGCTCCACGATCCCCAACGTCGCCTGGCGCAACACGGACGGCTCCAAGGCGCTGATCGCCTACAACGGCGGCTCCTCCGCCCAGCAGCTCACCGTCAACTGGGGCGGCTCCACCTTCGGTTACTCCCTGCCCGCCCGCACCTCGGCCACCTTCACCTGGTCCGGCACCCAGTCCGGCACCGGCGGCGCGACCGGCACCTCGGGGGCGTTCACCGGCACCGGCGGAAAGTGCCTGGACGCGGCGAACGGCAGCGCGGCGGACGGCACGGCGGTGCAGCTCTACGACTGCAACGGCTCGGCCGCGCAGCGCTGGACGGTGCAGTCCGACGGCACGATCCGCGCCCTCGGCGCCTGCCTGGACGTGACCTCGGCGTCGACCGCCGACGGCGCGAAGGTCCAGCTCTACACCTGCAACGGCACCGGGGCGCAGCGGTGGACGTACAACGCCACCACCGGGGACGTCGTGAACACGGCGGCGAACAAGTGCCTGGACGTCACGGACGCCTCGACGGCCAACGGGGCGCGCGCCCAGATCTGGAGCTGCACCGGGGCCGCCCACCAGAAGTGGCGGCTCCAGTGAGACCCGCCGCGTGAGCAGGGCCCGGTGACGGGCCGCCCCGCGCCCTCGGAAACAGCGGCTCGCGGGACGCCCGTCACCGGGAACGCCTTTACTCCGTGGGCTCGATCCCCGCCCGCAGCAGACCGAAGGTGTACGCGTCCTCCAGCGCCTGCCAGGACGCGGCGATGACGTTCTCGGCGACCCCCACGGTCGCCCACTCGCCCGTGCCGTCGCCCGTGGTGATCAGTACCCGGGTGGTGGAGTCGGTGCCGGTACGTCCCTCCAGGATGCGGACCTTGTAGTCGACCAGTTCGAGCTTGGCGAGCTGCGGGTAGATCCGCTCCAGGGCCACCCGGAGCGCCCGGTCCAGGGCGTTGACGGGGCCGTTGCCCTCGGCGGTGGCGACGATCCGCTCGCCCTTGGCCCAGAGCTTCACGGTCGCCTCGTTGGCGTGCACACCGTCGGGGCGGTCCTCGACGATGGCCCGCCACGATTCGGTGCGGAAGTAGCGGGGGGCGCGGCCGTCGACCTCGCCGCGGAGCAGGAGTTCGAAGGAGGCGTCGGCCGCCTCGTAGGTGTAGCCGAGGAGTTCGCGCTCCTTGACCCGGTCGACCACGCGGCCGACCAGCTCGCGGTCGCCACCGAGGTCGATGCCGAGCTCCTTGCCCTTCAGCTCGATGGAGGCGCGGCCGGCCATGTCGGAGACGAGCATCCGCATGCTGTTGCCGACGAGCGCGGGGTCGATGTGCTGGTAGAGGTCGGGGTCGACCTTGATCGCGGAGGCGTGCAGTCCGGCCTTGTGGGCGAAGGCCGACACTCCCACGTACGGCTGGTGCGTGGAGGGGGTCAGGTTGACGACCTCGGCGATCGCGTGGGAGATGCGGGTCATCTCGCCGAGCGCGCCCGCGGGGAGCACCGTCTTGCCGTACTTCAGTTCCAGGGCGGCGACGACCGGGAAGAGGTTGGCGTTGCCGACGCGTTCTCCGTAGCCGTTGGCGGTGCACTGGACGTGGGTGGCGCCCGCGTCGACCGCCGCGAGGGTGTTGGCGACGGCGCAGCCGGTGTCGTCCTGGGCGTGGATGCCGAGCCGGGCGCCGGTGTCGGCGAGGACGGTGGACACGACGGCCTGGACCTGGGCGGGGAGCATCCCGCCGTTGGTGTCGCAGAGGATGACGACGTCGGCGCCGGCCTCGGAGGCGGCGCGGACCACGGCCTTCGCGTACTCGGGGTTGGCGCGGTACCCGTCGAAGAAGTGCTCGCAGTCGACGAAGACCCGGCGGCCCTGCTCGCGCAGGTGGGAGACGGTGTCGCGGACCATCTCCAGGTTCTCGTCCAGGGTGGTGCGCAGGGCGAGTTCGACGTGGCGGTCGTGGGACTTGGCGACCAGGGTGATCACGGGGGCGCCGGAGTCGAGCAGCGCCTTGACCTGCGGGTCCTCGGCGGCCTTGCCACCGGCCCTGCGGGTCGCGCCGAACGCCACGAGCTGGGCGTGGGCGAAGGTGATCTCCTGCTGGGCGCGGGCGAAGAACTCGGTGTCCCGGGGGTTGGCGCCGGGCCAGCCGCCCTCGATGAATCCGACGCCGAAGTCGTCCAAGTGCCGGGCGATGGTCAGCTTGTCGGCGACCGTCAGGTTGATGCCTTCACGCTGTGCACCGTCGCGCAGGGTGGTGTCGAAGACATGGAAACTGTCGTCGGTGGCGGTGGCCTTGGTGGTCATGCGATGCGACTCCTGTCGGATGAGTGGATCCGGACGATCGGGCTCCACTTGCCCCCATCATCCCGCGCACGCCGTCCCGGCCTGGGTGGGGGCCGGAAAACGAAAAAACCCCTCGCGGGTGCGAGAGGTCTGCGCGCGGGTCTGGGGCACGGTGGCCGTGCCGTACGTGGTGGTACGGGACGGTCACTGCGGACCGGCGCGCCTGCTGCCAATAATCGTGGACAACGAGGACACGGGAGCAGTCTGGCACAGCACCGTCCCCCTGAGGGGCCCGTCTCAAAATGCGGTCGTGACACTCGTCTCGCCGGAGGGCCGCCCCGGAGCGGGTGCGGCCGGCTCACCCGCGCCGCCGATCCGGTACAGGTCCAGGTCACGCGTCTCCCGCATGCTCAGGTAGACGACGAGCGAGACGGCGGCGCAGCCGGCCACGTACCAGAAGTACCCGGACTCGGCGCCCGCGTCCTTGAACCAGAGCGCGATGTACTCGGCCGTCCCGCCGAAGAGCGCGTTGGCGACGGCGTACGGGAGGGCCACCCCCAGCGCGCGGATGCCGGTCGGGAACAACTCGGCCTTCACACAGGCGTTGATGGAGGTGTAACCGGTGACGACGAGGGCGGGCCAGAACGTGCCGGTGTGCTTGGGCATCACCATGTTCTCCCGCCGGTCTGTGCGTGTTGCCCTTCATCTCTGCTGTGCGCTCTGGCTGAAATGCAGGGGCTGACGAGCAGGACATGAGACCAGGCTTCCGGTAGGGCCCCGGCCGTGCCGTTGGTGTAGGCGACGCCATGGAGGCGAATTCGGCCTCACGCCACGCTGCCACGACTGAGCGGCGCTCGAAGGGCCGCCCCGGCGGGCCTGGGGGGATTTTCCCGCGGAGGCGTCCCGGTTCGGTTGGCAGGTCAGGCCGCGTGGACAGTGGCCGGCATCAGGGTGTGGGCCGTGCGGATGATCAGGTCGGCGGCCTGGTCGATGTCGGTGTCGGTGGTGGTGCGGCCGATGCTGAGCCGGAGGGTCGCGCGAGCTTGGTAGCGGGTGAGCCCGATCGAGGTAAGGACGTGGGAGGGCTCCCCGCTGCCGGTGCTGCAGGCCGATCCGGTGGAAGCTGCGATGTTGGGGAGGCGGTCGAGGAGGTCGGTGGCCTCGATGCCTGGCAGGGTGAGGCTGAGGTTCCCGGGCAGCCGCCGGTGCGGGTGCCCGTTGACGGTGGCGCCGGGGATCGAGGCCAGGAGGAGGCCCTGGAGCCGGTCACGGAGGACCCGGATGCGGGCCGGGGGCGGGACGGCGTCGGTGGTGATGAGATGGGCGGCGGCGCCGAAGCCGACGATGGCGGGGACGTTGGGGGTGCCGGCCCGCAGTCCGCGTTCTTGTCCACCGCCGGTCTGCTGGGCGGTGACGCGGGTGCCGCCACGGATGTAGAGGGCGCCGATGCCTTTGGGACCGTGAAGTTTGTGAGAGGACAGGGAGGCGAGGTCAACGCCGAGTTCGGTAACGTCCAGCAGTCCGCTGCCAGCACTCTGGGCGGCGTCGGTGTGCAGGCGAATGCCGCGTGGAGCAGTGATCTCGGCGATGGCCGCGAGCCGTTGCAGGGTGCCGATCTCGTTGTTGGCGTGCATCACCGAGACGAGCACGGTGTGCCGGGTGAGGACAGCCGCAATGTCGGCAGGGTGGACACGGCCGTACGCGTCGACGCCGACTTGGGTAAGGGTGTAGCCGTGGTGGTCGACGAGGCGCCGGCAGGCGGCGAGGACGGCCTTGTGCTCGATCGCAGTGGTGACGACGTGCCCGCCGGTAGGCCGGGCGGCCAGGGCGGCGCCGACAATCGCAAGGTGGTTGGCCTCGGTGGCGCCGGAGGTGAAGACGATTTCCAGCTCGTTCTTCGCGCAGATCAGGTCGGTGACCTGGCGACGGGCGCTGCGGATCGCCTTGGCCGCACTGCGTCCGAGGGCGTGCGGGCTGGAGGGGTTGCCGTACTCACGGGTGAGGAACGGCAGCATCGCCTGAAGAACACGCTCATCGAGCGGGGTGGTGGCCTGGTGGTCGAGGTAAATCGGCTGAGTGTTCATACGGCCCGCTCCTGGTGTCGGGCGGCGGCCGGTGCCGTCGCGGCGTACTTGCGCTCGCCGTCGACCAGGTCCCAGTAGATGGTCCGGGGCTCGGCGAACACGGAGAACGCGGTGGCCAGGCAGTGCCAGTTCCGGTTCGGCTGGGACAGCGCGAGGAAGAAGGCGTCGTCGAAGAGCCGACGCGCGCGCTTGGCCAAGGCCTCGCGGGTCGGCTGCGGGGCGAACAGGTGCAGGTAACCGCGCTGCCGCAGCCAGGATTCGGCGTGCTCGGCGCTGGCCTCGCCGTCCAGGTGGCCGCCGTCGGTGAGGGTCTGGGCGGCGAGGCGTTCCAGGCGACGGGTGCGGCGGGCGTCCTCGCCGCCGGGGCACTTATCCCCGGTGATCTTCCATTCGTGCCAGCGGGGCGGCTGGTAGTGGGCGAAGTCGACATCGTCAAGGTGGGCGGTGACCTGCGGCGGGATATGTCCGCGGGTCAGGTCCGCGACGTCGTAGCCGGGCCCCAGAGCTTCCAGGGTCAGCGAGCCGGGACGGCCGGGTCCGGGCCGGTCCATGCGGACAAGGACGGTGAGGCGGTTGGTGAAGCGGTTGGTGGGCTCCGCGAGGATCACCGCTCGGCCGTCCGCCAGCAGGGCTGCGGCCCGGGGCGCGATCTCCTCGATGGCGAAGGTGTTGCCGCCACGGTAGTAACGCTTGGTCTCGACCCCGCCGTCCGAGCGGATCATCAGCGTCTGGGTGCCGGTGGCGGCGGCCAGAACCTGGGCGGTGGTGCGGACTGCGGCCGCACCGTGGCTGGGCGGGATCACGCAGGCGTTGAGTACGGGCAGTTTCAACGAGTGCAGCAGGGCCATGGTCTGCCACTTTGGCCAGCGCCGGTCCCTCGCCGCCGCTTCCAGCTCGGCGGCACTGAGTGCGTGTAACGGGCAGGGCAGGGATATCGGCATCGCGCTGTTCCCCTCTCGTGGTTCAAGCGGCGTCCGTGAGACGCAGGTCGGCACTCAGCTCGGCGAAGGTGCGCTGACTGTTTTCGGTGAAGGGGTGATCGCGCCAGTCATAGGAGGCGCCGATGCCGAGCTGGTCCGCGCAGACGCGGCGTACGAACTGCCGGGCGAAGCCGGCCGAGGGCCAGTAGTAGTGCTCGCCGGCATGCGGGGAGAGGTAGAGGTAGGAGCCGTCCGCAGCCGCCGGCAGGTCGGTCATGGAGGTGAGCCGCAGGCCCGGCCCACCGATCTTCTCGTAGGCGGCGGTGATCTCGTCGGGGTCAGGGACGGGGATCAGGTGCAAGTGGCAGTGACTGCAGCAGGAGGCACCCAGCTCGCAGTCGCGCGGGCCGTGTTCGGCCAGGATCACCGGTCCGTAGCGGGCCTGGATCAGTGCGCGCATGCCCTCGGTTTCCTCTGCGACGCGCTGCAGGCTGGCGGGGGTGACATCGGCGGCGGCGTCCAGGTGCTCCAGCGGCATGAACAGGCAGTAACCCGGAGCCAGGGTCCCGACGGTCGGCAGCAGCACCCAGCCTTCTGCGGTCTCGGTGATGATCCGGGTCGTGCTCTCGCGTGCGGCGAATTCGGTGCAGAACTGGCAGTCCATCACGGTCACCTCGAACTACGGTTGGTGGGGAACTCATCGGCGTATCGGCTCTTCAAGTCGGCCTCGCGGCCGTAGAAGGGGTGGGGTGCGCTGCCGTCGGGGCGTGGGCCGTCCAGGGCGAAGACGAGCAGGCGGCCCAGTGCCATGCCGTGGTGCAGCCGCAAGACGGCGGGGCCGGTGTTGACCAGCTCCAGCGTCAGGTGTCCGTTCCAGCCGGGCAGCACGAACGGGCTGGTGACATGGACGGCCAAGCCGACGCGAGCCAGGTGGCTCAGCCCACCGATCATGCCCATCAGTCCGGCACCGAGCCGCAGGGGCTGTTCGACCGAGCCCAGCAGCATCTCGCCGGGCATCATCTCGTAGCTCGTCCAGTCGGTGACCGGCTCACCGTAGAGGTTGTCGATGCTGGCCTGGTCAGCCAGGTCGATCACCTGCGTGTTCGGATCGGCCAGCGGTTGCAGCGGTGAGCCAAGCGTCAAGAGCAGCCCGTCACCCCGGAGTTGACCCGGCCAATCCAGAGCGTTCTGTCCGATCAGCCAGTTGATCAACTCGGCTGAGAGCATGGCTCACCCCCGGGGGATTGGGCAGTACTTCGCTCCTAGCCTTCGGATCGAAGACGGCAGCTCAAATGTTCCCCGGGATACTCCCCGATATCCCTATGTCCGGTTGGACATTTAAAGGTTTTCTTGGGGTGAAATGCGGAGAAGTTCAGTTCCGCTGGCCGTGCGAACAGTGCAAGCTGAGTGAGGCCGTTTCAGGGAGGGGACATCATGATGCCGTCGTTACCGTCCGGACCGTTGAGGGTGCCGGGTCCCGAGGGGTTCCGCGCCGATTTGATCTCGTGTTCCCCCGACCTTCTGGACCTGACCTGGGACCAATTGAGGACACTGATCGTGGTGCGGGAGGCGGGGACCGCGCTGGCAGCGGCGAAAATTCTGCGGCGAGAGCAGTCCAGCGTGCAGAAGCAGCTGGACATCCTCAACCGCAACTTCCAGGCGTTGACCGGCGAGTTGCTGGTGGTCAAGCAGGGGCGGGGCCGGGACTTCCTCTTCACCCCGACCGGACTGGAGGTCGTCGAGCGAGGACGGGCGACCTTCGCCGACTGGCTTCAGGGCATTGCCGACTCCAGACGCCGGCTCGGCTCGACGCTCACAGTGGGAACCACCGAGTTCACCCTCGGCTTCCTGGGGCGGGTGTGGGAGAGGGTGGCCCCGCAGCTGCTGGAGCGGGAGATCGAGCTGAAGGTCGTGCACGTGCGGACCCGCGACTTCTGGAAGCGCCTGGACTCCAACCAGGTCGACCTGCTGTGCGGTGGGCTCGCGGCCGACGCCGCCGCCGAGAAGGTCGCCCCCGAGTACGACTTCCTCGAATGGCATCGCGAGGGCTTGGCCCTGCTGACGAACCTGCCGGTGCGCGAATTCGCCTCGAAGACCGTAGGAATCGACCGGCTGCGGAGCCTGCCGCTGGTCATCCCCTCCCGCGGGGTGATCACCGACTTCGTCGAGCGCTGGTATGGCCCCGACTTCCGCTCGCGGCTGCAGATCGCCGCCGAGATCGACGACATCTATTACGGACTCGCCCTGCTGCGATCCCACATGACTTATGGGTGCATGCTGTGTGCCCGCTCCCTCGGCGAGGCCGCCGTCGACGGTCGGCTGCCCAGCAGCGAGGACTTTCGGCTCATCGACTTCGCCGACGATTTCGACCCCATGCTCCAGCTGGTCTCCGGCGTCTTCGCCCGCAAGGGAGAACGCGAAACGTATGACGCCTCCCACCCGCTGAACATCCTGTGGGAGGCATTCCGCGAGGAGGCCGCCTGCGGCAAGCCCCTGCCCCTATGATCCCTGCTCTGGAGGACCTTAGTGCTGCTGGCCTCGGTCAACCTCAACAAGCGTCTCGGCACCTCCGGCGCCCGCGCGAACCTTGCCGCCTGGCTCCGCGAACACGGCGTGAAAGTCATGGTCGCGCAGGAGCCGTTCAAGCCGGCCGACCGGACGCCGCCGGTCCTAGGAGGCTTCACCTTCGCCGGTGGGGACGGGCGCCTGGCCGCCTGGATCAGCGAGGACCTCGCCCCGCCGACGGTGGCCACCCCGGCCCCGTGGGTTCAACGCATCGAGCTGGAGTGGTTGGTCGTCTACCAGGTGCACCTTGATGCTTATGCCGGTGCCTCCCGGGCCGCCCAGCTGACCGAACTTACCGCGCTGACCACGGCCGAGAAGGGGCACCCGCTTGTGATCTGCGGGGACTTCAACCTCGCCCGCCGACCCGAAGACGGTCTCTTCGGCGAGGAGACCAGCACCTTCACCACCGACGCCGAACGACGCGTCCTGGAGCAGCTGATGCAGGACGCGGACTTGGTCGACACCACCGCCGATCAGGTGCCCACCTTCACCTTTGAGCGGGTCTTCAACGGCAAGCCCAGCCGCTTCCGCTGCGATCTCGTCCTGCTCAGCAGCCATTTGACGCAGACGACCACCGTCACCGTGGACGCTGCGGTGCGAAGCGGTCCCTCCGCGTTCACCGACCACTCCGCGCTGCTGATCGACCTACCCCTCACTCTGCAGGCCGGCGAGCCGGACGACGTCCTCTTCTCCCTGAGCGAGCTGACCAGCGCCGGGCCCGCCGCGACCCCGGCCCGGCGGGGCTACCAGCCCCATAAGACCGCGATGAGCCGCCAGGCCCCCTCTCCGGCCTCCCGGGCGGTGACCGCGCACCTGACCGGCCCGCTCGGCATCCGCAGCGTCCTGGACCATGGCTGCGGCCGCGGCGCCGACGTGGCCCACTACCGCTCGGCGGGCCTTGAGGCCGAAGGCTTCGACCCGCACGAAGACTTCGGTTGGCCCCGCCCCGAACGGACCAAATTCGACCTGGTCACCTCAATGTTCGTCCTCAACGTGCTGCCCGACCCCTGGCAGCGGATCCAGGCCCTCAAGGACGCCGCCTCCTTCGCTCGCCCCGGTGGACATGTCGTGGTCGTCACCCGCTCACCCGAGGAAATCACCAAGGCCGCCGCAGACGGCGACTGGAGCGTCCATCACGACGGGTTCTGGTCCAGTCAAGCCAAGGGAACCTTCCAGCGCGGCATAGCTCCCAGCGAGATCAGCGTCCTCGCCCGCCAGGCCGGCCTCCAGCCCGCCCAGGGTGTCCCGGTGCTGCCGCTGCCCGGGGTCTGCCATGTGGTCCTGCACAAACCAGCCGCATAGGAGCGCACGGAGGAACGTGCCCAGTCACCTACGGACTGGTGCACGAAGCCGCAAACCCGCCAAAATCCCCAGCCGCCTAAGAAGTGGTGCGGAATCCGCGTAGCAGCTTCTCGGCGAGGCTCTCAGCGGTTGCCGGTCCAGACGATGCGCTCCGCGAAGCCGCCGCGCTCACTCGCCTTGGCCTCGCGGATCTTCTCCAACTGGTCCGTGTCGATGCCCAGGTCCGCGGCGAGCGCGTGCACGACCTCCAGGACGTCCGCAAGTTCCTCCGGCGCCTTCTCATCGGCGGCCTCCAGCACCTCGGCGGCCTCCTCGCAGAGCTTGTCCCGGAGCCGGTCGCGGTACTCCTGCGAACCCGCGACGTAGGTGACCGGGTCCGCCCCGTCCTCGCGGATGATCTGCGGAATCCGGTCCCGCACCAACTTGCCGACCTTGCTGTAGCGGTCCACCGGGTGTTCTCCTGCGCCTATCAGCGTGAGGCGGCCCCTGACGGCCGGCCCCTTCATGCCGAGGCAGCCTAAGGAAAACGGCACCCCACTCGCCAGGCGAACCGCCATTCCCACCCGTTCGGGTCCAGACGGGTCCAGGGTCACCGCCTCCCGTGAGTCCGTCCTGCATGGGCCGCCCGCTGCGGTGACGGATTCAGGACGGTGACACCCAACGCGTCGTCCCGGGCGGCCAGGGACTCATCGCTCTCGGCCATGGCTTCGGCCCGCTCCCGGGCGTACTGCTCGATCATGACCGCGTAAGTGCCCAGCAGGTCAGCCAGCCGCCGCTTCCCGTGCCGTACGCCCGGGAGCGCGGACAAGGGCGCGAAGGGCAACGATCCGGGGTACTTGCGTACGTTGCGTTCACCGGCGGAGGAGTGGGTTCCGGCCGGAGCGGCGGCTCGGCCGGCTGGTATCCCCCGCCCGCAAAGCCACCGGGCCCCCGCCGGAGAAACAAGGCGGGGGCCCGGGAGGCGACGGGGAGAACTCACTCGTCGTCGGTGATCAGCGGGTCCTTCGGACCGGACCTGTCACGCAGGTCCCTGCGCGCGTCGTCCACGGCGTCCTTCGCGGCCCCCTTGGCCTGGTCGGCCTTGCCCTCGGCGACCTTGCTGTGGTTGCCGGTCATCTTGCCCATGGCTTCCTTGGCCTTGCCCTTGACCTTGTCCTTGCTTCCGTCAGTCACGGGGCCTCCTCGGATGGACGAACTGTCACTGCCAACGTAGGTCACCTCGGCAGTGCCTGCAGAAGGGCGCCTGCCCGCCGGAGTCCGGACGAAACAGGGGCGGGCGAAGCCGCGGGGGCCGGGCTCCCCGCTCCGGCGGCCCAGTAGGGTTGACCCGGTGATCGAGACCATCGTCTTCGACGTCGGCGAGACGCTGACCAACGACAACCGGTACTGGAACTCGTGGGCGGACTGGCTGGACGTGCCCCGCCACACCCTGAGTGCTCTGGTGGGGGCGGTGGTGACCCAGGGCCGCGACAACTCCGACGCGCTGCGGCTCGTACGCCCCGGCATCGACGTCGAGGCCGAGTGGCGGGCCCGTGGGGCGGCCGGCCGGGGCGAGTACCTGGACGAGCCGGACCTCTACCCGGACGTACGGCCGGCCCTCGGCGGGCTCCGCGAACTCGGCATCCGGGTGATCGTCGCGGGGAACCAGACGGCCCGCGCCGGGGTGTCGCTGCGGGCGTTGGACCTGCCCGCCGACCTCGTCGTGATGTCCGAGGAGTGGGGCGCCGCGAAACCGGAGCCCGCCTTCTTCGCCCGCGTCCTCGGTGTCTCCGGCACCCGCTCCGAGAGCACCCTGTACGTCGGCGACCATCCGGCCAACGACGTCTTCCCCGCCCACGCCGCCGGCCTGCGCACCGCCCACCTGCGGCGCGGGCCGTGGGGCCACTGGTGGGCCGACGACCCGGCCGTCCGCGCCACGGCGGACTGGTCGGTCGACTCGCTCGACGAGGTGGCGGAGCTGGTGCGGGGGGAGCGGGAGTAGGGGGCGGGGGGTCTTCCCTTCGTACGTACGGCGCACCCGGCCGACCCGGGTGCGCCGTACGTACGAAGGCCGCGCCCCGGGCGTCAGTCGCCCAGCGGGTGCATCCAGCCGTGGGTGTCCTCGGCGGTGCCGCGCTGGATGTCCAGGAGGCGGTCGCGGAGCTTGAGGGTGATCTCGCCGGGGGTGCCGTCGCCCTGGGTCCACTCGCCCCCGGCCGACTTGACGGTGCCGACGGGGGTGATCACGGCGGCGGTGCCGCAGGCGAAGACCTCCTTCAGGGTGCCGTTCGCGCTGTCCTCACGCCACTGGTCGATGGAGACCCGGCCCTCCTCGGAGGTGTAGCCCAGGTCGCGGGCGACGGTGAGGAGGGAGTCACGGGTGACGCCGGCGAGCAGGGAGCCGGTGAGGGCGGGGGTGACGATGTGGTTGTCGTACACGAAGTAGAGGTTCATCCCGCCGAGCTCCTCGACCCACTTGTGCTCCACCGCGTCGAGGTAGGCGACCTGGTCGCAACCCCTGGCACTGGCCTCGGCCTGGGCGAGCAGGGACGCGGCGTAGTTGCCGCCGGTCTTGGCGTCGCCCATGCCGCCGGGGACCGCGCGGACGCGGTCCTCGGAGAGCCAGATGGAGACCGGCTTCACGCCGCCGGGGAAGTAGGCGCCGGCCGGGGAGCCGATGACGAGGAAGAGGTACTCGTTGGCGGGCTTCACGCCCAGACCGACCTCGGTGGCGATCATGAACGGGCGGAGGTAGAAGGACTCCTCGCCGCCGTGTGCCGGGACCCACGCCTTGTCCGTCTGGACCAGCACGTCACAGGCCTCGATGAAGGTCTCCACCGGCAGCTCGGGCATGCCGAGGCGGTGGGCGGAGCGCTGGAAGCGCTTGGCGTTGGCCTCGGGGCGGAAGGTGGCGACGGTGCCGTCGGGCTGCCGGTACGCCTTCAGTCCCTCGAAGATCTCCTGGGCGTAGTGCAGCACCATGGTCGCCGGATCGAGGGAGAGAGGGGCGTACGGAACGAGCTGAGCGTCGTGCCAGCCGCGGCCTTCGGTCCACCGGATGGTGACCATGTGGTCGGAGAAGTGGCGGCCGAATCCGGGGGCGGCGAGGATCGCCTCGCGCTCCGCGTCGGACAGCGGGGACGAGGTGGGCTTGAGCTCGATCGTGGGCGTCGTCATGAGTGCGTGTCCTTCACCGTTCTTGTGTGTGAGGGACCGTGCTCCCGCCCGTCCCCGCCCGCAGGTGCGAGCAGAGCGCGAGGACGTCCGAGCAGTGCCATGAGCCGCGGCCCCACGTTCGATTATCACGCGGGGAGGGCCGGGCACGAAACGCGGCGGGAGTGCGGTCCCGGATCGATGGTGGCACCCGGGGCCGCACGTGAAGAAGCCGCCGGGCGCTTTCGCGACCCGGCGGCTTCTTGGAGAGTCGTCGGGTCAGCCTGCTACGCGTACCGCGAGCGCGTCGCCGATCTCGTCGGTGGTGCGGGTCTTCCCGTCGCGCTCGGCCAGGTCGGCGGAGACGGCGTCCTCGATGCGCGCGGCCTCGGTCTCGTGGCCGAGGTGGCGCAGCAGGAGGGCGACGGAGAGGATCGTGGCCGTGGGGTCGGCCTTGCCCTGGCCGGCGATGTCGGGGGCCGAGCCGTGGACCGGCTCGAACATCGACGGGAAGGCCCCGGTCGGGTTGATGTTGCCGGAGGCGGCCAGGCCGATACCACCGGTGACGGCGGCGGCGAGGTCGGTGAGGATGTCGCCGAAGAGGTTGTCGGTGACGATGACGTCGAAGCGCTCCGGCTGCGTGACGAAGAAGATCGTCGCCGCGTCGACGTGCAGGTAGTCGGTGGTGACCTGGGGGTACTCGGCCGCGACCCGGTCGAAGGTGTTCTTCCACAGGTGCCCGGCGAAGACGAGGACGTTGTTCTTGTGGACCAGCGTCAGCTTCTTGCGGGGGCGGGCCGCGGCGCGGTCGAAGGCGTCCCGGACCACGCGCTCGACACCGTACGCGGTGTTGACGCTGACCTCGGTGGCGACCTCGGCGGGCGTACCGGTGCGCAGCGAACCGCCGTTGCCGGTGTACGGGCCCTCGGTGCCCTCGCGCACGACGACGAAGTCGATGTCGGGGCGGCCGGCCAGCGGGGTCGCGGTGTTCGGGAAGAGCTTCGACGGCCGCAGGTTGATGAAGTGGTCGAAGGCGAAGCGCAGCTTCAGCAGGAGCCCGCGCTCCAGCACGCCGGACGGGACCGAGGGGTCACCGATCGCGCCGAGCAGGATGGCGTCGTGGCCCTTGAGGGATTCGAGCTCCGCGTCCGGGAGGGTTTCACCCGTGCGGTGCCAGCGCTGGGCGCCAAGGTCGTACTCCTTGGTCTCCAGCTTCACATCCTGCGGGAGGACGGCGTTGAGGACCTTGAGGCCCTGGGCAACGACTTCCTGGCCGATTCCGTCACCGGGGATCACTGCGAGATTGATGCTGCGAGACATGAAGGCACCCTATCCGCGCGTCCCATCCCATGACACCAGCCGTCCACTATACGGACACATGGTGAGCTGTACGCGTGCCGTTCACCTCACGGACGAGATCGGGACACTCCGGAAGTAGATGTTCTGGCCATGGACATCCCTCGCTTCGGAATCCCCGAGAAGCTCGCCGCCCGCATGAGCATGGCGGAGCAGCACGAGTACCTTCGCACCAAGCTGACGCGCCGCGGCGTGCTCCGTACGAGCGTGGCGACCGCCGCCGTCGCCGGCGCCGGCCTGGGCACCGGCCTCCTCACCGCCTCGCCCGCCGCCGCCAACTCCTCCAAGAACGACCCGACCGTGCTCATCCCGCGCTCCACCACGCAGGTGGACGGTTCGCTGGTGGCCCCGTTCGGCCGCCACCTCGCGTACGGCGCCGACCCGAAGTCGCAGATGAGCGTCGCGTGGCAGGTCCCGTTCGCCGTGAAGCGCCCGTACATCCGCATCGGCCTCAAGCCGTGGTCGCTGAGCCGCCGCATCGACGCCGAGGTGCGCCACCTCACCACGCCGACGCTGAACAACGGCGCGATCGCCGCCGCCGAGCAGTTCTACGTGCACGCGAGCCTGGAGCGCCTGCAGCCCGGCACCACGTACTACTACGGCGTCGGCCACGACGGCTTCGACCCGGCCGACACCCGCAACCTGGGCTCGCTCGGTACGTTCACCACCGCGCCGTCGCGCGCCGAGAACTTCACCTTCACGGCCTTCGGCGACCAGGGCGTGAGCTACCACGCCCTCGGCAACGACCAGCTGCTGCTCGGTCAGAACCCGGCCTTCCACCTGCACGCCGGCGACATCTGCTACGCCGACCCGTCGGGCCAGGGCCAGGAGACCGACACCTACGACGCGCGCACCTGGGACCAGTTCCTGGCCCAGACGGAGACCGTCGCGAAGACGGTGCCGTGGATGGTGACGACCGGCAACCACGACATGGAGGCCTGGTACTCCCCCGACGGCTACGGCGGCCAGAACGCCCGCTGGACGCTGCCGGACAACGGCCCCGACCCGGTGGGCCAGCCCGGCGTGTACTCGTTCGTGCACGGCAACGTGGCCGTCGTCGCGCTGGACGCCAATGACGTCTCGAACGAGATCCCGGCGAACCTCGGCATCAGCGGCGGCAAGCAGACGAAGTGGCTGGACCGCCGCCTCGGCGAGCTGCGCGCCCGCAGGGACGTCGACTTCGTCGTGGTCTTCTTCCACCACTGCGCCTTCTCGACGACCAACGCGCACGCCTCCGAGGGCGGGGTCCGCGAGGCATGGGTGCCGCTGTTCGAGAAGCACCAGGTGGACCTGGTCATCAACGGCCACAACCACGTGTACGAGCGCACGGACGCGATCCTGAAGAACGTGGTCTCCCGCAAGGTGCCGATCGGCGAGCGCACGGACCCGACCCGCGACGGCATCGTGTACGTCACGGCCGGCGGCGCGGGCAAGTCGCTCTACAACTTTCCGGCGCCCGACACCTACGAGGGGCACGTCAAGGACCAGGAGAGCGTGGACACGTACTACGTGGCCAAGGGTGGCGTGCACGCGGCGGAGACCGTGGAGTGGTCCCGCGTGCGGTACACCGGCTACTCCTTCCTCGCGGTGGAGGTCTCGGTCGGCCCGCACCCGAAGATGAAGGTCACCGCGCTCGCCGAGTCCGGCGCACGCATCGACCACTTCGAGGTCAGCCGCGGCTGATCCGGCACGGTCTCCGACTGCCGGTCGGCGACTGCGGTGACCGGTCGCCGCAGGTCCGGGGCTCCCGCCCGCCCGTCCCGGGGGGGCTGCGGAGGGGAGCCTTCGGGCCCGTCGGCGTCAGTGGCCGGTGGATCCGCCGTTGTCCCGGCGGTCCAGGGCGCGCTGGAGGGCCGCGGCGGCGTTCTGGCGCTCGGCTTCGGTGGGGCGGGGAGTGTGACGGACGCGGCGGCGGACGGTGGTCTCTGCCATGGGGGAACGCCTCCTGGAAATCACGGATGTCACGGGATCACTGATCTCACGGGTGTCACGGGTGTCACGGGTGCTACCGGTGGTGGGGTGTCACGGGTATCGGGGTACGACCGGCGGCGCGGGAAACGCGCGCGGACCGGGGCCGGACTCCGGTGAGGTACGGCGGCGGGTGACGTACAGCCGCCGGGGACGCCGGAACCGGGTGGGAAACGCCGGAAGGTACGGGAGCGGACGCCGCAGGGGTGGCCTGCATCGGGCGTGCCCGCTCACCACCAGTCGCTGGTAGGAGCGAATCGTTCGGCTTCTACAAAAGTAGGACACCCGGAGCACTCTGTCTCCACAATTACTCGGACTTCCTACTATCTGAGACGGCGGGTGTACCCCCGCCCCCTGCGACTCCCCCCGGGAGCGCCCGCACCGCACGGGATCGTGCCCGCCCACGAGCGCACGGTCGGCGGGCGGGGCCGGACCCGGCGGCCGGCCCACCCCGCCCCGCCCGGGGGAAAACGGACCGGGTCGGGGGGACGGGCGCGACCGTGCGCCCGTCCCCCCGACCCGGTGGCCCGCGTGGGTGGTTCCTGCTTCCGTGCCCGGCTTCCGCGCCCGGCTTCCGTACCTACTTCTGGACGTACTTCGCGAACTCCGGGACGACGTGGTCGATCGCGTAGGAGGTCGAGAGGATCGAGTCGGTGGCGAACGCCTGGCTCAGACCGTCCTGGTCGAAGACGATCGCGTGGCCGTCGGCGACCGCGGGGATCTTCTTGTACAGGGCGTCGGAGGTGACCTGGGCGGGGGTGACGCCGATGGGCGCCAGTACGAGCAGGTCGGCGTCGAACTGGTCGAGGTTCTCCTCGGACACACTGACCGAGAACGCGTCACCAGCCTGCTTCTCGATGACCGGGTTGTTCTTGAAGCCGAGCCGCTCGACGAAGTCGACGCGACCGGTGCCCGAGACGTACGCGCCCCAGCCGACCGAGGTCTTCGAGGCGAGGGTGACCGTCTTGTCCTTGAACTCGGGGTGCGCCTTCGCCGCGGCGGCGAACTTGTCCTCGACGCCCTTGATCAGCTTGTCACCCTCGGCCTTCTTGCCCAGCGCGGTGGAGACCATCTCGGTCTGCTGCTCCCAGGACAACTTGTACTGGTCGCCGCCCTTCGGGACGCCGATGACCGGGGCGATCTTGCTGAGGGTGTCGTAACGGGTCTGGTCACCGCTGGACTTGGTGTCGAGGATCAGGTCGGGCTTGAGCGCCGCGATCTTCTCGTACTCCGGCTCCATGGTGCCGATCTTCTCGGGGCTCTTGGTGTAGAGGCCCTTGGCCCAGGGGCCGACGCCGTCACCGCCGAAGGCCAGCCAGTCACTCTCGCCGACCGGCTGGACGCCGAGGGCGAGGGCGGTCTCCGCGTCGCCCCAGCCGAGTGCGACGACCCGCTCGGGCTGCTCCTTCACCGTGATGGAGCCGAACTTGGTGTCGACGGACACCGGGAACGCGCCGGCAGAGGCAGAGGCGGTGGACGCCGCGTCCTTGGCGGAGTCACCCGAGTCGCCGGAGTCGTCGGAGGAGCAGCCGGTCGCGCCGATCAGCACGGCGGCGAGCGGGAGTGCCAGCAGGCCGAGGGAGGCGCGGGAGCGAGTGGGGATGCCGGAACGACGGGCAAGGGGGTTCCGGAGACGCACGATCTTCATACCGTGAGGTTAGCCTAACCTTATTTTCCTTCGCGTACGGGGGTGCGGTAAGCGTGCAATTCGCTCCGCTCCGGGGCGGGTTGGGCCGCCGGGCGTTCAGGGCGCGGCCGCGCCCTCGCGAGCAGTCGCCGGCACGTGGTGGCGGCCGATCGGCACGATCATCGGGGTGCCGGAAGCCGGGTCGGGGACGACCGAGCAGCGCATCCCGAAGATCTCCGTGACCAGCTCCTCGGTCACGATCTCGGTGGGGCGGCCCTCGGCGACGATCCGGCCGTCCTTCATCGCGACCAGGTGGTCGGCGTACCGGCAGGCGAGGTTCAGGTCGTGCAGCACGGCGACCATCGTCACCCCGCGCTCCCGGTTGAGGTCGGTGAGCAGGTCGAGGACGTCCAGCTGGTGGCTGATGTCGAGGTAGGTGGTCGGCTCGTCGAGCAGCAGCACGTCGGTGTGCTGGGCGATCGCCATGGCGATCCAGACACGCTGGCGCTGACCGCCGGAGAGTTCGTCGACCGGGCGCTCGGCGAGCTCCAGCACGTCGGTGGCGACGAGTGCCTCGGCGACCGCCGCGTCGTCCTCGGCGGTCCGGGAACGCAGCCAGCCCTGGCGGGGGTAGCGGCCCCGGCCGACCAGGTCGGCCACGGTGATGCCCTCGGGGGCCACCGGGGTCTGCGGGAGGATGCCGAGGATTCCGGCGACGGCTCTGGTCGGCATCGACCGGATGTCCTCGCCGTCCAGCAGGACGGTGCCCGCCGAGGGGGCGAGGAGCCGGGCCAGGGACCGCAGCAGGGTGGACTTCCCGCAGGCGTTGGGGCCCACGATCATCGTCACGCGGCCCGGCGGGATGTCGATGTCGAGGTCCTCGACGATGTCGCGGCTGCCGTATCCGAGGCGCAGCCCGCGCGCCCCCAGGCTGTGTTCCGCGCTCACGCGGTGCTCCTTCCCGCTGGTCCCTTGGTGGTCCTGTGATCCGTGGTGGTCCGTGCCGGTCCTGCTCGCGCGGGTGGCGGCGGAGGCCGGCGGCCGGCTCATCCGCCCTGTCCCGCACGGTTGGAGCGGACCAGCAGCCACATCAGGTACGGGGCACCGATCACGCTGGTGACGACCCCGACGGGCAGCTGCCCCGAGGCGCCGACGGGCAGCCGCACGAGGTCCAGCACGTGCTGTGCCGCGAAGTCGGCGACCAGGACCAGCAGCGCGCCGGTCAGCCCGGAGGCGACGAGTGAGGCGCCCCGCCCGGGGGCCAGCCGACGGGCGATCGGCGCGGAGACGAAGGCGACGAACCCGACCGGTCCGGCTGCCGCGGTCGCCACCCCGGCCAGGGCGACGGCGCAGGCGAGCAGGACCGTCCGGCCCCGCTGGGTGCGGGCGCCCAGTCCGGCGGCGGTGTCGTCGCCGAGTTGGAGCACGGGCAGTTGCCGGGCCGCCAGGTACAGCAGCGGCAGCAGCACCACGAGCGCCCAGGCCAGCGGCCGCAGCAGGTCCCAGGAGCGGCCGTTGAGGCTGCCGGTGAGCCAGAGCAGCGCCGACTGCGCCTCGGTGACCTCGGAGCGGGTCATCAGGTACGAGACCACGCTGGACAGTCCGGCGCCGATCCCGATGCCGACGAGGACGAGCCGGGCGCCGGTGACACCGCGCCGCCAGGCGAGCGCGTAGATCAGCGCCCCGGTGAGCAGCGCTCCGGCCAGCGCGCACGCGGAGAGCAGGACCCCGCTGACGGCGAAGAGCGAGGAGGCGAGCACGGCCGCGACCGAGGCTCCCGAGCTGATGCCGATGACGTCGGGGCTGGCCAGCGGGTTGCGCAGCAGGCTCTGGAAGACCGCGCCCGAGAGCCCGAAGGCGACTCCGATCAGGATGGCCATGAGGGCGCGGGGCATCCGCAGTTCCCCGACGATGAACCAGGTGGCGGGGTCGGCCCGCCCGGTGAGGGCGGCCACCACGTCGGAGAGCGGCACCGCCATGTCCCCGTACGCCAGCGAGGCGCAGAGGGCGGCGACGGTGGCGACGGCGAGGGCCACGCAGACGGACAGGTAGCGGACGCGACCGGCCCTGCGCACCCGGGCCACCTCGCGTACGGCCCCGGCGTGCGCGGGGGGTGCAGGAGGTGCGGCGGGGGCGGTCACAGTTCCACCTGCTTGCGGCGGCGGACCAGGACGATGAAGGGGATGCAGCCGATCACCGCGGTGACGATGCCGGCCTGCACCTCGGCGGGGCGGGCCACCAGACGGCCGACGATGTCGGCGGCGAGGAGCAGGACCGGGGCGAGGACCGCGCTGTAGGCGAGGACCCAGCGGTGGTCGGGGCCGGTGATCAGACGGGCGGCGTGCGGGACGACCAGTCCGACGAACCCGATGGGTCCGGCGATCACGGTCGCCGCACCGCAGAGCAGTACCACGGCGAGGGCGGCGGCGGCGCGGGCAGGGCCCACCCGCTGCCCGAGGCCGCGCGCCACGTCGTCGCCGAGGGCGAGGGCGTTGAGCTGGGGACCGAGGGCGAAGGCGAGGAGGGAGCCGACGACGATGAAGGGCAGCACCTGCCAGAGCGCGTCGGTCTCCCGTCCGGAGAGCGAGCCCACCTGCCAGAAGCGGAACTGGTCGAAGGTCTTGCTGTCGGTCAGCAGGATCGCCGTGGTGAGCGATCCGAGGAGGGCGGTGGTCGCGGCACCGGCGAGCGCCAGCTTGACCGGGGTGGGCCCGTCCCTGCCCACCGAGCTGATGCCGTAGACGAAGAGGGCGGCGAGCAGCGCGCCGCCGAAGCCGAACCAGATGTACTGCCCGGGGGCGGTGAGGCCGAGGACGCCCATGGCGAGGACCACGAAGGCGGAGGCTCCGGCGTTCACGCCGAGCAGTCCCGGGTCGGCCAGCGGGTTACGGGTGACGCCCTGCATGAGCGCCCCGGCGAGGCCGAGGGCGACCCCGGCGAGGACTCCGGCGACGGTGCGCGGGATGCGGACCGTCCGCACGACGACGTCGGCGCGCCGGGCGTCGTCGGGAGTGACCAGGCCGTGCCACACGTCGGCGAGCGGTACGTGCCCCGATCCGACGGCGAGGCTGACTCCGGCGATCAGTACGAGCACCACCAGCGCGGCCACGAGACCGGCGGCGAGCGCGGGGCGGGACCCCCTGCGGCTGACGCCACCGGTCGGCGGTGCGGTGCGCGCCGAAGGCAGGGTGGCGGAGGCCGGGGTCACCGGGCACCTGTCGCGGTGGCCGGTATCGCGTCCGGCATCGTTCGCTCCTCAACGGCTCCGCGTACAGCCGGGAACCGGTTCCACGCAGGGGGAATGCCCGCCAGGAGATCACCCGAGGGCTTACAGTAAGGTGACCCTAACATCGTAAGGGTGTACGGAAAAAACCGGTCCGGGTCGGAATGATCCGCTGGCCCACCGTCCAGATCCGGCCAGATGGAGCCATCCATACGGGCCGGCGCCGGCTCCGCCCGTACGTACCGCCAGGTCACCTGCCAGGAAGCCGTCTTGCACCTCAGCACCGCAGCGCCCGCCGCCGCCCCGTCCGCCGCCGCCCCGCTCTCCCGCGAAGGCTGGGTCGAGCTCACCGCCCCCGAGGAACTGACCGGACTCCTCGGCGCCCCGCACCCGATCGTCATCGAGAAGGTCCACGACAGGCTGACGGAGGAGGACCTCCGGCTCCTCGGGCAGTCCCCGCTGTGCACGGTCGCCACCTCGGACGCGGCGGGCAACTGCGACGCCTCGCCCAAGGGCGGGGAGCCGGGGTTCACGTTCGTCCTGGACGAGCGCACCCTCGTACTCCCGGACCTGCCGGGCAACCGCCGCGCGGACGGCTTCCGCAACATCCTGAGCAACCCGCACGTGGGCCTGCTCTACTTCATACCCGGCGTCATGGACGTGCTGCGGGTCAACGGCCGCGCACGGGTCCTGCGGGACGCGCCGTTCTTCGACGAACTGGCGGACGCGAAGGGCACCCGGCCGCAGCTGGCGCTGCTGGTCGAGATCGACGAGATCTTCCGGCACTGCCCGGCGGCCCTGCGCCGCTCGGGTGTCTGGCGGCCGGATACGTGGGGCACGCCGTCCGCGGTGCCCCGGCAGCGCGGCTGAGCGCCGGCCCGCCGCCCGCCGGACGGGCGAAACGCAGACCGCCCCCGTCCGGCAGGGGGGGTGCCGGACAGGGGCGGGGTTCTGGGTGGGGCGACGGCCTGGTGATCGAGGCACGGAGGCGGCGCCCCCGGAGCGTCAGCCCTGGTGGGGGTAGGTGTACTCGGTCGGCGCGACCAGCGTCTCCTTGATGGCGCGGGTCAGCGTCCAGCGCTGCAGGTTCTGCGGCGCACCGGCCTTGTCGTTGGTGCCCGAGGCGCGGCCGCCACCGAAGGGCTGCTGGCCGACGACGGCACCGGTCGACTTGTCGTTGATGTAGAAGTTGCCCGCCGCGTAGCGGAGCTTCTCCATCGTGTGGGCCGCGGCGGCGCGGTCGTTGGCGATGACGGAACCGGTCAGGGCGTAGTCGGAGACCGACTCCATCTGGTCGAGCATCGCGTCGTACTGGTCGTCCTCGTACACGTGGACGGCGAGGATCGGGCCGAAGTACTCGGTCGTGAAGACCTCGTTCTCCGGGTCGGTGCACTCGATGACGGTCGGCCGGACGAACCAGCCCACCGCGTCGTCGTAGGTGCCGCCCGCGACGATCGTGCACGCCGGGTCGGCGGCGGCGCGGTCGATGGCGGCCTTGTTCTTCGCGAACGCGCGCTCGTCGATGACGGCGCCCATGAAGTGCGACAGGTCGGTGACGTCGCCCATGGTGATGGCGTCGACCTCGGCTGCGAACTTCTCCTTGAAGCCGGAGTTCCAGATGGAGGCCGGAACGTAGGCGCGCGAGGACGCCGAGCACTTCTGGCCCTGGAACTCGAAGGAGCCGCGGGTCAGCGCGGTCTTCAGGACGGCCTGGTCGGCCGACGGGTGGGCGACGACGAAGTCCTTGCCACCGGTCTCGCCGACGAGACGCGGGTAGGTGCGGTAGGTGGCGATGTTGTTGCCGACCGTCTTCCACAGGTGCTGGAAGGTGGGGGTCGAGCCGGTGAAGTGGATACCGGCCAGGTCGCGGTGGTTCAGGGCCACCTCGGAGACGGCGATGCCGTCGCCGGTCACCAGGTTGATGACGCCCTTGGGCAGACCGGCCTCTTCCAGGAGCTGCATCAGCAGCACCGCGGAGTGGGTCTGCGTCGGGGACGGCTTCCACACGACGACGTTGCCCATGAGCGCCGGGGCGGTCGGCAGGTTGCCCGCGATGGCGGTGAAGTTGAACGGCGTGATCGCGTAGACGAAGCCCTCCAGCGGGCGGTGGTCCATGCGGTTCCACACACCGGTGGAGTTGGCCGGCGGCTGCTCGGCCAGGATCTGGCGCGCGTAGTGCACGTTGAAGCGCCAGAAGTCGACGAGCTCGCAGGGGGTGTCGATCTCCGCCTGCTGGGCGGTCTTGCCCTGGCCGAGCATCGTGGAGGCGGCCATCGTCTCGCGCCACGGCCCGGAGAGCAGCTCGGCGGCACGCAGGATGATCGCGGCGCGGTCGTCGAAGGCCATCGCGCGCCAGGCCGGCGCGGCGGCGAGGGCGGCGTCGATCGCGTCCTTGGCATCCTGCTCGGTGGCGCCGGCGAAGGTACCGATGACGGCGCGGTGGTTGTGCGGCTGCACGACGTCGAAGCGCGCGCCGCCGCCCATCCGCTTCTCGCCGCCGATGGTCAGCGGGAGGTCGATCGGGTTCTCGCCGAGCTCCTTGAGCTTCGCCTCCAGGCGGGCGCGCTCGGGGGAACCCGGGGCGTAGGAGTGGACCGGCTCGTTGACCGGCGCGGGGACCTGGGTGACAGCATCCATGAGTGCCTTGTCTCCTTGGTTCGTCGGGGTGGGGACCGCCGGGGCGAGATCAGCCCTTGGTGAGGATGGAGCGCGCGAAGAAGAGGAGGTTGGCCGGCTTCTCGGCGAGGCGGCGCATGAAGTAGCCGTACCAGTCGGTGCCGTACGCGGTGTAGACACGCATCCGGTGGCCCTCCGCGGCGAGGCGGACGTGCTCGTCGCTGCGGATGCCGTAGAGCATCTGGAACTCGTACTCGTCGAGCTTGCGGCCGGCCTGGCGGCCGAGTTCCTGGGCGATGGCGACGAGACGCGGGTCGTGCGACCCGATCATCGGGTAGCCGTCGCCCTCCATGAGGATCTTCATGATGCGGACGTACGCCTTGTCGATCTCGGCCTTGTCCTGGTACGCGACGGAGGCGGGCTCCTTGTACGCACCCTTCACGATACGCACGCGGCTGCCCGCGGCGGCGAGGCGGCGGGCGTCGTCATCGGTGCGGAACAGGTAGGCCTGGATCACGCAGCCGGTCTGCGGGAAGTCCTTCCGCAGCTCCTCGTGGATGGCGAACATCGAGTCGAGGGTGGTGTGGTCCTCGGCGTCCAGGGTGACCGTGGTGCCGATGGCCGCGGCGGCCTCGACGACCGGCCGGACGTTCGCGAGGGCCAGCTCGTGGCCGCCCTCGAGGGCCTGGCCGAACATCGAGAGCTTGACGGACATCTCGGCCTTGGTGCCGAGGCCCAGGTCCTTCAGACGGCCGACCAGCTCCAGGTAGGCGTCGCGTGCGGCGGCGGCCTCAGCGGGCGTGGTGATGTCCTCGCCGACCACGTCGAGGGTGAGTTCCAGGCCCTTGTCGACGGAGGTCTGCACGACCGGGAGGACGTGGTCGACGTTCTCACCGGCGATGAAGCGGTCGACGACCTGCTTGGTGCCCGGTGCGGCCGAGATGAACCGGCGCATGCGGTCGCTGCGCGACGCGGCGAGAATCACGGGACCCAGCACGGGGCACCTCCACATAAGTACGGATGAACGACTGCGTGAACGGCCGTCCGTGTCCCTGTACGGGCCGGGAGAACGGGGCGAAAACCACCGGACCGGTCCGGACCGTGACGTCACGGAGAACCACGGTGAAATCTATGGATGTCACCGATCGTGTGCCATCGACAGCTGTCACGCATCCGTGCTCACCACCTCAGACATCTGTCTGAAGGGTGCGAGAATGGCGGGATGAAGGGCGACTATCAGGAACTCGTCGACGAGATCTCCGGGCTGCTGACCGCGCCCGCCACCCTGGAGAACCGTGACTTCGGACTGATCGCCTTCGGCGCGCACGACAGCGACGACGACACCGCCATGGACCCCGTCCGCACCCGGTCGATCCTGACCCGCCGCTCCACCCCGGCGGTCCGCGCCTGGTTCGAGGGGTTCGGCATCACCCGGGCGACCGGTCCGGTCCGGATTCCGGCGGGCCCGGAGGCCGGGGTCAACCGTGGCCGGATCTGCCTCCCGGTACGCCACCGGGGCGTGGTGCTCGGGTACGTATGGCTGCTGGACACCGAGCCCGGCCCCACCGATGAACGGCTGGCGGCGGCCATGGAGGTGGCGGACCGGATCGGCGCGCTCCTCGCGGAGGAGGCGCGGGCCGGCGCCGACCTCTCCCGCGAACTGGGTGCCGCCCTCACGGCGGGGCACGGCTGGCAGCGGGACATGGCGCTGACCGCGCTCCGGGAGGCGCTCGGCACCGATGCGGACGGCCCGCACGCGATGGTCTGCGTGCTGCCGTGGACGGCGGACGACACCCCGTCGGCCCGTACGGTCCCGTCGGCCGCCGCGCTCTCGGTGGTGGGCTCCCCGGCGGGAGCGCCGCCGGCAGCCGAGCCGCCGCGCCTGGCCGCGCTCGTACGGCTGCGCTCCACGGACTCGCCCGGCCCCGCCCACTCGGCGGCCGGCCGGCTGCGCGCCGACGCCGGCCGCGCGGCGACCGCCGGGGTCGCCGCTCCGCGCCGGGGCCTCGCCGAGCTGGCCGGGGCCTGGCACGAGGCGGAGTCGGCGGCCCGCGCGGCGGCGGCCGAGCCCCGGTTCGGCCCGGTCGCCCAGTGGTCCGGCATCGGCCCGTACCGCCTGCTGACCGCCCTGCCCCGCTCCCCCACCGGCCCGGACCCCTCGGTGGTGGCGCTGCTGGCCCCGGGCCACGCGGAGCTGGCCCGCACGGCGGAGACCTTCCTCGACCTCGCGGGGCAGGCGAGCCGGACGGCGGCCGAGCTGGGCATCCACCGCCAGACCCTCTACTACCGGCTCTCCAGGATCCAGCAGCTCACCGGGCTGGACCTCAACGACGGCGAGGACCGGCTGCTGCTGCACATGGCGCTGAAGGCGGCGCGGCTCTGAGCGGTTCGCACCGACGGCCCCGTCGGTGCTCCTCACCGCACCGAAGTCCGCGACACGTCGGCCGGGCGCCTGCCGTCAGGCGCCTGCCCCGCCGTCCACCGGCAGCATCACGCCCGTCACCATCGCCGCACGGTCGCTGAGCAGCCACGCGGCGGCCTCCGCGACCTCGTGCGGCTCCGCCATCCGCCCCAGCGGGATGGACGTGGTCAGCTGCGCCTTGATGCCGGGGGTCTGCGCCTCCCAGCTGTCGATCATCTCGGTGGCGGTGGCGCCCGGGGTCAGGCCGTTGACGCGGATACCGTCGCGGGCCCAGCTCACCGCGGCGGTCTCGGTGAGACTGTTGAGCGCCCGTTTCATCGCGCCGTACGCCGGCAGGGCCGGGTTGGCACGGCGGCTGCCGATGCTCGACGTGTTGACGATGGCGCCACCGCCGCCCCGCCGCATGAGGGCCGCCTGCGCGTTCATGGCCGTCCAGTGCCCCCGGAAGTTCACGGTGAACTGCTCGTCGATCTCTTCGTCGCTGGTGGTGTCGAGCGGGCCGGGATGCTGGATCGCCGCACCGTTGTTGAAGGCGCCGTCCAACCTGCCGTGCAGTTCCTCGACGCGGTCGACGGCCGCGCGGATGCTCACGCGGTCGGCGAGGTCCATGGGGACGGCGTGGGCCACGCCGCCGCCAGCCCGGATGCCGGTGACGATCTCGTCGAGGGCGCTCGTCGAACGGGCCGCGAGGACCACGACCGCCCCTTCGCGGGCGAAGAGTTTGGCCGCCGCGGCGCCGATGCCGCGGCTCGCGCCGGTGATGAGGACGACCTTGGAAGTGAGCAGGCCGGCAGGGGGGAATTCTCTGGGCTTCGTCATGTCAGCAGTCTTGGGCGGACGGCCGGACCGGATACAGGCACAGGCTGTACCAGGGAACAGCGCCGTACCCCGTGCACACTGGGGCCATGGACAGACAGGAACTGGGCGCGTTCCTCCGCAGCCGCCGCGAACGGCTCCCGCCACAAGACGTCGGTCTCCCCTCCGGACCGCGTCGGCGGACCCCCGGACTGCGCCGCGAGGAGGCCGCGGTCCTCGCGCACATCTCCACGGAGTACTACGTCCGTCTGGAGCAGGGCCGCGCGCCCCGGCCGTCGGGCGAGGTCCTCGCCGGGATAGCGAGTGCACTGCGGCTCACCGACGCCGAGACCGAACACCTCCATGTCCTGGCGGGCACCGCGCCGCTCCGCAACCGGCTGCACCGGCGGGATGTCCGGCCGAGCGTCCTCACCCTCCTGGAGCGACTGCCGCAGACGGCGGGCATCGTCATGTCCGCCGCGTTCGAGGTACTCGCCTGGAACGGCCTCGCCGCCGCTCTCATGGAGGACTTCGCGGCCCTCACCCGCCAGGAACGCAACCTCGCCCGCCGCGCCTTCCTCGGGGAGCGACGGCCCGGCCGCCCTCTCTACGGGGTGTCCGACGCCTCCGAGTTCCGGCACCACGTGGTGAAGGAGCTGCGTGCCACCGCGGCCCGTTATCCGACCGACCCCGACGTGACCGACCTGGTCGACGAACTCCGCGACGGCAGCCCGGACTTCGCCCGTCTGTGGGAGCGGCACGACGTGCAGGCCGCCCCGACGCTCAGGAAGACCTTCCACCACCCCGTCGTCGGCGAGGTCACCGTGGACTGCGACAGCCTCGCTCTCACCGACTGCGACCAGCATCTGGTGCTCTACAGCGCACCGCTGGGGTCGTCCGACGCCGAGGCGCTGGCCCTGTTGAACGTGCTGGGGACCGAGGCGGTCGACTACCGGCGATAGCGAGCCTGCCGGCCTCCGCGACGGAGCGACCCGCGGGTGTGGTCACCGCCGGCGCGCCGGCCACCCGCAGGGAGACCGTCAGTCCTCCTCCCGGTCCACCTCGACCACGGGCGACTCGCTGACCAGCGCGACCATCACCAGGGGCGCGTCCCCGTCGCTGTGGCCGACACTCACCCCCACCCAGCGGTCGCGTCCGGGCAGCGGTCCCCAGACACTCAGGTCGCCGTAGCAGTCCTCGTCGAGCAGTGCGGCGAAGGGCTCGGGCAGCGGCCGGCCCGCCTGCCGACGGGAGAGCGCCGGGTGCATCGCCACCCGGCGGTGCGGCCCCCACCGGACGTCCAGCTCCGCTACGAGAAAGTCGAGTTGGCGCTGCGCCGCGCCCTCCGCGTCGGTCCAGTCGCTTCCGTACGCGCCGGTCAGATCGTCGCTCTCCCAGAGCGGGACGAGGCGGAACCCCTGTCCGGCAGTCGCCCGCCACTCCCCCGTCACCGGGTCGCCCTCGCCGAGGGTGGGCCCCGCGGTGGGTACGGTCCCCGCAGCCAAAGCCGCCACCTCGGCCACGGCCCGCCGGGCGTCGAAGGCCTCCCCGGCCCGCACGCTCACAGCACGGCCCGGTCCAGCGGGCGGGGCAGCGGGTGGAGCGCCCCGCTCGCGTGCAGTGCCGCGTAGGCCGCGACCACCTCGGCCGTGCCGCCGAGAGCCAGCAGGACGCCCCCGCCGGGCAGTTCCTGCCGGCCGGCCCCGATCCCGGCCGGGACGAGGGCCGCCCGGGCGGGCGAGAGGTAGCCGTACCGCCCGACGACCGGGTCGCCGACGGTGTGACCGGCCTCGTCCTCCAGGGCGTCGAGGAGGTCGTCGTCGCTGACATCGCCGAAGTCCGGTTCCCAGACGCGCGCGAGGACGGCGAGCAGTTCGCCCTCGGGGACCTCGGCGTCGTCCGGCGCCTCGACGGCCATCACCACGGACTGGAGCAGGAACTCCGGTGTCCCGCCGCCCAGTCCGCTGATCTCCACCCGAACTCCCGCTTCCGGCACGGCAATCAGCCGGAGCCCGGTGCCGACCCGGTCGGACCAGTCGTCGGCGGTACGCGCCTCGCCCAGGACCTCGGCAAGCGGCTCCCGCCCCGGAGCGAGCGGGGCGTCGTCCGCGCCGGACGCCCGGACCCGCCGCCACGCCCACCCGGGCCCGGTCGCCGTGTCCCCGAGCAGCCGGGCCACCTGGTGGAGCGTCAGCTCCCAGCGCTGGGCCAGCTCTTCGACGGTCTCCACCCGCGGGCCCCAGAAGCCCCGCACCACACGCCGCATTCGTCTCCTCCGTCGCCCTTGTCCATGCCTCTTGGGTCAGCAGGATAGGACGGTTCCGTCGCGGAGCCACGTCCGATCGTGGAGGCGCGAGTCGATGTCGGCCGGGGTGGCTCGACGTTCGGCCCGTCCTCGTGCGAGGCGGATAGGGTCGCGAACCAGGAGCATGACCAAGCTGGTTGACCCATGGAGGCACGCGGCATGCCGACACCTGCCGAGATCTGGGCGGACGCCGGGCTTCCCACCCGTCGGCTCGCCGGGCTGGCCCTCAACCCAGCGGTGCCGGAGAGTGTCCTGCTGCGGCTTCTCGCGGACGCCCCATTGGCCGCACGGATGGCGCTCTGCCGGGACCGGGCCCTGCCCGACGCCGTCGTCGACGCGGTGATCGACCACCCCGACACCCGCACCCGCAGTTTCTTCGCCCGGAACCCTCATGTAGATCCGGCCCAGCGGGCCCGGCTGGTGGACGATCCCGAGTGGTTCGTCCGAGCCCACCTCGCCGAGGGGCCCGAGGCCCGCTTCCCCGACCGGCTCCGGCCCCTGCCCGACGAAACCGTCATCCACATGATCAGAACGTATGACGACGAGCTACGGGGGAGTCTCTACCGGCATGTCTCGGCCCCGCTCCGCGCGTCCATACGTACGCATCCGATCGCGGAGGTCCGCCGTTGGGGGCTCGGCATGTTCGGGCCAGGGACCGCCGACCAATTGGCCGCACTGCTGGCCGACCCCGACGACGGCGTCCGGGAGGCCGCACGGCGGCATGCGCGCCTCGAAGACCCGGTGTGGGTGGAGAACGCGCTCCCCGACCGGTCGTGCCACGCCCGCACCGACATGCTGCTCAACAGAGCCCTCAGCAGAGCGGTGGTGGAGAGCGTCCTCGCGACGCCCGTGGGTGGGGAGGACAGGGCGATGATCGCCGCCAATCCCACTCTCCCTCCCGAGACCGTGGCCCTCCTCGCCGCCGATCCGGAGCCGGAGATACGGGGGCGGATCGCGTGCCGCACGGACCTGGGGCCCGCCGAGCGCCACGCACTCGTCGCCGATCCCGACCCGGGGGTACGCAGGAGGGTCGCGCGCCACCCGGACCTGGGGCCGGCCGAGCGCCGCGCGCTCGCGACGGACTCCGACCCGGAGGTCCGGCTGGCCGTGTCCGTCCACCCCGGACTGAGCGAGGAGGAACGCGCCCGGATCGACTACGAAGTCCCCCTGGACGATGACTTCGGCCCGCGAATTCCGGGCCTGACGCCCCAGGAGCCCGAGACCGTCCGGCGGAACGCGCTCTCCGACCACCCCCTGCTGCGCCGGCGGGCGGCCGGCGATCACCTGCTCCCGCCGGACCTCGTCGCACGCCTGGCCGACGACGACGACCTCGGCGTACGCGTCCTGCTGGCACAGAACCATCCGGACGCCCCCGCCCCCCTTCTGCTGCGCGGTTTTGTCGAGTACACCGGTGCCGGGCGCAGCCGCCTCACCAGCCGGCCGAACTTCCCGACCGACGGGCTGGCCGCCTACGCCGACCACGAGGACCCCGACGTCCGGGCCCTGGCCACCCGCGACCCCCGTACCGGGTCGGCCGTCGTGGAGCGGCTCTCCCGGGACCCTGACCCCGCCGTGCGGGCCGCGGCGGCGCGCCACCCGGCTCTTCCGCCGTGCCGGCTGGCCGAACTCCTCGACGACGAGGAGCTGGCGCACGCCGCCGCCGCGAACCCGGCGCTGGACCCGGACACGGTCCGCCTCCTGGTGGAGACGAACGGCCGAGAGGCACGGCCGGCGGCGCGGGAGGACCCTGCCGGCCGACCCTGACCGGCCGGACCTCAGTCGAACGCGCCCGGCTTCCTCGCGCTGTCGATCGGCTTCTGCGCGGTGTGCACCACCTTGATCGGCAGCCCTTCCTCGCGGAAGGCGGCGCGGGCGGCCTTGGCCACGTCCGGGTCGGAGAAGTGCCATTCGACCGCGCGGCCCCCGGACGCCTCCACCTGGGCGCGCGCCTCCGCGAGGAACTTCTCCTTGCCGGATGCGGTGAGCGCCGTCCTGCCCGGCTGGGCGAGGTAGCTGGTGTAGCCGTTCTTCGCCTCCAGGAACGTCTGCCTGCTGGAGTCCCAGCCGTCGTACTCGACCGCCGGCTTCCCCTCCTTGGGATTCGGTACGACGTACTCACGGCCGCGGACGGTGCCGGTGACCTGTTCCTGGTAGCGGAGCCAGGACTCGTTGGTCCAGTTGGGCTGGGGGTTGCGGTCGCGGCTCGCCCAGTACCCGTCACCGAGGTCGGCGGAGCCCAGCTCGGGGTCCTTCAGGTCCTTGGCCCATGGGGCCGGTTCGTAGTTGCGCGGGTCCGAGGTGTCGTTGTGGCGGGGCTCCGGGTACTGCTTCAGGTCCTCGGCCGCCTTGCGGGCGCGTTCGGGCTCCTCCAGCCGCTTCTTCTCCAGCGCGGCGGCGCGGGCGTCGGCGCGGGCCTTTTCCGCCGCCTCCTTGGCGGCCGGGTCGCAGCCGCCCTCCGCGAGGACGATCCGGCCCGCCGGGCCCGAGGCGAGGATGCCGGTGCCCGCCCCGGCGACCCCGCCGGGCCCTCCCCCCGGGCCGTCGCCGCCGCCGACGCGTACGAGCGGCGGACCGGAGGCGATGACACAGCCGGTCTTCCGGGCCGCGTCCTCCGCCTTGTCCGCGGCCTCGTCGGCCTCCTTCGCCGCCTTGCTCAGCCCTTCGAGGTCACCCGCCTCGGCGGCCTTGGCCGCCCGCCGGGCCGCGGCACCGGCGTCCCCGGCCGCCTCGGCCACCTCTTCGGCGGCTTTGCCGATCTTGCCGAGTTCGCCGACCTTTCCGGCGACCTTGCCGACGTCGTACCCCGGGATGAAGAGCGACCCGACGTTCCACAGCACATCGGTGACGGCTCGGGTCTTGTCGCCGTTGTTCCACCGCTCCCGCACCTCGTCGCCGACGAAGACGGTGTCGCCGACGCCGACGACCGTGTTGACCGAGGCCTTGCCCCAGTCGAAGACCGCGCCCAGGTAGTCCCCGTCGCTCCACTTGCCCGAAGCGTCCTTGGAGTCCCGCATCCAGTCGCTGCCGAGCTGCTTGCCGTAGTCGGCGATGCCGGACCAGGTCTCGGGCTTGACGAGGCTGACGATGCCGGTGATGTCGCCCCAGACGCCGTCGACCGCGACGCCCTTGACCACCTGGGTGGTCTGGTCCCAGGCGCAGCCGAAGAATCCCCAGCCGCCGCAGTCCTGTTTGTCGCCCTTGCCTTCCCCGTCCCCGTTGCCGCCCTTGTCGTCCTTGTCGTCCTTGTCGTCCGGGGAGTCGGTGGCGCGTACCGGTGGGTCGTAGGCGGCCTCCGGCTCCTCGGACGTCTCGGGGTACGTGTCCGTACCGGACGTGCCGCCGGACGTGCCGCCGGACGTGCCGGACGTGGACCCTCCCGCCGAGGTGCCCCCGCCGGTGGAGCCCCCGTCCGCGGAGCCCCCGGTCACCGTGGAGCCGCCGTCCGATCCGGTGCCGCCGGTCGTCGCGGACGAGCCCTCGCCGGTGGAGCCCGTACCGCCGCTGGCGGCCGTGCCCGAACTGCCGCCCGTCGCACCGCCCGTCGCACCGTCCGTACCGCCGCCCGTGCTGCTGCCCGCCTCCACCGAACCGCTGCCGGAGACGGGGCAGGAGGAGCCGGTGAGCGAGCAGATCGCGGAGTGGAGGCCACCGGTGATCCGGCCGCCCAGGCCGCCGACCGTGAGCGCCCCGATGAGCGCGACGACGATGAGGACCAGGCCCAGGTACTCCAGCGCGGTCTGGCCGCGGTCGCGGCGCCAGGTGATCAGGTGCGGGAACGAGAACTCCGGCTTCGCGGCCCGGCGTCCGGGCGGCAGCAGGAACCACTCCCGGCTCCGGCGCCGGAAGAGGAGGATCAGTACCAACACGGGTACGAGGAGTTGGGTGAGGCCGTGTGCCGAACCATCGGCGAGGTTGGAGAGGCCCCCGAGCGCCAGCCAGAGCTGGAGGGCGATCAGCGATCGGCGGAGGCCGTTGCCGCCCTCGTGGAGCCGGCGCGAGAGCCACCAGGCGAGCGCGCCGGGCAGGGCCGCCCAGGCGGCGACGCCGAGCAGTCGGCCGCCCACCGCGTCCACCGCGAAAGCGGAGCCGAACAGGCCGATCGCGCCCACCGCGGTCGCGGCGGCCAGCACCAGGAGGAGGATCTGGGCCAGAGCCAACGCGCGTGGCATCGGCTCTCTGCCACCGGGCGCCGGAGCCACCCCTCCGGCCCCGCCCACGGGAATCCCACCGACTGCCGACATGCTGACCCCAACCCCCGGTGCCCGTACGCGACACGACTGCCGCACACGCTAGGGGCGGGCGGCAGTCCCGGTCGTGGGCCCCAGGACCCAACTCCGGGCCCATACCGGACTATTCAGCGCCTCCGGGTGCGCGGGACCGTGCCGGGGAGGGCACAACGCACCCGGGGCCCGTACGTCCGGACGGACGGTACGGGCCCCGGGTGCGAAGGTCACACGGGAGGATCTCAGGCGACGAGGTTCACCGAGCGGGCCATGGCGGCCCCGATCGCCTCGGAGATCTCGTTCAGCACCGGCTGCGGGACGGTGTCGTCGACGGTGAGGACGACGACCGCCTCGCCGCCCACGTCCGCGCGGGAGACCTGCATGCCCGCGATGTTCAGACCGGCCTCACCGAGGATGCGGCCGACGGTGCCGACGACACCGGGTCGGTCCTGGTAGCGCAGGACGACCATGTGGTCGGCGAGCGCCAGGTCGACGTCGTGCTCACCGATGGCGACGATCTTCTGGAGGTGCTTGGGGCCGGCCAGCGTGCCGGAGACCGAGACCTCCTCGCCGCCCGAGAGGGTGCCGCGCACGGTGACGACGTTGCGGTGCTCGGCCGACTCGGAGCTGGTGGTGAGGCGGACCTCGACACCGCGCTCCTGCGCGAAGAGCGGGGCGTTGACGTAGCTGACGGTCTCGTCCACGACGTCCTCGAAGACGCCCTTGAGCGCGGAGAGTTCGAGCACCTTCACGTCGTGCTGGGTGATTTCGCCGTAGACCTCGACGTCGAGGCGGGCCGCGACCTCGCCCGCGAGCGCGGTGAAGATGCGGCCGAGCTTCTCGGCGAGCGGCAGGCCCGGACGCACGTCCTCGGCGATGACTCCGCCCTGGACGTTGACCGCGTCCGGCACCAGCTCGCCGGCGAGCGCGAGGCGCACCGACCGGGCGACGGCGATGCCGGCCTTCTCCTGGGCCTCGTCCGTGGAGGCGCCGAGGTGCGGGGTGCAGACGACCTGGTCGAACTGGAAGAGCGGGGAGTCCGTGCAGGGCTCCTTGGTGTACACGTCGAGGCCGGCTCCGGCGACGCGCCCTTCCTTGAGGGCGGTGTAGAGCGCCTCCTCGTCCACGATGCCGCCGCGGGCGGCGTTGACGATGCGCACCGAGGGCTTCACCTTGTGCAGCGCCTCGTCGCCGATGAGACCGAGGGTCTCCGGCGTCTTGGGCAGGTGCACGGTGATGAAGTCGGAGACCTCCAGCAGCTCGTCCAGGCTGAGGAGCTTGACGCCCATCTGCGCGGCGCGGGCCGGCTGCACGTAGGGGTCGTACGCGACGATCTTCATGCCGAAGGCGGACATGCGCTGGGCGACCAGCACGCCGATGCGGCCGAGGCCCACGACGCCGAGGGTCTTCTCGCTCAGCTCGACACCCGTGTACTTCGACCGCTTCCACTCGCCGTTCTTCAGGGCGGTGTTGGCCTGCGGGATGTGGCGGGCGGTGGCCACCAGCAGACCGCAGGCGAGCTCGGCGGCCGTGACGATGTTGGAGGTCGGTGCGTTCACGACCATCACGCCGGCCTTGGTGGCGGCGGAGACGTCGACGTTGTCCAGACCGACACCCGCGCGGGCGACGACCCGGAGCTTCTTCGCCGCGGCGATGGCCTCGGCGTCGACCTTCGTGGCGGAACGCACCAGGATCGCGTCGACATCGGCGATGGCAGGGAGCAGTTCGGCGCGGTCGGCGCCGTTGCAGTGCCGGATCTCGAAGTCCGGTCCCAGGGCGTCGACCGTGGCGGGCGACAGCTCTTCGGCAATGAGTACGACAGGTTTCGAGCTCACGTGTGTCCTCACAAATCCCAGTGCGGACGGCCGTCCCGACGGCCGCAGGCGTGGAGGCTAGCCGCGTGGTAGACCACGACACTGTGGGCCCTGACGCGTATATGTGTTGAGCAGTGTAGTCATGCGCCGGGGCGTTGAACGCTCCCCGGTGGAAGGATCACTCTCACGAGAATGGACGGACGGTACGTGCGTACGGCCACGGTCTCTCGGCGGTGTCCTTCCGGTCCGTGTGTGCCGCCCGTCGCGCCCCGCAGTGACACGGGGCCGGGCGTGCGGCCGCCGGGCGGGGCCCCTCGTACGGGGCAACGCCCGGCGGCCGGCAGGCTTACGCCTCGTCGTTCACCCAGCTCATGAGCTTGCGGAGCTCACGGCCGGTGGTCTCCAGCAGGTGGTCGCTGTCGGCCTTCTTGTACTCGTTGTACTTGGGCAGACCGTTGTGGTACTCGGCCATCCAGTTCTTGGCGAAGGTGCCGTCCTGGATCTCGGTGAGGACCTTCTTCATCTCGGCCTTGGTGTCGGCCGTGATGATGCGCGGGCCGGTGACGTAGTCGCCCCACTCGGCGGTCTCCGAGATGGACCAGCGCATCTTCTCCAGGCCGCCCTCGTACATGAGGTCCACGATGAGCTTCAGCTCGTGGAGGCACTCGAAGTACGCGATCTCCGGCTGGTAGCCGGCCTCGGTCAGCGTCTCGAAACCGGCCTTGACCAGGGCGGCGGTGCCACCGCAGAGGACGGCTTGCTCACCGAAGAGGTCGGTCTCGGTCTCTTCCTTGAAGGTCGTCTTGATGACGCCGGCGCGGGTGCCGCCGATGCCCTTCGCGTAGGAGAGCGCCAGCTCCAGGCCCTTGCCCGAGGCGTCCTGCTCGACGGCCACGATGCAGGGAACGCCGCGGCCCTCCTCGTACTGACGGCGGACCAGGTGGCCCGGACCCTTGGGGGCGACCATGCAGACGTCGACGTTGGCCGGCGGCTTGATGAAGTCGAAGCGGATGTTCAGGCCGTGGCCGAAGAACAGCGCGTCGCCGTCCTTGAGGTTGTCCTTGATGGACTCCTCGTAGACCTGGGCCTGGATCGGGTCCGGCACGAGGATCATGATGACGTCGGCCTCGGCCGATGCCTCGGCCGGGGTGACCACGCGCAGGCCCTGCTCCTCGGCCTTGGCCTTGGACTTGGAACCCTCGTGCAGACCGACGCGCACGTCGACGCCGGAGTCGCGCAGCGACAGCGCGTGGGCGTGGCCCTGGCTGCCGTAACCGATGACCGCGACCTTGCGGCCCTGGATGATGGACAGGTCTGCGTCGGCGTCGTAGAACAGCTCGGCCACTGGTGTTTCTCCTTGGTGTGCAGGTGTTGCGTCCCACCGTACGGCGGGGAGCGCCGTGTACGTTCTCCGGTCTCGCCATCCGAGCGGCGAGACGGGGCGGGAGGGCCCGGGCGGTGCGCCGCGGGCCCCCCGAGGGTCATGCGGTGCGGTCGAGTGCGCGCAGGGACCGGTCGGTGATCGAGCGGCCGCCGCGCCCTATGGCGATGGTGCCCGACTGGACGAGCTCCTTGATGCCGTACTGCTCCAGCATCTTGAGCATCGCGCCCAGCTTGTCGGCACCTCCGGTCGCCTCGATCGTGACCGCCTCCGGGGAGACGTCGACGGTCTTGGCGCGGAACAGCTGGACGATCTCGACGATCTGCGAGCGGGTTTCGTTGTCCGCGCGGACCTTCACCAGGACGAGCTCGCGCTGGATCGCAGCGCCGGGCTCCAGTTCGACGATCTTCAGGACGTTGACCAGCTTGTTGAGTTGCTTGGTCACCTGCTCCAGGGGCAGGTCCTCGACATTGACCACGATGGTGATGCGGGAGATGTCGGGGTGTTCGGTGGTCCCGACGGCGAGCGAGTCGATGTTGAACCCGCGTCGGGAGAACAGGGCGGTGATCCGGGCGAGGACACCGGGCTTGTTCTCGACGAGAACGGAGAGCGTGTGCTTGCTGGACATGGAGGCGGTCTCTCTCTGTCTCTCAGTCGTCTTCGTGGTCGCCGAAGTCGGGGCGGACGCCGCGGGCGGCCATGACCTCGTCGTTGGAAGTGCCGGCGGCGACCATCGGCCACACCATGGCGTCCTCGTGGACGATGAAGTCGATGACGACCGGGCGGTCGTTGATGGCGTTGGCCTCTTCGATGACCTTGTCCAGGTCTGCGGGGTCCTCGCAGCGGATGGCGTAGCAGCCCATCGCCTCGGAGAGCTTGACGAAGTCCGGCACCCGGGTGCCCTTCGACGGGACGCCGTCGACGTCGGCCCCGCCGCTCAGCACGGTGTTGGAGTACCGCTGGTTGTAGAAGAGGGTCTGCCACTGGCGGACCATCCCGAGGACACCGTTGTTGATGATGGCGACCTTGATCGGGATGTTGTTCAGGGCGCAGGTGGTGAGTTCCTGGTTGGTCATCTGGAAGCAGCCGTCGCCGTCGATGGCCCAGACGGGAGCGTCCGGCCGGCCGACCTTGGCGCCCATCGCGGCCGGGACCGCGTAGCCCATGGTTCCGGCGCCCCCGCTGTTGAGCCAGGTGGAGGGCTGCTCGTACTGGATGAAGTGCGAGGCCCACATCTGGTGCTGACCCACGCCCGCGGCGAAGATCGTTCCCTCCGGGGCGAGTTCACCGATGCGCTGGATGACCTGCTGCGGGGAGAGGCTGCCGTCCTCGGGCAGGTCGTAGCCGAGGGGGTAGGTCTCGCGCCAGCGGTTGAGGTCCTTCCACCAGGAGCTGTAGTCACCGGTGTTGCCCTCGGTGTGCTCGGCCTGGACCGCCTGGACCAGGTCGGCGATGACCTCGCGGGCGTCGCCCACGATCGGCACGTCGGCGTGGCGGTTCTTGCCGATCTCGGCCGGGTCGATGTCGGCGTGCACGATCTTGGCGTACGGGGCGAAGCTGTCCAGCTTGCCGGTGACGCGGTCGTCGAAGCGGGCGCCGAGGGCGACGATCAGATCGGCCTTCTGCAGCGCGGTGACGGCGGTGACCGAACCGTGCATGCCGGGCATGCCCACGTGCAGCGGGTGGCTGTCGGGGAAGGAGCCCAGCGCCATCAGGGTGGTGGTGACCGGGGCTCCGGTCAGCTCGGCCAGCACCTTCAGCTCGGCCGTGGCACCGGCCTTCATCACGCCGCCGCCGACGTACAGCACCGGGCGCTTGGCCTGGGTGATGAGCCGGGCGGCTTCGCGGATCTGCTTGGCGTGGGGCTTGGTGACCGGGCGGTAGCCGGGGAGGTCCTGGGTGGGCGGCCAGCTGAAGGTCGTCTGCGCCTGGAGGGCGTCCTTGGCGATGTCCACGAGGACGGGGCCCGGACGGCCCGTCGAAGCGATGTGGAACGCCTCGGCGATGGTGTGCGGGATGTCGTCGGCGTTGGTCACCAGGAAGTTGTGCTTGGTGATCGGCATGGTGATGCCGCAGATGTCGGCTTCCTGGAACGCGTCGGTACCGATGAACGCGGAGGCGACCTGCCCCGTGATCGCGACGATCGGCACGGAGTCCATGTGCGCGTCGGCGATCGGGGTCACCAGGTTGGTGGCGCCGGGGCCCGAAGTCGCCATGCAGACACCGACCTTGCCGGTGGCCAGGGCGTAACCGGAGGCCGCGTGACCCGCACCCTGCTCGTGCCGGACCAGGACGTGGCGCACCCGGGTGGAGTCCATCAGCGGGTCGTAGGCGGGAAGGATGCAGCCGCCGGGAAGGCCGAATACCGTGTCGGCGCCGACTTCCTCGAGAGAACGGATGAGGGACTGCGCGCCCGTGACGTGCTCAACGATGGCGGACGGCTGTCCGCCGGTACGGGACCGCGACTGGGGGTGGTGGGCCCCGGTGGCCTGCTCGGTCATCGGCATTCTCTTCTCGAGGCTGAGGGTTTTGCGGGGTTTTGGGGAGCGCCAGTGCAACAAAAAACCCCTCGTGCCGTGAGGCAAGCGAGGGGAGCGCGCCGGTGCGGTAGGCGGAGTGTCGTGCCACTCCGCTTCAGCCGACGCGCTTTCCAAGTACGAGAATTCGGGTGCGCATGGCATTGACCCTCTCTCCGGCACGCCGACCGTGTCAAGCGGGTGGGACGGACGTCTCACCATGTGGGCCACCCAGCCGGGGCGGCGAACCCCCGGCGAACACGGGCTGAGCTGCCGGTACGCCGCCGGGTACGGGAAAGTGCCCGCGCCGCAGCGCGTGGCGCAGGCGGTACTCGTCCAGCGGCCCGGAGAAGGCCACCCCCTGGCCGTGGGTGCACCCCATGGCGCGCAGCGCGAGCACCTGCTCCGGGACGTCCACGCCGTCCGCCACCGACTGCATCCCGAGATCGCAGGCGATCCGCAGCAGCCCGCTGGTGATCTTGTACAGCCGGGCCGACTCCACCACACCCTCGACGAGACCCCGGTCGAGTTTGAGTACGTCGATGGGGAGGCGGCGCAGCGCGTTGATGGCGGCGTACCCGCTGCCGAAGCCGTCGAGCGCGATACGCACGCCGAGCCGGCGGAGCGCCACGAGGCGGCGTTCGAGCTCGTCGAAGGAGATCCGGGGGTCGCTGTCGCCCACTTCGATCATCAGCGCCCCGGAGGGCAGGCCGTGCCGGGTCAGCAGCGCCTCGACGGAGCCGAAGGGGAGGGCGTTGTCCAGCAGCCGCCCGGCGGAGAGCCGGACGGAGACGGAGACCGGGTACCCGGCCCTGGTGCGCTCGGCGGCCTGCTCAACGGCTTCCTCCAGGAGCCAGCGGCCGAGTTCCGCGGTGCGGTCGCCGTCGTCCGCGACGCGCAGGAACTCGGCGGGGGTGAAGAGGATGCCCTGGGAGGACCGCCAGCGGGCCTGCGCGGCCACCGCGGCGACGGTGCCGGTGGCGAGGTGGACCACGGGCTGGTGGAGCAGGGCGAACTCGCCGTCGCGCAGGGCCGTGCGCAGCCGGGCGGCGAGCTCGGAGCGGCGTACGACGTCGGCCTGCATCTGGGGGGCGTACAGCTCGACGCGGTCCTTGCCGGCGGCCTTGGCGCGGTACATCGCGAGGTCGGCGTTGCGCATCAGGTCGGTGGGGGTGATCCCGGGCTCGGCGAAGGCGACCCCGATGGAGGCCGCCACCCGCACCTCGCCGGGGCCGATGAGGTAGGGCTGGGAGAGGGTGAGGCGCAGCCGGTCCGCGATCTCGTGGACCTGGTACTCCCGGGCGGCCTGGTCACGGGTGCCGTCGCCGACGATCAGCGCGGCGAACTCGTCGCCGCCGAGGCGGGCGGCGGTGTCCCCGGCCCGGACGGAGTCGGCGAGCCGCCGGGCGGCCTGGACGAGGAGTTCGTCGCCCGCCTGGTGCCCGATGGTGTCGTTGACGGCTTTGAAGCCGTCGAGGTCGATGAAGAGCACGGCGGTGCCGAGATCGCCGACGCGCCGTCCGCCGAGTGCCTGACGCACCCGGGTGGTGAAGAGCGCCCGGTTCGGCAGGTCGGTGAGCGGGTCGTGTTCGGCGTTGTGCTGCAACTGGGCCTGGAGGCGCACGCGTTCCGTGACGTCGCGGCTGTTGAGCAGGAGGCCGCCGTGGTGGCGGTTGACGGTGGACTCGACGTTGAGCCACTCCCCGGCGCCCGACCGGAAGCGGCACTCGATCCGGGTGGTGGGCTCCTCGACGGGGTGGGCGGCGAGGAAGCGGCGCACTTGGTGGACGACTCCGCCGCGGTCGTCGGGGTGGATGATCGAGATGAGTTCGGTGTCGAGCAGGTCTTCCGCCGGGCAGCCGTACACCCCGGCGGCCGCCGGACTGACGTAGCGGAGCTTGCCGTTGGGGTCGGCGATCATGATGACGTCGCTGGAACCCTGGACCAGGGAGCGGAAGTGGTTCTCCTGTTGGGCGAGCCGCTGGGTGAGGGTGAGGTTGTCCAGCAGCATGATCGCCTGACGCAGCACGAGGGCCAGCACGACGGCGCAGCCGGTGAAGACCACCACGGCGTCGACCCGGCGGCCCTCCACGACGTTGTACAGGATGCTGAGGGTGCAGACGGCGGCGGCGAGGTAGGGCGTGAGCGCGGCCAGCGATCCGGCGATCGGGCGGCTGGTGGCGCGCCCCGCGCGGGCGGGGCGCTCGGGGAGTGCGGGGTGCCCCGGTTGCGCGGCCGCGTGCCGTACGCCCCAGGGCGCGTACGCGAGGAGGAGCGAACCGGCGAACCAGCCCGCGTCGAGGAGCTGCCCGGATTGATAGGTCGAGCGGAGCAGCGGCGAGGTGAACAGGGCGTCGCTGACGACCGTCAGGGCGAGTCCGGCGATGGCGGTGTTGACCGCCGAGCGGTTGGCGTTGTTCCGCCGGAAGTGCAGGGCCATGACCATGGAGACGAGCACGATGTCGAGCAGCGGATAGGCCAGCGACAGCGCGGCGCGGGCGACGCTCTCCCCCTCGCCGACGACGTCGGTGGTGTGCGCGAGGGCGAGGCTCCAGGAGAGGGTGAGCAGCGATCCGCCGATCAGCCAGCTGTCGAGCACCAGACAGAACCAGCCGGCCCGGTTGGCGGGGCGTTTGGCGAGCACCAGGAGTCCGACGATCGCCGGCGGGGCGAAGCAGAGGAAGAAGAAGTCGGCGGCGGAGATCGGGGGTACGTGCCCGTCGAGGACGACTTCGTACCAGCCCCAGACGGCGTTTCCGCAGGCGGCCATCGCGGAGGAGAACGAGAAGAGCAGCCAGGCGGCGCGGGCGGGCCGGCCGGCCGCGCCCGCGTACAGGAAGCAGGAGACGGAGGCGATGAGGGCCGCCAGGCTGAGGCCGAAGTCGCCCATGAAGAGGGCCAGTCGGGCCGAGCCCCAGCCGACCGCGGCACCGACGGCGTACCCCGCGCAGACGAGGGCGAGCAGGATCTGGGGCAGCACCTTCGCGCGGGCGGACAGGACCGGCCGACGGGAGAGCGGAGCCTCCAGCGCGCTCACCGGACGGCCCTCGGGTCCGGGGCGGCCCGTCGCACGGCTCCGTGCGTCGCCGGCACGCTCCGGCCCACCGGCACACTCCGCCCCCTCGGCACCCGGTCCGGCACCGGTCGCGACGGCGGGCGGCCACCCGGCAGCGCTCGCGCCGAAGTCCGATGTCGCCGGTTCGGTGTTCGTCCGTCCCGCTTTTGGCCGCACATCGCCCACTGCCCCCTCGCGTCCAGCTGCCCGCCCCGCCGCCGTCCTTCCACGGCGCAGCCCCCGCCTCTGGACGATACACCAGACTCGTCACGCAAAGCCATAGTCTCTCTACTCTCCGTGACGACCTGGGGTGTTGCACGCACGGGGTGTGGTGACGCGGCTCCGGGACGCTGTCAGCCGGTGGTGTGCACGACGTTCCGCACCGGCTCCCCCGCGGCGAACCGGGTCAGCTGGCCGGCGATCAACCGCTTGGCCCTCGGCAGGAACGCGGAGGTGCTGCCGCCCACGTGCGGACTGATCAGGACGTGGGGGGCGTGCCAGAGCGGATGGCCGGCGGGCAGCGGTTCCGGGTCGGTGACGTCGAGCGCGGCCCGCAACCGTCCCGACTCCAGCTCGGCCAGGAGTGCCTTGGTGTCCACGACCGGGCCCCGGGCGACGTTCACCAGCAGTGCGCCGTCCGGCATCGCGGCGAGGAACGCGGCGTCCACCAGCCCTCTCGTGGACGGGTTCAGCGGAGTGGACAGGATCACCACGTCCGCCCGCGGAAGGAGAGCGGGCAGCTGGTCGAGCGCGTGCACGGGCCCGCGCGCGGTGGTCCGGGGAGAGCGCGCCACGCGTGCGATCCGCGCGCACTCGAAGGGCGCGAGCCGGTCCTCGACGGCCGAACCGATGGACCCGTACCCCACGATGAGCACGGACTTGTCGGCGAGCGCCGGGTAGAAGCCGGACCGCCACTCCTCGTCGTCCTGGCCCCGCACGAAGCCCGGGACGTCCCGGAGCGAGGCGAGTATCAGCGCGAGGGCGAGTTCGGCGGTGGAAGCCTCGTGCACGCCTTTGGCGTTGCAGAGGCGCACGCCGGCCGGGAGCCCCGCGAGGGCGGGTTCCACGTGGTCGGTGCCGGCCGAGAGGGTCTGCACGACCTGGACAGCGCGCATCTCGGGGATCGGACGGACGGATGCCTCCGGGCCCTTCATGTACGGCACCACGTAGAAGGCGCAGTGCGCCGGGTCGGCCGGGAACTCCGGCCCGCCGTCCCAGAAGTGGTAAGTGAGGCCCTCGGGGAGCCCGTCGATCGAGTCGGCCGGCAGCGGCAGCCACACATCGGTGCGGGTGGTGGAAGTCATGCGTCCGAGGTTAGGCGGTGTCCGGAGGCCGCCTGAGTGGTGTCCGGTGGATCAAGGCCGGGCAGGGCGCGGCTGCCGGGGTCGCGGCCGCGGCCATGATCTGCCGGGCACCACCTGAGTGGCGTCCCTCGGAGGCCGGCCCGGGGCGCGGCTGCCGGAGGTGGCGGCGTGGTCGCGCGGCGCTGTCCTTCCGAGCCGCGTGACGCAACGTGGCTGTCCACTCCCTATCGTGGGGCGAGCACGGGGCGAGCCCTGGGCGGTGGGCCGAGGGAGGGTTCGGGCAGTTGGAGCGCAGGACGATCGGTGGGGCGGCGCTCGCCGTGGGCGCGGTGGGGCTGGGCTGTATGCCGATGAGTTGGGGCTACAGCGCGTCACAACGGCTCGGCGAACGCTCGCTGCGGACGGTGCACGCGGCTCTCGACGCGGGGGTCCGGCTGCTCGACACGGCGGACATGTACGGCCCGTTCACCAATGAGCGGCTCATCGGCCGGGCACTCGAGGGGCGGCGCGAGGACGCCTTCATTTCGACCAAGTGCGGCCTGATGGTGGGCGATCAGCACATCGTCGCCAACGGCCGCGCCGGGTACGTCCGCCGGGCCTGCGACGCCTCGCTGCGACGGCTGCAGACCGATGTGATCGACCTGTACCAGCTGCACCGGGCCGATCCGGAGGTGCCGGTGGAAGAAACCTGGGGTGCGATGGCCGAGCTGGTGTCCGCCGGGAAGGTGCGGGCGCTGGGGTTGTGCGCCGTGGGGGCGCGCGTCCCGCGCCGGTCCCGGGCGGGGCTGCACGACGCGACGATCCAGCAGTTGGAGCGGGTGCAACAGGTCTTCCCGGTCAGCGCGGTCGAGGCGGAGCTGTCGGTGTGGTCCCCGGAGGCGCTGGTGTCCCTGCTGCCCTGGTGCACCGCGCGGGGGGTGGGGCTGCTGGCCGCGATGCCGCTGGGCAGCGGCTACCTCACGGGCACCCTGAAGCCGGGGCAGGGCTTCGAGCCGGACGATCCCCGGGCCCGCCACCCCCGGTTCACCGCCGAGATGATGGCCGCGAACCAGCCGGTGGTGGCCGGGCTGCGCCGGGTCGCGCAGCGCCACGGGGCGACGCCCGCTCAGGTGGCGCTGGCGTGGGTGCTGCGGCAGGGCCCGCACGTGGTGCCGGTGCCCGGCGCGAAGCGGGAGGAGTGGGCGGTGGAGAACGCCGGGGCCGCCGGGCTGGTGCTGACGGACGGCGATCTCGCCGAGATCGCCGCGCTCCCGCCCGCCCTCGGTTCGTGGGACTGAGACCCGCCCCGACGGACGCCAATTGATCGTGCGCGAGCACTTCCGGCGGGAGAACGGCGCCGGATCGGCGCGATGCCCGCGTACCCGGCGCCGGTACGGGCACCATGGGCGGGACGGTCCGCGGACGGGCGGCCCGGGAGCGGACGACGGGGCCCGGCGGGCCCGGAGAAGGATCGGTTCTGTGCGCGGTGCGGTGTTCGGATCAGTACGTGTCACCGGGGCACGCGGCCCGGCGGTGGCTCTCCTCACAGCAGCGGCGCTGGCGTTGACGGCCGGCTGCTCGTCCTCCTCGGGGGAGCCGGGGGACCGGGCATCGGGGGGCTCGCACGCGACGGGCCCCGCCGGAGCCGCCTCGCCGTCCGCGTCCGCCACGGCCTCGCTGCCGCCGGCGGAGGGTTCCGCGAAGGTCGTCTCCACCCTCACCACCGGCCTGGCCTCCCCCTGGGGGCTCGCGGTGCTGCCGGGCGGCGACCTGCTCGTCTCCTCCCGGGACGAGGGCACGGTGACCCGTGTCGACGCCGGGAGCGGGAAGAAGACGCTGCTGGGGTCCGTCCCCGGGGTGTCGCCGGCCGGTGAAGGCGGGTTGCTGGGTCTCGCCGTCTCCGCGACGTACGGCGCCGACCACCAGGTGTACGCGTACTTCACCACCGAGTCCGACAACCGCATCGCCCGGATGGTGTACGACGAACGGCGTCCCGCCGGACAGCAGTTGGGGGCGCCGGACACCATCCTGCGCGGCATCCCGAAGGGCGCGATCCACAACGGTGGCCGGATCGCCTTCGGGCCGGACCGGATGCTCTACGCGGGCACCGGCGAGACCGGTGACGACGGGCTGGCGCAGGACGAGGACTCGCTGGCGGGCAAGATCCTGCGGATGACCCCGGACGGGGAGCCGGTGCACGGCAATCCTGAGGCGGACTCGGTGGTCTACTCCCCCGGCCACCGCAATGTGCAGGGTCTGGCGTGGGACCGCGAGAAGCGGCTGTGGGCCTCGGAGTTCGGCCAGGACACCTGGGACGAGCTGAACAGGATCGAGCCGGGTGGCAACTACGGCTGGCCCGACGTCGAGGGCATCGCGCCGAAGGGCACGGGCGGCGACTTCATCGACCCGGTCGCCGAGTGGAAGACGGCCGAGGCGTCCCCCAGCGGCATCGCGTACGCGAAGGGTTCGATCTGGATGGCAGGTCTGCGCGGCGAGCGGCTCTGGCGGATTCCGCTGACCGGCACGGAGGAGGAACCCCTGGCGAAGCCCCGGGCGTTCCTGGAGGGGACGTACGGCAGGCTGCGGACGGTGGTCGCGGCGGGCGGCGACAAGCTGTGGGTGGTGACCAGCAACACCGACGGGCGCGGCGACCCCGGGCCGGGCGACGACCGGATCGTGCTGGTGGAGGTGGAGTAGTGGTGGCGGCCGGCCCAGACCGTGTCCGACCATGCGCGTCGGATCAGCGGGCGGTGTCCGGCGCGGTGCATCGCAAGGCGGAGGATCGCCCGTGTACTGGATGTACTCGGGCAGTCCGACAACACCGCGAGGCGCCGTGCCGGACACCGCCCGCCCGGCGGGAATGGTCGGACACGGTCCAGGGCAGGGCCGGCCGCCACGGCCCGGGGCCGGGTCAGGAGGCGTTCGGCAGCCCGGCGATCAGGTCGAAGTACATGGCGATCGAGATGACGATCCCGATCGCGCCCAGCACCACACCGCCGAGGGCGACGGAGCGGATCCAGGACGGCTGCGGCTTCACGGAGGGCGTGCCGAAGGCGGGCCGTACCAGCACGTAGACGCCGACGAGCAGGGCGACGAGCGCGAAGATGCCGTTCACGAGGGCGGTGGTGTGCCAGGCGTCGCCGTAGATCTCGTGGATCTGCTGGGCGGCGCTGCCGCCGTTGGAGGTCTTGATCTGGCCGATCAGGGTCTCGCGCTCGGAGGCGACCTTGCCGCTCCAGCCGCCGACCAGGCCGACGACGCCGAGGGCGGCCGAGACGATCGCCCCGGCACCGGCGCCGACGCCCCGGGAAGCCGTGTCGTCGTCGTCCTCGTCGAAGTGCTCGTCGTCCAGGTCGTCGAACTCGCCGGACTCGTCGGTCCTGGTGACGGAGCCGGTCGCGGTGCCGGAGCCGGACTCGGCGCCGGGCTTGGTGAGCGCGTCGGGCTTGGTGAGCGCGCCCGTCGGCTCGTTATTCTCCCCGGCGGACCCGGCGGACCCGGCGGACCCGGCGGACCCGGCGGACGGGGAGCCGCCCTGCGCCACCGCGTCGGCGGCGTCGGACACGGGCGGCTGCTGCTCCTCGCGGTCGTCTTCGGCGGCGGGGGCGGTGGAGGTCTTGGCGGGGGGTGTGTTCATGCGCCGCACGCTAGGTGTTTCGTATGAGAACCCTCTTAACGTCCCGGACTACCGGGGCTGTCCGGAACGGTTCACAGCCCCGCCCGGCCCGCCCGTGGGGCCCGAGGACCGACCTCATCCGGGCTCATGCGAATGCGAAGACGCGGTCCCGCCGTCAGAAGACGCGGTCCCGCCGTCATCCCCTCGGGCATCTCCCGCACGCACACCCACCCCCGAAGCCGCACCCCCACCCACCCCCGAAGCCGCACCCCCACCCGCGTCCGGCGCCGCGAGCACCGCGTAACCGGGCACCGAGGGCCACCGGACCGTCAACACGACCGACTCCTCCTCCGCGAACCAGGAGTGGTCGACACCGTGCCCCCAGACGACGTAGTCGCCCTGGCGGGACAGCACCACGTCCCGGCGGGGCAGCTCCACCCGGAACCGCCCGCTGATGAGCACCAGCAGCGCCGTCCGCGCCTCGCCCCGCACCCATTGCGCCCGCTCGTCGCCGCGCGGGTGGACCCCCCACTTGATCTCGACGTCCTGACTGTGGCGGGGGTCCCCGGCGTCCTTGAAATGCCCGAGAATCCATCCCCGGTCCAGGGCCGCGTCGGCACCGGCGTTGCCCACGTACACGCTGTCGTCGTTCATGCGTACGGAGCTTAAGGGCCGTCGCGCACCCGCCAGGAATGGCGGGACGGCCGCAGCGTCGAGCAAGCGGTTCCCCGTGGTCGAGGAGATCCGGGATGCCGGGATCATGAAGCATGCTTCCGAATGAATGGCACCTCACCCAGGACGTCGAGGACTTCCTCGCCCACGCCGGGGACTTCCTGCGCTCTCGCCCCGCCCTGCACAACACGCCGTTGACGGACATCGAGAAACTCCGGATGCGCAAGCCGGACGCCCAGGGCCCCGTCACCGCCGTCTTCGGCCGGCAGGAGGTCCGGGGCGAGGTCCACGGAGTCTTCTATCTCACGTCGCGCGGCCGCCTGGGTCTCACTCCCCTCTCCGTCGAGCAGACCGAGGCCCTCGCCGCCCGCCTGGCCGTCCTCGGCCATTCACCCGCCCATGTCATCGCGGACCACGACACCGCCACCGCGTTCGCCCACTCCTGGCAGCGGCACACGGGCGCGGCGTCGGCACTCTTCTGGCGGACGCATCTCCACCGTCTCGGCACCCTCACCCCGCCGCGGCCGCGCCCGGAGGGCCGGGGCCGTCTCACGGGCGCGACGGACCGCGAACACCTCGTGCGCTGGTGCCGTGAGTTCTGCGTCGAGGTCGGGGAGCAGCCCTCCATCGAGGTGATCGACGCCGGCTCCTGGGACGACTCGCGCTTCGGTGACCGGCACTTCACCTTCTGGGAGAGCCCGGAGGGCACCCCGGTCTCGATGGCGGCCGCGACCTCGCTCATCGGCGGTATGGTCCGGATCGACCCCGTCTACACCCCGGCTCACCTCCGGGGCCGCGGTTACGCCGGCGCCGTGACGGTCGAGGCGAGCCGGGCCGCACTGGACGCGGGCGCGTCGGACGTCGTCCTGTTCACCGACCCGGACAACCCCACCAGTAACGCCCTCTACCGGCGCATCGGGTACGTCCACCTCGCCGATTTCGCCGGGTACAGGTTCTCCTAGGAAATCGCACGCGTGAGCACCCGTACGACGCGTCGCACTCAGGTGAGCCGTCTGCTGCTTGCCCGTCCCGACGTCCCTCACACCCCGATCAGCCGCAGCGACCCCCACAGCGCGACCGTCGAGACGGCGAGCGTGGCGGGGACGGTCAGCAGGCCGAGCCGGGTGAAGTGGCCGAGGTCGGGCGGGGAGTCGTGGGCGTGCAGGATGCGGCGCCACAGCAGGGTGGCCAGCGAGCCGACGTACGTCAGGTTCGGGCCGAGGTTGACCCCGATCAGCGCGGCGAGCAGCGGTCCGGGGCCGGCTGCCGCGACGACCGGCAGCAGGGCGAGGATCGCGGGGAGGTTGTTGATCAGGTTGGCCAGTACGGCGGCGACGGCCGCGACGGCGAGGAGGGCGGCCAGGGAGGAGCCGTCGGGGAGCACCTTGCCGATGCCGGTGCCGAGCCCGTGGTCCACGACGGCCTTGACCACGACGCCGAGGGCGAGGACGAAGAGGCAGAACGGCAGGTTCGCCGAGTGCAGCAGCCGCAGCGGGGTGGTCCTGCGCTGCCCCAGCGCGCGCACCCCGAGGACCAGGGCTCCGGCCAGGGCGGCCCAGAGGGGTTCCGCGCCCGCGAAGGAGGTGACGACGAACCCCAGCAGGGTCAGCACCAGCACCACCAGGGTGAAGACGGGCACCTCGGTCCGTTCGGCGTCCGGGTCCGGCGCATGGGCGCCGGCCGCCAGGTCTTCGGCGAAGACCTGGCGGAAGACGACGTACTCGACGGCGATGGCGGCCAGCCAGGGCAGTGTCATCAGCGCGGCGAACCGGGTGAAGGAGAGCCCGCTCGCGGTGAAGGCGAGGAGGTTGGTGAGGTTGGAGACGGGCAGCAGGAGCGACGCCGAGTTCGCCAGGTGCGCGCAGGCGTAGACGTACGGGCGGGGGCGCGCGCCCACCCGGGCGGCGGTGGCGAAGACGACGGGGGTCAGGAGCACGACCGTGGCGTCGAGCGAGAGCACGGCGGTGATGACGGACGCCACCACGAACACCCCGCCGAGCAGCGGCCCGGTGCGGCCCCCGCAGAGCCGGGCGACCAGATCGCCGGCGGCCTTGAAGAGCCCTTCGTCGGCGCAGAGCTGGGCCAGGACGAGGATCGCGGCGAGGAATCCGACGACCGGCAGCAGGTCCGCGGTCTGCTCGCGCGCCTCTTCGAGCGGTACCGCCCCGATCACGACCACCAGCACGGCGGCGGGGACGGCCAGCACGGCCTCGGGCAGTCCGCGCGGGCGTACGACGGCGAACGCCAGGACCGCGAGGAGGACGGCGACGGAGACGGTCGCGGCGAGCACGGTGTTCAGCGGACCCTCCGGGGCCGACGGGCCCGCCACCGGGGGCGGGCGTGAACGGGGGCGGTGCGGGGCGGGGCGCGCACGGCGCGGGCAGGCCGTGCACGCGCGAAGGGGCGGCGCACCCGATGCCGGATGCGTCGCCCCTTCGTACGAACGGAGCCGTTGACGGGAGGTGACCGGGGGTCAGCCCTCCGCGCCGGGCTTCTCCGGGGTCAGCCCTCGACGCCGAGCTTCTCCAGGATCAACTCGCTGACCCGGGCCGCGTCGGCCTGACCGCGGGTGGCCTTCATGACCGCGCCGACGAGCGCGCCCGCCGCCGCGACCTTGCCGGCCCGGATCTTGTCCGCGATGCCCGCGTTGGCGGCGATGGCCTCGTCGACGGCCGTGGAGAGCGCGCCCTCGTCGGAGACGACCTTCAGACCGCGCTTCTCGACGACGGTGTCCGGGTCGCCCTCGCCCGCGAGGACGCCCTCGATGACCTGGCGGGCCAGCTTGTCGTTGAGGTCGCCCGCGGCGACGAGCTCGGTCACCCGGGCGACCTGCGCCGGGGTGATGGGCAGCTCGTCGAGGCCGCGGCCGGTCTCGTTGGCGTTGCGGGCCAGCTCGCCCATCCACCACTTGCGGGCCTGGTCGGACGGGGCGCCCGCCTCGGTGGTGGCGACGATCAGGTCGACGGCACCGGCGTTGAGGATCGACTGCATGTCGAACTCGGAGACGCCCCACTCCTCACGGAGCCGGTTGCGGCGCACGCGCGGCAGTTCGGGGAGCCCCTTGCGGAGCTCCTCGACCCACTCGCGGGCCGGGGCGACCGGCACCAGGTCCGGCTCCGGGAAGTAGCGGTAGTCCTCGGCGTTGTCCTTGATGCGGCCGGAGGTGGTGGAGCCGTCCTCCTCGTGGAAGTGCCGGGTCTCCTGCACGATCGTGCCGCCGGAGGAGAGCACCGCGGCGTGCCGCTGGATCTCGAACCGGGCGGCGCGCTCGACGGAACGCAGGGAGTTCACGTTCTTCGTCTCGGAGCGGGTACCGAGGGGGACGGTGCCGTTCGGGCGCAGCGACAGGTTCACGTCGCAGCGCATCTGGCCCATCTCCATGCGGGCTTCCGAGACGCCGAGCGCCTTGATGAGCTCGCGGAGCTCGGCGACGTACGCCTTGGCGACCTCGGGGGCGCGGGCGCCCGCTCCCTCGATCGGCTTGGTGACGATCTCGATGAGGGGAATGCCGGCGCGGTTGTAGTCGAGCAGCGAGTGCGAGGCGCCGTGGATGCGGCCGGTGGCCCCGCCCACGTGCGTCGACTTGCCGGTGTCCTCTTCCATGTGGGCGCGCTCGATCTGCACGCGGAAGATCTCGCCGTCCTCCAGTTGGACGTCCAGATAACCGTTGAAGGCGATCGGCTCGTCGTACTGGGAGGTCTGGAAGTTCTTCGGCATGTCCGGATAGAAGTAGTTCTTCCGGGCGAAGCGGCACCACTCGGCGATCTCGCAGTTCAGCGCGAGGCCGATCTTGATGGCGGACTCGACGCCGATCTCGTTGACGACGGGGAGTGCGCCGGGCAGACCGAGGCAGACCGGGCAGGTCTGCGTGTTGGCGTCCTGCTTGAGCTCGGTGGAGCAGCCGCAGAACATCTTGGTCTTGGTGCCCAGCTCGACATGGACTTCGAGGCCCATGACGGGGTCGTACGTCGCGAGAGCGTCCTCGTACGACACCAGGTCAATGACAGTCACGGTGTAACTTTCCCTCTCAGCCCAGCAGGACGTCGTCGTCGCCGAGACGCTTCAGTTCGCGGTACAGGATCGCGAGGCCGGTGACGATCGCGGCGGCGGAGACGGCCGCGTCGATGAGCCGCAGCACGTCGTTGTCGTTGCGGGCCAGTTTCGCCTGCTTGGCGACGCTGATCGCACCGAAGGCGGTGCTGCCCAGCGAGACGTACAGACCGGTCCGGGACTTCTTGAAGTTCTTGGCCTTCTTTGCCATGGCACTCACAGCGACGGAGCCTCCTCGAGCAGCGGGTGCCCCCACTGTTCCACGAAGGCGGCCTCGACGGCGGCTCCGACCTTGTACAGACGGTCGTCCTTCATCGCCGGGGCGATGATCTGAAGACCGACCGGCAGGCCGTCCTCGGGTGCCAGGCCGCACGGCAGCGACATGGCGGAGTTGCCGGCGAGGTTCGTCGGGATGGTGCACAGGTCCGCGAGGTACATCGCCATCGGGTCGTCGGCGCGCTCGCCGATCGGGAAGGCGGTGGTCGGCGTGGTCGGCGACACGATGACGTCGACCTGCTCGAAGGCCTTCTCGAACTCCCGGGTGATGAGGGTGCGGACCTTCTGCGCCGATCCGTAGTACGCGTCGTAGTACCCGGAGCTCAGGGCGTACGTACCGAGGATGATGCGGCGCTTGACCTCGTCGCCGAAGCCGGCCTCACGGGTGAGGGCGGTGACCTCCTCGGCGGACTTCGTGCCGTCGTCGCCGACCCGCAGGCCGTAGCGCATGGCGTCGAAGCGGGCCAGGTTCGAGGAGCACTCGGACGGCGCGATCAGGTAGTACGCGGAGAGCGCCAGGTCGAACGAGGGGCAGTCCAGTTCCACGACGGTCGCGCCCAGCGAACGGAGCAGCTCGACCGACTCGGTGAAGCGCTGGACGACACCGGCCTGGTAGCCCTCGCCCGAGAACTGCTTGACGACGCCGACGCGCATGCCCGCCACGGAGCCGTTCCGCGCGGCCTCGACGACCGGCGGGACCGGGGCGTCGATGGAGGTGGAGTCCATCGGGTCGTGCCCGGCGATGGCCTCGTGGAGCAGGGCCGCGTCCAGGACCGTGCGGGCGCAGGGGCCGCCCTGGTCGAGGGAGGACGAGAAGGCGACCATGCCGTAGCGGGAGACCGAGCCGTAGGTGGGCTTGACGCCGACGGTGCCGGTGACGGCGGCGGGCTGGCGGATCGAGCCGCCGGTGTCCGTGCCGATGGCGAGCGGCGCCTGGTACGAGGCGAGCGCGGCGGAGGAACCGCCGCCGGAGCCGCCGGGGATGCGGGTGAGGTCCCACGGGTTGCCGGTCGGGCCGTAGGCGCTGTTCTCGGTGGAGGACCCCATGGCGAACTCGTCCATGTTGGTCTTGCCGAGGATGACGACGTCGGCCTCGCGCAGCTTCTTCGTGAGGGTCGCGTCGTACGGCGGGACCCAGCCTTCGAGGATCTTGGAACCGACGGTGGTCGGCATGTCCTTCGTGGTGAAGATGTCCTTCAGCGCGAGCGGGACGCCGGCCAGCGGGCCGAGCTTCTCGCCGGCGGCCTTCTTCGCGTCGACGGCGCGGGCCTGCGCGAGCGCGCCCTCGCGGTCGATGTGCAGGAAGGCGTGGACCTTCTCGTCCACGGCCTCGATCCGGGCCAGGTGGGCCTCGGTGACCTCGACGGCGGTGAGTTCGCCCGCGGCGATGGCCGACGCGATCTCGGCCGCGGTGAGCTTGATGACGGTGCTGTGGTCGGTCATGGTGATTACTCCTCCCCCAGGATCTGCGGCACCTTGAAACGCTGCTGCTCCTGGGCGGGAGCGCCGGAGAGCGCCTGCTCGGCGGTGAGCGACGGGCGGACCACGTCGGCCCGCATGACGTTGGTCAGCGGCAGCGGGTGGGAGGTCGGCGGTACGTCTTGGTCGGCGACCTCGGAGACGCGGGCGACCGCGCCGATGATGTCGTCGAGCTGACCGGCGAAGTGCTCGAGCTCTTCGCCCTTCAGCTCCAGACGCGCCAGCCGGGCGAGGTGGGCGACCTCCTCGCGCGTGATGCCAGGCATGCAGCGATCCTCAGGGGTTGGGGTGTGTGGCTACGGTGTGACGTCGGCCAACGGGATTGGCCACGTCGGTTTGGCCCAATCCTATGGGGTCGCCCGCCCGCGCCTCCGCCACCGGGTGCCGCGCGGTCCCGGCGGGGGCCCGGCGCCGCGCCGCCCCGGCACGGGCCCCGCGCCCTCCTCCGTACCCCCGGGCCCGTCCCCCCGTGCCCGCCGCTCGTGACCTCCGCCCGCCGCGCCGCCTCAGGCCGTGGCCGGGCGGGAGTTCACCGTGCGGCCGGACGGGAGCTGCTCGGGCTCCGGTGTCCCGGCCACCGCCCCGGCCACCGCCCCGGCCACTGCCCCGGCCGCCGCCGCTGCCGCCGCGGCCTTCAGTTCGGCCGGGCGCCGCCAGCCGTGTTCGCCGCGCGCCCGCAGCCAGGCCGTCGCCTCCTGCGGCGGCATCGCGGCAGCCACCAGCCAGCCCTGTACGGCGTCGCAGCGCAGGTCCCGCAGCCGCTCCCAGGTCTCGTCGTCCTCGACGCCCTCCGCGACGACCAGCAGTCCGAGCGAGTGGGCGAGGTCGATCGTGCAGCGCACGATCTCCGCGTCCTCCTGGTCGACGGCGAGCCGGGCCACGAACGACCGGTCGATCTTGAGTTCGCTCACCGGCAGCCGGCGCAGGTGGACGAGGGAGGAGTAGCCGGTGCCGAAGTCGTCGAGCGACATCTTGACGCCGTGCCCGGTGAGACCGGCCAGGGTGTCGGCGGCTCGCTGCGGGTCCTCCAGCAGCACGTGTTCGGTTATCTCCAGTTGGAGGGAACCGGCCGGGACACCGTGCCGGGCCAGCCGGGCGGCGACCCCGCCGGCGAAACCGGGGGTGTGCACGTCCCTCGGCGAGACGTTGACGGCGACGGGCACGTCGAGGCCCTCCGCCCGCCAGCGGGCGACCTGGGCGAGGGCCGTCTCCAGGACGTAATCGGTCAGGTGGGGCATCAGGCCGGACGACTCGGCGATGGCGATGAACTCGTCCGGGGGGACCCGGCCGCGCTCGGGGTGCACCCACCGCACCAGGGCTTCGAGACCGGCCACCTGGCCGTCGAAGCGGACCTTGGGCTGGTAGTGCAGCTCCACGTCCCCCGCGTCCAGGGCCCGGCGGAGGTCGCCGAGGAGTCCGAGCCGGTCCGGGGTGTTGCTGTCCCGCTTCGACTCGTACACCTCCACGCCCGTGCGGTCCCGCTTGGCCTGGTACATGGCGACGTCCGCGCGGCGCAGCAGTCCTTCGGCGTCCTGCGCGTGGTCGGGATGGACGGCGACCCCGGCGCTGGCCTCCAGCACCATGGAGAGCCCGTCGAGGTCGAGCGAGGAGGAGAGTTCGGCGACGAGGTGCCGGGCGACGCGCTGGGCGCTGGTGGTGGACTCGGTGTACGGAAGCAGCACCGCGAACTCGTCGCCGCCGAGGCGGGCGGCCTCCGCGCCGCGCGGCAGGGCGAGCCGGAGCCGGTCGGCGATCTGGAGCAGCAGCCGGTCACCGGCCAGGTGGCCGAGGGTGTCGTTGACGGCGCGGAAGCGGTCCAGGTCGATGAGGACCAGGGCGGAGCGGTTGCCGAGGGATTCGGCTTCCTCCAGCGCGGACCAGATCCGCTGGAGGAGCCACTGCCGGTTGGGCAGTCCGGTCAGCGGGTCGCGGAGCTGTTCCTCGGCGCGGGCGCGGGCGATCCACAGCGTGGAGTCCAGCGCGATGAGCGGTACCGCGAAGAGCGGCAGCAGGACGGGCATGGTCATCGCGACGACGCAGATCAGCGGGGCGATGCCGAGCAGGGCGACGGCGACGAGTCCCTGGCGCAGCAGGGTGGTGCGGGCGATGGTCGGCAGTCCGCCGCCCTGGGGTGCGCGGGCGTACCAGAGCAGGGCCCGGGTGACGAGGAGATGGGTACCGGCGCAGCCCACCACGGCCGGCAGGGCGTCGATACCCCAGGCGAGGGGCTGCCAGGGCGTCTCGACGCTGGGTTCGACTCCGAGGGCGGCGAGCACGAGGGCCGCGGCACCGATGCCGAGTATGTCCACGGCTCCGTGGAGGAGTCCCTGCTGCCAGCGGTGGCGTCGGGCGACCCCGACGAGGACGACGACGATCACGCTGACGAGTCCGGCGGGCACCCAGCCGTAGAGCAGCAGGACGGCGAGGGTCAGCGCGGAGCCGGAGCCCGTGCCGCCCCACCACCGGTCCCGGCCGAGGGCGACGAGGTGGCCGACGATGACGCCGGTCAGGACGGCCAGGGACCAGCCGACGGTTCCGTCCGGGAAGAGGGCGGCACCGTGCCGCAGGCCACGGCCGAGGCCGGCGGCGAGTTGTACGGCGGCGAGGGCCACGAGGACGGCGCCCACGTGCGGCACGGGACTCGCGAAACCCTGCGTGCGTGACACGGGTGCGGCGTTCTCGGTCGGCTTCATTCCGTCCCTCTCACAGCCTGCGGTGCCGATGTCACACGGTGGCCCCCGCTCCCATGCCACCACGGCCCGCTCCCACCTCGCAGCCGTGCACGGGGGGGCGCAGGAGCCAACAGTAGGACGCCGAGGGCTTCCCGGTCAGCGCTCCGGGCCTCTTGGGGCCGGTCCGGGCCGGACGTGCCGCCCTCAGCCGTGGTCCGAACGGGTGGTGCTGGTAGGCCGGACGGACCGGCGCCTCCCGCCCGTGCGGTGTCATCCCCGCTCCGGGGCACGGCCACTCCCCCGGGTGGTTCCGAGACGTCTCGATGCCGGACCGGCCCCGGTCCTCGCGCCCCGCCCGGCCGGCGCCCCCACCTCACGGCCGGGGGACGCGCCCCCGGGGCACTGCTCGGGTCACTGCTCCTCGGGGGCCTGCTCCTCCGGGGCCTGCTCCTCCGGTGCCTGCTCCTCCGGTGCCTGCTCCTCGGCCGGCAGCGCCGCCTCGCGCGCGGCCTCCGGTCCCTCGTCGAGCAGGACCCCGAACCCGGCCTCGTCGAGGACGGCCACCTTGAGCTGCATCGCCTTGTCGTACTTGGAGCCGGGGTTGTCGCCGACGACGACGAAGGAGGTCTTCTTCGACACCGAGCCGGTGACCTTGGCGCCCCTGCTCTGCAGCGCGTCCTTGGCGCCGTCCCGGGTGTACCCGACCAGGGTGCCCGTGACGACGACGGTGAGCCCTTCCAGCGGGCGCGGGCCCTCGTCCTGGCCGGTGCTCTCGTCCGCCATCCGGACCCCGGCCTCCCTCCACTTGCGCAGGATCTCCCGGTGCCAGTCCACGGCGAACCACTGCGTGACGGAGGCGGCGATGATGTCGCCGACGCCGTCGGCGTCCGCCAGTTCCTTCTCGGTCGCGGCCTCGATGGCGTCGATGGTGCGGAACTGGCGGGCCAGCTCCTGCGCGGCGACGGGTCCGACGTGCCGGATGGAGAGCCCTGTCAGCACCCGGGCCAGCGGGGCCTGCTTGGCCGCCTCGATGCCCTCCAGCATGGCGAGCGCGTTCCGCTTCGGCTCACCCTGCTGGTTGGCGAAGACGGTGGCGATCTTCTCCTCGCCGGTCTTCGGGTCGCGCTTGGGCAGTCCGCTGTCCGGGTCCAGGACGTAGGCGCGGATCGGCAGCAGCTGCTCGACCGTCAGCCCGAAGAGGTCGCCCTCGTCGCGCAGCGGCGGCTCGGCGGGCTCCAGCGGCTGGGTCAGGGCAGCGGCCGCCACGTACCCGAAGTGGTCGATGTCGAGGCACTTGCGACCGGCGAGGTAGGAGACGCGTTCGCGCAGTTGGGCCGGGCAGGAGCGGGCGTTGGGGCAGCGGAGGTCGACGTCTCCCTCCTTGGCCGGCTTCAGCGGGGTGCCGCACTCGGGGCAGTCGGTGGGCATCACGAACTCCCGCTCGGTGCCGTCGCGCAGGTCCACGACCGGGCCGAGGATCTCGGGGATGACGTCGCCGGCCTTGCGCAGCACGACGGTGTCGCCGATGAGGACGCCCTTCGCCTTGACGACGTTCTGGTTGTGCAGGGTGGCGAACTCGACCTCGGAACCCGCCACGAGCACGGGCTCGACCTGGGCGTACGGAGTGACGCGGCCGGTGCGGCCGACGGCGACGCGGATGTTGACCAGCTTGGTGTTGACCTCCTCCGGGGCGTACTTCCAGGCGATGGCCCAGCGCGGGGCGCGGGCGGTGGAGCCGAGCCGGCCCTGGAGCGGGATCTCGTCGAGCTTGACGACGACCCCGTCGATCTCGTGCTTCACGGAGTGCCGGTGCTCGCCGAAGTACCGGATGAACTCGCGTACGCCGTCGAGGGTGTCCACCACCTTGTTGTGCTGGGCGGTCGGCAGGCCCCACTCGTGCAGGAGTTCGTAGGCGTGCGAGAGGCGGTCGATGTCGAAGCCCTCGCGGGCGCCGATGCCGTGGACCACCATGTGCAGCGGGCGGGAGGCGGTGACCTTGGGGTCCTTCTGGCGGAGCGAGCCGGCCGCCGCGTTGCGCGGGTTGGCGAAGGGCTTGTCGCCGGCTTCCACCAGGCGGGCGTTGAGCCCCTCGAAGTCCTCCATGGGGAAGAAGACCTCGCCGCGGATCTCGACCAGCGCGGGAATCCGGTCGCCCTCCAGCCGGTGCGGGATCTCGGCGATGGTGCGGACGTTGGGGGTGATGTCCTCGCCGACGCGGCCGTCGCCCCGGGTGGCGGCGCGGGTCAGCCTGCCGTGTTCGTACGTGAGGTTGACGGCGAGGCCGTCCACCTTCAGCTCGCAGAGGAAGGAGTGGCCGGTGGCGCCGACGTCCTTGGCGACCCGCTCGAACCAGGCGGCCAGCTCCAGGTCGTCGAAGGCGTTGTCCAGCGAGAGCATCCGCTCGCGGTGCTCGACGGAGGTGAACTCGGTGATGTACGGACCGGCGACCTTCTGCGTCGGCGAGTCCGGGGTGCGCAGCGAGGGGTGGGCCTCCTCCAGCGCCTCCAGTTCGCGCAGCAGCCGGTCGAACTCGGCGTCGCTGACGACCGGCTGGTCCCGCACGTAGTACCGGAAGCGGTGGTCCTCGATCTGGTCGGCGACGAGGGCGTGCCGCTCCCGTGCCTCGGTGGGCACCGCCGTGTCCTGCTGGGTCCGCTCGTCGCCGGTGCCGGTCATCGTCCCGTCCTCCCGTTGGGGGCTGTCTCTCGAAGGGTGCGGAGTGCGCGGCACGGGCCCCGGGGCGGGGCACCGTGCCGCGCGTCCCGTCACTCGGGGTTGTCCGCGAGGGATCGCGCCGCCCGGGCGCAGTGGGCGAGCGCGGCACGTGCGTACGCGGGTGAGGCGCCCGCGAGGCCGCACGACGGGGTGAGTACGACGGACTCGGCGAGAGTCCCCGGATTCAGTCCCAGCCTGCTCCACAGCGTCCTGACCCCCATGACGCTACCGCCCGGGTCCGACAATCCCGCCGAGGCGGCGTCGGTGCCCGGCACGATGCCGAGGAGGAGCTGGGTGCCGCTCTCGACCGCTTCGCCGATCGCCTCCTCCTCCCGCTCGGTGAGCAGCGAGAAGTCGAAGGAGATCCCGGCGGCCCCGGCCCGCCGCAGCAGGGCGAGGGGGACCTCGGGGGCGCAGGAGTGCACGAGCCCCGCGCCGTCCCCGGCGACGGCGAGCAGGTCGCGCAGGGTGTCCTCGACGACCTGGCGGTCCACGGAGCGGTAGGTGCGGTAGCCGCTCGCGGTCCTGACCCGCCCGCCGAGTACGGCGGTCAGTGAGGGTTCGTCGAGCTGGAGCACGACGTCGGCGCCGGGAATGCGGCGGCGCACCTCCGCGAGGTGCGCCCGGAGTCCCTCGGCGAGCGACCCGGCGAGGTCGCGGCAGGCGCCGGGGTCGCCGAGGACGGCCTCGCCGTTGCGCCGCTCCAGGGAGGCGGCGAGGGTCCACGGCCCCACCGCCTGGACCTTGAGCACTCCTCCGTACCCCTGGGTGTACTCCTCCAGGGCGTCGAGGTCCTCGCCGAGCCAGGAACGGGCGCGGCGGGTGTCGCGGCCGGGGCGGTCGCTGATCCGCCAGCCGCTCGGCTCGACGTGCCCGTACATCTCCACGAGGAGTCCTACGGTCCGTCCGATCATGTCCGCGCCGGGGCCCCGGGCGGGGAGTTCGGCCAGGTGGGGGATGCCTTGTCCGTCCGCGAAGGACCCGGTGACGGTCTTCGCCGTCTCCCGCGCGTCGCCCCCGGGCATGGACCCGACCCCGGTCGCCGCGCACTCGCTGAACCTGCTCTTCTCGCTCACCCGGGAAGCGTACGGTCCCGGGGCGGCGGCCCTGTCCGCCGCCCGTCCGTCACCTGTCCGCCGCCCGTCCGCCGCCCGTCGGGGAGGGGGAGCCGGGCGGCCGGGGTCAGCGACCGGGGCGGACCGTCAGGTCGTTGACCTCGGCGTCGCGGGGGAGGTCGAGCGCCATGAGGAGTGTGGTGGCGACGGACTCCGGGTCGATCCACTGTCCGGCGTCGTACTCCTTGCCCTCCTGCTGGTGGACCTTGGCCTGCATGGGGCTGGCGGTACGGCCGGGGTAGACGGAGGTGACGCGGACGCCGTTGCCGTGCTCCTCGTGGCGCAGCGAGTCGGCGAGCGCCTTGAGGCCGTGCTTGCTGGCGGCGTAGGCGCCCCACTGGGCGGACGCGGCGAGTCCGGCGCCGGAGTTGACGAAGACGACGTGCCCCCGCGCGACGCGCAGCTGCGGGAGCATCAGCCGGGTCAGTTCGGCGGGAGCGACGAGGTTGGCGTTGAGCTGGAAGTGCCATGCCTTCGGGGTGAGCTCGCCGATGTTCCCCAGCTCGACCACGCCGGCGATGTGCAGCAGCGAGTCGAGGCTCTCGGGCATCGGCTGCTGGCCGAAGGCCCAGGAGAGCCGGTCGGGGTTGCCGAGGTCACCGACGAGCGTACGGGCCCCGGGGTGGGCGGCGGCGAGTTCCTTGGCGCGGCCGGCGTCGCGGGCCAGCAGGACGAGGTCGTCACCGCGGTCGCGGAGGCGGCGGGCGACGGCTGCTCCGATGCCGGAACCGGCGCCGGTGATGAGGTGGGTAGGCATGGGCTCCATGATCCCACCCGGTCCCGGACCGGCACCGGGCGGGCGCGCGGGGCCCGGGGGGCCGGGATCAGAGCCGGCCTGCGGACTCCTCCAGGTGGGCCAGCGCGCCGACGCCGTCCTCGGCGAAGAAGACGAGGTCGGTGAGGGGCATCGGCAGGAAGCCCTCCTCGTCCATCCGCAGGAACTGCTGCCGCAGACCGTCGTAGAAGCCGTCCGCGTTGAGCAGGACCACCGGCTTGGTGTGCTTGCCGTGCTTCTTGAGTTCCAGGATCTCGGTGGCCTCGTCGAGCGTCCCCATGCCCCCGACCATGATCACGACGGCGTCGGCCTTCTCCAGCAGCAGCGCCTTGCGCTCGGCGAGGTCGCGGGCGAAGACCATCTCGTCGGCGTTCTCGCGGGCGTGGTGCGCCATGAAGTCCACGGACACGCCGACCAGGCGTCCGCCCGCCTCCTGTACGCCGTCCGCGACCACCTTCATCAGCCCGCTCTCCGAGCCGCCCCAGACGAGGGTGTGCCCGCCCCTTCCGAGCAGCTCGGCGAATTCCCGGGCGGGCCGGGTGTAGCGCTCGTCGAGGTCGGCCGCGGAGAGGAAGACACAGATGTTCATACGGACACCGTACGGCGGCACGCGGGCCGGGCCGGAGGCGCCCCGGAAGAGCCCGGGGCCCGGGCCGGACGCGCCCCAAAGGCGTGGGGACGGGGGAAGAAAACGGGTGCGCCGTCCGCTGCACCTGTCATGACTTCCGTCGAGGGACACCGCATCACCGTCGAGCCCGGCACCGACCACGTCCGGGTCGTCCACGAGGGCCTCCTGCTGGCCGAAAGCCGACGGCCGCTCGTGCTGCGCGAGACCGGCTGCCCGGTCCGCTACTACCTGCCGCCCGAAGACGTCCGCACCGAGCTGCTGACGGCCTCCACGACCCGTACACACTGTCCGTTCAAGGGAGATGCCTCCTACTGGTCACTGCCGGGAGCGGCCGATCTCGTCTGGGCCTATCCCGACCCGAAGCCCGAAGTGGCGGCGATCAAGGACCACTTCTGCTTCTACGGGACCGAGACCGTCACCGACTGACTGCCGATGGGCCCCGCCCCGACGCTTTTGAGCCCGCTTCGCCTCCACCGGAGAAATTCTCGGCGGCGGCGATGAGTTCCCCGGGTGCCGGGGGTCTGCCCTCCCATGGACAGGATTCTCTCGCTGGACGGCACCCCGATCGCCTACCTCCGACAGGGCGACGGGGCGACGGTGGTGCTGGTCGGGGGCGCGCTGAGCACCGCCGCGACCGAGGGCCCGCTCGCCGTGCTGCTCGCGCGCCGCTTCACCGTCGTGACGTACGACCGCCGGGGCCGGGGCGCCAGCGGCGGTGGACCCGGTGGTCCGTACGCGCCGGAGCGTGAGATCGAGGATCTCGCGGCGGTCATCGGTGCCGCGGACGGGCCGGTGGCGGTGTTCGGCATGTCGTCGGGCGGGGCGCTGGCGCTGGAGGCACAGGCGGCGGGCGTGCCCATGGAGGTGCTGGCGGTCTTCGAACCGCCCTACACCCCGGGCGAGGAAGGGCTGCGCTACAAGGCGCGGTGCACGGCGGAGCTGCGCGAGCGGCTGACGGCCGGCGACCGGGGCGGGGCCGTGGAGCTGTTCCTGGCGCGGACGGGTGTGCCGCCGGAGACGGTGGCGCGGATGCGTCGGGCACCCCTGTGGGCGGGGCTGGAGGCGCTGGCGCCCACGCTGGAGTACGACGACGCGCTGCTCGGGGACGGGGCGCCCCCGCTGGAGCGGTTCGGGGCGGTGACCGCCCGCACACTGATCGTCAGCGGCGGATTCAGCGCGGGCCAGGTGCGGGAGACGGCGCTCGCCCTGGCGCTCGCGATCCCCGACGCCCGGCACCGGACCCTCAGCGGCCAGACGAGGGAGCTCTCCCCGCAGGTGCTCGCCCCGGTCCTGACGGACTTCTTCGCCCGGCGCGGGCTCGTCCACCAGGCGTGACGGAGCCCCGCGGCCGGACGGGGGTCGGCCGCGGGGCTCCGTCGGGGTGGCGGGCCGCTGTTCGCCGGGCGCGGGTGGCGGGTTGCGGTGCCTCAGGAGGCGGTCGGGGCCGTCTCGCGCCGGACGGTGGCCGCGATGGTGGCCGACCCGACGACCCGGGTGCCGTCGTAGAGGACGACCGCCTGGCCGGGGGCGATCCCGCGCACCGGCTCGGCGAAGGAGACGTGCAGGGTGCCGTCGATCAGCTCCGCGGTCACCTCGCTCTCGCCGCCGTGGGCGCGCAGCTGAGCGGTGTACGTGCCGGGGCCGGCCGGGGCGGTGCCGCACCAGCGCGGCTTGATCGCAGTGAGGGCCGTGACGTCGAGGGCCTCCACCGGGCCGACCGTGACGGTGTTGTTCACCGGGGAGATGTCCAGGACGTAGCGCGGCTTCCCGTCGGCGGCCGGATGACCGATGCGCAGCCCCTTGCGCTGGCCGATGGTGAAGCCGAAGGCGCCGTCGTGGGTGCCGAGTTTGGCGCCCGACTCGTCGACGATGTCCCCCTCGGCCTTGCCGCCGAGCCGGCTCGCCAGGAAGCCCTGGGTGTCGCCGTCCGCGATGAAGCAGATGTCGTGGCTGTCGGGCTTCTTGGCGACGGCCAGTCCGCGCGCCTCGGCCTCGGCGCGGATCTCTTCCTTGGTGGTGAGGGTGTCGCCGAGCGGGAACATCGCGTGCGCGAGCTGCTTCTCGTCCAGCACCCCGAGGACGTAGCTCTGGTCCTTGGCCATGTCCGAGGCGCGGTGCAGCTCACGGCTGCCGTCGTCGTTCAGCACGACGGTGGCGTAGTGGCCGGTGCACACGGCGTCGAAGCCCAGGGCGAGCGCCTTGTCGAGCAGCGCCGCGAACTTGATCTTCTCGTTGCAGCGCAGGCAGGGGTTGGGCGTGCGGCCGGCCTCGTACTCCGCGACGAAGTCCTCCACGACGTCCTCACGGAAGCGTTCCGCCAGGTCCCACACGTAGAACGGGATGCCGATGACGTCCGCCGCCCGGCGGGCGTCGCGGGAGTCCTCGATGGTGCAACAGCCGCGCGCTCCGGTGCGGAACGACTGCGGGTTCGCGGAGAGGGCGAGGTGCACACCGGTCACGTCGTGCCCCGCCTCGGCGGCGCGCGCGGCGGCGACGGCGGAGTCGACTCCGCCGGACATGGCGGCGAGCACACGGAGGGGGCGCTGGGAAGTCTGAGTCATAGCCCGTCCAGAGTACGGGGCGCCGGGAACCGATCGCCCGCGGATATGCGTTGCAGCTGTCATGGGAACCACGGGAGGCAGCCGGTCCGGCCCGGACGGGACGGCGGACGGTGTGAGCCGTCGCACCCTGCTGATCGGCGGCTCGGCCATGGCCGCGGCGGTCACGGCCGCCGCTCTGACGCGGGACGAGCTGAAGCACGCGTGGTGGCGGGTGCCGGGTGTGGAGCAGCCGCGCACCCCCGGTGAGCTGGACTACGCCGGCGCGCTCTGGACGGCGGCCTCCGAGGCGAACTGGCGTCGCGCGGACCGCCCCGACGACTACCGGATAGACCGGGTGGTCGTGCACGTCACCCAGGGCAGCCTGGCGAGCGCGGTACGGGTCTTCCAGGACCCGGCGCACCGGGCCGCCGCGCACTACGTGGTGGGCCGGGACGGGTCGGTGACGCAGATGATCCGGGAGCTGGACGTGGCGTACCACGCGGGCAACCGCTCGTACAACGAGCGGAGCGTGGGCATCGAGCACGAGGGGTTCGTCGACCGCCCCAAGGACTTCACCGCCGCGATGTACGCCTCCTCCGCCCGGCTGACGGCCTCGGTCTGCGGGAGGTACGGCATCCCCGTCGACCGGGAGCACGTCATCGGACACGTGGAGGTGCCGGGGACGGACCACACCGACCCCGGGCCGCACTGGGACTGGGACCGGTACATGGAGCTGATACGCCGGGCGGCCTCGGCCCGACCGGCCCGACCGGCCTGACGGCCGCCGGTGCCTCAGCTGAGTCCGGCGGTACGGGCGCGTTCGACGGCGGGGCCGATCGCGCCGGCCACGGCGGCCACGTCCCCGGCGGTCGAGGTGTGGCCGAGGGAGAAGCGCAGGGTGCCCCGCGCCAGGTCGGGATCGGTGCCGGTGGCCAGCAGCACGTGACTGGGCTGGGCGATCCCGGCGGTGCAGGCGGAGCCGGTGGAGCATTCGATGCCCTGGGCGTCCAGCAGCAGCAGGAGGGAGTCACCCTCGCAGCCGGGGAAGCTGAAGTGGGCGTTGGCCGGGAGCCGGCCACCGGGAGCGGGGTCGCCCCCGAGCACGGCGTCCGGGACGGCCCTCAGCACGGCCTCGACCAGGTCGTCGCGGAGCCCCCCGACGCGGCGGGCGAACTCCGCACGGTGACGGGCGGCGTGGTCACCGGCGACCGCGAAGGCGGCGACGGCGGGGACGTCGAGGGTGCCGGACCGCACGTGCCGCTCCTGCCCACCGCCGTGCAGGACGGGTACGGGGGTGTGGGCGCGGCCCAGCAGCAGGGCGCCGATGCCGAACGGCCCGCCGATCTTGTGCGCGCTGACCGTCATGGCGGCGAGCCCGGAGTCGGCGAACCCGACCTCCAGCTGCCCGAATGCCTGCACCGCGTCTGCGTGCATCGGGATGCCGAACTCAGCTGCCACCGCGGTGAGTTCCCGCACCGGCATGACGGTGCCGATCTCGTTGTTCGCCCACATCACCGTGATCATCGCGACGTCGTCGGGGTCCCGGAGGATCGCCTCGCGCAGCGCTTCGGGGTGCACCCGGCCGTAGCGGTCGACGGGGAGGTACTCGACGGTCGCACCCTCGTGCTCGGCGAGCCAGTCGACCGCGTCCAGCACCGCGTGGTGCTCGACCGGCCCGGCCAGCACCCGGGTGCGCCGGGGCTCGCCGTCCCGGCGGGCCCAGTACAGCCCCTTGACGGCGAGGTTGTCGGCCTCGGTGCCCCCCGAGGTGAAGACCACCTCGCTGGGGCGGGCGCCGAGGGCGTCGGCGAGGGTCTCCCTGGACTCCTCGACGGTACGGCGGGCCCGGCGCCCGGCTGCGTGCAGGGAGGACGCGTTGCCGGTCGCGGCGAGCTGCGCGGTCATCGCCGCGATCGCCTCCGGAAGCATCGGCGTGGTCGCGGCGTGGTCGAGGTAAGCCATGGTGCGTCCGATTCTACGAGCCCCAGGCGACCACCCCGTGGGCGGTGACCACCAAGGCGAGGACGACGAGGTCGGCGACGCCCAGCGCGAGCCCCAGGAAGGCCCTCCCGCGCCGTTCGGTGGACCGGGCGAGAGCGATCAGCGCCATGACGACGGCGGTGGGGCCGAGCACCAGGTTGAAGGCGAGCAGGCCCAGCAGACCGAGGACGAACGAGGCGACGGCGAGGCTGTCGGCATCACGGGTACCCGCCCGGGTGGCCGCGCGGTCGGCCGGGGCGGCCGGGGACTCGGCCGCGGCGGGCCGGGCGTCGCGGGTTTCGGAGCGGCGGGGCCCGAAGACCGGGGCGACGAGCGAGGAGAGGGCCATGGCGGGAGCTCCTTCGGTCGGAAGGCGGATGTCTGCGAGGTGGTCCGCTGGTGCGCGAGGGGGTCTGCGCGTCTGCGCGGGACCGGCTCAGTGGGACCGGCGCTCGCGGACCGCGAAGCCGATCAGCCAGCAGCCGATCGCGGTGGCGGCCACCAGGGTCACCGCGACCGGAAGGTGCGCGACCGGCCCGAGCAGGATGCCGAACAGGAGCAGTGCGGCGACGAGGGCGAGCATGAGCGGCCTTTCTGGTCGTCGGGAGCGGCACGCCTCGGGCGCGCCCCTGGGTGCGGCCGGCGATCACCGGGCCCCGTGAGAGTACGACTGTTCACTGACCACCCAGTCTAAACCCGGCCCCCCTTCCTCGGTCCGGAGAACAGTTGTTTACTGAATGGCATGAGTCACACCACCGGAGCCCGCCAGGCACAGAAGTTGAGGACGCGTCAGGCCCTGTTGGACGCGGCCCTCCAGCTCTTGGAGCACCAGAGCCTGAGCGGTCTCGGCCTGCGGGAGGTGACCCGGGCGGCGGGAGTGGCACCCACGGCCTTCTACCGCCACTTCGAGGACACGGCGGCGCTCGGCGTGGCCCTGGTCGACCAGACGCTCGGGAGCCTGCACGGGATGATCGGCGCGGTGCTCACCGAGACCGGGGAGAGCGAGGAGCGGGTGGAGCGGAGCATCGCGGTCATCGCCGACCATGTGGCGGCGATGCCCGCGCACTTCCGTTTCATCGCCCGGGAACAGCACGGCGGGGTGGCCCCGGTGCGCGCGGCCATCGCGGCCCAACTCGCGCTGTTCGCCCGGGAGGTGGCCGACGCGCTGGGCGGGGAGGCGGAGTCGGCGGGGTGGAGCCGGGAGGACCTGCTGATGCTGGGCGGGCTCCACGTCGACCACATGGTGATCACCGCATCCACCCTGCTGGACACGGAGCCCGGCACCGAGGAGGAGGTCGTCCGCACGGCTCGCAGGCGCCTGCGCCTGATCACGCTGGGACGCCGCCACTGGCTGGACTAGTGCCGCGCCCGGCGGATCAAGGCCGGGTCGAGGCGGCTACGCCCACCTCGGCTCGTCGGCCGGTCACCCGGTGAGGGGCCAGCCGATGACCTGGTCGAGCTGCAGGTCGCGGAGGACTGCGTTGTCCAGCCTGATGCCGGCGGTCTTGGTCAGTCCATGAGGCGGGGTGCCGGTGAGGACCTGCCCCATTCGCGCGCCGGTCAGGTCCGCCGCCCGAAGATCGGCGCCCGTCAGATCGCAGCCCGCGAAGGAGACCCCTCGCAGGGAGGCGCCGCTCAGGTTGGCCCCGCGAAGATCGCACAGGGTGAAGCAACAGCCGTCCAGGGTGGCGTGACGCAGGTCAGCACCATGGAACGAGCACCGCGTGAACCACAACTGCCGCAGGCACACCGATACGAGATCACCACCGTCGAAGGACTCCCGACGGAGAGCCGCGTACCGACGGCGGGACGCGAGGTCTTCCCTCGCGGTCACCACTCTGCCCATGGCGGACATCATGTCAGCCCTGGTAGATCACTGTCGTCGGCAATTGCGGGCTCCGCCAGCACCGGACGGGCTCCGAGGGACGGGTGGACGCGGCACGCGAGGCAGGCGAGGGCCACCAACCTCGGCGCGAGAAGGCGGAGTCGGGCTCCCTCGTGACCGTACTCCGCCGAAAGGCGGACGACCCGGTGAAGGATTCGCCGCACCTCGCCCCGTGGCGACCGGCGGCCGTGATCGCGCCCCGGTCGAACGACGTCGGGCCGGTGACACGCGAGGCGCAGCCGGGGCGGTGGAGGGCCCGGCTGCGCCTCCACCAGCCAAAGGTGTGAACCCGGGCCGCGCCACTCGGGCGGGGGCGCGCCGCTCAGCGTTCCGCGGCGGCTTCGCCCTTAACTGGGCGTGGCTCAGCACGCGCCGGTCCGCCCGGTGCGCATGGACGCACCCGAAGGAAGACCCGTGAGTACACAGAGCACCCAGAGCATCCAGAGCACCCGCCGATCCACCGTGATGTCCCGTGCCGCGACGGTGCGCCGTATCGACGCGCTCTTCCAGGCCATGGAGACCGACTTCCTCCTGCGCGAGCAGTTCATCACCGGTCCGACCCAGATCCTGGTGGAGTACTTGGGGGGCCCGCCCGTGGCCCGGGAGCGGACGGACCTCGCCGACCGGCTCATCTACTCGGTGTTCGCCAGTCCGGCGCTGCTGCGCTGGTTCCAGGCGTACGTGCACCATCACGCGGACGAGGTGCCCACCAGGGAGCACTTCCTCAACTCCTTCTGCGAGGCGACGGTCAGCCACGGGGGCCAGGACGTGGTGGCCGCCCTGCTGGAAGGGTGTGTGGCGGCAACGGGTATCGCCGGGCTCACCGACGAGCTGCTGCACTACTTCGTCAACCTCCACGTCGCGCAGACGATCTGCGAAGGGAGGGACGGGGGCACGGAGGCGGACCGGGAGAACGTCGGCATGGAGGCGCGGGGCACCACCCCGTTCGTCACGAACATCACCTGGACCACCTACATCAAGGCCCAGCAGGAGGACGAGGACCTGGCGTTCAGCCCTCACTTCGTGCCTCCGTACGCCGCGGTGACCCTCAACGGCCTGGCCCGCTACGCGGTGGAGCTCCAGGCACGCGACGCCTTCCGGCTCGGGTGATCCGCGTGGGCACGCCGTGGAGTGCCGGGCCGGTGGTCGCCCGCGCGAGGGCCACCGTCCGCGCGGGCCGGGCGGACGAGGAGGCGGGCGTTCTCCGCGAAGCCCTGCGGGCCGACCCCCAGGACCGTTCGGCGCGACGCGCGTTGGCCCTCCTGCTCGTCGCCGCGGAGCGCCGGGACGAGGCACTGCCGCTGCTCCGCGACGGGGTGCGCGCGGAGGCGGACGACCTGGCGTGGATGCCGGACGCGCTCGACGCCGCCCTGGAACACCACGACTTCCCGCTCGCCGAGGGCTGCGCCTCGCTCTCCGCCCTGCTGCGCTGGGGGCCTTCCTCCGATCCGGCCGGACGCTCGGCCGTTCCGCTGAGCGTCCCGAAGCTGCGGCACGACATCGACCAGCTGCACCACCTCCGGCGTCTGGGCGTGCTGGGCTCCGAGTACGGCCGGATCATCGACGCCTACCGGGCCGTGCACGACCGACTGGCGGCCCGGGGCCCCGATGCCCGGGAGCCCCTGGACACCGATGCGGAGCGGTCCGTCGCCGACACCTACAACCGGCTGCTGCACGTACGCGACACTCCACGCGTGGCGCGCGCCCTGTCCCCCGGCTGGGATCCGGTGACGGTGGAGGAGCGGTACCTGGCGAACGCCCCCGGTGTGGTGTATGTGGACGACTTCCTCACGGAGGAGGCGCTGGGCGAGCTGTACCGGTTCTGCCTGGAGTCGACGGTGTGGTCCGGCAACCGGTACGCCCACGGCCGGCTGGGCGCACTCATGCAGGACGGGTTCGTCTCCCCCCTGCTCATGCAGATCGCCGAGGAACTGAGGGACGCCCTGCCCCGGCTCATCGGCGACCGTTACCCGCTGCGGCAGATGTGGGGCTTCAAGTGCGGACCCCACGTACCGGCCGAGGTCACCACGCACGCGGACTTCGCCGCCGTCAACGTCAACTTCTGGGTCACCCCGGACGACGCGAACGCCGACGCGCACTCGGGCGGCCTGGTGGTGCACGACGTCGACGCCCCCCTGTCCTGGGGGTTCGAGACCTACAACGGCCGCCAGGACGTGATCCGCCCGTTCCTGCGACGCACCCGGGCCCGCAGCATGACGATCCCCTACCGGCAGAACCGGGCGGTGATCTTCAACTCCGACCTCTTCCACGCCTCGGACGCCGTCCGCTTCCGGCCGGGCTACGAGAACCTGCGCATCAACGTCACGATGCTCTACGGCGACCGTGAGAAGGAAGCGCACCATCCGCGGCTCTCCGGCGTCGAGGGGATGGCCGGCAGGTCGGCCTGGAGATCGGCCGCCTTCGCACGGGGGAAGGCCCGACGGTTCTGACCCCCGCACCGCCCGCATCCCCGCCGCCCCGGCACCCCGCGCCCCGTACGAACCGGTCCCGCCGGCCCCGTACCGCTCGACGATCTCGTCGGCCCGGCGGTAGAGGAGCCGGGCCCGGCCGGTCTCCGGGCACACGTCCAGGCTCGCGGTGAGGGGCGGCCGATCACATCGTCGTAGCCAGCGCCTCGCCCGGCCTCGATCTCGCGCTTCCGCCGGCTGTGCGGACCCCCCAGGGGCTGTCCGGCCGCGTCAGCACGGAGGTCGGAGGGCGGTGGTTGCCAGGAGGTCGATGACGATCTCCGTTCCCAAGGCGTACGCCGGGACGCCCGAGGTGATGAGGGCTGTCTCGGCGACTCCGATGAGGTCGGCGACGGTGGCGCCCGCGTGGAGCGCACCCCGGGCGTGAATCCTGGCGGGGTGTTCCCGGCCGAGGGACAGGAGTTGCCCGTAGTGGACGAGCTGCTGCACGCGAGCGCCCAGCGGACTGTCGGTCAGCACAATGTGCCGCAGCGCCGCGAGCGCCTCCTCGGTGGGGAGCCGGCCGGAGTCCCGCGCCAGGCGCAGCCGGTCCTGCACGCCACCCGGAACGTCTCCGAGGGTGGATCGGTAGCGGGCGCGCACGGCCTCCGTGCGCCGGGCGAAGGCGTCGTCGGTCGTCGCGTCCTCGCTCGTCGCCGCGACTGTCCTCGCGTCGCCGGTCATGACGCGACCCTGGCGATCGAGACGCGTACGGCGGCCAGGGCGCCCTCGGGGAAATCCACGGCGCCGCCGATCGACGCCGCCGCGATCTCCGCCTCGGCGCTCTCCTCGATGGCCACCACCAGGTGGGCGGTCGCCGCCGAGTCCGGGCCGAACACGATCAGTCCGTGGTTGGCCAGCAGGGCCGCCGAAGTCGTGGGATGCCGCTCCAGGACCTCGACGATGCCCCGGACGGATACGTCGGACCCGCGCGGCCCCCACGGCACCACCGGGACTTTCTCGGGCTGTCCGAAGCGCAGCATCGGCTCGGTCCGGCACGGCAGAGGTCGGTGGGCGACGGCGAAGGCCGTCGCGGAGGGCGAGTGGGTGTGGATGACGGCGCCCACGTGCGGACGGGCGCGGTAGACGGCGCTGTGCATGGCGATGATCTCAGCGCTGACCGACCGTAGTTCCCCTTCCAGGACCCGCCCGTCGAGGCTGACGGCCGCGAGGTCGGCCGGGCGGAGCCCGCGAACGAATCCCGGCGTCAGCAGGAAGCTCTCCGCGTCGAGCCGGGCGCTGAGGTTGGCATGCCCCGAGTGGGACATCACCCCCGCCGTGAAGAGCACCTCCGCCGCCGCGACCAGCTCGTGCGCCCGCTCGTTCGCCACCTGTGTGGTTGCCATTCGGCACCTCCGAAGTCCGCTGCCGACGGCTCTCGATCGCCGCCGTGCTTGCACGTCCCACTCTTCAACTTAAACTCAGGTTCAAGTCAAGCGGCCGACGGCCGGCCCGAGCGGGAACGGCAGGAGCGGTCACGTGCGCATGACCATCGGACAGCTCGCGGAGATCACCGGGGTGCCGGCGTCGGCCATCCGCTTCTGGGAGCGCCAGGGACTGCTGCCCGAGCCCGGGCGCCAGAGCGGGCAGCGGCGCTACCCCCCGGAGGCCGCGCAGCGGATCGTGGTGCTGCGCAAGTGTCAGCAGGCGGGGCTGACTCTGGCGGAGATCGGCGAGTTCCAGGAGGACCAACCGCGCAGGCGGGCGATGATCCGCGCCAAGATCGCCGAGGTCGAGCAGCGGATGATCGACCTCGACCACGCCCACCAACTCCTGGTCCACGCCCTGCAGTGCGGTGAGGAGGACATCGTCAGCTGTACCAAGTTCCGGAAGCAGATGGCCGCCTGGGAGACGTCCGCCCCGGCCTCACCGTAGTCAGACACCGTGCGGCGGGCCGCCGGGCGAGGTACTGGCTCGTGGGGCCAGTCCTCTTCCCGGCAGCCTCCTCACCCCCTCATGCCTGCTCCGCCTTCCGCGCGGAGAGCGGGGTGGCGATGTCCTCCAGGGACTTCTGCTCGGCGGGGACCGCGAAGAAGACCGCGACGATCCCCGCGATCACCATCAGCGCGGCTCCGATGCAGAACGCGATGACGGCGTCGCCCACGACCCCGCTCGCGGTGAGCCCGGAGAAGATCAGCGGGCCGGAGATGCCGCCGGCGGCCGTACCGATGGCGTAGAAGAAGGCGATCGCCATCGCCCGGGTCTCCATCGGGAAGATCTCGCTGACCGTCAGGTAGGCCGAGCTCGCCCCGGCCGAGGCGAAGAACAGCACCACGCACCAGCAGGCGGTCATGGTGGTGGCGGTGAGCACCCCGGCGCCGAACAGCGCTGCGGTACCGAAGAGCAGCAGGCCGGAGAGGATGTAGGTGCCGGCGATCATCGGGCGGCGGCCCCAGGTGTCGAAGAGCCGGCCGAGCAGCAGCGGGCCGAGGAAGTTGCCGAAGGCGATGACGGCGAAGAAGTACCCGGTCGTTCCGCTGGAGACGTCGAAGAACTTCACCAGGATCGAGCCGAACCCGAAGGTGATGGCGTTGTACAGGAACGCCTGGCCGATGAAGAGCGCGAAGCCGAGCGTCGCCCGCTTCGGGTAGTCGCGGAAGAGGGTACGGGCGATCTCCACGAAGCCGACGCTGTGCCGCTGCTCGATGGTGATCGCGGTCTCCGCCTCGGGGAGCGGTCGGCCCTTCTCCTGCTCGATCTCCTTCTCCACGCCGTCGACGAGCTGTTCGGCACCTTCGGAGCGCCCGTGGATGAACATCCACCGGGGGCTCTCGGGCACGTGCCGCCGCACCAGCAGAATGACCAGGCCGAGGACCACACCGAGGGCGAAGGTGAGCCGCCAGCCGATGTCCTTGGGGAAGATGTCGGTGTTGAGCGCGAGGACGGAGAGCAGCGCGCCGCCCATCGCGCCCAGCCAGTAGCTGCCGTTGATGATCAGGTCGACGCGGCCCCGGTACTTGCTCGGGATCAGTTCGTCGATGGCGGAGTTGATGGCCGCGTACTCGCCGCCGATGCCGAAGCCGGTGAAGAAGCGGAAGAGGAAGAACCACCAGACGGAGAAGGAGAGCGCGGTCATCGCGGTGGCGACGAGGTAGACCGCAAGCGTGATCAGGAAGAGCTTCTTCCGGCCGAAGCGGTCGGTGAGCCAGCCGAAGAAGAGGGCGCCCACACACGCTCCGGCGACGTAGAGGGCCGCCGCGAGGCCGGTGACCTGGGAGTCGGAGATCGGCAGTCCGCTGCCGTCCTCGGACAGACGGCTGGCGATGTTCCCGACGACGGTCACTTCCAGACCGTCCAGGATCCAGACGGTTCCGAGGCCGATCACGATCATCCAGTGCCATCGTGACCAGGGCAGTCGGTCGAGGCGGGCCGGGACCTTGGTGGTGATGGTCCCGAGACGCGTTCCGTCGCTGTGACTCATGGGCATTGCCTCCTGGGGTGCGGCGTCGCTGCACCGCCGCTCGGCGCTGAGTCCGGGTACCCGGGAGTCCCCGAGGGCAAACGGCACGTCAGGAGCCGTACCGGTGACCGCCGCTGCCCCGGGCGTGGCCCGGCCGGAGGAGGCCCGGACAGCACAGAACCCGTCCGGCGGTCCGCCGGACGGGTCGGGTCCACGCTGCGGGGCGGGCTCGGCGGAATCGGCTCCACGGCGCACGGTCGGCCCCGCGGGCCCCGCGATCGGCCCGGCGGCCCTCGCGATCAGCTCCGCGGGGTCTGGGCGAGCTGGCGGGACTGGGCGACGAGGCGGTCCGCGCTGTCCCAGACCTCGGCGTCCTCCTCCATGAGGCCGCCCGCGAGGTTGCGGGTGGTGATGGCGACGCGCAGCGGGCCGGGGGCCGGGCGGCAGCGGATGTGGGTGGTGAGTTCGACGGTGGGGGTCCACCCCTTGAGGCCGAGCTCGAACGCGGTCGGCGGCAGCGCGTCGACGGCGAGCAGAACCGAGAGCGGGTCCGGGTCGCGGCCGTCCGCCAAGCCGAACCAGCCGCGCATCTCGCCCTTGCCGGACGGCTTGCCGAGGGCCCAGCCGACCGTCGCGGGGTCGAGCCGGATGTCGAGCCGCTCGGTGATGGCGATGCTGCCGGGGATCACGTCGCTGCCCGCCTCCGCCCCGAGGCACTGGTCGAGCGGCGGGATCGACGGCGGGAGGGCGGTGGTGCGGACCTCGTCGGTGAGGGCGTCGAGGTCGCCGTAGGTGGCGAGCACCCGGATGCGGGCGACCTCGCTGCCGTCCTCGGCCCGCTGGTAGAGGGTCGCCTGCCCGGTGGAGAGGGTGCGTCCGGCGCGGACCACCTCGGTACGGATGACGGCGGGGCCGGGTACGGAGGCGGTGAGGTAGTGCGCGGTGACGGAGAACGGGTCGGGGTGCGGCAGCGCGTCACCGAGGGCGCGGCCGAGGAGGGCCAGCAGATAACCGCCGTTGACCGCGCGGATGATGGTCCACCCCGCGGAGAGTTCCGCGTCGTAGACGCCTTCCTCGCGCCGGACGACCGCGGTGTCCCGGTCGAACTCGCTCTCCCCGATGGCCGCCCGCGCGAGGGTCGCCGGTCCCGAGGTCGTCTGCCCGGTCGGTGCCGGGTGCGCTGCTGCCTGTGCCATGCCGTGCACGCTACACCGAGGACTTACTGAGCGGTAGCTTATGGTGCGCGCGAGGCTGGGGCACGGCGGCGCGGGCGTGGTGCGCGCCGCACCTTCAGGTGGCCGCCGCCCCCTCCTCCCCCCGGGCCGAACGGCGGTTGTACGCGCGCGGCGCCCGCCAGTGGAAGCGCATCGCCAGCAGCCGCAGGACGAACCCCGTGACGACCGCGAAGGCACTGGTCCAGCCGTTCAGGATGTCGAACTGGATGCAGAGCGCGGCCATGGAGGCGCCGACGATCGCGGGCACCGCGTACAGGTCCCGGTCCCAGCGCAGCAGCGAGGGCACCTCGTTGGCCAGCACGTCCCGCAGCACACCGCCGCCGACCGCCGTGGCGAGGCCGAGCGCGACGGAGGAGGTCAGTCCGAGCCCGTAGTCGTACGCCTTGACCGTGCCGCTCACACAGAACAGGCCGAGCCCGGCGGCGTCGAAGACGTTGACGCCGACCTGGATGCGTTCGACGTGCGGATGGAGGAAGAAGACGAGGCCGGCCGCGATCAGCGGGGTCAGGAAGTAGCCGAGGTCGGTGAAGGCGGCCGGCGGTACCGCTCCGATGATCACGTCACGGAGAAGCCCTCCGCCCAGCGCGGTCACCTCGGCGAGGACCGCGATGCCGAAGACATCGAAGTTCTTGCGTACGGCGAGCAGAGCGCCGGAGATCGCGAAGAAGAAGATCCCGACGACATCGAGCGCGTGCTGGACGGAGGGCGTGAACAGTTCGGTGAGCACCGGGCAATTGTGCCGGTGCTACGCCTTCGCGCCGTCCCCCGTGTCCCTGGGGGCCTCAGGGGCACCGGCGTCCCCGGCAGCCCCGGGTGCCTCAGGAGCACCGGCGTCCCCGGCGGCCCCGGCGGGCGCCCCGGGAGCTTCCGGGGCCGCCGGCTCCGGCTCGGCCGGCTGCTCCGGCTCCTTCGGCGTGGCGGCCACGATCGCCTCACGCGCCAGGGGCAGTACGGTCTCGCCCGGAGCCTGGTCCGGCGCGTTCTCCGGGTGGTGGCAGGCCACTTGGTGACCGGTCCGCAGCGCGATCAGCGGCGGCTCCTGCGTGACGCAGACCTCCGTGGCCTTCCAACACCGGGTGTGGAAGCGGCAGCCGCTCGGCGGCGAGATCGGCGAGGGGACGTCACCGGTGAGCAGGATGCGCTCGCTCTTGGCGTTCCGGCGCCGGGGGTCCGGGATCGGCACGGCGGAGAGGAGCGCCTTGGTGTACGGGTGCATCGGCGCCTTGTAGAGCGACTCGCGGTCGGCGAGCTCCACGATCTTGCCGAGGTACATCACCGCGATCCGGTCCGAGACGTGCCGGACCACCGACAGGTCATGGGCGATGATCACGTACGTGAGACCCAGCTCGTCCTGGAGGTCGTCGAGCAGGTTCACCACCTGAGCCTGGATGGAGACGTCCAGCGCGGAGACGGGCTCGTCGGCCACGACCAGCTTCGGGTTGAGCGCGAGCGCACGGGCGATGCCGATGCGCTGGCGCTGGCCACCGGAGAACTCGTGCGGATACCGGTTGTAGTGCTCGGGGTTGAGGCCGACCACCTCCAGCAGCCGCTGCACCTCCTTCTTGACACCCCCGTCGGGGGTGACGCCCTGGAGCTTGAAGGGAGCGCTGACGATCGTGCCGATGGTGTGGCGCGGGTTCAGCGAGGAGTACGGGTCCTGGAAGATCATCTGCATGTCACGGCGGAACGGCCGCATGCGGCCGACCCCGAGGTGCGTGATGTCGGTGCCCTCGAACTCGACGGTGCCGGCGGTGGGCTCCAGCAGCCGGGTGATCAGCCGTCCCATGGTCGACTTGCCGCAGCCGGACTCGCCGACGACGCCCAGGGTTTCCCCGGCCCGGACCTCGAAGTCGATCCCGTCGACGGCCCGTACGGCGCCGCTGGTGCGCTGGAACAGGCCCTTCTTGATCGGGAAGTGCTTCTCCAGCCCCTTGACCCGGAGCAGCACCTCGCCCTGGGCGACGCCCTTCCCGGAGCGGGGCGCGGGCACCGGTGCGGTCCCGGCCGTCGCTGCCGTCCCGCGGGGGGCCGTCGGTTCCGGCTCGTGCGGCCGGCTCGTCACTGCTTCGTCGTCGCTCACAGCTTGGGCGCAATCTCTTCGGTCCAGATGCGCTCCCGCTGCTCCGCGGGGAGGTGGCAGGCCGCCCAGTGCCGGCTCTCCACCTCCAGCAGCTCGGGCCGCACGGTACGGGTGACGTTGTCCTTGGGTAGGTCCGCGTAGGGACAGCGCGGGTTGAAGGCGCACCCGGACGGCAGGTTGATCAGCGAGGGCGGGGAGCCCTTGACCGGGATCAGTCGGTCGGTCTGCTCGCGGTCCAGGCGCGGCATCGAGCCCAGCAACCCCCAGGTGTAGGGGTGGCGCGGCTCGTAGAAGACCTTCTCGGCCGGTCCGCGTTCCACGCAGCGCCCGCCGTACATCACGAGGATGTCGTCGGCGAGCTCGGCGACGACGCCGAGGTCGTGCGTGATGACGATGACGGCGGAGCCGAACTCCTTCTGCAGGTCCCGGATCAGGTCGAGGATCTGCGCCTGGACGGTGACGTCCAGGGCGGTCGTCGGCTCGTCCGCGATCAGCAGTTCGGGGTTGTTGACCAGCGACATCGCGATCATGGCGCGCTGGCGCATCCCGCCGGAGAACTCGTGCGGGTAGCTGTCCACCCGCTTGTCCGGCTGCGGGATGCCGACCCGGTCGAGCATGTCGACGGCACGCTTGCGGGCCGTCTTCTTGTCCACGTCGTGGTGGACCCGGTACGCCTCCACGATCTGCTTGCCGATGGTGAAGTACGGGTGCAGCGCGGAGAGCGGGTCCTGGAAGATCATCGCCATGTTGCGGCCGCGCAGCTTGCGGACCTCGTCCGGGTCGCTGGAGAGCAGCTCGGTGCCGTCCAGCCAGATCTCGCCGGACAGCTGCGCCCTGCGCTTGCCGTACTGACCGGCGGTGTGCAGGCCCATGATGCCGAGCGAGGTGACGGACTTGCCGGAGCCGGACTCGCCGACGATGCCGAGGGTCTTGCCCTTCTCCAGCGTGAAGCTCAGCCCGTCCACGGACTTGACCAGGCCGTCGTCGGTCGGGAAGTGCACCTTCAGGTCGCGGACGTCGAGGAAGGCGCGGGGGGCGGGCGAGGCGGGGGCGGCTGCCTCCGGCGCGGCCGTCCCGCTCTTGCTCAGCTCGGTCATGACAGCCTCACTCGGGGGTCGATCACGGCGTACAGGACATCCACGAGGAGGTTGGCGACGATCACCGCGAGAGAGGTGATGAGGGTGACGCCGAGGATCACCGGGAGGTCCCGCTCGTTGATCGCCTTGAGCACGGCCTGGCCGAGACCGGGCAGGCTGAAGGCGGTCTCGGTGAGGATCGCGCCGCCGACGAGGGCGCCGAGGTCCATGCCGAGCATGGTGAGGATGGGCGTCATGGTGGAGCGCATGGCGTGCTTGCCGATGACCACCGGTTCGCTCAGCCCCTTGGCGCGGGCGGTGCGGATGTAGTCCTCGCCCATCACTTCGAGCATGGTGGCCCGGGTGATGCGGGCGTACATCGCCGCGTAGAGGAAGGCGAGGGTGATCCAGGGCAGCAACAGCCCCTGGAACCAGCCGCCGAGGCCGTCCTCCAGCGGGACGAAACCGGAGTGGATCCACCCCAGGCCGTAGTCGAAGATGCCCAGCGACAGCATGGCGGTGAAGAAGATCGGCAGCGAGACGCCCGAGAGGGCGACGATCATGGCCGAACGGTCCCAGAACGAACCGCGCTTGAGCGCCGAGAGCACACCGGCCGAGACGCCGGCCAGCAGCCAGAGCACCGCGGCACCGATGGCGAGGGAGAGCGTCACCGGAAGGCGGTCGGTGATGACCGGCCAGATGGCCTGCTCGTTGCGGAAGGAGTAACCGAAGCAGGGCGCGGCACACTCGGTGACGTCGCCGCCGCCGGAGTAGGTGCGCCCGACGAAGATGCCCTTGAAGAACTCCCAGACCTGGAGGTAGATCGGCTCGGCCAGGTGGAGCTTCTGCCGGATGCCTTCGACGGCTGCGGCGTCCGACGTCTTGCCCACGTACATCGTGGCCGGGTCGACGCCCGTCCACTTGGGGATGAGGAAGAAGATGCTGAAGACCACCACGATGATGACGATCAGCATCACTGCGGCGGCCAGCAGCCGCCTGATGAGGTATGTGAGCACTGCTCTCGGCCCGGCGGGGGCCGCGGGCCACCGGAGGTCGTCCGGTGGCCCGCGGCCGAACCGCTCCGGCCTTCACCTGCCTTTCGTGCCGTTCGGCGGGTGTGCCGGGGGAATGATTACTTCTTGACGCCCAGGCTGATGAAGTCGTACTCACCGCTGTACGCGTCGGTGGTGTAGACGTTCGTCAGGCGCGAGGAGCGGAAGTTGATGAACTTCTCGAAGACGAAGGGCAGGTAGTAAGCGCCCTCCATCACCTGGTGGTTGAGCGCGGTGGAGAGGGCGACCTTCTTGGCGTCGTCGAGCTCGACGGCGTACTTGTCGAAGTTCGCGTCGATCGCCTTGTCATTGATCATGGCGAAGTTGTTGTTGCCGCTCTCCAGGATGTAGCTGCTGTCCCAGAGGGGCTGGCCGTAGCCCTGGACCGAGGGGAAGTCGGGGCCCCAGCCCATGATGATGATGCCGTAGCCCTTCTTCTTCACCACGGTCGGGTTGCCGATGATGCCCGAGTACTGGGCACCGTCGTACTGGTCGATGTCGACCTTGACGCCGATCTTGGCGAGGGACGCCTGGAGCGACTCCGCGGTGGCCACCTCGACGGGCTTGTTGTTGCGGACCGCGATGGTGGTGGAGAACCCGTTCGGCTTGCCGCAGGCGGCCAGCTCTTCCTTCGCCTTGGCGGTGTCCGCCGCGCCGTCGTTGGCGGTGAAGTTGTACGGGTCGTACTTCTGGCCCTCGGAGCCGGGCACCGACGGGGGCAGCATGTTGGTGCCGATGTCGCCGCCGGCCACCGGGCCGCCACGGGCGGTCTGGAGCGACTTGTGGTCGGCTCCGTAGAGCACGGCCTTGCGGCAGTGGATGTTGTCGAACGGCGCGACGTTCTGCGGGAAGGCGGCGTAACGGATGTAGCCGGAGACCGGGTTGTCCAGGTTCGCCTTGTACTCCTTGAGCGCCTTGGTGCGGCCCTGCGGGGAGAGACCCGTCTGGTTGACGTCGAGGTCGTACTCGCCGCTGAGCAGCTTGTTGTCCATGTCGTCCGCGTTGGAGAACAGGGTCAGCGAGATCTTGTCCGGGAGCGGCTTGCGGACCGGGTCGGAGGACTGCTTCCAGTTCTCGTTGCGGACCAGCACGGTGGACTTGTTGGGCGTGTACGACTGGAACTTGTACGGGCCCGAGGAGAAGGGCCTGAGGCCGTACTTCGACTTGGTGTCCTTGTCCTGCCGGACCGGCGAGGACGAGGTCAGCGCGAGGATCGCCTCGAAGTCGCTGTTGGCGGCGGGCAGATGGAAGACGATCGTCTTCGCGTCCGGGGTGTCGATGGCCTTCAGGCCGAGCTTGTCGGGGGAGGTGTCCTTGTAGGGACCCTTGTACTCACCCTTGGGGTCGAGGATGTCGCGCAGGTAGACGGGGCCGCCCGCCAGCACGTCCTGAGCCCACTGGCGCTCGATGCCGTACTTGACGTCCTGCGAGGTGATCGGCTTTCCGTCCTCCCACGAGACCCCGTCGCGCAGGGTGTACGTGTAGGTCTTGCCGTCGTCCGTGATCTTCGCGCGGTCGGTGGCGAGGTCCGGGGTCAGCTCGGTGCCGCCGGCGCCCGGGGCCGTCTTGCTGGTCACCAGCTGACGGCTGTAGTAGCGCATGAAGTCCCACACGAAGCCGTAGTAAGCGCGCGTGGTGTCCCAGGAGTCGGTGTCCTGGACACCGGCGAACTTCAGCTCGCCGCCCGCCTTCGTCGAGGGGTTGGCGACCTTGTTGTTCGCCGCGTCGAAACCGGCCGCGGACGCGGAGCCGCCACCGCCCTTGCCCTTGCCGTCGTCGCCCCCGCCGCCACAGGCCGCCGTGGAGAGCAGTGCCGCGACCACGGCAGCAGCTGCCACGGCCTGCTTGCGCCGTGTGTTCCGTCGAGTCGTCACGATTCGGATTCCTCCGTGTGTAGATCGGCCCGTGCGGCGCACGGGCTCCGTGGTACGGCAGTCAGCGAGAACCCTTCGGGTCGAGCGCGTCACGCACGCCGTCGCCGAAGAGGTTGAAGGAGAGGACGGTGATGAAGATCGCCACGCCCGGAATGATCATGTACATCGGGTCCGACTCGTAGTAGCTCAGAGCGGCCGACAGCATCTGGCCCCAGGAGGCGGAGGGCGGCTTCACGCCGACGCCCAGGAAGCTCAGAGCCGCCTCGGTCAGGATGTTGGTGGGGATCATCATCGTGGTGTAGACGATGATCGGCGCCACCAGGTTGGGCAGCAGCTCCTTGAAGAGGATGTAGAACCGTCCGGCGCCCAGGCTGCGCGCCGCGTCCACGTACTCCCGCTCCCGGAGGGACAGGGTCTGGCCGCGCACCACGCGGCCGACGTACGGCCAGCCGAAGAACCCGATGACCAGGACCATCACGGCGAGCCGGACACCGGAGCCCTCCAGCCCCAGGAGCTTGTTGGGCATCACGGAGACCAGGGCGATGATGAAGAGCAGCTGCGGGAACGAGAGCAGCATGTCCATCACGCGGCTGATGAGCGCGTCCAGCCAGCCACCGAAGAAGCCCGCCAGCACACCGAGCACCGTGCCGAGCACGATGGCGACGACGGCGGAGAGGAAGCCCACGAGCAGCGAGACCCGGGCGCCGTAGACGATGCGGGCGAAGATGTCCCGGCCGTTGACCGGCTCCACGCCGAACCAGTGCTTCCCGCTCATCGCCCCGTAGGAGCCGGTGGGCGTGGAGAACAGCGGGTCGATCAGCTCTTCGTGGTGGTCGTACGGGGACTGGCCGACCAGGTGGGTGATCACGGGCGCCAGCAGGGCGACGACGACCAGCAACAGCACCACGATGCCGCCGCCGAGGGCCACCTTGTCGCGCTTCAGCCGCTCCCAGGCGATGCGGCCGAGGGAACGGCCCTGCACCGCCTTCCCGGGCGCCACGCCCGCCTCGAATCCCGCCGGGGGGGCCGCTTCCGTTGTCGGCTCGTGCAGTGGTGCCGTCATCGTGGCGTGGACCCCTCTCAACCGGCGGTGGCCGGCACACACTTGCCGCGGTGGCGGCGGTTCTCGTCCGTGGTGACGCGGGACGGATCGCCCCTTGGAGCGGGAGTCTTCATCCCCGTCGTGATCTGTTGCCAGACTTGACGGCGAATGGATGCCTAACCGTGATCCGACGTGGTCGATCCGTTATCCGGACGCCCGCGAACGACCCCCGGACGCAACACAGTTGAAATCCGCATGCTGACAGATGGGCGCCTATGCCCTTTTGGACGGCGGAAGTGGCCAGAGCAGGGCATGGTGCGCATGGGGGCGATGTACCCCTCAGACGGCACGCTTCACCGTCCGTCGGCGAAAAAGGCGTGAAAGCCTCATGAGCGCTGCTCTCGGACACCGCACACGGTGCGTCAAGGGCCCGGAAGACGGCCGGAGATGGCCGAAACACGCAGGTCACTTCCCTCGCGGCGGCGGTTCCCGAAACGCGTGGACCGCGACGGCGCGACCACGCCGGGGAGCGGGCCGGGGAGGGTGTACCCGTCAGTACGCGGGCGGGTAGCCGTAACCGGGGGCGGCCGGTGGCGGCACGACGGGCTGCGCGTGCGCCTCCCGGTCGTAGAACGGACGGGAGTTGGCCCGCAGCCACATCGCGACCGGGTCGTAGTCGTCGGACATCGCGACCGTCGAGACGGGGAGCCCCTCCGGGACCGCGCCGATCGTCTGCCCCATCATCGCGCGGGCCGACTCCACGGCGACCCGTCCCGTGTCGTAGAGGTCGAGCCCGATGGCGAGGTACGGGGCGCCGAGCGCCGGCTGCACCCAGGCACGGCGCAGCGAGCGGATCGCCGGGGTGCGGTGCGCGTTCTGCGACAGCAGCGCGTAGAACTGCGGGATCTCGATGGCCGGTTCGGAGAGGGTGAGGGGGCCGGCGGGCAGCCGGTCGAGACCGTTGGCGATCCGGCGCAGATCGAGCCAGGGGATGCCGACGCCGCCCCCGGGGGTGTGCGGGTTGAGCCAGATCCCCCAGTGGTCGGGGAAGAGCGAGCGGGCGATCTCCCGACCGGTGGTCACCTCGTGGGCGCGGTTCCAGCCACTGGCCGCGAGCTCCTGGGCGGAGGTGACGCACGGGGCGTAACCGAGGCCGTCCACCCGGATGTTGCCGTACTGGGCATCCGGGGAGCCGGCCGTGCCGTGCCAGAGCAGCATCCAGACCTGGCCGTCCGAGAGTGCCCTCAGCAGCTCCTCGTACGCGTCGAAGCGCCCGGGGGTCACCTGGCGCAGCATGTGTTCGACCTGCCCGGCCGCTGCCGTGCCCGACGCACTCACCCTGGGTCCCGCCCCTCGTCGATTCACCGTGTCGCGCGCCGCCCCCGGGCGTGCGGGAGCGGCCTCGCCATCAAACCAGCTTATGCGCCCTTACTGACACCGACTTGACGCCACCGTCCGACATGCCGGACACGGCGGCCCCGCACCACCCCGGCCGGCGGCCGGCCCGGACGCCGCGGGTGCGGCCGGTCACCCGGAGAAGGGCCGTACTCACCGGAAGAAGCGCCGGACTCACTGGAAGAAGGGCCGGACCTTCTCCACCATCCAGTCGCCGACCGGGTCCTGTGCCATGTCGAGCAGGACCAGGTTGACGGGCCACGGCACCTGCACGTGGCCGAGCGCGCGGCCCAGCGCGTCCATGGGGGCGCTCTGCGTCGCCTCGTCCCACGCCGAGAACTGGACACCGATGAAGAGGACGGGGTCGCCGCCCTCGATGCTGGCCAGCGCCCGCCGGGCGGTGGCGACCACACCGGTCCGCTGGAACTCCGCGGACACGGCGGCGAGGAAGTCGACCGGCTCCTCCTTCCAGTCCGGCTCCCAGAGCCGCACCCGGCCGCCGCCGGCCGGCCCGTCCAGCGGGGTGTTCCCGGCACGACAGAGTTCGGCGACGGCGGCGGGCGGCAGCGGAAGCCCCACCGCACCGCCCGGGTTGACCGCGATGCCCACCTGCGGGGGCAGTCCGCGCGCGAACTCGCGGGCGGGCGCGACGGCGAAGGAGAGGTGGGTGCCGACGCAGCTGAGGAACTGTGCCTCGGAGCTGAAGACGGGGACGAAGGCGGCACCGTCGAGTTCGATGGTCGGCAGGTCGAGATCGGCGCTGGCGGGACTGCCCCCGGCCGGCAGCGGAACCCAGACCTGGCTGCGGCCGAGCACCTCGACGAGCCGGCCGCCCGCGCCGGGGACCCCCAGCGAGGCGCTGAGCACTTCTTCGAACTCGTTCGCCGGCCACCCCTGGAGCTGGTGGGGCGCCGTCTGTGCCGGGATGTCCACTGCCTCTGCGTCCTCTTGTCGACCGGGTCCTGGGGCAGAAACACTAACCGGCGCGGGGCCCCGGCGTCCCGGCCACGCTGCCGTCCCCGAGGTTCTCCCGCATCCCGGGCACCCCGCCCGGCACCCCCTCCGGCGCCTCCGCCACCTCGGTGATCCGCAGGTCGGCGACGGCCCTGTCGACGACCGCCACGCCCGGCACGTCCACCACCGGGCCCGCTGCCGGGCCCCGCACGTCCGTCGCCGCCGCCGCAAAGGCGATGGCGAGGAGCGCCCCGGCCGCGGGGCGGTCCAGCAGCACGGCGGAGCCGCAGCCCGGGGGCAGCAGGCCGCGCTCCGCGTCCCGCAGCAGTCGGCCGACCGCGCGCCGGTGCCGGGCGAAGGCGTAACCGGAGACGCCGCGCCCGCGTTCGCGCTGGCCCGCCCTGGCCGTCCCGGGGGTCACGTCGAGCAGCACGAGGTGGAGGGTGCGGCCCCGGCGTGCCGCGTGGCGGGCCAGCCAGCGCCGCACCCAGCCCTGGGTCCCGCAGTCGTGGACGACGACCGCCTCGCCGGAGCGGAGCGCCCCGAGCAGCCCGTAGTAGTGGGCGGCGCGGACCAGGGGGCGGTAGAGGGCGTACGGAAGTAAGCGGGGCAGGACCGCCGTGAAGCGGTCCCGGGTGTCCTGGGAGTCGACGGCGCGGGCGGTGACGGTGCGCCGGATCAGGGTCGACTTGCCGCTGCCGGGCAGCCCGGAGACGACGACGACGTCCCCCGGGGCGAATTCCAGCCGCCTCGGTCCGTCCCCCGCCCCGCCCCGCAGGTCGCGCACGACCGGTGGTCCCTGCTGGGCGGCGGATGGCGCGTGCCGCGCCGGGACCACCGCCCGCACCACCCCCGCGTACGGTCGCAACGACATCGGCACTCCCCCTGTCGAGTCACCCCACACCTGCTCACAGAGTGTAAAGAAAAGGTAATACGGAGCAACCGTCCGGGAGGGGAAGCCGGGCCCGCGCTCCGGGCGGGGTACCGGGCGCCGTGGCCGTCCGTGCTGCGTGCGATGATGTGCCCGCAACTGCATACCGGCCGTTTGAATCCACGCGGGAGAGTTCCGGCCACCGTGTGTGCCGGGCGCCGAAGGAGCAAGTTCCTCCCTTGAATCTCTCAGGCCCCGTACCGCGTGGATGAGGCAGATCTGAAAAGCGAGCCGTCCGACGGCTCCACCCAAGGTGCAAGCCGACCCGTCAGGGGCCTCTCGGCGAACCTCTCAGGTTCCGATGACAGATGGGGAGGGACCGTCCTCGTCGTCATGCCCTGCGCCCCGGGAGCCACACCTCATGAGCACCGCCCCCCGTACGACCGCCCTCGACGCGACCCACCGTCGCCTGGGCGCGACCATGACCGACTTCGCGGGCTGGGACATGCCGCTGCGGTACGCGAGCGAGCGTGATGAGCACCACGCGGTGCGCACCCGCGCCGGGCTCTTCGACCTCTCCCACATGGGCGAGATCGCCGTCACCGGCCCCGGGGCCGTCGCCTTCCTGAACCACGCGCTCGTCGGCAACATCGGTACGGTCGGCGTCGGCCGCGCCCGCTACACGATGATCGTCCGTGAGGACGGCGGCATCCTGGACGACCTGATCGTCTACCGGCTGGCCGACACCGAGTACCTCGTGGTCGCCAACGCGGGCAACGCCCAGACCGTCCTGGACACCCTGACCGGGCGCGTCGCCGGCTTCGACGCCGAGGTCCGCGACGACCGCGACGCGTACGCGCTGATCGCCGTCCAGGGCCCCGCGTCCCCCGCCGTCCTGAAGGCCGTCACCGAAGCCGACCTGGACGGGCTGAAGTACTACGCGGGCCTGCCCGGCACGGTCGCCGGAGTCCCCGCGCTCATCGCCCGTACCGGTTACACCGGCGAAGACGGCTTTGAGCTCTTCGTCGCCCCCGAGCACGCCGAGACGCTCTGGCAGGCCCTCACCGAGGCGGGCGCCCCGCACGGCCTGATCCCCTGCGGGCTCTCCTGCCGCGACACGCTGCGCCTGGAGGCGGGCATGCCGCTGTACGGGCACGAGCTGACCACCGCGCTGACCCCGTTCGACGCGGGCCTCGGCCGGGTCGTGAAGTTCGAGAAGGAGGGCGACTTCGTGGGCCGCGAGGCGCTCACCGCCGCCGCCGAGCGCGCCGAAACCGCCCCGCCCCGCAAGCTCGTCGGCCTGGTCGCCGCGGGCCGCCGGGTGCCGCGCGCCGGTTTCGCGGTCGTCTCCGTGGACGGGTCCGACGTCGAGGTGATCGGCGAGGTCACCTCCGGCGCCCCCTCCCCGACGCTGGGCAAGCCGATCGCCATGGCGTACGTGGACGCTGCCTTCGCCGCCCCCGGCACCAAGGGTGTCGCCGTGGACATCCGGGGCACCCAGGAGCCGTACGAGGTCGTGGCCCTGCCCTTCTACAAGCGCCAGAAGTAGGCGCAGGGGCCCACGGCGCCCGGATCGTGCCCCTCCACGGCCCGATCGCGTCCTGCTCACGGCCCGATCGCATCCTGCTCACGCCCCGCCCACCGGGCCGAACGTGACGCAGTCGCGTCTCATCCCGTAAGACCATCGTTCATCAGCACCCACCCGCGTACAGGAGAATTCAGGTCATGAGCAACCCCCAGCAGCTGCGGTACAGCAAGGAGCACGAGTGGCTGTCGGCCGTCGAGGACGGCGTGGCGACCGTCGGCATCACCGAGCACGCGGCCAACGCCCTCGGTGACGTCGTCTTCGTCCAGCTCCCCGAGGTCGGTGACACGGTGACCGCGGGCGAGACCTGCGGCGAGCTGGAGTCGACCAAGTCCGTCAGCGACCTGTACTCGCCGGTCACCGGCGAGGTCACCGCGGCGAACCAGGACGTGGTGGACGACCCGTCCCTGGTGAACAGCGCCCCCTTCGAGGGCGGCTGGCTGTTCAAGGTACGCGTCGCGGAGGAGCCGGGGGATCTGCTCACCGCCGACGAATACACCGAGTTCTCCGGCAACTGAGACCCAAGGGACCGCCTGATGTCGCTTCTCAACTCCTCCCTCCACGAGCTGGACCCGGACGTCGCCGCCGCTGTCGACGCCGAGCTCCACCGCCAGCAGTCCACCCTCGAGATGATCGCCTCGGAGAACTTCGCTCCGGTGGCCGTCATGGAGGCGCAGGGCTCCGTCCTCACCAACAAGTACGCCGAGGGCTACCCGGGCCGCCGTTACTACGGTGGCTGCGAGCACGTCGACGTGGTCGAGCAGATCGCGATCGACCGCATCAAGGCGCTCTTCGGCGCCGAGGCCGCGAACGTCCAGCCGCACTCCGGTGCGCAGGCGAACGCCGCCGCGATGTTCGCGCTGCTCCAGCCCGGTGACACGATCATGGGTCTGAATCTGGCCCACGGCGGCCACCTGACCCACGGCATGAAGATCAACTTCTCCGGCAAGCTCTACAACGTGGTCCCGTACCACGTCGACGAGACCGGCGTCGTGGACATGGACGAGGTGGAGCGCCTCGCCAAGGAGTCCCGGCCGAAGCTGATCGTGGCCGGCTGGTCCGCGTACCCGCGCCAGCTGGACTTCGCCGCCTTCCGCCGCATCGCGGACGAGGTCGGCGCATACCTGATGGTCGACATGGCCCACTTCGCCGGCCTGGTCGCCGCGGGTCTGCACCCGAGCCCGGTGCCGCACGCCCACGTCGTCACCACCACCACGCACAAGACCCTCGGCGGTCCTCGCGGCGGCGTGATCCTCTCCACCCAGGAACTCGCCAAGAAGATCAACTCGGCGGTCTTCCCGGGTCAGCAGGGCGGCCCGCTGGAGCACGTGATCGCGGCGAAGGCCGTGTCGTTCAAGGTCGCGGCCACGGAGGAGTTCAAGGAGCGCCAGCAGCGGACTCTGGACGGCGCCCGCATCCTCGCCGAGCGCCTGATCCAGCCGGACGTCACCGAGGTGGGCGTCTCCGTCCTCACCGGCGGCACCGACGTGCACTTGGTCCTGGTCGACCTGCGCAACTCCGAGCTCGACGGACAGCAGGCCGAGGACCGGCTCCACGAGATCGGCATCACGGTCAACCGGAACTCCATCCCGAACGACCCGCGCCCGCCGATGGTCACCTCCGGTCTGCGCATCGGTACGCCGGCCCTGGCCACCCGCGGCTTCCGGACCGAGGACTTCACCGAGGTGGCGGAGATCATCGCCTCGGCCCTGAAGCCCGCGTACGACGCGGACGACCTGAAGGCCCGCGTCGTCGCGCTGGCCGAGAAGTTCCCGCTGTACCCCGGCCTGAAGAAGTAGCGGCCGCCCCTCCACGGGCACTCCCACCGGCGTTCTTCGCAGGTCGGGCGGGGCATCGCGCACACTGGAAGGTGAGCGCGGTGCCCCGCCGCGTTCCGCGCGGGGCCGTTCCCCCAGGGCCTGTTCCGTACAGGGCCCTCCCCCAGGCCCCCGCCCCTCGCACACCCCCACTTTTCGTTTCGTTTCGTTTCGCCGGTGGACAACGGCGTCCGCCAGCTAGGAGTCTTCCCCGTGGCCATTTCGGTCTTCGACCTGTTCTCGATCGGCATCGGACCGTCCAGCTCGCACACGGTGGGCCCGATGCGGGCCGCGCGGATGTTCGCACGCCGACTGAAGAACGAGGGCCTGCTCGCACCGACCGCGTCGATACGCGCCGAGCTGTACGGCTCCCTCGGCGCGACCGGCCACGGCCACGGCACGCCGAAGGCGGTCCTCCTCGGCCTGGAGGGCGAGTCCCCCCGGACCGTGGACGTCGAGGCTGCCGACGCCCGGGTCGAGCAGATCCGCACCACCGGCCGCATCAGCCTGCTGGGCGCGCACGAGATCCCCTTCGACGCGGACGAGCACCTGGTCCTGCACCGCCGCAAGGCCCTCCCGTACCACGCCAACGGCATGAGCATCCACGCGTACGACGAGACCGGCGCGCTGCTGCTGGAGAAGACGTACTACTCGGTGGGCGGCGGGTTCGTCGTCGACGAGGACGCGGTCGGAGCCGACCGGATCATCCCCGACGACACCGTCCTCGCCCACCCCTTCCGCACCGGCGACGAACTGCTCCGCCTGGCCCGGGAGACCGGGCTCTCCATCTCCTCGCTGATGCTGGAGAACGAGAAGGAGTGGCGCACGGAGGAGGAGATCCGTACCGGTCTGCTGGAGATTTGGCGCGTCATGCAGGCCTGCGTCAGCCGTGGCATGTCCCGCGAGGGCATCCTCCCCGGCGGCCTCAAGGTCCGCCGCCGCGCCGCGAACTCCGCCCGCCAGCTGCGGGCCGAGGGTGATCCGCAGGTCCACGCGATGGAGTGGATCACCCTCTACGCCATGGCGGTCAACGAGGAGAACGCAGCCGGCGGCCGGGTCGTCACCGCCCCCACCAACGGCGCGGCCGGCATCATCCCGGCGGTCCTGCACTACTACATGAACTTCGCGGCCGGCGGCGCCACCCCGGAGGAGAAGGACGACAGCGTCGTCCGCTTCCTCCTCGCGGCGGGCGCGATCGGCATGCTCTTCAAGGAGAACGCCTCGATCTCCGGCGCCGAGGTAGGCTGCCAGGGCGAGGTCGGCTCCGCCTGCTCCATGGCCGCCGGCGCACTCGCCGAGGTCCTCGGCGCCTCCCCCGAGCAGGTCGAGAACGCCGCCGAGATCGGCATGGAACACAACCTCGGCCTCACCTGCGACCCGGTCGGCGGGCTCGTCCAGATCCCCTGCATCGAGCGGAACGGCATGGCGGCCGTCAAGGCCGTCACCGCGGCGAAGATGGCCCTGCGCGGCGACGGCACCCACAAGGTCTCCCTGGACAAGGTCATCAAGACCATGAAGGAGACGGGTGCCGACATGTCCGTCAAGTACAAGGAGACGGCCCGGGGCGGGCTCGCGGTGAACATCATCGAGTGCTAGGCAGATGGGCCCTGACCAGCGCGTTCGTATTCTTTCAGCGCTGTCAGGGCCTTCCCTGCTTACGCGGCGGAAAGTACCTGGAAACCCCCTGGGACAGATGTGGAAGCCCCTGGGAACCCCCCCTGCATGGGCGTCTGACCTGCAGGTTCGCAACATATAACCAACGACGGGAACTCCACCCCCGCCATCTGTATGCATCAAATCGATCCCCGCTCCTCATCGGAGGGGTATCATTCAATACATGAGTGCTGCGGAAATCTCGCGCCTGGAGCAGCGGTTGGCATGCCTCTCCCCGACGTTCACGACCGCGCAGGCGCGTCGCGCCCTGCTCTCCGCTCGTGATCTGGCCTACCTGGTCACCGAAGGAGAGATCGACGAACTCTCCCGTGGCGTGTACCGGCGGACAGCCGCGCCAGAGACCGCATACGCAGACCTACTGGCCGTGTGTATGCGGGCGCCTCGCGCTGTCCTGTGCGGAGAGTCCGCCCTGGCTGTGCACGAGCTGATCGACGACATCCCCAGCGCCGTGCACATCGCCGTACCACGCGGAACACGCCGTCCCACGATCTCTTATCCCCCGACTGTGGTGGCCCAGTACGCGGCGAAGACGTTCAGCCTCGGCGTCGAACGGTTCGAGGCCGCACCGGGAGAGACCATTCCTACATACAACGCCGCCCGCTGCGTCGTCGACGCGATGCGCCACCGTGGCAAAATCGGGGAGACCATGGCCTTGTCCGCACTTGGCCGCTACCTGCGTAGCAGCGGACGGAGCGGGGTCGGCGAACTCCAACTCATCGCCCGCGAGCTGGGCGCGCTTTCCGTCATCCGTCCCGCTGTTGAGGCGGTGCTTGCCTGATGGTCAACCCACATCGGGGTACCACCGCAGGCCGCATCTACAACGACCTGCGCAATCTGGCTCGTCGCAACGACCGTTCAACGGACGAGGTCATGGTCGAGTACGTACTCGAACGGTTCCTCTACCGCCTGGCAGCATCCCCCCTCGGCCGCGAGCACTTCATCCTCAAGGGCGGCCTTTTGCTCGCCCAGTTCGGCGCCCGCCGGATGACCCGTGACATCGACATCCTTGGCCGCGCGTTTTCCGGCGAGGAAACCGAGATCATCCGCAGAATCGCCGCGATCGCCACCACTGAGGTCGACGACGGCGTGGCATACGACTCCACCACACTCAGAACCGTACCCATCCGAGAGGAGGACGAGTATCACGGCGTGCGACTGTCCATGGTCGCATCGATCGCCCGTGCACGTCTCAAGCTGCAGTTGGACATCAGCTTCGGCGATCCCGTCACTCCCGGACCTCAGACCATCGACTACCCGCAGCAGCTCACCACGGACAGCTTCCAACTCTTCGGTTACCCGCTCGCCACTGTCATCGCCGAGAAGCTCTCCACCGCCATCTCGCTCGGCGATCTCAACACCCGCGACCGGGATTACGCGGACCTCTACCGCCTGCTGACGCTCAACAATCTCAACGGCAAAGAACTGGCCGCGGCGCTGACGGCCACCGCAACCCACCGCGACATTGAGCTGAAGCCCCTGAGCGCCGTGATCACCGACCTCGCCGAGCGTCGCCAATCCTCCTACGCCGCCTGGCGCCGTCGCCAGGGACCCTCCTCTGCTGGCTATCCGAATCTCTTCACTGACGTGGTCGGCCTAGTCATCGCATTCGCAGACCCACTGCTCGCAGGGACAGTCGGCACACGTAGTTGGAACAGCTCAGCCACTACGTGGACGTGACCCGGCCCCCACGCAAACCGCAAAAATCGGCGGGCTACAAGCGCTCGGTCGGTTACGGGGCCGCTATGAAGACCCACACGTCCTTGCCCGCTGGGGTCACGGACACGGACGTGTCGTCGGCCAGAGCAGTCAGCAGTATCAGCCCACGCCCCTCCTCGTCGAGGAGGGGCGGCGACGAGAACAGCGGCGGACAGCGGTTCATGGACGCGAACGATGGCGGTGACGCCGTCCGGCACCTTCTGGAGAAGCAGGCTGGCCATCCGGCACCCGTCGGCGTCCGCATGGGTGTGCTGCAAGACGTTGGTGAGTAGTTCGTTGACCACGGTCAGCATGCGGAACGCGGTGCCGTTGTCGACGCGCCACCAGCAAAGGTGCGCTGCGACGATGTCCCGCACGGTTCAAGGAGACGGCGCGGGGCGGGCTCGCCGTGAACATCATCGAGTGCTAAGCAGATGGGCCCTGACCAGCGCGTTCGTATTCTTTCAGCGCTGTCAGGGCCTTCCCTGCTTACGCGGCGGAATGTCCCTGGAAACCCCCTGGGACAGATGTGGAAGTCCGGCGGGACGGGGCGTCAGCGATCGGTGTCCGCCTCGGGCGGTCGGCCGTGCTCCCGGTCGTACGTCTCGCGGGAGTCGGCGATCGCCTCGCGATGGCGCTCGGCCCAGCCGGTGAGGGCCGCCAGCGAGCTGTACAGCTCGACGGCCATGCTGGTCGCCCGGTACTCGACCTTCGGTGGCACGGTCGCGTACACGGTGCGCACGATCAGCCCGTCGCGTTCGAGGTTGCGCAGGGTCAGCGTGAGCATGCGGCGGCTGATTCCGGGCACTGCCCGTTCCAGCTCTGTGAAACGGGCGGGGCCGTGGCTGACATTGAGCAGGATGCTGATCGCCCACTTGCCGCTGATGCGGTTCAGCGCCTCCAGGACAGTGCAGACCGGGCGCCCGTCCGCAGGTTCATGGATTACACGAATGTTCCCCTGGGACATGAAAGTGCCTCCTTACGACGCCCGCGATGGTCACACATGATGGCTGCTGTAACAAGTAGTGGCCCATGGCGAACGGGCGGATGCCGACGTGCCCGGCCTCTCCACCCGTCCCGTGGTTCTCGTCCTCAGGCACCCGTGAATCCTCCGGCCCTCGTGAACCTCGTGAACCTCATGAACCTCGTGAACCTCGTGAAGGAAAGACCACATGACCACGCCCGCCCCGTCGACCTCCGAGCCATCCACATCACGCTGGCTGGCGCTGGGTATTCTCTGCGTCGGCAATCTGATGATCATCCTTGACGGCTCCATCGTCACCGTTGCCCTGCCGACGATCCAGCAGGACCTCGGCTTCAGCCAGTCCGGCCTGGCCTGGGTGGTGAACTCGTATCTGATCGCTTTCGCGGGTCTCTTGCTGCTCTCCGGACGGCTGGGTGACCTGCTGGGCAGCAAGAAGGTCTTCGCCGTGGGACTGGTGGTGTTCACCGCGGCCTCCCTGGCCTGCGGGCTCGCCTCCGCGCCCTGGGCCCTGGTGGCGTTCCGCTTCGTCCAGGGCGTCGGTGGCGCCCTGGCTTCCGCCGTCGCCCTGGGCATGATCATCACGCTCTTCCAGGACGCCGGGGAACGAGCCAGGGCATTGGCGGCGTACGCCTTCGTCGCTGCCGCGGGCTCTTCGGTGGGGCTCATCCTCGGCGGTGTACTCACCCAGAGCCTCGGCTGGGAGTGGGTGTTCCTGGTCAACGTGCCGATCGGAATCGTGGCCGTCGTCCTGACACTGCGGGCGGTCCCAGGACTTCCCGGGATCGGACTCCGCGAGGGTGCCGACATCACGGGTTCCCTGCTGGTGACCGGCGGGCTGATGCTGCTCGTCTTCACGATCGTCGAGGCGAAGGACTACACCTGGAGCGACGCCCGCACGCTGGGCATGCTGGCAGCATCGCTGGTGCTGCTCGCCGCCTTTGTCGTGCGGCAGGCGCGGGCGGCCAAGCCCCTGCTGCCGCTGCACATCTTCCGCTCGCGGATCATCTCCGGAGCGAACATCATCATGCTGCTGATGGTCGCCGGGCTCTTCGGCTACCAGTTCTGCACTGCCCTGTACTTCCAGAACGTGCTGGGCTACGACGCGCTCAAGACCGGCCTCGCCTTCCTGCCGGCGCCGGTGACGATCGCCGTGGTCTCGCTCGGCCTGGCGGCACGGCTGAACCAGCGGTTCGGTGCCCGCCCCGTGCTCCTCGGCGGTCTCCTGCTCGTCGCGGCAGCCCTCGCGCTGCTGGCCCGGGTGCCCACCGACGGGCAGTACGTGGTCGACATCGTGCCGGCGTTCGTCCTGCTGGGCCTCGGCTTCGGCGCGGCCATGCCTGCTCTGATGGGGCAGGCCATGTCGGTGACCTCGCCCCGCGACGCCGGCATCGCCTCGGGCCTGGTCAACACCACCCAGCAGGTCGGCGCCTCGCTCGGCACCGCCGTACTGGCGACCGTGGCCGCCTCCCGGACGGCGTCGCTCCTCTCGGACCACGAGAGCGAGGTGGACGCGCTCACCAGTGGATTCCGGCTCGCCTACGGGCTCAGTGCCGTCTTCGTGGCCGTCTCGGTACTCGTCGCCGCGTTCGTGCTGCGCACGCCGCGCTCCGCCGAGGCGGAAGGCTCCGAGCGCGCTCCGTCCGACGCCACAGCGTCGCTGGGCTGAGCCCGGCCGGGCTCCGGCCGACCGCCGACCGCCGACCGCAGACCGCCGACAAACGGTCCACCGGAGCCCCTGGAGGACATCTTCCTCGGCCGGCAGCTGACCAGCGCCTGACGGCGGGTGATCACGAATCCGGCCGGAGGTGCGAGCCGTCCGTCCCCACGCGTGCTCGCGGCTCCGGCCGGGCCACGCCCGTCAGCTCTCAGTGAGGGACGGCCTCAGGGTTACGCCGTACACCCACGACCGCGACGACCGCGCCCAGGACACACAGCACGCCGGTGACGAGCGAGGCAGTGTGCACACCGTTCATGAACGCCTGCCCACTCCCCTCGATCACGGCGGACTTCAACTGGGCCGGCATGTCACCGGAGACGGGTGAAACACCCATCGCCACCGCGTCCTTAGCCTCCAGCAGTCCCTTGGCCACGGGCGCGGGCACCCCGGCGGTGCTCAGCTCGCCGGTCAGTGTCGAGCCGACCTTGCTGCTGATGAGGGAGATCAGTACGGAGGTGCCCAGCGCGCCACCGATCTGCAGTGCGGTGGCCTGAAGGCCACCGGCCACTCCGCCGTCCTTGACCGGCGCGTTGCCGACGATCGCGTCGGAGGAGGCGGCCATCACCATGCCGACGCCGAGCCCGAGCGCGATGAATGGCGGCCACAGGGCGGAGTAGGAGGAGTGCACGCCCCAGCCGAGCATCGCGAAGGCCGCACCGGCCTGTAGCACCATGCCGAGGGGCATGGTGAGGCGGGCACCGTACTTCTCGGTGAGCTTCGCACCGACGGGCGAGGCGACGACGGAGGCCAGGCTCAGAGGCAGGGTGCGTATACCGGCCTCGACGGGCGTGAAGCCATGGACGTTCTGCAGGTACAGCATCACGAAGAAGATCACGCCGAGCAGGGCGAAGAAGTTGATGGCAGTGATGACCGTTCCGATGGCCAGCACGGGGTTGCGGAACAGCCGCATCGGCAGCAGGGGATGACCGATTCGGGTCTCGTACCACCCGAAGGCCAGCAGGATCACGAGACCGCCGCCGATCGTGCCGAACGTGGAGCCCGAAGTCCAGCCCCACGCCTCGCCCTTGACCACACCGAAGACGAGAACCAGCATGCCCAGCGCCAGAAGTGCGACGCCGACGAGGTCGAAGCGGTGATGGCCCGTCGAGTTCTTGCTCTGCGGCAGGACGAGGGCGCTGACGATGAGCGCGATGATGCCGATGGGCGCGTTGATGAAGAAGACGGACTCCCAGCTGACGTGCTGGACGAGCAGACCGCCGACGATGGGGCCCAGTGCCGTGGACACGGACGAGACCATCGCCCAGATCCCGACCGCCATGCCGAACTTCTTCGGCGGGAAGACCGCACGCAACAGTCCGAGCGTGTTCGGCATCAACAGGGCGCCGAAGAAGCCCTGGACGGCGCGGAAGGCGATGACTCCCTCGATCGACCCCATCAGGCCGATGGCCACGGACGCGGCAGTGAATCCGGCCGCGCCGATCATGTAGAAGGTACGCCGGCCGAAGCGGTCGCCCAGCTTGCCGCCAAGGATCAGCGCGGCCGCCAGGGCGAGAAGATAGGAGTTGGTGACCCACTGGAGATCAGCGGTGGAGGCGCCCAGGTCCCGGCCGATCTCGGGATTGGCGATCGACACGACACTACCGTCGAGCCCCACCATGAACAGGCCGAAGGCGACCGCGACCAGCGTCAGCCAGGGGTTGGACCGGCGGCCGCGAGGGGCGGCGTCCGGCGGGGAGTGTGCGGGCACGGCGGAGTGATCCACGAAGGTGGACGAGGACATGGAAGTGCCTTGTTTCTCAGAGGAGTTGATGCCTGTCCGGCGCGTCAGCGGTCAGCTGCGCGCGGGATCAGTGGCCGGCAGGGTGAATGTGCCCCGTCAGTGCGTCGAGGGCTCCGAGGGCGGAGCCGATGGCACCGAGGTCGCCGTCGGTGAGGACGCTCAGCGCGGCGACGACGTAGCCGTCCATGAGCGCTTGGACCTCTTCGACCCGGCGCGTCGCCTCGCGCGTCAGATGCAGATGCGCGACCCGCTTGTCGGCGGAGTCCTGCCTGCGCTCGAGCAGGCCCTCCGCGATCAGCCGGGAGACCATCGCACTCAGATTGTTGGGCCTGACGAGCAGCGCCTCGGCAGCCTCGCGCACGGTGATCCCGTCGCGTTCACCGACGAGCCGCAGCAGCGCGAGTTGCCCCTCGGGCGGCTTGGGGTGTGCGAAGTCCTGGGCGAGGCGTCGCTCGAGGGCCCGATTCAGCGCGGGCAGGACGGCCGTGATCGCGGAGGCGACACGGCTGAGGTCCTGAGCGGACGCGCTGACGGCAGTCATACGGACAATATAAGTATCGAACTACAGCTATGTCAACATACCCATTACGCGGGAGGTCGCCTCCCTCGTCACTCCTTCGGCCGGTGCGTCGCTCGGGACCGCAGAAGGGGCTGGTCGGCGCGAGGTCACGCGGTCAGGAAGCGGGCGATGTCGTGGACCTCGGCGTCGAGGGCCTCCCTGGCCGGGGCCTCGGCACCGGTGTCGTCCGGAGCGTCGTCGAAGAGTTCCGAGCTCGTCCCGGGTGTGGGGCCCGTCCGCGAGAGCCTCGGTGATCACCCGCTCCCTTAGGGCCAGCTCGGCCTGCCCGAGCCCCAGTTCACGGTAGCGGCGCTCACCCGCGGGGCGGGGCGGGGACCAGGTGGATCGTGCCCCGCATGAACCAGCTCCGCACCACAGTGGGCTCGGCACCGAACGCCAGGTGCACGTCCGCCAGGGTCAGCCCCGAGCCGCGCACCCTGACCCCGGGCGTCGCCGCCCGCAGGTCCTGGGCCCGCACGGCCAGGCATCGTTCCAGAACCTCGGGCACGGATGTGGCGCGCCGACCGCCCCCCACCCCCTGCGCCCACGCGCGGAGCAGTCTTGCCTCGGACGGACCGAGTTCCCGCACGTTCCTCCCCCACTCCGTGACTGCCGACAAATCTCCGAATGCTGAGGACCGCCCCGTAAACGATCTTCGAGGTCGGCGGCGTGCTACCCCATGACCGCGCGGGCCGCGTCCAGAAACGCCAGCCGGTTCTCCTCCAAGTAGTCGCGCACGCTCTCGCCGTCGGGTAAGCCCTCCCACACCGTCCGGTTGAGGTCGAGGAAGTACGCGCGTGCCGCGTCGTGCACGGGCAGGGGGAACTGGATGCGGATGAGCCGCTCCGCGACCCACAGCCTGTTCATGACGTCCCGGGTCGTGAGGAACCAGGCATCGGTGTCCCCCCACTCGGAAGGGCGACTGAAGGCGGACCGTTCCGCCTCGGCCTCCACCTCGATGAACCGCTCCAGCAGCGCCAGCCGTTCCCCGCGCCGGGTCTCCGACAAGGCGATCTGCTGCCGTTGGTGTTCAGCGCGCTCCGCCGAGAGTTGAGTCCTGTGCTGGACGAGGTAGGACAACGAGCCGCCGAGGACAACGCCGCCCAGCGATATGAGGGACACCCAGACCTGACCTGACATGGCGGTCATCGTGCCATGCGGGCGATCTTTGAGACGATCTCGCCAACGAGGTCAGGCCAACCGCCTCGGAGATGAGATTGCGGCCCTCCTCGCACCCGTTCACGTAGAGCTTGCTGAGCTTGCCGTCGTTGACGACGGCGACGTGCCACCACTCCTGCTGCCGGAGCAGGTGGCTCCACGCGGTGGTCGCGCCGTCCGTGTTCAGCGGGAAGGCGTTCCACTGGATCTCGGGCCACCGGGGCAGGGGGTGTCGCCCCGGCGACCGGCTGCCCAGCACCCCGACGCCTCCGTGACCTGCGACGGAGCCTCCCTACAGCTCCACCTCGGCCCAGATGATCTTGGCGTCGTGGGTGTAGCGGGTACCCCAGCGGGAGGCGAGCTGGGACATGATGAACAGGCCCCGGCCGCCCTCGTCGCCGACCCGGGCGTGCCGCAGATGGGGAGCGACGAGGCTGGCGTCGCGGACCTCGCACGTGAGGCTGTGGGTGCGCACCAGGCGCAGCGACAGCGGCGGGGTGCCGTAGCGCACGGCGTTGGTGACGAGCTCGCTGACGATGAGTTCGACCGCGTAGAGCGCGTCCTTGGCGACCTTCCACTCGGCCAGGTGCGCACGGGTCGCGTTCCGCGCCTTCGCCGGGGCGCCCGCGTCGCTGTCGAGTTCGATGGTGACGACCTGGGCGGGACTGACCTCGGCGGGGCGGGCGAGGAGCAGTACCGCGCCGTCCGGGTGGGCGACGGGTGGGTAGTTGTACATGATCGCGTCGCCGATCTCCCGCAGGTCACGGTCGGGCGGCGCGAGGACCTCGTCCACGGGGCGGAGTCCCGGGCGGTCGCGCAGGTTGCTGCCGCCGCTGTGCAGGACGAGGAGGCTGCCCGGTTCGAGGGGGATCTCGGCGGTGGCGAAGGGGGCCTTCTCGGTCGCGGAGAGCGGTGGCCCCTCGGGCAGGTCGAACGGTTGCGGGGTGCCGTCGGGACGGACGATGTGGGGAACCGGCTGCCCGGCCCGGGCCACCGTCCAGAGCCGGGTGAACGGGTCGTACTCCCCGTAGAGGCAGGTCGCCGTGAGGGGCCGGTGGCGCAGCGCGTCGCCGACGGGGAGGGCCGCCCGCTCCTCGGCGAGCTGTACGGCGATGTCGTTGAGGCGGGCGAGGACTTCCTCGGGCGAGAGATCGAGGGCGGCGAGGGTGCGGACGGCGGTGCGCAGTTGGCCCATGGTCGTCGCGGTCTGGACACCCTGGCCGTCGACCCGGCCGACGACGAGGGCGGTCCGCGCGCCGGAGAGGGAGATGGTGTCGAACCAGCTGCCGCTGTTCCGTCCGGGCAGGTAGACGTGGGCGGTGTCGACGGCGATCGGGGACGCCGGGCCGGACGGCAGCAGTCTGCGCTGGACGGTGGAGGCGACCGTGTGGTCGCGTTCGTAGCGCCGCGCGTTGTCGACGCTCAGCGCGGTGTGCGCGGCGAGCGTCACCCCGAAGGCGAGGTCGCCCTCGTCGTACGGTTCGCTCCCGGCGCACCGGTAGAAGCTGACCACGCCGAGCGCGGTACCGCGCAGCGCCAAGGGCGCCACGATCATCGAGTGCGACCCGGACTCCTCGATCGACTTGGCCCGGTCGGGGTCGGTCTCGTACCACGGCAGACCGGGGGTGAGCCGCACCAGGCGGGGGCGGAGGTCGCCGAGCGAGAGGGAGTACGGGGTCGGGTGCGGCATCTCCCGTACGTCGCCGACCGGGTGGGCGGCCCCGCCCTTGCCGAGGGGGCCCCGGAACGCGATGCGGCGCAGCGGGGTGCCGCGGGCGGGCGGGCCGGCGGGGGCGTCGGCGCCGCGCAGCACGTCGTCGACGATCTCCACGACCGCGATGTCGGCGAAGCCGGGGACGAGCGCCATGACGAGTTCCTCGCAGGTGACGGCGAGGTCGAGGGACTGGCCCACGCGCTCGCGCACGGCGTCCAGTGCCGCGGCACGGGCGGCGTTGCGCTCCTGGGCGGTGATGTCGGCGGCCATCACCAGCAGCGCCGCGGCACCGGAGTCGGCGGCGCCCGGGAGCACCCCGATGTCCGCGCTGCCGTCCGCCCCGGTGTCCGCGCCGGCGTCCGCGCCGGTGTCTGCGCCGCTGTCCGGGTCCGCGGCCAGCGGGTGGAACGCGACGGCGAAGGTGCGGTGGGTGCCGGCCGGGTCGGTGCGGTACGCCCGGGCGACACGGACGGGCCCGGCGTCTCCCACCTCGGGGTACGCCGGGCGGGCGGGCTCCGACGACGGCCGGGCGGGGCCCGACGGCCGGGGAGGCTGGGCCGCCGGAGTCCCGGGGGCCGCCGGGACACCTGCCTCCGGGACGCCCGCCTCCGGAACGCCCGCTCCCAGGGCGCCCGCTTCCAGGGCGCGCGCGGCGGCTGCGGGGTCCGCCAGCCGGAACACGTCGGTGAGCAGCCGGCCGACCACCTGCTCCGGCGCCTCGCCGAAGGTCAGCGCACCGGCCCGGACGATGCGCAGATCCCGGTCGACCACGTAGGTGCGGATGACGGGGGCGGTCACCAGGGCGTGCAGCAGAGCGGGGGGTGCCGGGTCGCCCGCGGGGACCACCGGCGGCAGGTCGTCGTCCGGCACCGCTCCACCACCGCCCTTCGAACACGACTTCGCCTCACCCCACCTTGGGATGCCCGGCGGGCTCGCGCCATCGGGAGGCGTACGGACGGAGGAAGGGCCGGGAAGAGCGGCGGGCGGGTGCTGGACGGGCTGCTGACGGGCGCCGGAGGGCCGCATTCCCAAGGCTTCCGGCCGTGGAACGTCGAATTCCGGGGAACGGCTTGGAGTTGTCCGGACATCGGATACAAGGCGCGCGACAAGCCGCCCGGCCAGGTACGGAGAAGCCCGCACACGGAAGCCGAGATGCCATGGAGTGGACGATGACGGTCAACAACTGCTCATAAAGCCACCAGCGTTCGGCGGCACCATACAATTTCGGTCACAGGCGACTTCCGTCAGCTGCCCGCCCGGGGTTGACTGGGCGTCACGCATGGTGACGTGGCGGTGGGGAAGTCCGGTTCCGCCCGCCCTCCGAATACACCCGTTCGGCGGTATGGGCCGACAACGAAGGAGAGGGAGGAACATCGCCACCCCAACAACCCGCAGGGTGATGCCTTGGCCAAAGAAGACGGGAGCCGGTACGCCCGGTTCCATCGATTCCTCACGACTTAGCACTCCGTGTGCACCAGGACTGCTCTCCGAACCCACCCTCCATCCACACCGTCTTGACGAGGGGTACCAATGAGCCACATCGCGTTACCGGCGTTTCATATGCCGTTCGCCAGTGCCGGATGCAATCCGGGTCTGGAGATGACCAAGGAGGCCGCCTGGAAATGGGCGGACTTCCATGGCGTGGAACTCTCACCGGTGGCCCGGAAGAAAATGATCAGAACTCGACCGGAGTTGTGGATCTCCCTCATCTTCCCGTCCGCTTCCCAGCAACATCTCGACCTCTTCTGTCAATGGCTCTTCTGGGCCTTCCTGGTGGACGACGAATTCGACGACGGACCCGCCGGGCGTGATCCCCGGATGTGCGGGACCGCCATCACCCGCCTCGTGGAGGTGCTCGACGGGGCCGTACCGCACTCGGCGATGGAAGTGACCCTGGAGGAACTGCGGAACCGCACCTACCGCGAGCGCTCGACGGCATGGGTACGGCAGTTCCGCAGGGACACCGTGGCCTGGCTCTGGACGTACTACGCCGAAGCGGTCGAGCGCGCCGCCGGGAAGGTGCCGACCCGGGCCGAGTTCACGAAGCACCGGCGGGACTCCGTGGCGATGCAGCCCTTCCTCGATCTCCACGAGATCACGGCCGGCATCGACCTCACGGACGCGGCCCGGAGCCTTCCCGCGTACATCGCGCTCCGGGACGCGGTGACCGATCACTCGGGTCTCTGCAACGACATCTGCTCCTTCGAGAAGGAGGCGGCGATGGGCTACGAACACAACACCGTCCGCCTCATCCAGCGCGACCGCGGCTGCACCCTCCAGGAAGCGGTCGACGAGGCCGCCATCCAGCTCGCCCGGATAGCGGAACGGGTCCGGCGCGCGGAGAGGGACCTGGTCGAGGAGATGGACGCGGCCGAAATGGTGGGCGCGGAACGTGTTGCCCTCGAACGGTGCGTGCGGGACTACCGCGGCCTCGTACGGGGCGACTTCGACTACCACGCGCGGGCCGAGCGCTACACCAGGCCGGACCTGATGGAGCCCGAGGAACGGAGCGAGCTCTCCCACTTCTTCGCGGCGTGACCGGCCCCGCCCGGCCCCCGCACCGGACCCCGGGTGCGGACCGGGGGTCCTGAGGAGAGACCCTCCCGAGGGCCTGCCGGGCGTACGGACCACCACGGCGTGCGGCTTCCGGACTTTCGGCGGCGGAACCCCGGAAGCCGCATCCCGCGACCACCACCCCGAGCAACCCGATCTCATGACCTACACATGATCGAATGTTCACCTGATCGAGTGAATTCTCGTGCGAGACTGACCCCTCCGGCGCCATAGGGTCGGCCGGTTCCTGAGGGTTGTCCCGCACTGCGGAGACCGCGCACCGAACACGCCCGGGAAGAACCCCGACCGATGGATCGCCGCTCTCTCTCATCATCGTCCTCGGGGAATCAAACGTGAGATCGAAGCGAAGAGTATGGGCCACGGCTGCCGTCGCCACGGCGGCGGTGGCAGGTGTCCTGGTGTTCCAGGGGGTCACCGGCAGCGGCGACATCGGCGGGGGCGTCGACGCCAGGTCCGCCCCGGCCCGGGTCGATGTGCACGAGAACGAGCTCAAGGTGTCGGCGGACGGGACCACCGCCGACTACGAGCAGAAGGACACCAAACCCTTCAGCCTGCTGGGCGTCACCTGGACGGACCCGGCGGCCAAGGTCTCCGGCACCGTCGAGGCGCGGACCCGCTCGGCGACGACCGGCGAGTGGACGGGCTGGCTGCCGCTGGCGACCGACGTGGACGGGCGCACCGAGACCGGACGGGCGGGCGTGCGGGGCACCACCGAGCCGCGCTGGGTAGGGGCGTCCAACGGCGTGGAGGTCCGGGTGACCTCCGGGAGCACCTCCTCGGCCGGTCTGCCCGCCGGCCTCCGGCTGGACACCGTCGACCCCGGACATACGGGCCTCGACGCGGAAACAGCCGCGTACGCGCAGGACGTGACCGAGGGATCCACCGAGGACGGCGAGACCGGGGAGCCCACTCCGGCGGACACCACGCCGACGCCGGAGACTCCCGCGCCCACGCCGACCGACGACACCTCGGAGACCGGCGGACTGCCCGGTACGGCCACCGACGAGCCGACGCCGGAGCCGACCCCGACGACGGCGGCGCCCACCACCGGCGCGCCGAGCGTGTCGGCGAGCCCGACCACTCCGGCGCCGACCCCGACGACGGCCTCTCCCTCGCCGACCGTCACCCCGGGGCCGGTCTCCACGATGCCGAAGCCGCCGATCGTCAGCCGGGCCGGCTGGGGCGCGGACGAGAAGCTCAACGGCGAGGCGCCGGAGTACACGACGTCCGTCAAGGCCGTGTTCGTGCACCACACCGCGCAGACGAACGACTACGACTGCGCGGACTCTCCCGCCATCATGCGGAGCCTGCACGCCTTCCACGTCCAGTCGAACGGCTGGAAGGACCTGGGTTACAACTTCATCGTCGACAAGTGCGGGACGATCTTCGAGGGCCGCAAGGGCGGTGTGGACCAGCCGGTGTTCGGCGCCCACACCTACGGCTTCAACCGTGAGACGGCCGGTGTCGCGGTCATCGGCAGTTACACCGACAGCAAGGCCTCGACCGCCGCGACCACGGCGGTGGCCCGGATCGCCTCGTGGAAGCTCGGCCAGTACCAGGGCAACCCCGCGGGTACGACGACGCTGACGGCCGGCGCGACGCAGCAGAGCGGCACCGGCATCTCGTACACCGCCGGGAAGACCTACACGTTCAACCAGATATCCGGTCACCGCGACGGCTTCAACACCGAGTGCCCCGGCACCGCGCTCTACGGGCAGTTGGGGGCGATCCGTTCGGCGGCGGCGGGTCCGGTGACCGGTCTGGCCATCTCCTCGGTCACCGGGAGCAGTGCGTCGGGCACGACGACGTACACGCAGTCGAGCGTGAAGGTCGCCTGGAAGGCGACGACCCCGACCGCGCTGATCGCCAAGAACGAGCTGCTGGTGGACGGCAAGGTCGTCGCCACGACGAGCGGCACCGCCACCTCAGCCCCGGCGCCGCTCGCCGTCGGCACCCACTCGGTGCAGGTCCGCGCGACGCACCAGTCGGGCAAGACCGCCCTCTCGGCCGCCGCGACCGTGGTCGCCGAGAAGACGGCGCCCACCTTCACCACGAAGCCCTCGGTCGCGCTCGGTACCGGCACGGTCAGCACCACGGCCGTTCCCGTCACACTGAAATGGAAGGCCGCGGACCAGATCGCGCTCAAGGAGGTCCGGCTCACCGCTCCGGTGGCGAAGACCTTCGCGGCGACCGCGACCAGTGCGGCGCTGACCGCGAAGCCGGCCGTGGCGACGACCTGGAAGATGACGGCGTACGACCGCGCGGGCAACACCGCGGCGGCGTCCGTGACCGGCACCCCGGTGATCCTCCAGGAGACCTCCACCACCCGGACGGGCACCTGGACCACGAAGTCCTCGTCGAGCTACCTCGGCGGGAAGTCGTACTCCAGCAGCGCCAAGAACGCGACCATGACGTGGACGTTCACCGGCCGTTCGGCCGCGCTCGTCGTCTCGCGCGCCTCGACCTCGGGGCAGGTGTACGTCTACGTGGACGGCAAGAAGACGGCCACGGTGGACCTGAAGTCCACCACCACCAAGTACCGCGACGCGATCTGGACGACCGCCTGGTCGAGCGCCGCGAAGCACACGGTGAAGCTGGTCGTGGTCGGCACGAGCGGCCGTCCCGCCATCACCACGGACGGGCTGGTCTACCTCAAGTAGGGCTCTTACGGGACCACTTGTGACAGCGCGCCCCGGCCGGTCGACCACCGGCCGGGGCGCGCTGTCGTGCGCGCGGCTGTTACGGCTCGTGCGGCTGTTACGGCTCGCGCGGCTGCTACGGCTCGTGCGGCTGTTACTGAACTGTCGCAGCGAAGGTTGCGCGTTCTCACCGAAGGTTGAGTGGCCGTCCCATGTGCGGCGCGACGTTTCGGAGTCGGTCGTGCGCACGACGACGGCCGCCCGCTGGAGAGGATCGCAGGGGGCGGCCGACGGGAGGCCGCGCGAAGTCGGCAGCGAGTCCGCGGCGGGTGGGTCAGACGTGGCCGAAGAAGATGCTGCCAGGAGCGTCAGGGTCGTTCGTCAGGAAGTGCTCGCGGATCACGCGGATGAACTCGTAGCGGTTGAGCGCGCCGTCCCCGTCGGTGTCGATCTTGGTGAACAGGTCCATCGTCGCCGGTGAGTTGTCCTTCCAGACGTCCCGCATCAGGCGGGCGAACTCGTCCTTGGTGATCTCGTCGTCGCCGTCGACATCGACGATGTCGAAGATCGCGTGGCCACCGCCTTCGGTCACATTCAGGCGGCTGGTGTCGACGGTCGCGAGGCGGTTGGCGAGGACGAACTGGTCCTTGGTGAGCCGGTCCCCGTCCACGCCCGCGTGGCGCAACAACTCCAGCCAGTAGATCTGGCAGAAGGTCTGCAGCGCCCTGGCCCGGCGGTCGTCCTTGGACAAGCCGTACCCCTGGATGTAGCGGTCGGCGAGCCTCTGGTAGTCCGACCAGTCGAGGTAGCTGTCCTTGTCTGCATCCATCTGGTCGAAGGTGCGCTCGAGCTTGATGGTGATGATGTCCTGCGCCGCGGCGGCCATCGGTCTCCCTTTTGATCACGTCTGTTGACCTGTCCAGGATCGGTCGCGGCCTTTCGCCGGGGGGCGGTATGCACGGGTCATCACCCGATCCAGTGATCATCCGCAGTTCGGCACATGCACCTGCTCCGGCTCGCGGGCCGCGCCGAGCAGGAGGCGGTGAAGGTCGATCACTCGGCCTTCGTCGAGAAGGAGGCCCATCGAACAGCTTTCGCTGAGAGAGCTCAACCTTCGATGAGAATCACTCAACCCTTCACTGGCACAGGTCAGTTACCGCTCCGCCGGCCCCCGGGCGCACCGGAAGCCGCCGTGGCCGGTGGAGGAGTCGGGAGTGTTGTGGGAGGGGGCGACGACCCGGTAGCGGTTGCAGTAGGAGGCGTGGCAGAGGTACGAGCCGCCCCGGATGACGCGTTCGCCCGCGCCGAAGGCGTCGGCGCACCACTCCCGGACGTTGCCCGAGGTGTTGTGGAGGCCGTGACCGTTGGGCGGGTAGGCGGTGACGGGTACGGTGCCGGGGCCGCCGGGCCGGTCGGAGCGGTGCGGAAAGTGCGGAAGCTCCGGTGGTGACGTGCCGCCGTGCGGGGGCCGGCGGGCGGGGCGGGCGGCGGGCGACACCCGCGTGCCAGGATCGCGGGGGCTCCTGCGGGCACCGTCGGCGGGTCCCGGGTACGCCTGCGGGCGGCCACCCCCTCGTGACGGCCCGGCCTCCGCGTGCGGCGGCTCCGCCGCCCGGTCGCCCCGGTGGCTCTTCGGGCTGCCTCCGGCGGGGAAGTACCCCATTCTGGAGGGCACCCGCGAAAGGGCCGGCACACATGCGCGAGAGACATCCGGACGACCGCCCGACCGTCACCACCCTCCACGGAGCCGTGCGCGGAGCCCGGGAGAACGGGGTGGTGGTCTTCCGGGGCGTTCCGTACGCGGCGGCCCCCGTGGGAGCCCGGAGGTTCCGGCCGCCGGAACCCCCTGAGCGGTGGCCGGGGGTGCGGGAGGTCGTCGCCTTTGGGCCGACCGCGCCCAAGCGCCCGTACGACCCGCCCCTGGACGCACTGCTGCCGGACCCGGAGGTGCCCGGTGACGCGTGCCTCAACCTCAACGTCTGGACGCCCGGACCGGAGTGGACCGGGCTGCCGGTCCTCGTCTGGGTGCACGGCGGCTCGCTGCTCCACGGGTCCTCCGCCGTCCCGGTCTACGACGGGACGGCGTTCGCCCGGGACGGGGTGGTGCTGGTCTCCGTCAACTACCGCCTGGGGATCGAAGGGTTCGGCGTCTTTCCGGACGCCCCCGCCAATCTCGGGCTGCTCGACCAGCTGGCGGCCCTGGAGTGGGTACGGGAGAACATCGCGGCGTTCGGGGGCGATCCCGGGCTCGTGACGGTGGCGGGCGAGTCGGCGGGGGCGGTGAGCATCGCCGCGCTCCTCGCCGCACCGAGGGCGTCGGGGCTGTTCCGGCGCGCGGTGCTGCAGAGCGGCGCACCGGAAGCGCCGGCACCCGAGGTGGGACGCCGTACGACGGAACTCCTCGCCCGGCGCCTGGGTGTGGCGGCGACGGCCGCCGCGCTGGCGGCCGTGGAACCGTCCGCGCTGCTGGCCGCGCAGAGCGAGGTGACCCGCGGCGGGAATCCGCTGACCGGCCGCGACGCGTTCCACATCGTGGTCGACGGCGATCTGCTCCCCCGCGATCCCGCCGTGGCGCTGCGCGAGGGCGCGGCGGGCGGGGTGGACCTGCTGATGGGGACGAACACCGAGGAGTACCGCCTCTGGTTCGTGCCCAGCGGGCTCACCGAGAGCGTCGGCCGGGTCCGACTGCGGCTGGCGCTGCTGAAGTTCGGAGTGCCGGGCGCCACGGCACGGCTGTACCGGGCCCGCCGCCCGGATGCCACGCCCGGCGAGCTGCTGGGCGCGCTCGCGACGGATCTGCTGCTGCGGGTGCCCCTGAACCTCCTCGCGGACGCGCGGGCGGGCGGTCCCGGCCGCACGTACCTCTACGAATTCGGCTGGCCCTCCCCGGTGCGGCGGCTCGGCGCCTGCCACGCCCTGGAGATCGGCTTCGTCTTCGACACCCTGGCCCACCCGGACGCGGTGGCGCTGGCCGGCCCGCACGCCCCGCAGGCCCTGGCGGACGCGATGCACTCGGCGTGGGTACGGTTCGCCGCCACCGGCGATCCGGGATGGGCCGCCTGGGACCCGCGGCGGCCCGTGATGGCGTTCGGTCCGGGCGCGCCCGCCGTGGTGGAGGCGCCCCGGGACGACGAACTGCGCGGCTGGCCCCCGTACCGCGCGACGGGCTGAGCCCCCGTCGGGACCCCCGTACCGCGCGACGGGCCGGGGACCCCCTCCGCCGGACCAGGCCCCCGGCCCCGCGGGGCCGGGGCACGCCCTGCCCGGCACAGGCCCTGTGCCGCCCGGCTCAGACCTTGTTCTGCGAGGCCCAGAACTCGTCGAAGGTGAGGAGACCGTCGCCGTTCGCGTCGTGTGAGTTGATGATCGCCTGGGCGACCGTCTCGGTGACGAACGGGTCGCCCAGCTGGGCCATGGCGCTCTTGTACTCGGCGGCCGTGATGAGACCGTCGCCGTTCTGGTCGAAATGATCGAACGCCTTGCGTGCCGACTCGATGTCCGCCACTTTTCCGCCCCTATCGATTGTCCGATTGACGGTGGTCAGATTAACGGGCTGATGCCTCCTCTCCTGCGGCGGCCGGTGGAGAGCTGGACGACCGGCCCGGACCGGCGAGCGGGAGTGACCTGCGCCACCCCTCCCAAATCTGCGATTCATCCAGCGAACCCCATATTCATTCACTGAATGCCAGGAGCTATGCCAATTAAACCTACGATTCACATACCAAAAGAGAGCATTTGCCCTTAATGCCCGAATCGCACCTTTGGCTTCTTGGGGCTGATGTGCCATAGTCGTTTTCACGACCTCCTCCGACCCGAGCCAGGTCTTGCACGCGGCCGTGGATCACCCCCCAGTCCACGGCCCCCCACAGAAGCCCCCAGGTCGCCGCACCACGGCACACGGGGGCTTCTGCGTGCGCGGGGACGGTCCGGGCGCGGCGCTAGCGGTCCGAGCGGTCGGCGATCCGCATCTCGAACCAGGTGATCTTGCCGCGCGGCAGCAGGTCGACGCCCCACCGGTCGGAGAGCTTGTCGACGAGGAAGAGGCCCCGCCCGCTCACATCCATCTCGCGCACCGGCATCAGACACGGCAGGCCGCGCGAGGGGTCGCGCACCCCGATCCGGATCATGCCCCGGCGGCGCTCCATGCGCAGACCGAAGTACTGCGCGCCGGTGTGCCGTACGGCGTTGCCGACGAGTTCGGAGACGAGCAGGACGGCGTACTCGGCGAGCTGCGGGGAGAGCTTCCACTGCCACAGCACCACGGCCGACGCGAGCCTGCGGGCCGTCGCCGCGGACTCCGGGCGGGAGGGCAGCCGCATCCCGCCCTCGTCGGTCGGGTTGCCGTACAAGTCCAGTACATGGATTGCCTGTTCGTCGTCCGACACCGATACCCGCCGCGCCGCGGTCGCACTGCCGTGCACGCGCGGCTGTTCCCCACCCTCCAGGCCCGCCATGCCCCCCATCATGGCCGGAGCGGGGCCGGCCCGGAGCCGTTCCGGGGGAATCCCACCCCCGGAATGGCTGGATCCGGTAGGGGGATCGGCATATGCCATTGGCATAAAAATGATGAGAAAAACCCCGCTGACCTGCGGCGGAACACCGGCGTCCCGGAGAGCCGCCGTCGGCCGATGCGCCGGTCGGCAGCAGCCGTGCGGCCCCGAACGGCAGCGGCGATGCCGCCCGCACGGATGAACGCGCACCGGCCGACGCGCGGGCTCACGAGCCGGCCGGACCCGCACGCGGCACCCGGGCCCGGCCGGCCCCGTTCAGCGGAAGGTGGCCTTCCCCGGCCCGTCCTCCATGAAGCTGCGCATGCCTGTCTCGCGGTCCTCCGTGGCGAACAGCCCCGCGAAGAGCGTCCGTTCGATGGTGAGACCGGTGTCGAGATCCGTCTCCAGACCCGCGTCCACCGCCTCCTTCGCCGCCCGCAGCGCCAGCGCCGGCCCCTTCGCCAGGGCCGAGGCCCAGGCGTACGCCTGCTCGTACACCTCGGCCGCCGGAACCACCCGGTCGACCAGACCGATGGCCAGGGCCTCGTCCGCCCGCACGTGCCGGCCGGTGAAGATCAGGTCCTTGGCCCGCGAGGGGCCGACGAGCCGGGCGAGGCGCTGCGTGCCGCCCGCCCCCGGAATCACCCCGAGCAGGATCTCCGGCTGGCCGAACTTCGCGTTCGCACCGGCGACCCGGAAGTCGGCGCAGAGCGCCAACTCGCAGCCCCCTCCGAGGGCGTAGCCGGTGACGGCGGCGACCACCGGCTTGGGGATGCGGGCCACGGCGGTGAAGGAGTCCTGGAGGGCCCGGGAGCGCACGACCATCGCCGCGTGGTCCATGTCCCGCATCTCCTTGATGTCCGCTCCGGCCGCGAACACCTTCTTTCCGCCGTGAATCACCACGGCGCGCACGTCGTCGCGCCGAGCAGCCTCCTCCGCCAGCTCCCGCAGCCGGTCCTGGGTGGCCACGTCCAACGCGTTCATCGGCGGCCGGTCCAGCCGGATCGTGCCGACGCCGTCCTGTACTTCGAGGGTTACGGTCATGGGGGCAGGCTAGTGCCGCGATTCCTGGCAGGTGCGCGACGACGGGAAACGGCGACGGGCCCGGTGCCGTCGTTCTCGGCACCGGACCCGTCGCCCGTGTCACACGCCCGGTGTGGTCACTTGATCCACTCGGACCAGTCCATGTTCCAGCCGTTGAGGCCGTTGTCCGGGGCGATGACCTTGTCCTTGGAGTTCTTCACCACGACGACGTCTCCGATGATCGACTGGTCGAAGAACCAGCCGGCCGGGGTCTTGCCGTCGTATCCGCCGCGCACGTCCCGCAGTCCGACGCAGCCGTGGCTGGTGTTGGTGGTGCCGAAGATGCTGGAGGCGCCCCAGTAGTTGCCGTGGACGAAGGTGCCCGAGGTGGAGAGCCGCATCGCGTGCGGCACGTCCTTGATGTCGTACTCTCCGCCGAAGCCGACCGTGTCACCGTTCATCCGGGTCACCCGGAGCTTCTCGCTGATGACCATCTGACCGTTGTACGTGGTGGTGGCCGGGGCACCCGCCGAGATCGGGATGTCCTTGAGCGTCTTGCCGTCGCGGACGACGACCATCCGGTGGGTGGAGGCGTCGACCGTGGAGACCTGGCTGCGGCCGATGGTGAAGCTGAAGGTCTTGGCCTGCTTGCCGTAGACGCCCGGCCGCCCCTCCACGCCGTCGAGGTTGAGCTCCACCGTCACCTTGGTGCCGGCGGCCCAGTACTTGTCGGGGCGGAAGTCGAGGCGGTCGTTGCCGAACCAGTGGCCCTCGATCGGGACGCTGGGTTCCGCCTTGACCGTGATGGCCTTCTCGACGGCGGCGGGGTCGGTGATGCCCCGGGTGAAGTTGATGGAGACCGGCATGCCGACGCCGACGGTCGAACCGTCCTCCGGGGTGTACTGCCCGATGAAGGTGTTCTGCGGGACCAGCGTGGTGAAGGTGGTGTCCTTGGCGGACTGCCGGCCCTTCGCGTCCTCGGCGATGGCGTGCACCGCGTACTTGGTGGACGCGGCGAGGTGGCGTTCCGGCGTCCAGCTGGTGGCGTCGGCGGAGAGCGTGCCCGGTACCTCGGCGCCCTGGGCGTCGGCGACCTTGACCGTGGTCAGCTTGCCCTTGGCGGCGGATATCTTCAGCACTCCGTCGGTCTCCACGGAGTCGGCACCGTCCGCCGGCGCGACGGTCACGACCGCCTCGGAGGCGGTCGTGTCCTCCTCTACCTGCTTGCTGCCGCCGCCCTTGGCACCGGCCCCGTTGCCCGCACCGCTCCCGCCGGAACCGCCGCAGGCCGTCACCAGCAGGAGCAGTGCGCCCAGCAGCAGCGCGAGGATTCCGGGGCCCCGGCGCCCGCGCGTTCCCCCGCCGGTCCCGGCCGCACGTCCCCGTATCGGCTTCCCGCTCATCGTGGTTGTCTCCCCTCGCACGGCCTGGCCCGACCGGACCCCGCACACCCCCGCGCGTCGAACATGCGCGCCTATCGAGAAGAGAACCACACGGCTCTCGGCGGAGAGGTCCCGCGGATGTCACCGTTCAGTCCCAAGTTCAGCCGGAACATGCGCAGGTGACACGGGGTACGGGGGTGCTCACAGGGCTGCCGCGGCAGCACGCCGGCACGGGGTCCGGCGGGAGAATCCGGCTCGGGGTCCGGCTCGGGGTCCGGCGCCGTCTCAGCGCACCGCCGAACCCGCCTTCCACCTCTTCCAGTCGAGGTTCCAGCCGCCGAGTCCGTTGTCCGGGGCGACCGTCCGGTCCTCGGAGTTGACGACCTCCACCACGTCACCGACGAGGGTGCGGTCGAAGAACCAGCCGGCCGGCGCGGACCCGCTGCCGCCCTTCTCGTCCCGCAGCCCGATGCAGCCGTGGCTGACGTTCGCGGAACCGAAGGTCTCCTCGGGCGCCCAGTAGTTGCCGTGCAGGAAGGTGCCGGACTCGGTGAGCCGGATGGCGTGCGGCACGTCCTTGATGTCGTACTCGCCGCCGAAGCCGACCGTCCGCCCGTCCATCCGGGTCACCTCGTGGAGTTCGCTGACCACCATCTTCCCGTTGTACGTGGTGGTCTTCGGCGCCCCCGCTGTGATCGGCACGGTGCTGACGAGCTCGCCGTCCCGGCGCACCTCCATGGTGTGCTCGGCCGCGTCGACCAAGGAGATCTGGGAGCGGCCCACGGTGAAGCGGACGCGCTTGTTCTGGCTGCCGTACACGCCGGGCGAACCCTCCACGTCCCGCAGCCCGATGTCGACGGTGACCACGGTGCCCGGCTTCCAGTACTTCTCCGGGCGGAAGTCGAGCCGGTCCTTGCCGAACCAGTGGCCGGACACCTCCACGGCGGGAACGGCGGTGACCTTGATGGCGCGCTGCACCGCGGCACGGTGGGTGACGGGGCTGCTGAAGTCGAAGGAGACGATCATCCCGGTGCCGACCGTCGAGCGGTGCTCCGGTTTGAAGTAGCCGATGAAGTGGTGCGCCGGGATGAGCGTGGTGAAGGTGGTGTGCCGGGCCGACCGCCGCCCGGCCCCGTCCACGGCCACCGCGTCGACGCTGTACTTCGCGGCGAGCCGGAGGCGTCCGGTACCGCCGGTGGGGGCCCACCGGCGGCCGTCCCCGGAGATCCGGCCGGAGATCCGGTCGCTCCGGGCGTCCTCGATCTGCGCCACCACGACGCTCTCCAGGTGCCCGTCCGGGACTTTCACCTCGATGCGGGTGGAGGCCGGGACGTTCTTCGCGCCGTCCGCCGGAAGGACCCGGATCACGTCCTCGGGGGCGCGGGCCTTCCCGTTGAGGAACGGAATTCCCCCGGTGCAGCCGGTCAGTACGGCCGCGAGCGCCAGTAGTCCTGCCCATGTCAGCACGGCGGCCGGACCGGTCCGTGCTCTCTTCGCTGTGTGAGTCACGCACCCCCCAACGACGAGGGTCGCTCCGGGGAAACGTGAGTGTGGGCCTCCCGGTGGGCAGAACAGGGGGGAGGACTTCACCGGGAGGCCGCGGCCGGGACGCCGTGCGCGTCTCCCGTCGTGCCCGTCCCCACGAGCCGCAGGAGGCCGGGAGTGTCGAGCGCAGCCGAGCAGGAAGCCGTGCAGGAGCCGGTACGACCGGTGCGCGCGGACGACGGACCATCGGGAAACACCACCCGTGTGCCGCACTCCGGTGCCCCCGCGGGGAGCCCGCCCGGGGTCGTGCCGCCGCCGGTGTGGCCCGGCGCGCCCATGCCGCTGGGCGCGCGGTTCAGAGTGGGCCCGGACGGGGTGGCGGGCACGAACTTCGCCCTCTGGGCGGGCGGGGCGGAGGCCGTCGAGCTCTGCCTCTTCGACGAGGCGGGCCACGAGACCCGGTGCCGGCTGACCGAGCTGACCCACGAGATCTGGCACGGCTTCCTGCCGGGGGTGCGGCCCGGCCAGCGGTACGGCTACCGGGTCCACGGCCGCTGGGACCCGTGGACGGGGGCTCGCTGGAACGCCGCGAAGCTGCTGCTCGACCCGTACGCCCGCGCCGTGGACGGCACCTTCGCGCTACCGCCCGAGGTGTACGGCCACATGCGGGACTGGCCGCAGCAGCACGTCGCCGACACCGTGCGCGACGAACGCGACTCGGCCCCGTTCGTGCCCAAGGGGGTCGTCGTCCACGACGATCTCCCGGGTGGTGAGGACGAATGGATGGACGACCGGCGCCCCAAGACGCCGTGGGCCGACTCCGTCATCTACGAACTGCACGTGCGCGGTTTCACCAAGCTGCACCCCGGCATCCCGCCCGAACTGCGCGGCACGTACGCCGGTCTCGCGCATCCCGCCGCGATCGAGCACCTCCAGCGGCTCGGGGTGACGGCGGTGGAGCTGCTGCCGGTGCACCAGTTCGCGCACGAGGACCATCTGCTCCGGCGCGGGATGCACAACTACTGGGGCTACAACTCGATCGGCTACTTCGCCCCGCACGCCGACTACTCCGCGAGCGGCACCGCCGGGGCGCAGGTCGGCGAGTTCAAGCGGATGGTGCGCGCGCTGCACGACGCCGGGATAGAGGTGATCCTGGACGTCGTCTACAACCACACCGCCGAGGCGAGCGAGCTGGGTCCGACCCTGTCCATGCGGGGGGTCGACAACCGCGGCTACTACCGGCTCCAGTCCGACGCCCGCCGGTACACCGACTACACCGGCTGCGGAAACACCCTGCACGTCGTGCAGCCGCACGTACTGCGGCTGATCACCGACTCCCTGCGGTACTGGGTGACGGAGATGGGCGTCGACGGTTTCCGCTTCGACCTGGCGGCGGCGCTGGCGCGCTCGATGCACGACGTGGACATGCTCTCCCCGTTCCTCGCGGTGATCGCCCAGGACCCGGTACTGCGGCGGGTCAAGCTGATCGCCGAGCCGTGGGACGTCGGCAACGGCGGGTACCAGGTGGGCGCGTTCCCGCCGCTGTGGACCGAGTGGAACGACCGCTACCGGGACGCCGTGCGCGACTTCTGGCGCGGCGCGCTGCCGGACGTGCGCGACCTCGGCTACCGCCTCTCCGGCTCCAGCGACCTGTACGCGTGGGGCGGGCGCCGCCCGTACGCCTCGGTCAACTTCGTCACCGCGCACGACGGCTTCACCCTGCGCGACCTGGTGAGCTACCACCACAAGCACAACGAGGCCAACGGCGAGGGCAACCGCGACGGCACCGGCGACAACCGCTCCTGGAACTGCGGTACGGAGGGCGAGAGCGACGACCCGGAGATCAACGCGCTCCGCCGCCGCCAACTGCGCAACCTGCTCACCACGCTCCTGCTCTCCACCGGGGTGCCGATGCTGGTGGCGGGCGACGAGATGGGGCGTACGCAGGGCGGCAACAACAACGCCTACTGCCAGGACAACGAGATCAGCTGGGTGGACTGGTCGCTGCTGGAGGAACCGGGGTGGCGCGGGCTGACCGAGCTGACCGCCCGGTTGCTGCGGCTCCGTCACGCCCACCCGGTGCTGCGCCGCCGGGCGTTCTTCTCGGGGCGGCCCCAGACCGCGGACGGACTGCGGGACCTCGCCTGGTTCACCCGGCACGGCGAGGAGATGACGGCCGAGGACTGGTACGCGCCCGCGGCGACGCTCGGACTCTTCCTCTCGGGGCGGGACATCCCGGGCCGGGACGCCCGGGGCGAACAGATAGTGGACGACAGCTTCCTGGCGATCCTGCACGCGGCGGAGGGTGCGGCCGGCTTCCGGCTGCCGGGACCGCCGTGGGCCGGCGCCTGGGAACTCGTCCTCGACACCTCGCTGGAGGACCAGTCGGCGGCGCCCGGCACGCTCCACACGGGCGGCACGGTGCTCACCGTGCCGGGGCGCTCGGTGCTGCTGCTACGGGTGACGGCCTGACGCCCCGGGGCTCCGTCCCTGCTCGGCGGGGGCGGGCCGGGTCGGGGCGGAGGCCCGGGCGGCGGCCCGGGCGGAGTCCCGGGCGGAGTCCCGAGCGGCCGGAAAACCCAGTGAAGGTTGTCAGTGGTGAAACATAGGATCACCCCTGATGCCCGAAAATCCCGCCGAACGCACGGACCGGTCCACCGTGCGTTCCCTCAAGCGCCTGTGGCCCTACCTCCGTCCCGTGCGAGCCCGTTGGCTCGCCGCCGCCCTCGTCGCCGTGGTCGCGTCCGGCCTCGGGCTGGTCATCCCGCTCATCCTCAAGTGGATGGTGGACGGCCCGGTGGCCGACCACGACCCGGGCGGGGTCTGGCTCGGGGCGCTGTGGCTGCTGCTGCTGGGCATCCTGGAGGCGGTGCTCTTCGGGCTGCGGCGCTGGCTGGTGGCCCGGCCGCTGGCCGGGGTCGAGGCGGGCATGCGGACCGATCTCTACCACCGGCTGCAACGGCTGCCGATGGCCTTCCACGACCGCTGGCCCTCCGGTCAGCTGCTGTCGCGCGGCACCACCGATCTGATGCTGGTGCGCATGTTCCTGGCGTTCCCGCTGACCTTCCTGCTGGTCAACAGCGTCACGATCGCCATCGGGTTCGTCATCCTCTTCGTCCAGGAGTGGACGCTGGGGCTGGTGCTGCTCGCCCCGGCGGTCCCGCTGATGATCCTCAGCTCCCTCTTCGAGTCGCGGTACTCCCTGGCGGCGCGCGCCGCCCAGGACCAGGTCGGCGATCTGACGACGGTCGTCGAGGAGAGCGTCCTCGGCATCCGGATCATCAAGGGCTTCGGCCGGCACCGCAGCCAGGCGCGGGCGTTCAGGGAGCTGTCGCACCGGCTGCGCTCCACCGAACTGACCAAGGCCCGGCTGCTGGCGGGCATCTGGGCGCTCATCACCGGGGTGCCGGAGCTGGCGATCGGTGCCGCGCTGGTCCTCGGCACCATTCAGGTGGCGGACGGCGACCTCTCGGCGGGGACGCTCGTGGCGTTCCTGTCGACGGCCCTCGCGCTGCGCTGGCCGGTGGAGTCGATCGGCTTCCTGCTCGCGATGAGCCAGGAGGCGGCGACCGCGACCGACCGCTACTTCGAGGTCATGGACGTGGCGGAGGAGAGCGGGCTCCCCGCCCCCGCCCTCCCGGAAGGAACCGAGACCGGGACCGGGACCGGGACCGGGACCGGGACCGGGACCGGGACCGGGACCGCCGGGATGGTCTTCGAGGGGGTCTCCTTCCGCTACCCGGACGCGGCCCCGGACTCCGTGCCCGTGCTCGCCGGGATCGATCTGCATGTCCGGCCGGGCGAAACGATGGCGCTGGTCGGCGCCACCGGCTGCGGCAAGACGACGCTCACCGCGCTGGTGCCCCGACTGCACGAACTCACCGGCGGCCGGATCACCCTGGACGGCGAGGACATCGTCTTGATGGAGCGGGAGCGGCTGCGGTCGCTGGTGTCGGTGGCCTTCGAGGAACCGACGCTCTTCTCGGCCACGGTCGGGGAGAACGTGCTGATGGGCGCGGACGGCGCCGACGAGGAGGACCTGAACCGTGCCCTCGACGTCGCCCAGGCCCACTTCGCGCACGAGCTGCCCGAGGGCACCGGAACCCAGGTCGGCGAGCAGGGGCTGAGCCTGTCGGGCGGTCAGCGCCAGCGGCTCGCGCTGGCCCGCGCCGTGGTCGGCCGGCCCAGGTTCCTGGTGCTGGACGACCCGCTCTCCGCGCTGGACGTGCACACGGAGGCGCGGGTGGAGGCGGCGCTGCGGCGAGTGCTGGAGGAGACGACGGCGGTGATCGTCGCCCACCGGCCGTCCACCGTGATGCTCGCCGACCGCGTCGCGCTGCTCTCCGGCGGCCGGATCGCGGCCGTCGGTACCCATCAGGAACTGCTGCGGGCGAACGCCGAGTACGCCTGGCTGATGTCGGGCGCCGAGAAGCCCGGCGTCACGGTAGCCGAGGAGGCCACGACCCGATGACCAGTACCACCACCGCGGGCACCCCGTCCGCCGACGACACCCCCTCCACCGGCACCCCGCTCCCCGGCGCCACCCTCTCCGGTACCCCGCCCGTCGGCGACACCCCGGGAACGGCCCGCCCCGGCGCCTCCCCGGAGGCCGGCGACGCCTTCGACCGGGACGCTCTGCCCATCCCGCCGGGCGCCACCCGGGCGCTGCTGGTCTCGCTGCTGCGGCCGATGCGTGCCCGGGTCCTGGTGACCGTGGTGCTGCTGCTCGTGCAGCAGGCCGCCGTGCAGGCGGGGCCGCTGCTCGTGGCGTACGCGATCGACCGCGCGGTACCCGCGTTCCGGGACTCCGACCACGGTCCGCTGATCGCGGTGGGCGTCGGCTACGCGCTCTGCGCGGCGGGCGGCGGCTACCTCCAGTACGCCTTCATCCGGGCTTCGGCCCGTATCAACCAGGACGTACTGCTGGACCTGCGCGGCCGGATCTTCCGGCACGCGCAGGCGCTGAGCGTCGACTTCCACGAGCGCTACACCTCGGGCCGGCTCATCTCCCGCTCGACGACGGACGTCGAGTCCCTGCGGGAGCTGCTCAGCGAGGGCCTGCAGGAACTGATCACCGTGGTCCTCTCCTTCGTCTTCATCTCGGGGACGCTGCTCTGGCTGGACTTCGGCATCGGCTCCATCGCGGTGGCCTCCTTCGTACCGCTCTACCTGCTGGTGAGGATCTACCGGGCGCGGGCGGGCAAGGCGTACGCCGTGCGGTCCACCGCCACGGCGGCGGTGATCGTGAAGTTCGCCGAGACGATGAACGGCATCCGGCCGGTGCGGGCGTTCCGCCGCGAGCGGTCCAACGACGCCGTCTTCGACGCGCTCAACCGCCGCCACGAGCGGGCGAACGGCGACACCCTGCTGGAGATGGCCCGTTACGTGGTCGGCTCCCGGCTGGTCGCCAACATCGCCGTCGCGGGCATGGTGCTGTGGGGCGCCTACCGGGTCGCCTCCGGCACGCTGGCGCTGGGTGTGCTGGCGGCGGCGGTGCTCTACCTGCGCCGGCTGTACGACCCGATCGACCGGCTGGCGATGTTCCTCAACTCCTGGGAGTCCGCCGCCGCGTCCCTGGAGAAGATCGCGGGCCTGCTCGCCCAGACCCCGTCCGTGCCCGAGCCGGCCGCCCCGGTGGAGCTGCCCGCCCTGCGCGGCGAGCAGCCGGGCCGGGAGGTCGTCTTCGACGGCGTGCGGTTCGCGTACCGCACCGGGGGCGAGGTGCTGCCGCGCTTCGACCTGACCCTGCCGGCCGGGCAGACGGTGGCCGTGGTCGGCTCGACGGGTGCCGGCAAGTCGACGCTGGCCAAGCTGCTGGCACGGTTCTACGACCCGAGCGACGGCCGGGTCCTGCTGGACGGCGTCGATCTGCGGGACCTCGGCACGGCGGAGCTGCGGCGCGGTGTGGTGATGGTGACGCAGGAGGCGTTCCTCTTCTCCGGGACGGTCGCCGAGAACATCGCGATCGGCCGCCCGGACGCGACGCCCCAGGAGATCGCGCAGGCGGCGAAGGCGATCGGTGCGCACGAGTTCATCGAGAGCCTGCCCGAGGGCTACGACACCGACGTACGCAAGCGGGGCGGCCGGATCTCCGCCGGGCAGCGCCAGTTGGTCGCGTTCGCCCGGGCGCTGCTGGCCGACCCGGCGGTGATCATCCTGGACGAGGCGACCAGCTCCCTGGACATCCCCGGCGAGCGGGCGGTGCAGCGGGCCATGGACACGGTGCTGCACGGCCGTACGGCGGTGGTGATCGCGCACCGGCTCTCCACGGTGGAGATCGCTGACCGGGTGCTGGTGATGGAGCACGGCCGCATCGTGGAGGACGGCTCCCCGGCCGAACTCATCGGCGGCGAGGGCCGTTTCGCGGGGTTGCACCGGGCCTGGCGGGAGAGTCTGGCCTGAGCGCCGGGCTCCGCCGCTCGGACCGGCCCGACCGGGGTCGGCCCGTTGGAAGGAAAGGCCCGTTGGAAGGAAATACGCGCTCAGTCGTGGAGCATGTCCACGAAGTCCCACGAGTGCCCCGGAGGATGGCCGCCGTACAGGTGGCAGGGGTCCTGGTGGATCGCGGGCAGCGTCCCGTCGGCCACGTGGCACGGCGGGGCAACCGCGTACGTGACATGGCCGGTGTCGGTCCAGTACGCCCAGGCGTCACCGTGCCCGAGCCCGAGACAGTCGAGGTGGTCCGCGTGGTCACCGTCGTGGTTCCGCGCGAGTTCGCAGGTCAGTGAGCGGGGCACGTCGGTCAGCATGTGGTGGTCGACCAGGTCGGCCCATGGCGCGTCCCGGGAGACGTTGCAGTGGAAGTGCAGGGCCTCCGTCACGGGGCTTCTCCCTGGTCGTCCACATGCTCGTCCGTCCGCTCGTCCGTCCGCTCTTCCAGGAGAGAGCGGACGGCTCGGCGGGCGGCCTCGTCCAGCAGGTCACCGAGCGGGTCCGTCACGTCCCAGGAATGACCCGGCGGGTGCCCGGGTGGCAGCGTGCACCGGTCCGCCCTGTCGGGCCGGCTGATCAACCACATGAGGGCACGGCACGAGCGGGACTCCTCGAACCTGACCGGGGAACCGGGGCTCCAGTACATCCAGAGGTCGATGTCGGAACCGTCCTCCGCGCCCCCGATGAAGGCGGCGTGCTCGACGTCGTCAGCGTGCTCGCCCAGCTCGCAGAGCGTGTACTCATCGAGTGAGGAGAGGTGGCCTGTGGGCTGCCCGGGTGCCCCTTCCATGGCGGTCAGGGCGACCAGTGCGTCGATCTCGGGGATACGGCGTACAGCGGTGCATTGCAGCACGAGAAGCCTCACGGGAGTGTCGTGAACAGGGGAAGCCCTGCCCCCACTGCGGGGACCAGGTGCAGCGGGGTGGGGCCGTCCGCCTGCTCCGGGGGCATCAGGACCGGCGGACGGGGCTTTACGGAGGGCCACGGCTCCTGGGGCTACGGCTCCTGGGATACGGCTCCTGGGCTACGGCCCTTGGGCTTACGGCGCCAGGAGGAGCCGATCGGGGCGGGCCGGGAGGCGACCCCAGGGGGTCATACGGCCACCAGACCGTTCAGCAACAACGGCTGCTGCCCGTGCTCGAAGGCGGCTACGGCCTGACGGACCCGCCGCGCCAGAAGACCGGCCGCGACCATCTCCACCTGGTCCATCGGCACCCAGCGGAGTTCGGCGACCCGGCCCTCGGCGCCCTCGGGGACGGCGACGCGGGCGGCTTCATCGGCGCTCAGCGTGCCCCCGTCACCGACGACGTTGAACCCGTTCGCGGAGCGGCTCCCCCGGGGTGCCGGGATCAGGTCGAGCGCGGCGAAGAGGACCACGTTCCGGACGAGGCCCGTCACTTCCGCCAGATCACGGGCGGCCGCCTCCGCGACGGTCTCCCCCTCGTACGCCACACCGCCGGGGAGAACCCACTCGCTCTCGCGGGGGGCCCTGACCAGCAGTACGGCCCCGGTGCGGTCGCGCACCAGGACGGTGGCGCCGACCCGCCGGGCGGGGGTCGGGAGTTCGATGTTGTCGGTCCGTGACATGGATCTTCCCTTTCTCTCTGCTCACAAGGGCCGCCGTCGATTCACGGGGCTTCCGTCTCACACGCGCCGGGCGCCCTGACGGCGCTCGGCGAGGCACTCGAAGATCAGTCGCGCCGCTCGACTCCGCCCGCCGCCGACTCGGCCATGTCCTCGGCCCGTTGGCCGCCCTGGCAAGCCGACCCTTCGACGGCCGACTCGGGGAGGGTGCGAGCACCCGGCTGCGGCACCCTCACAGCACCTCACCCCGACTCCGGGCGTTGCAGCGGGCGTTCTCGGCCCGCAGCCGCTCTATCGGGGTCGCCGGCCGGACGAGTCCGGGTTCGGCCTCCCATTCGAGCCCGCCACCGAGGGGGCGCAACGACCAGTAGGGGCCTGCGACTCCCCGGAACTCGCCGATACGGCCGTCGCGGCCGGTGTCCACCATCACCGTTCCGACTGCCGGCGGCGGAGAGGTAATACCGGGCACGACCATGACCACTCCTCTCTGTAGCCATTCCGCTACCAGGGGTGCTCAGAGTGGCCTATCGTTGAGATGTCCTCAACCCGCTGAGCACGAAGGAAGGGTTACGCGCGGACATGGTGAACCGGAGAGAGTTGAATCCCGAGGCGGGCCCGGAGGCGGCTTACGGCGCACGCCTCCGGCGCTTTCGGGAGGACCGAGGATGGACACAGGATGCGCTGGCCGCGAAGGGCGCATATTCCAGCAGGCATATTTCTGCGGTGGAAACTGCCCGCAAATCGCCAACCCTGGGCTTCTCAAGAGATGTTGATGCTGCATTCGGTACAGCGGACTCCACCGACTCGTTCGAACGCGAGTGGCGCGAGATCCGGCAGGGATCGCTGATCGAGGGCTTCCCGGAGTACGTGTCCCACGAGGCTCGGGCAGCAGAGATCAGGCTGTACGAGGTCGGGGTAATACCGGGCCTTCTCCAGACACAGGCCTACGCGTCAGCCATCCAAGGGGGCGAGGTCAGGCGCGGAGCGGCGACACCGGAGCAAGCCGAGGAGCGGGTGGCTTTGGTGGCGCAGCGGCAGGAAGTGCTGGTGCGACGCCGCCCGCCACTGGTTTTCGTGGTGCTGGATGAAAGCTGCATCCGGCGCCCCGTGGGTCCGCGGGGCGTCTGGGACGCGCAGCTAGCTCGCCTACTGGAGTTCGCCGACCTTCCGAATACCGCGCTACAGGTGGCGCCGTTCACCATGGGGGAGCGTCGCGCCTGCACCCTCCCCGTGACCGTCCTGACGCTTCCCGATCGCTCCCTGATGTCCTATGCGGAGTCGTCCCAACGCGGACACCTTGAGCGGGAAAGCCGTTACGCGCTGCCGATGTTGACGGCCTACCATCAGTTGCAAACCGAGGCGCTCTCCCAGGCGGCGTCTCTGGACATGATCGAGCAGGTACGAAAGGGCACCCCGTGATGACCGAGTCCCCCCGTTGGTTCACGTCCTCGTACAGCAGCGGCGGCGGGCAGTGCGTAGAGGTCGCTGTCAACCTTGCCGCGTCGCACAACACCGTCCCCGTCCGCGACTCCAAGAACCTGAGCGGCCCCGTACTGGGTATCTCCGTCACCTCGTTCGCCGCATTCGTGGCAGGCGTCAAGACCGAAGGGTTCGCCGGCTGACCGCCGAGCGCCCCCTGCTGCCGACAGCAGACAGCAGACAGCCCCACCGTGCCCGCGCGGTGGGGCTGTCTGCTGGCGGGCTCCTGCCCGATGCTCCTGCCCGAGTGGTCGGCCGACTACGCAGACCTCACGTTCTCGGGGTTCCTCGGCTGCCCGCCAGGTCCGCACCTCGCATGAGTGGCCGAATTAATGCAACACGCCTGCCACTGAACGCACTTGTCGACCTACCATCAGTCGCACGGCAAAGCGCTTTTCCAGGCAGCATCTTGGGGCCCCACTGGAACTGGCAGGAAGGGACACCCCTGATGACCGAATCCACCGAGTGGTTCACGGCCTCCTACAGCAGCAACGGTGGCGACTGCGTCGAGGTCGCCACCGACCTCGTCGCCACGCACCACACCGTCCCCGTTCGCGATTCCAAGAACCCGGACGGCCCCGTACTAGACGTCTCCGCCACCTCGTTCGCCGCGTTCGTGGCAGGCGTCAAGACCGGTGGGTTCAGCGGCTGACCCGGGACGCCGCACTGGAGCGGCTCCTCACGCGTTCCACGCCGGTGGGCGTGCTCCGGAACGTCACCGGCTACTGAGCCACCGGCCGCCGACCTGGCCGGCCGCCGACCAGGTGACCCAGAGGTGGGCACGCCCGAGCCTTTCCCCCACGCCACTCGACCCGGCGGCGCTGGTCACGGGGTCCGCATCAGGTTGCGGAGACCGGCGACAAGGGCCGGTACGTCGCGTTCGAGCTCGGCCGGGCCCGCATCCGGGTCGGCGGGTTCCGGGGTCTGGTGCGCGGTGCGGCAGGGGAGGCAGAGGCCGTCCGGGAGTGCTTCGGCACGGGCGGGGCGCCCGCAGTCGGTGCACTCGACCAGGAGCCCCCGTACCGGAGCGCTGGGGGCGCCCGGTCCCGGGACCGGCGGCGGGGTGGGGGTCGCGGACAGACGGGGCGGCATCTTGTCGGTGAGGCGGCGGCGCACCAGCCCCACCGGTGATCCGACCTGCTCGGGGAGCCCGGCGGTGAGCGCCGACGTCAGGTACCCGGCGTTGACACCCCGCGCGAACCAGGCGGCGGCGAGCGGCTCCAGCGCCTCGCAGTCCGCTGCGGAGAGCGTCAAGCGAGGCTCGCGGCGCCCGAGTTCGGCCAGGGCGACGTAGGCGGGAGAGGGGCCTGCGGTGGCCGGAGAAGCATCAGGAGCCGGTGGGGCGGCAGGTGGGGTGGCAACCTGCGCGCTGTCCGGCGCCGGGGGCTCCGGCAGGTCCGAGCCGGGCTCGGCCATGGCGCCTGCTTCCCCCGGCCGGTCCGAGGACGGAGGCAGGTCGGGGGCCGCTTCGGCGGTGCGCTGCCGGGGAACGTCCGGGTCGGTCCCCGACGTGGGGCCCGACGTGGGGCCCGACCCGGCGGAGGGTGCGCAGGACTGCTCGGACGCGGCGGCTTCACCTTCGAGACGGGCGGTCCACCACTCGTTGTCGTGGGCGGTGCGCGACCAGAAGGTGAGCGTCACCCACCGGCACGGGCCGTCCCCCTCTCCCCGCCTGCGTACACGCCGCAGGTGCCCGGCCACACCGAGAGCGCGCAGGGCGGTACCGATGGCCATCTGGCCGTACAGGGGCAGGTCCTTGGCCAGCGATTTGATGTCCATCGCGGCGCCATCGGGCAAGTGGTCGACGTAGGCGGCGACATACCGCTCACGCTCCGGAAGCGAGGCGAAGTCCCGCACTCCAGGCGCGACTTGGCCGGAGACGGACTGCTTGCCGTAGCCGGTGTTGGCCCTGCGGTACGGGCGCGAAGCTGCGGGGGCGGGCAGGTCGGAGCTAAAGTGCTGGGTAGCCACGAGATCGTCTTTCTTTAGGGTGCGATCTTTGGTGAGACCCCGGCCTGGTGCTACAACACCGCGTCGGGGTCGATTCGTTGAGGGCACCGTAAGCGCGCGTGACTCTCCGCCGCAACTCGCTCACCATTAGTCATACTTGCTGGCCGTGACGGGGTGGGAGGTGGGGAGGTTGCCCCAAACCCACCCACCTACCTCCCGGAAGAACAACACCGCTCGAATCCCGAACCTCGCATCCCGACCCACGAATCCCGAAGCTCAAGCGTCGGGCCGAGCGCCTCTTCCGGTCCCTCGAACGAGTGACAGGAGAGTGATCGACGCTCGAACCCCGAGACTCGGCACCCGAGACCCGAACCTTGAGACCCGGCACCCGAGTTCCGAGCCCGTACGCCCGTACATCCGTAGGGATGAGCGGGCCCCGGAGGCACCGAGCACCCCGCGAACGAGGCGAGCACCAACGACCGGAATGACAGGCGGGTCCCCGGCGATACGACCGATCGGCAGCAGTGTGCCGCGCAGCAGGACGGCGGCTCCAGCAGCAGACGCGGTGGGGGCGGCGTGGGCCAGGGAGGGCGCCCAACCGGCCAGGAGGTCGCTGGCCTCGGCGACGTGGCGGTACGCGGTCGGGACTCCGACATCGAAGCCTGCGGCGAGTTGGGCACAGGCGTGCCGCCATGCGCGGATGGGCGGCCGCGAGAAGTGAACCCCTGGCATCCTGAGGGGGAACCCGGAGGAGGCTGCCGTGCCCGCAGTGCACTACGAGAGCTACACCGAGGCACGCACGCACCTCAAGGATCTCCTCGACGCGGCCGGAGAGGGCCGAGTGGCGACGGTGCGCCGGGATACTGGCCGCGCAGCGATCGTGGACGTCGAGCGGCTGCGCCATTGCCTGTCACTGGCCTGCTCGGCGAAGACACAGGCTGTCGCGGAGTCCGGAGGTTGGTCGATCTTCGTCCCCGGGCTCCCGGTGGCAGCGGACGGCGCATCCTTCGACGAGGCCATCAGTGAAATGGTCGACGCTCTGCGTGCATATGCGGAGGATTGGCAGGACCGCTTGCGCGCCGCCCCCAACCATCAGGACCACTGGGGTTTGGTGCAGTTCATCGCTCTGAGCGACGACCCTCAGCTCACCGACTGGCTGGTCGGAACAGGCCGCTGAACCGACCGAAACGGGATCGTGGGCGCCATCCCTCATCTTCGAAGGGAATCCCAGTCTTCAGACCGGGAGGGAATTCGGTCCTGAGACCGGAGGCGCGCAGCGCCGGAGTGCTCTGCGCCGGAGTGCTCTGCGCCTCTGTCGGTAACGGTCAGCCACCAGGGCACGGCCCAGCTCGACCAACGTCCGGTTGACCTTGGCAGGGAGCAGCCGGACCGGGGCCACCGAGGAGAACAGGCTCCTCAGGGGGCGGTACCTCCCCCGGGTGTCGCCGGGGTGGTCGATCCGGTGGGCGAGGCTCCAGGCACAGCCGTGCCCGGCCCGTGCGCCTCCGCCCCGTGCACACCGGCCCCGGGCGCGGCACCGTCTCCGGCGGGTGAAGCCCCGGTGGCTCCGGGCGCCGCCCGGTACCTCCCGCCGCCTCCGTGTCCCCTGCGGTTCTGGGAGATGTCGAGCACGATGTGTTCGGGGCCGAGCAGGCTCAGATCGGTGCTGGGGTGCACGGTGTGCAGCACCACCAGGTCCCACCGCTGCTCCCACGGGTCGGTGACGCCGGAGAGCGTCCCGCCGCGCAGTTCCACGGAGGGCACCAGCGGGTCCGTGAAGGCGACCGTCGCCCCCCAGTCCGCCAGCAGTTCCATGATCTCCAGGGCGGGGCTCTCGCGGACGTCCGCCACCCCCCGCTCGTACGCGACCCCGACCAGCAGGACACGCGCTCCGGCGACCGGAATTCCCCGTGCGGCGAGCTTTGCCGTGATGAGCCCCGCCATACGGCCGGGGCGTTCCGCGAGGGCTCGCATGGCCGCGTCGACGACCGGCGAGGGAATGCGTTCGGCCCGCAACTGCCAGAGCAGGTAATGCGGATCGCACGGAATGCGGTGACCGCCGGCCCCGGGTCCCGGATAGAACGGCATGAAGCCGTACGGCTTGGTCGCCGCAGCGTCGATCACCGCGCGGGGTTCCAGTCCGAAAACGGCGCAGCTGTCGGCCAATTCGTTCGCCAGAGCGATATTGACGGCCCGGAACGTGGTTTCCCAGAGCGCGGTCATCTCGGCGGCTTCCGGACTTCCGACCGTGTGGACCGAGGGGGAGATGCGGGAGAGCACCGAGGCGGCCGAGGCGGTACTGCGGCGCCCGGCGCCGCCCACGACGCGCGGAGTGAGGTCCTGGCCGTGGCCGGCGCTCCCCGGGTCGGTCCGCTCCGGGGCGACGGCCACGAAGACGTCGGTCTCCGCCTTCATCCCCCGGGCGGCGAGTGGCGCGAGCAGGAGGTCACGGGTCGTCCCCACGTAGCTGGTGGAGGTCAGTACCAGCAGCTGCCCGGACACTGCGTGCGCGACCGCCGAGGCGCAGGCCGCTGCGAGCATCCCGAGGTCGGGTGCCTGATGGCGGTCGACGGGGGTGGGAACGCAGATCATCACGGTGTCCGCCCAGGCCGAAGCCCGGGGGTCGTCGGTGAGCAGGAAGGCGCTGTCGTGCAGCGCGTCCGTCAGCCGTTCCCGGTCCCGGGGCCCCAGGTCCACGGCGCCCGCGCGGATGTCGCGCAGCCGGTCCGCGCCGATGTCGATCCCGATCACCCGCACCCCCGACGCCCGTAGCGCCAGGGCCGTCGGCAGGCCCACGTACCCCAGCCCGATCACGGCGACGGCGCGTCCGTGACGTTGTGCCCGGGACATCGGGAGGCGGAGCGGAGCGTCGTCGTCCGCCGATCCGAAGGGGCCTGGCGGTGCCGCCCGGCCTGGACCTTCCGCCGAATGAGCGGGCGTCGAGGAAATCCGGTCGGATTCGGTACGCCCCTGCACGGGAACGCCCTCCGCCGAGGCGAGGGGCGTCGGATGTTCCGGGCCGGGGGGCGCGCCCGGTTCGACCGGGGTCTGTTGTTCTCCTGTCACCACTCAAGGAATCGTGCACGATCCACCACGAAAGACAGGGACGGACACGGCACGACAGCACGATCGGGGTGGCGTCCTTTCCCCGGACATCGCGTGACGGGGAATTCACCTTCGTGCCACAGGAATTCGGCTGTGGAAAGTGCGTACGACCGCGCGACACCAGGCATTCGACATGCGGGCACCCGCGCGACACTCGCACACGCCCACACGCCCATACACCCACACGCCCACACGGCACTTCCCGGCCACGCCCCCACCGCGCCCCACCGCGCCCCGCCGTCCCGCCGCTACCGCGCACCGCGGAAGACGCGCCCACCCGTAGCGACGTCGCGCGGCTTCGGCGCCCCCGGCCCGTCCCGCACGGGACCGCTCCGTCCGAGGACTCCGCCGGCTCCGTCCGCCGGTTCCGCCCGACAGCTCCACCCGACCGCTCCACCCGACCGCTCCGTCCGACCGCTCCGTCCGACGACTCCGGCCGGGTTTCGCATGGCCGGTTATGAGCCATGCGCCCCGCGCGTCTCACCACGTGAGCCGACGCCCTCCACCCCCGAAATTTTCGAACACCCCGTATGCGGCCGCAGACCGCCATTCTCGGTGGTTACGGCGCTGGGCGGTCGGCGGGTGTACTCGCGGGCAAGATCGACGAAACGTCCGCTTAACGAACACCGACCACCCGGCAACGAACGAATTCTGGCCAATTCATTGACGCGCTCCTGACAGGGACACGCTGCGACTGACACTCTTCCGTCGTTCCGCGCACCGCCTGCACCGCCGACCGGGCCACCGCCCGCCGGTACCCCCCTCGCAGAAGGAGTCCGCGTGAGACTCACGCACAGCCGTCGCACCACCGCGACCGGCGCCCTGATAGCCGCGGCGGCCCTGGTCGCCGTCGGAGTCACCTCCCCCTCGGCGATCGCCACCCCCGCCTCGGCCCCGGCGTCACCCGTCGCGGGCAAGGTCAATCCGGGTGCGCTGCCGGAGGCCCTCTCCCCCGCCGCCCGCGCCGCCCTGATCGCCAAGGCCGACGCCGGCAAGGCCGCCACAGCCAAGGAACTCGGGCTCGGCGCCACGGAGAAGCTCGTCGTCCGTGACGTCGTCAAGGACGTCGACGGCACGGTGCACACCCGCTACGAGCGCACCCTCGACGGGCTGCCGGTGCTCGGTGGCGACCTCGTCGTCTCCGAGAGCGCGGCCGGCGCGACCGAGTCGGTCACCAAGGCTTCCCGTGCCACCACCGCTCAGCTGAAGGCCGTGAACACGGTCGCCGGCATCGCCCCGGCCGCCGCCGAGAAGCAGGCTCTCGGCGCGGCCTCGGCGGACGGTTCCAAGGCCACCGCGGCGAGCAAGGCCCCGCGCAAGATCGTCTGGCTGGCGGACGGCACCCCGAAGCTCGCCTTCGAGACGGTGGTAGGCGGCCTCCAGGAGGACGGCACCCCGAACGAGCTGCACGTCGTCACGGACGCCACCTCGGGCGCCAAGCTCTTCGAGTGGCAGGGCATCGAGACCGGTACCGGCAACACGCAGTACAGCGGCACCGTCACCCTCGGCACCTCGGGGACCACGGGCTCGTACAACCTCACGGACACCACGCGCGGCAGCCACAAGACGTACAACCTGAACCACGCCACCTCGTCCGGCACCGGAACGCTCTTCACCGGCGCCGACGACGTCTGGGGCAACGGGGTCGGCACGAACACCGAGACCGCCGCCGCCGACGCCCACTACGGCGCGGCCGAGACGTGGGACTACTACAAGAACGTCCACGGCCGCACCGGCATCAAGGGCAACGGCGTCGCCGCCTACTCCCGCGTCCACTACGGCAACAACTACGTCAACGCCTTCTGGACCGACAGCTGCTTCTGCATGACGTACGGCGACGGGTCGGGCAACGCCGCCCCGCTGACCTCGCTGGACGTCGCGGCCCACGAGATGTCGCACGGCGTCACCGCGGCCACCGCCGGGCTGGTCTACAGCGGCGAGTCCGGTGGCCTCAACGAGGCGACCAGTGACATCTTCGCGGCGGGCGTGGAGTTCTACTCCAACACCGCGGCCGACCCGGGCGACTACCTCGTCGGCGAGAAGATCGACATCAACGGCGACGGCACCCCGCTGCGCTACATGGACAAGCCGAGCAAGGACGGCGGCTCGTACGACTCGTGGTACTCGGGCATCGGCAGCTCCGACGTCCACTACTCCTCGGGCCCGGCGAACCACTTCTTCTACCTGCTCTCCGAGGGCAGCGGCGCCAAGACCGTCAACGGCGTCTCGTACAACTCCCCGACCTCGGACGGCCTCCCCGTCACCGGCATCGGCCGCGACAAGGCCCTGCAGATCTGGTACCGGGCGCTCACCACGAAGTTCACCACCACGACCAACTACGCCTCCGCGCGTACCGGTACCCTCGCCGCCGCCGGTGAGCTCTACGGCACGACGAGCGCCGAGTACACCGCGGTGGCCAACGCCTGGGCCGGCATCAACGTCGGTACCCGCCCGGGTGGCACCACGCCCCCCACCGGGACGGTCTTCACCAACAGCACCGCCGTCTCGATCCCGGACGCCGGCGCCGCCGTCACCAGCTCGATCACCGTCTCCGGCATCACCGGCAACGCCCCGAGCACCCTCCAGGTCGGCGTGGACATCACCCACACCTGGCGCGGTGACCTGGTCGTCGACCTCGTCGGCCCGAACGGGACCTCGTACCGGCTGAAGAACTCCTCGTCGAGCGACTCGGCCGACAACGTGGTGGCGACCTACACGGTCAACGCCTCGGCGCAGGTCGCCAACGGTGTCTGGAAGCTGAAGGTGCAGGACGTCGCCTCGGGCGACACCGGCAAGATCAACAGCTTCAAGCTCACCTTCTGACGCGCTCCGCCCCTGGATGACCCGGGCCGGCTCCGGACCGGCTCCGGACCGGCCGGGTCACCTCAGAAACACCGGACGGCCCGGGAAGAGATCACCTCTTCCCGGGCCGTCCACGCGTCCCCCGCCGGTGCCGCCGGTCAGCGCAGCACCGGGCCGCCCGCCTCCTCCCCGACGCTCGCGTCCGGCAGGGCCACCAGGCCGAGTTCGGCCCCGGAGGCCAGCAGCGGGTGCGAGGGCAGAACCCGCACGGTGTAGCCGTACGGGCCCGTACGGTCCAGGGAGAGCGGCCCCTCGTAGACCCGGTGGTCCGCCAGGTCGCCGGTGCCGGTCACCTTCAGCGGGGAGATCTGGGCGTCGACGAGTGCGTCGCCCGAGTCCACCCGCCCCGCGACGACCTGCACCTCCACGTCCTCAGGGTCGAGGCCGCCGAGCGCGATCCTCACCCGCAGGTCGAGGGTCGCGCCCAGCTCCGCCGAGCCGGTGGCGGCGGTGTCGGTGACCGTCTCGACGTGATCGACGGCCACCTGCGGCCAGGCCGCCCGTACCTTCGACTTCCACGCCGCGAGGTCGCGTGCGGCCGGGGCGTCGAGGGCCCGGCGCGACACCGCGGCGGGGGCGTAGAGCCGCTCCACGTACTCCCGGACCATGCGTCCGGCGAGGAGTTTCGGGCCGAGGGCGACCAGGGTGTGCCGGACCATCTCGATCCACCGCTCGGGCAGCCCGTTCTCACCCCGGTCGTAGAAGCGGGGCGCGACCCGGTCCTCGATCAGCGCGTAGAGGGCGTCCGCCTCCAGTTCGTCGCGCCGGTCGTCGTCCACCGCGGAGCCGTCGGCGGTCGGGATCGCCCAGCCGAAGTCCGGCTCGAACCACTCGTCCCACCATCCGTCGCGCACGGAGAGGTTGAGGCTGCCGTTGAGCGCGGCCTTCATCCCGCTCGTGCCGCACGCCTCCAGCGGGCGCAGCGGATTGTTGAGCCAGACGTCGCAGCCGGGATAGAGCTTCTGCGCCATGGCCATGCCGTAGTCGGGCAGGAAGACGATCCGGTGGCGGACCCGCGCCTCGTCGGCGAACCTGACCAGCTCCCGGATCAGCCGCTTCCCGCCGTCGTCGGCGGGGTGGGCCTTGCCGGCGACGACGATCTGGATGGGGTGGGTCGGGTGGAGGAGCAGCCGGGTCAGCCGCTCCTTGTCGCGGAGCATCAGGGTGAGCCGCTTGTACGAGGGGACCCTGCGGGCGAAGCCGATGGTGAGGACGTCCGGGTCGAGGACACCGTCGATCCAGCCGAGTTCTGCGGTGCCGGCGCCGCGCCTGCGCCAGGAGGCGTAGAGCCGCTTGCGGACCTCGGTGACGAGCTGTTCGCGCAGGACGCGGCGCAGGTCCCAGATCTCGCGGTCGGGGATGGCCGCCACGGCGTCCCAGCGGCGGGGGGTGCCGGTGCGGCCGGTGTCGTTCCCGGTGGCCACCTCGCCGCCGGCGAGCGCGTCCCTGGCGCGGGCGTCGCCGACCTGCCGGGCGCCCAGGCTCAGCACTTCGGGGGCCACCCAGGTCGGGGCGTGCACGCCGTTGGTGACGGAGGTGATCGGCACCTCCGCCGGGTCGAATCCCGGCCAGAGCCCCGAGAACATCTCCCGGCTGACGGCACCGTGCAGGGTGGAGACGCCGTTGGCGCGCTGGGCGAGCCGCAGTCCCATGACCGCCATGTTGAAGATGCCGGGGGTGCCGCCCTCGTACGTCTCCTCGCCGAGGGCGAGCACCCGGTCGACGGGGACTCCGGGGAGTTCCCCGTCGTCGCCGAAGTGGCGGGCGACGAGCTGGCGGTCGAAACGGTCTATGCCGGCGGGGACGGGCGTGTGGGTGGTGAAGACAGCGCCGGCCCGGACGACTTCGAGCGCGGCGTCGAAGTCGAGCCCCTCGCCGTCAGGTCGGCCGGGAGTCTCCTTCCCTCCGGCGAGTTCACGGATGCGTTCGAGGCCGAGGAAGCCGGCGTGGCCCTCGTTGGTGTGGAACACCTCGGGGGCGGGCGCGCCGGTGAGCCGGCACCAGGTGCGCACCGCGCGCACCCCGCCGATGCCGAGCAGCATCTCCTGGAGGAGCCGGTGGTCGCTGCCGCCGCCGTAGAGCCGGTCGGTGACGTCGCGTTCGCCCGGTGCGTTCTCCTCCACATCGGAGTCGAGCATGAGGAGGGGCACCCGGCCGACCTGGGCCTTCCAGACGCAGGCGTGCAGGGAGCGTCCGCCGGGCAGGGCGAGCACCACCCGGGCGGGGGTGCCGTCGTGCTCGCGCAGCAGCGTGACCGGGAGTTCGTTGGGGTCGAGTACCGGATAGGTCTCCTGCTGCCAGCCGTCGCGGGAAAGCGACTGGCGGAAGTAGCCGTGCCGGTAGAGCAGGCCGACCCCGATGAGCGGGACACCGAGGTCGCTGGCGGCCTTGAGGTGGTCGCCGGCCAGGATGCCGAGTCCGCCGGAGTACTGCGGCAGGGCCGCCGTCACCCCGAACTCGGGCGAGAAGTAGGCGATGGAGGCAGGGAGTTGGCTGCCCCGGGCGAGCTGGTCCTGGTACCACCGGGGGCCGGTGAGGTAGCCGTCGAGCTCGTCGGCGGCCTCGCCGAGGCGGCCGAGGAACTCCTCGTCGCGGGCGAGTTCGGACAGCCGGGAGGCGGAGACGGAGCCGAGGAGCCGCACCGGGTCGGCATCCTCCGGCCGCCACCCCTCGGGGTCGACGGACCGGAAGAGCTCCTGGGTCTCGGTATGCCACGACCAGCGCAGATTGCGCGCCAGGTCGTGCAGGGGTCGCAGGGAGTCGGGGAGGACGGGACGTACGGTGAACCGACGAATGGCCTTCACGCGTTCCACCTTTACAGGGGAGTTGCGAATCCGAGGGGACGCCGCACCACGGTGTGCGCCGCTCCACCACTGACGACGGTAACGCCCTACCGCCCCCTACGGCCACGGCGCACGGGGGCGCCGCGCGGTCCGGCGCGCGCGCGTGCCGCCCCCCGGACCGTGCGCGTGGGGGCCGCCCCAGAGGTCCCGGTGGTCCCGGCAACCCCGGGCGCGCCGAGTCGATATGGCTGATTCACCACCTCTGGCGACCTTGTGGGCATGGGCCGGCCGGGAGAGGCTTCCGGGGTGGCGACCCCACCGGGAGGTGCGAGTCGCCGGAGCGCGGGTACCCGGTGACTCGTGTGACGCCACACGCCCGGTGCCGGGCGCGGGGTGCGCACGGCATCCGATTACGACCCAGTAGTTAACACGGCACCGGGTTGACCGCGCGAAATCGGTGGGAAGGCTAGGGCGTGTCGGATAATTCGCGTCGGATCAGCGGGCGGTGTCCGGCGCGGTGCATCGCAAGGCGGAGGAGTGCCCGTGTACTGGGTGTACTCGGGCAGTCCGACAACGCCGCGAGGTGCCGTGCCGGGCGCCGCCCGCCCGGCGGGAATGGTCAGACACGCCCTACCGGCATACACAACCGACCCGGCGGCACACGCCCTCGCGCACACCCCCGCAGCGTGCGCGTCATTCCCGCGCACGCCAGCCATTCGAGTGCCATTCGAGTGAACGCGGACAGGAGCGGCCATGCCCACAGCCCGTCAGCAGACAGCTGAGCAGCTACAAAGGACTGATCCCCACCCTCGCGGCACGCGGATGCGGCCCTCGCCGCGCGTGCCGTCGTCCCCGCACGCCCCGCTCCAGCCTTCAGGTGATGTCATGATCGGTCGTATTCCCGTCCTGGACGTCCTTCCGCTCGTCGACTGCGGCAGACGCCCGGCGAAGGCGGTGGTGGGCGAGACCTTCCAGGTCTCCGCCACCGTCTTCCGCGAAGGCCATGACGCGGTGGCGGCCAACGTCGTACTGCGCGACCCGAGCGGACGGCGCGGCCCCTTCGTGCCGCTGCGGGAACTGGCTCCCGGGACGGACCGCTGGGGCGCCGAGGTCACTCCGGACGCCGAAGGGCGCTGGACGTACAAGGTCGAGGCGTGGAGCGACCCGCTGACCACCTGGCGGCGGCTCGCCCAGATCAAGGTTCCGGCCGGGATCGACACCGAACTGGTGCTTGCCGAGGGCGCGGCACTGTACGAGCGCGCCGCCTCGGGCGTCCCGAAGAAGGACGGCCGGGAGGCGGTCCTGGCCGCCGTCGACGCGTTGCGGGACGCCTCCCGCCCGCCCGCCGCGCGGCTGGCGGCGGCCCTCACCCCGGCGGTGGCCGACCCGCTCGCGCGCTTCCCGCTGCGCGAGCTGGTCACCGCCTCGCGCCCCCTCCCGCTGGTCGTCGAGCGCCCGCGTGCGCTGTACGGCGCGTGGTACGAGCTCTTCCCGCGCTCCGAGGGCGCCCGCCGCGAACCGGTGGCCCGGGTGACCTCCCCGAAGGGGGCACCCGTCCCCGCCGCTCAGGAGACCCGGCTGGTCAGCGGCACCTTCCGGACGGCGGCCGAACGGCTGCCGGCGGTGGCCGCGATGGGCTTCGACGTCGTCTACCTGCCACCGATCCACCCCATCGGCACCTCCCACCGCAAGGGACCGGACAACACCCTGTCGGCGGGCCCCGACGACCCGGGCGTGCCGTGGGCGATCGGTTCGGCGGACGGTGGTCACGACGCCGTCCACCCCGACCTCGGCACGCTGGAGGACTTCGACCACTTCGTGGAGACCGCCCGCACCCTGCGGATGGAGATCGCGCTGGACTTCGCGCTTCAGTGCTCCCCGGACCATCCCTGGGTGAAGGAACACCCGGAGTGGTTCCACCACCGCCCCGACGGCTCGATCGCGTACGCCGAGAACCCGCCGAAGAAGTACCAGGACATCTACCCCATCGCCTTCGACAAGGACATGCGCGGGCTGGTCACCGAGACGGTCCGGGTACTGCGGTTCTGGATGGACCGGGGGGTGCGGATCTTCCGGGTGGACAACCCGCACACCAAGCCGGTCGTCTTCTGGGAGCAGGTGATCGAGAAGATCAACGGCACCGACCCGGACGTGGTCTTCCTCGCCGAGGCGTTCACCCGCCCGGCGATGATGCACACGCTCGCGAAGATCGGTTTCCAGCAGTCGTACACGTACTTCACCTGGCGGAACACGAAGCAGGAGCTCACCGAGTACGTCACCGAGGTCTCCGGCGACGCCGCCTCGTACATGCGCCCCAACTTCTTCGTGAACACCCCCGACATCCTTCCCGGCTACCTCCAGGACGGCGGCCGGCCCGCGTTCGAGGTCCGGGCCGTGCTGGCCGCGACGCTCTCCCCGTCCTGGGGCGTGTACGCGGGATTCGAGCTGTGCGAGAACACCCCGGCACACCCGGGGAGCGAGGAGTACCTGCACTCGGAGAAGTACGAACTCAGGCCCAGGGACTGGGAGTCGGCCGAGCGGGAGGGACGCTCGCTGGCTCCGCTGATCACGTCGCTCAACCGGATCAGGCGGCGCCACCCGGCGCTCCGGCAGCTGCGTGACGTCCACTTCCACTCCGTCGACAACGACGCGCTGATCGCCTACAGCAAGCGCTCCGGATCGAACACCGTTCTGGTGGTCGTCAACCTCGACCCGCACCACACCCAGGAAGCCACGGTCTCGTTGGACATGCCGCACCTCGGCCTCGACTGGCACGAGAGCGTGCCGGTGCGCGACGAGCTCACCGGCGACACCTATCACTGGGGCAGGGCCTTCTATGTGCGCCTAGAGCCGGGTATCACGCCCGCGCACATCGTCGTTCTGCGACCGTCCCCGCCGACCGGAGGGTCACCCACACCATGATCGTGAATGAGCCTGTTCCCGACACCTTCGAGGACACCCCCGCCAAGGACCGCGATCCCGACTGGTTCAAGCGCGCCGTCTTCTACGAGGTACTCGTCCGGTCCTTCCAGGACTCCAACGGCGACGGCATCGGAGACCTCAAGGGCATCACCGCCAAGCTGGACTACCTCCAGTGGCTGGGCGTCGACTGCCTCTGGCTGCCGCCGTTCTTCAAGTCGCCGCTGCGAGACGGCGGTTACGACGTCTCGGACTACACCGCCGTGCTTCCGGAATTCGGCGACCTCGCCGACTTCGTGGAGTTCGTGGACGCCGCGCACCAGCGCGGCATGCGCGTCATCATCGACTTCGTCATGAACCACACGAGCGACCAGCACGAGTGGTTCCAGCAGTCCAGGTCGGACCCCGAGGGGCCGTACGGCGACTACTACGTCTGGGCCGACGACGACAAGCAGTTCCCCGACGCGAGGATCATCTTCGTCGACACGGAGACCTCGAACTGGACCTTCGACCCGGTGCGCAAGCAGTACTACTGGCACCGGTTCTTCTCGCACCAGCCCGACCTCAACTACGAGAACCCGGCGGTGCAGGAGGAGATCATCTCCGCCCTCCGCTTCTGGCTGGACCTCGGCATCGACGGCTTCCGGGTGGACGCCGTGCCCTACCTCTACCAGCGCGAGGGCACCAACTGCGAGAACCTCCCCGAGACCCACGGCTTCCTCAAGCGGGTCCGCAAGGAGATCGACGCCAACTACCCGGACACCGTCCTGCTCGCCGAGGCCAACCAGTGGCCCGAGGACGTCGTCGACTACTTCGGCGACTACCAGGCCGGCGGCGACGAGTGCCACATGGCGTTCCACTTCCCGGTGATGCCGCGCATCTTCATGGCGGTACGGCGGGAGAGCCGCTACCCGGTCTCCGAAGTCCTGGCCAAGACCCCGGCCATCCCGAAGAACTGCCAGTGGGGCATCTTCCTGCGCAACCACGACGAGCTCACCCTCGAAATGGTCACGGACGAAGAGCGCGACTACATGTACGCGGAGTACGCCAAGGACCCGCGAATGCGCGCCAACATCGGCATCCGGCGCCGCCTCGCCCCCCTGCTGGACAACGACCGCAACCAGATCGAGCTCTTCACCGCTCTGCTGCTGTCGCTCCCCGGCTCCCCGATCCTCTACTACGGGGACGAGATCGGGATGGGCGACAACATCTGGCTGGGCGACCGCGACGGGGTGCGCACCCCGATGCAGTGGACGCCGGACCGCAACGCCGGGTTCTCCTCCAGCGACCCCGGCCGGCTCTTCCTGCCCACGATCATGGACCCGGTCTACGGCTACCAGGTCACCAACGTCGAGGCGTCGATGGCATCGCCCTCCTCGCTGCTGCACTGGACCCGGCGGATGATCGAGATCCGCAAGCAGAATCCGGCCTTCGGGCTGGGCGAGTACACCGAACTGCCGTCGTCCAATCCGGCGGTGCTCGCGTTCACCCGTGAGTACAAGGACGACCTCGTGCTGTGCGTCCACAACTTCTCGCGGTTCGCACAGCCCACCGAACTCGACCTGCGGTCCTTCAACGGCCGTCACCCGGTCGAACTGATCGGCGGGGTGCGCTTCCCCGCCGTCGGCGAGTGGCCCTACCTGCTCACTCTCGCCGGTCACGGCTTCTACTGGTTCCGCCTGCGGAAGGAAGCTCCCGCCATCTGAGCGACGCCGCCGGGGCGTTGTGCCCCGACGAAAGGTACGCACGGCTCCTGCGGGACGGTTTCCACCGTCCCGCACGGGGCACCCTCACCCACATCGGGCGCCGTGCCCCGGCCATGATCCGCCGGACACCGCCCGGAGGACCCGGACGGCTGTTGAGCCATTCGAGTCCGTACGCACCATCCTCAGCCGACACGTCCCGCACAGCCGGACAGCCATTGCCGCAATCCGGGACACTCCTCGCATCCGTGTGCCCGGGGAAAGGACGCGATGCCATGTCGGAGGCTGCATCCACTCACATCGCCCTGGCGAAAAGCACCACCGAACAAGCCCCCCACCCGCAACCCCACCCACGGCCGGGGGGCACCGCGGCAGCGACCGCACTGCTGCCCTCCCTCGCCCCACTGCTCCACGAATGGCTCCCCCGGCAACGATGGTTCGCCGGCAAGGGCCACCCGGTGGCCGGATTCACCCTGGTCTCCGCCACCGAGATACTGCCGGTGGACTCCCCCGCGGCAGGCCCCGGACTGCTGCACCTCCTGGTCCGGGTCCACCAGCCCGGACTGCCCGCCCGTCCCACCGGTGACTGCTACCAACTCCTGCTGGGGGTGAGGGCGGACCTGCCACCGAGTCTCGCCCCCGCCCTGATCGGACGGGTGGCGGACGGCCCGCTGGCCGGCCGCACCGTCTACGAGGGCCTCCACGACCCCCGGCTCGCCGGTCTCCTGCTGGAGCGGTTCCGCCGCCCCGGCCCCCTCGGCGCGCTCCGCTTCGAACGCGCGGAAACGATTCCGGCCGGGCTCGCGCCCCGGCTGCTGGACACCGAACAGTCCAACTCCTCGCTCGTCTTCGGCGACGCGTACATCCTCAAGATCCTGCGGAGAGTCTTCCCCGGCACCAACCCGGATCTGGAGCTGCCGCTCGCCCTCGTCGGCGAGGGCTGCGGACGGGTGCCCGCACCCGTCGCCTGGTTCGAGGCGACCACCCCCGAACCGCTCACCCTCGGAGTGCTGCAACCCTTCCTGCGCGGCGCCGAGGACGGCTGGCAACTGGCCCTCGGCGCGCTCGCGGAGGGACGCGACTTCCTCCCGGAATCCCGTGCGCTCGGCCGGGCCACCGCCGAGGTCCACACCGCGCTCGCCTCCGCCCTGCCGGGCCCCGACCTGCGCCTGGTCGGAATCGAACAGCTGGTCGCCGGGATGACCCAGCGGCTGGAGTCGACCGCACAGGCCGTCCCCGCGCTCCTGCCGTACGTCCCCGCGCTGCGCGCCGCCTTCGACGCGGTGGCGGAGCTCGGGCACCGGGGCCGCTCCTGGGCCACCCACCGCGTCCACGGCGATCTGCACCTCGGACAGACGCTCCGCGCGGCCGACGGGTTCTGGTCACTGATCGACTTCGAGGGCGAACCCGCCCGGCCGCTCGCCGAACGCCGCAGCCCGCAACCGCCGGTCCGCGACGTCGCCGGAATGCTCCGCTCCTTCGACTACGCGGCCCGCTCCCACCGGCCGTGGAGCGATGCCTGGGCGGAGCGCTGCCGCTCCGCGTACTGCGAGGGGTACGCCGACGTCTCGGGCACCGACCCCCGCAGCGAACCCGAGCTGCTGCGCGCCCACGAAACGGACAAGGCGGTGTACGAGGTGCTGTACGAGGCGCGGCACCGCCCCGACTGGCTGCCCGTCCCGATGGCCGCGATCCAGCGGCTGGCCGCGTCCACCTGATCCGGGTCCGCGCGGCTCCCTGCCGCGCGGCCCGCAGGACCCGCGGGCGCCCCGGCCCGCACGGGGTCCTCCCCCGGCCCCCGACCGCACGGCCCGCACGGATTTCCCCCTTCCGCCCGCCCCGCCCGCGCCCCGACCGAACCCCGAGGAGGCCTTCCCCGTGACCGCCCGTAAGCCGTCCAGCGACACGCCCGACCCCATCGAGGCCGTACCCGCCCCGCAGCAGGTGACGACCGAGACGGCCGCCGGGCCGGAGCCGGTGGCCTCCGCCACCACCGCCACGGCCACCACCACTGCGCCCCAGGCGAAGCGCTCCAAGACCAAGAAGAAGAACGGTGTGCCGCCCCGTCCCCGGCGCGGCGGATCCGACGAGGGCGTCCGGCCCGCGCCCGCCCTGCACGACGCCGACCGGGGCCGACTGCTCGCCGGCGAGCACCACGCCCCGCACGACCTGCTCGGGGCGCGCCTGTACGACGGCGGGGTCCTGGTCCGGGCGCTGCGCCCGCACGCACGGGCCGTGACGGTACTGGCCCAGGGTCTCCGGGCCGAACTGCTCGACGACGGCGACGGCTTCTTCTCCGGAGTGCTGCCGCTCGGGGCCGTACCGGTGTACCGGCTGCTGGTCGCCTACGCGGACAACGAGGTCGAGATCGAGGACCCGTACCGTTTCCTGCCCGCGATCGGCGAGCTGGACCTGCACCTGATCGGCGAGGGCCGGCACGAGGAACTGTGGACCGCGCTCGGCGCGCGGGTCATGGAGCACCAGGGCGTCGCCGGAACCCGGTTCACGGTGTGGGCGCCCAACGCGCGCGGGGTACGGATCGCGGGCGACTTCACCTACTGGGACAGCACCGGCCTGCCGATGCGTTCGCTCGGGGCGACCGGGGTGTGGGAGCTCTTCCTCCCCGGGGTCGGCGAGGGCGCGCTCTACAAGTTCGACATCTGCCGCCCGGACGGCTCGCACACCCTGCGCGCGGACCCGATGGCCCGCGCCGCCGAGATCCCGCCCGCCACCGCCTCGGTGGTCACTGCCTCGCACTACGCGTGGCAGGACGACGACTGGATGGAGCACCGCGGCGACCGCCCGGTGCACGAGTCGCCGTTCTCGGTGTACGAGATCCACCTCCCCTCCTGGCGACCCCGGCTGACCTACCGTCAACTCGCGGAGCAACTCCCGGCGTACGTCAAGGACCTGGGCTTCACGCACGTGGAGCTGATGCCGGTCTCCGAGCATCCCTTCGGCGGCTCCTGGGGCTACCAGGTGACAGGCTTCTACGCGCCGACCTCCCGCATGGGCACCCCCGACGACTTCCGGTACCTGGTGGACTCGCTCCACCGGGCGGGCATCGGTGTGATCATGGACTGGGTGCCCGCGCACTTCCCGCGCGACGAGTGGGCGCTGGCGGAGTTCGACGGGCGCCCGCTGTACGAACACTCCGACCCGTCCCGTGCGGCGCACCCCGACTGGGGCACCCTGGAGTTCGACTACGGCCGCACGGAGGTCCGCAACTTCCTCGTATCCAACGCCACTTACTGGTGCGAGGAGTTCCACATCGACGGCCTGCGGGTCGATGCGGTCGCCTCCATGCTCTACCTCGACTACTCCCGCGAGGAAGGTCAGTGGTCGCCGAACGAGCACGGTGGCCGGGAGAACCTGGACGCGGTGGCCTTCCTCCAGGAGATGAACGCGACCGTCTACCGCCGCAACCCCGGAGTGGTGACGATCGCCGAGGAGTCCACCGCCTGGAGCGGCGTCACCCGCGCCACCCACCACACCGGCCCGGACGGTTTCGGCGGGCTCGGCTTCGGGCTGAAGTGGAACATGGGCTGGATGCACGACTCCCTCACCTACATGGCGAAGGAGCCGGTGCACCGCAGGTACCACCACAACGAGATGACCTTCTCGATGGTGTACGCGTACAGCGAGAACTACGTCCTGCCGATCTCGCACGACGAAGTGGTGCACGGCAAGCAGGCGCTGGTCTCGAAGATGCCCGGTGACTGGTGGCAGCAGCGCGCCAACCACCGCGCGTACCTCGGCTTCATGTGGGCCCACCCCGGCAAGCAACTCCTCTTCATGGGTCAGGAGTTCGCGCAGGGCGCCGAGTGGTCGGAGGGCAACGGCCCCGACTGGTGGCTGCTCGACCCGGCGTACGAGGCATCCGTCGACCACCGCGGGGTACGCGACCTGGTCGCCGACCTGAACGCGGTGTACGGCGCGGTGCCCGCGCTCTGGCAGCGCGACACCGACCCGGGCGGCTTCAGCTGGGTGGACGGCGGCGCGGCGGAGGACAACGTCGTCGCGTTCCTCCGCTTCGACGCGGACGGCTCCCCGCTCCTCGCGGTCAGCCACTTCTCCCCGGTGGTCCGGCACGACTACCGGCTCGGGGTACCGGAGTCGGCCGAGAGCTGGGTGGAGGTCCTGAACACCGACTCGGCCCGTTACGGCGGCAGCGACGTACGGAACGAGGAACCGCTGAAGCCGGAGGATGTACCGGCGCACGGCCGTGGGGCCAGCATCACGGTGACCCTGCCTCCGCTGGCCACGGTCTGGTTCCGCCCGGCCTGACCGGCTGCCCCACCCCTGCCGCGCCAGGAAGCCTGGACCATCCGGTCCGGGCTTCCCGGCGCGCGCGTCCTCATGCGCGGACCGGTGTTCAGCGAGCTCGGCTCCGTGCGGCGAGGAAGACAAGGAAGACCGGCGCCACCGCGACGAGGCGACAGACGTCCGAGACGAGCCAGGAGGCGTGGAACGCCTGGGGCAGCCGGCCCACCAGGCAGAACCAGGCGGCGAACAGAGGGAGGACGACACGGTAAAGGCGATGCCGACGGACCGCGTGGCCGGATCCGCCGGGCCGGTTGACCCATCCGGACCCGGCCGCGGCGAGGGACACGACGCCCACGGCGACGGCGATCCACGTCTGCCACGTCATGCGGGCCCCCCCGTCCGTCCGCTCGCCGCGTCATTCCCGGCGCGGGCGTACCGGCCGGGGGTGGTGCCCAGGATCCGCTTGAAGTGCCGGGTGAGGTGCGACTGGTCGTGGAAACCGGCGGCACTCGCCACCTCCCCCGGCGGCCGCCCGTCGAGCAGCAGGCGGCGGGCCAGATCGACACGGCGGGACGTCACGTACTGGTGCGGGGCGATGCCGAACGCGCCGCTGAAGGCCCGCACCAGATGCGTGGGGTGGGCGTGGACCAGGCGGGCGGCCTCCGCCAGGGTGAGGCCGTCCACCAGCCGCTCGTCGAGCAGGTCGCGAAGGTCACGGGCCACGCCCCGGCCGCAGGGCACCACATCGCCCCGATCCGGTCCGGGGCTCAGGAGCACGCGCAGCCGCTCCCCCACGAAGGCCAGCCGGCTCTCCGCCTCGAACGCGTCACCGGAGTGCGCGAGGGCCGCGTGCAGCTGCCCGACGCGAGCACGCAGCAGCGGCTCGGTGAAGTCCGGGTGGTCCACCGCGGGCCCGATGAGAGTCGCGTCGAGCTGCGTCATGTCGAGGTAGAGGACACGCTTGCGGAAGCCGTGCGCCGTGGCGGGCGAGCCGTTGTGCGGGACCTGCGGGGGCAGCAGACTCACGGTGTCGCGCGGGGTGCCGCGCTCGTACCGATCGAGGTCGTAGCGGACTGCCCCGTCGTCGACGATCAGCAGAGTCCAGGCGTCGTGGACGTGCATGGGGTAGGCGTGCTCGGTGAAGTGGGCGTGCAGGACCTCCACGACGCCCGGGACGTGCGGGCGCCACACAGAGATCTCCTGCTCCTGCGAGGACGGCACGCCAAGAACGTACAAGACCGGACGGGCGGGCGTCGTGGAGTCTCGGAGCATGAACACCGAGAACGAGATCGCCGCCGGGGCCGTCGCCCCGTACGAGAACGCGCCCGTCCGCTTCGACACGAGGATCGCCGTCCTGCTCCGCGAGGACCTGGAGACCTGGCAGCGGCTGAACGTCACCGCCTTCCTGGTCAGCGGACTCGGCACGGTGGCGCCGGAGGTGGTCGGCGATCCGTACGAAGACGCCGACGGCACCCCGTACCTGCCGATGTTCCGCCAGCCCGTGCTGGTCTTCGAGGGGACGAAGGAGGTAATGACCTCGGCGCACACCCGCACCCTCTCCCGCTCACTGCCGACGTCCCTGTTCACGTCGGACCTCTTCACCACGGGCAACGACCGGGACAACCGGGCGGCTGTCCGGGCCGTGGGCGCGGACGCGCTCGACCTGGTGGGCCTTGCGGTGTACGGGCCGCGCAACGCCGTGGACAAGGTCCTCAAGGGCGCCCGCATGCACCCATGAGTCTGGACCCGCACCCCTTACGGCGGCGGAGCGGCCACCCCGTCGGCCTCGTCCCAGGCCCGACGGGCGGCGGCGATGACCGGACGGTGCGCGATGGACCAGTCGGCCAGCGTCCTGACCAGGTGGGTGAGGCTGTGCCCGAGCTCGGTCAGTTCGTACTCGACCCGGGCCGGCACGGTCGGGTACACGGTCCGGGTCACCAGGCCGTCGCGCTCGAGGCGCCGGACGGTGAGGGTCAGCATCCGCTGCGAGATGTTGCCGGGTATCGAGCGCTGCAACTCCTTGAAGCGCCGGATCCCGGAGGCGAGTTCGACGATCACGTAGACCGACCATGTGTCGCCGAGCCGGTCCAGCACGTCCCGCACACCGCACTCGTCCTGCGGTGTCTCGCACACGATCACCGGCTCCTGCCGCTCGGACGTGGTTACCCCGGTGTGCCCCACTGACATCGAAGTGCCTCCTTACGTGATTCGCTTTCATTCCCGAGGATGAGAACACACTGCACAGGAAAGGCATTTCCATGATCCTCATCACCGGAGCGAGTGGCGCTCTCGGCAAGCTCGTCGTCCGCGAACTGGCCGACCTCGCTGATGTCGTGCTCGGCACGCGCACCCCTCGCTCCGCGGCCGAGCGGCGCATCGACTTCGACGAGCCGGAGTCACTCGATCTCACCGGGGTGGCCACGCTCCTGCTGATCTCCGCCGGATACGGCGAGGACGACGTCGTCCTGGCCCGCCACGAGACCGTGATCGCCGCTGCGGAGAAGGCCGGCGTCCAGCACGTCGTCTACACCAGCCTGAGCGGCGACGGCGACCACCTGCCATTCGCCCTCGCCCACCGCTGGACCGAACGACGGCTGGCACGTTCCCCGTTGACGTGGACGATATTGCGCAACGGACTCTACGCCGAGTTCCTCGCGGCGATCGCGACCCCCACCGCGGAGGGCACGATCGTGGCCCCCATGGGAGAGGGCGGGATGGCGGCGGTGGCCCGAGCGGACCTCGCCGAGGTGGCCGCACGGGTGGTGGCCGCCCCCGGCGCCCACGCGGGGAAGATCTACGAACTCGTCGGCGAGCGGCCCCTCACCGGCGCCGATCTGGCGAAGGCGGTCGGCGGGGTGTACCGGCCCCGCTCCCTGGCGGCGACTCGCGCGGAGCTCCACTCGGCCGGTGAAGCCCTCCCCTTCCAGGTGCCCATGCTCGTCGGCACCTACTCGGCCGTCGCCGGAGGGTTCCTCGACGGTACGGGGATCGAGCAGAACGCCCTGCGCACCCTCCTGGGGCGGACGCCACGATCGGCTCTGGACGTGTACAAGTCCTCGGTGGGGGCGATGCCCTGAGGGCCTTCAGTGTAGCGGAACCATTGCCCGTGAACGCAGAAAACCCCCGTGCCCAAAGGCACGGGGGTCTCCCGGAAAAATTGTTCGGCGGCGTCCTACTCTCCCACAGGGTCCCCCCTGC